>WTGH01000070.1 GCA_011523655.1 Rhodospirillaceae bacterium
GACGCTACGGCACCCCCACCTGACCTCCCCCTCTGAAGAGGGGGAGGGATAGGAAGAATCAAACGTCTCCGCTCCCCGGTCCGACCCGCCGAATTCCCAACCCAATTTGCCGCCCCGGACCTGATCCGGGGCCCAGGGCCGACTTGAAAGGCCTTTGCCCGTGGCTCTGGTCCCCGGATCTCCGCTGCGCTCCGTCCGGGGTGGCAATGGGGATTGGGGCGGCAGCGCTCTTTCAAAATTATTTCCTTTTTTACGATAATTTGCCTTGACATGGTGGATCCCGCGCCCTATATCGGCCCCGTCAACGCCCGAAGTGCGCCTGCCGCGGCCGGTCGACGCCCCAAAAAAAAGCGAACGAAGAAACAGGCGGGACCCTTCCCGCTTTCCGGCCCGCCGCCGCCGGTCGGCCATCCTGTGCGCCGCCCTGTGCGCCATTGGGCTTGACGGCCGGACCCCCATCCGGTTCCACCCTCCGATTCCGCCGGGCCATGCTGCCCCCGATCCTGCCCCGCGGTGCCGCTCCCGGTGTCGACCGGCGGTGCCGCTCGGCCGGGCGACTGGAAAAATTCCTATCAGGATTGATTTTGCGCATTTCCGAAAGACGTCTTTCCAACGATTCCAAGGGGTTAGGGTCGCCGGGTGCAAAAAAACACGCAAGAAAGACCGGTCTGTCTAATTCAAAAAACCAAGCAATTTCAAAGACTTGGGCAAATTGATTTTGAACATTTATTCAAAATCCGGCCGTTTCCCGGCGTCCGGCCCGGCCGGCGCCCCGGACCTGCTACCGGCCGATCTCCGCACCTTTGCCCAAACGGCCCGGTAACAAGCGGTTGAGCACCGCGCCTGCGCGCCGATTCCATCGTGACCCGCGCCGCAGGTTCGACTAAGACTGCCGCCCTGCACACGGCGCGGTTGCCGGCCTTTCCGGCCGGCGCCGTGCCGAAAAGCGAAACCGAACCGTCAACATCACGGAAACCCTGGAGGGGTGACGATGAAACGACTGATGACAGTGGCGGCGGTTGCCGCCGCCCTTGCGGTCGCCGCCATGCCGGCGTCGGCCAAGAATGTCCTGAAATGGGCCAGCCAGGGCGACGCGCTCACCGCCGACCCCCATTCGCAGAACGAGGGCCCGACCAACTCGGCGACCCTGCAGATCTACGAAGGGCTGGTCTTCCGCGATCCGTCCATGAAGCTGATCCCCGCGCTGGCCACGAGCTGGACCACGGTCGCGGGCAAACCGAATGTGTGGGAGTTCAAGCTGCGCAAGGGCGTCAAATTCCACGACGGCTCGGCCTTCAGCGCCGACGATGTCGTCTTCACCATGCAGCGCATCAAGCTGCCGACTTCTGACTTCAAGAACTATGTGAAGAGCGTGGTCGAGGCGAAGAAGGTCGACAGCCACACGGTGCAGCTGATCACCAAGGGGCCGAACCCGATCCTGCCCAACCAGCTGACCCAGATCGGCATCATGTCCGCCGCCTGGGCGAAGAAGCACAAGGTCGAGAAGCCCCTCGACTTCAAGAACAACGAAGAGAGCTACGCCGCGCGCCACGCCAACGGCACCGGCCCCTACATGCTGAAGCTGCGCGAGCCGGGCGTCCGCACCATCCTGGTGCGCAACCCGGCCTGGTGGGGCTGGAAGGACTCCGGCGGCAACGTCGACGAGATCGTCTACACGCCGATCAAGAACGCCGCGACCCGGGTCGCCGCGCTGCTTTCGGGCCAGGTCGATTTCGTGCTCGATCCGCCGTTCCAGGATCTCAACCGCATCGGCCGCAGCGCCAAGCTGAAGGTCGTGCAGACGCCGCAGATCCGGACCATCTTCCTCGGCCTCGACACCGGCGTGACGGAGCTGCGCACCTCCGACGTCAAGGGCAAGAACCCGTTCGCCGACGCCAAGGTGCGCGAGGCGATGTACCGGGCGATCGACATCGCGGCGATCCGCAAGGTCGTGATGCGCGGCCTCGCCGTGCCGGCGGGGATCATCACCTCGCCAGGCGTCCACGGCTACACGCAAGCCCTGAACGGGCGCCTGTCCTACGATCCGGCCAAGGCCAAGGCCCTGCTCGCCGAAGCGGGCTATCCGAACGGCTTCACGGTCCGGCTGGACTGCCCGAACAACCGCTACAACAACGACGAGAAGATCTGCATCGCGGTCGTCGGCATGCTCGGCAAGGTCGGCATCAAGGTCAATCTCGACGCGATTCCGAAGTCCAAGCACTTCCCCAAGATCCAGAAGCGGGTGACCGACTTCTACATGCTGGGCTGGGGCGTGCCGACGCTGGATAGCCACTATGTGTTCACCTACCTCTACCATTCGAAGGGGCCGTGGAACGCAACGGGCTACGGCAATGCGCGGGTCGACGAACTGACCGACGCCATGCCGGTCACGGTCGATCTCAAGAAGCGCGACGCGATGATCGCCGAGGCCTGGAAGCATGTGAAAGGCGCCAACGCCTATCTGCCGCTGCACCACCAGGTGATCGTGTGGGGCATGTCGAAGAAGCTCGACCTGCCGATCCGGGCCGACGATTCCCCGCACTTCCGCTGGGCGAAGATGAGCAAGTAGCGCCTGAAGCAGTGCCTGACAGGGGGCGCACTTCCGGCGTTCCGTCCGCCGGCTTCCGGCTCCGCGCCACGCGGGACCGGGGGCCGGCGATCCTTTCATTCTCCTCCGGCGCCGTGGTCGTGCAACATCATCGCCATGAGTTCGGTCGCTGAGGTTACATTGAGCTTCCGGTAGGCGCGCTGCCGCAGCGTGCGCGTCGAGCTTTCCGCGATGCCGAGCATCATCGCGGTGCCGCCGACCGTCAATCCCTTGACGATGCAGTCGCAGACCTCCGCCTCGCGCTCCGACAGGGATGCAAACGCCGTCACGTTGCGTTCCCGCAAGCTCGATGCCGTGATGCTCGGCGTAAACCGAAAAGCTTCCGAACCGACAAGCCGGTGCCTCAATCCTGTCAGTTCGTGGGCCAGAGGCAGGACGGATTCCAGGCGCACCATTTCATCGGCGGACAGCCATCCGCAGGCGAGACTGCGGCCGTAGAAGGTCTGAAAACCGCCCCGTCCCATGCGGGTGGAAATCGTCACTTTTTCCAGCACTGCCACCCGCTCGTAGATGGCAACCCTCGGATCGCCTTGCGGCGGGTGCCAGCGTTCCATCAGGGCGCCCCCGACCGGCGCCGCCCTGATGCTGTTCAATATTTCATTCCTGATCGCTTCGTGGGACATGAGTTCGGCCGCATTTCGACGGAACTGATAGTCGCTCATCTTTCCGAACCAGAGCGAAAGAACCGGCGTCACCTTGCCAAGCTCCGACACATAGTAAGCGCCGAAATTGTCGATCCGGGCGGCCCGCGAGACGAAACGCAACAGATTCGCGCAAAACGCCTCGTTGTCGACCGAAGCGACAAGCGCGATCGCGTCCCGGTAGCTCAACGCCTTTACGGCGAATTTGTCGCCCATACCGATAACGGACGATGGCTGAGGGATCGGTATTTCAATGAGTTCCTCGACCGGTATCTCATTCGGCAGACGATTCTAGCCCGGATTTCTCACCCCGGTCACGGGCGGCAATACATCTTCCCCGCTTGTCGACGAACGTGTCCGGGCGAGGCTCGTCCATCGCCCGGCGACCGCCGGCGACGGTGCGACGACCGAAACCGGGAGGCGCCGTCTGTCATACAAGCGGATGACAGACGGCGCCTCCCGGCCGGGTATCGTAAGGGTACGAAGGCCCGCTGCTCCGTGTGCGCCCCCTCAAAGATCAGGAAAGTCGAGAAGATGAAGGCTTGGCTCGTACCGACAACCGTCGCCATGGCGGTCTGCTTCGGCGCCTGGGAGGCGTCTGCAAAGAACGTTCTGAGATGGGCGAGCCAGGGCGACGCGATCACGGCAGATCCGCATTCCGCCAACGAGTCGCCGACGATCGCAGCGGCGCTGCAGGTGCACGACGCGCTGATCGACCGCGACCCGGACATGAAGCTGATCGCCGGACTTGCCACCAAGTGGGGCACGCTGCCGGGCCAGTCGAATGTCTGGCGGCTGAAACTGCGCAAAGGCGTAAAATTCCATGACGGGACACCGTTTACCGCAGACGATGCGATCTTCTCCCTGGAGCGGGCGAAGCAGAAGAGTTCCGACATGAAAGCCTACATTTCCAGCATCGTGGAAATGCGGAAGGTCGACGACCACACGGTCGATCTGATCACCAAGGGACCGAATCCGATCCTGCCGAACCAGCTGACCGCGATCGGCATCATGTCCAGGGCATGGGCGAAGAAACACAAGGTGGAAAAGCCCCAGGACTTCCGCAAGCAGGAAGAGAGCTACGCAGCGCGCCACGCCAACGGCACCGGCCCCTACATGCTGAAGCTGCGCGAGCCGGGCGTCCGCACCATCCTGGTCCGCAACCCGAACTGGTGGGGCTGGAAGGACGCGGGCGGCAACGTCGACGAGATCGTCTACACGCCGATCAAGAACGCCGCGACCCGCGTTGCCGCGCTGCTCTCGGGCCAGGTCGATTTTGTGCTCGATCCGCCGTTTCAGGATCTCAATCGAATCAAGCGGAATCCGAATCTGAAGCTGGTCCAAAAGGCCCAGATCCGGACGATCTTCTTCGGCATCGACGGCAGTTCGAAAGAGTTGCGCACCGCCGACGTCAAGGGCAAGAACCCGTTCGCCGACAAGCGGGTGCGTGAAGCGATGTACCGGGTGATCGACATCGAGGCGATCCGGCGCGTCGTGATGAAAGGCTATTCTGTGCCTGCCGGCATGATTACGGCTCCCGGCGTCACCGGCTACACTCCGGCGCTGGATCGGCGCTTGGCCCACGATCCGGCAAGGGCGAAGCAACTGCTGGCGGAAGCGGGCTATCCAAACGGCTTTTCGGTCCGCCTGGACTGCCCGAACAACCGCTACAACAACGACGAGAAAATCTGCATCGCCGTGGTCCCCATGCTGGCCAGGATCGGTATCAGGGCGACACTCGATGCGCAGCCCAAATCCAAGCATTTCGTCACTGTGGCGCGCAAGCAATCGGATTTCTACATGCTGGGATGGGGTGTCGTGACGCTCGATAGCCATTTCGTCTTCAGCTATCTGTTCCACTCCAGGGGCGCCTGGAACCGCACGGGCTACAGCAATGCCCGGATCGACGAACTGACCGACGCCATGCCGGTGACTTCCGACCTGAAGAAGCGCAACGCGATCATTGCCGAGGCCTGGAAAATCGTGAGGGACGACATCGTTTATCTGCCGCTGCATCATCAGGTGATCGTGTGGGGCATGTCGAAGAAGCTCGATCTGCCCATGCGGGCCGATGACGCCGCATATTTCCGGTGGGCAAAGCTGAAGAAATAGCGGCAACGTGACCCCCATCCGGCGCGGCATCGTCCGCTTTGAGGTGGGCAAAGCAAAAGAAATAGCGTTAACGTGACCGGCGCGGCGGTGGGCATCGGGCCCGCCGTATCGGGGTGCGTTACCGGGACATGTTCAGCTATCTCGTCAACCGCGTGTTCCAGGCCGTCGGCGTCCTGCTGGTGGTCGCGCTGCTGTCCTTCGTGATCTTCAATTACGTCGGCGACCCGATCAACAACATGGTCGGGCAGGAAGCGACGCTCGAAGACCGCGAGGAACTGCGCGAACGGCTCGGCCTGAACGATTCGGTGCTCGTCCAGTTCCTGCGCTTCGTCGCCAACGCGGCCGAGGGCGAGTTCGGCATTTCCTACCAGTTCCAGCGCAAGGTCTCCGACCTGATCCTGGAGCGCATGCCGGCGACGCTGGAGCTGGTGTTCGTCTCGGCGGTCATCGCGCTGGCGGCCGGCATCGGGCTCGGCGTCTTTACCGGCCTCAGGCGCGACAGCTGGCTCAGCCGCTTCGTGCTCACGGTCTCGCTGGTCGGGGTGTCGCTGCCGACCTTCGTGATCGGCATCCTGCTCATCTACATCTTCTCGGTCGGCCTCGAATGGCTGCCCTCCTTCGGCCGCGGCGACACGGTGCGCATCGGCGACTGGGACAGCGGCCTGCTCACCGGCTCGGGCTGGCTCGCCATCATCCTGCCGGCGATCACGCTCGGCCTGTTCCAGCTCACCATCATCCTGCGCCTGGTGCGCGCCGAGATGCTCGAAGTGCTGCGCACCGACTATATCAAGTTCGCGCGCGCCCGCGGCCTGTCGCGCCGGGCGATCAATTTCGGCCATGCGCTGAAGAACACGATGGTGCCGGTCATCACCATCGCCGGCCTGCAGATCGGCACGCTGATCGCCTTCTCGATCATCACCGAGACCGTCTTCCAGTGGCCGGGCATGGGCCTCTTGTTCATCCAGGGCGTCGAATTCGCCGACGTGCCGATCATGGGCGCCTACCTGCTGCTCGCCGCCATCGCCTTCGTCGCGATCAACCTGATCGTCGACCTGCTCTACGCCGCCGTCGATCCGCGGCTGCGCGTCTCGGCCCAGCGCGGCAAGGGCACGGCATGACGGCCCGCCCGGCAACCGGGGCCACATCCGGAACCGCCCCCGGCACCGCTGGCCGCCTGCTCGGCGCGCTCTATCGCGGCGCGGACAGCGACCTCGCCTACAGCTTCCGGCGCAATCCGGTCGTCGTAACCGCGGCGATCGTGACCCTGCTCTATTTCTTCGGCGCCGCCTTCGCCGACTGGCTCGCGCCGCACACACCGTTCGATCCGTCGACGCTGAGCCTGGGCGACGCGGAGAAGCCGCCGGCCTGGATCGAGGGCGGCGACTGGAGCTACGTCCTCGGCACCGACAACCAGGGCCGGGACATCTTCTCGACTATCCTCTACGGCAGCCGCCTGTCGCTCATCGTCGGCTTCAGCGCCGTCATCTTCTCGGTCGTGCTCGGCGTCGGCCTCGGGGTGACATCGGGCTATTTCGGCGGCTGGTACGAATCCGTCGTCATGCGCGCCGCCGACGTGCAGCTCACCCTGCCCTCGATCCTGGTCGCGCTCATGGTCGACGGAGTCGCCCGGGCGATCTTCGCCGGCACCGACATCAAGACCGACGCGACCTTTGCGATCTACGTCCTGATCTTCGCCATCGGCATCTCGGCCTGGCCGCAATATGCGCGGGTCGTCCGTTCGGCGACGCTGGTCGAGAAGTCGAAGGACTATGTCGCGGCGGCGCGGGTCATCGGCATTCCCTCCTGGCGCATCATGCTGCGCCATGTTCTGCCCAACACGATGGGGCCGGTGCTGGTGATCGGCACCATCGACCTGGCGCTCGCCGTCATCACCGAGGCGACGCTCTCCTTCCTCGGCGTCGGCATCCCGCCGACCCAGCCCTCGCTCGGCACGCTGATCCGGGTGGGGCAGGAGTTCCTGTTCTCCGGCCAGTGGTGGATCACCCTGTTCCCGGCGCTGGCGCTGGTGCTGCTCGTGCTCGCCGTCAACCTGCTGGGCGACTGGCTGCGCGACGCCCTCAACCCGAAGCTGCGCTGATGAACGGCGGCGCGGCCAGGGCCCTGCTGGATGTGCGCGACCTCAAGGTCGGCCTGCCGACCCGGCGCGGCCCTCTGGCGATCCTCAACGGCGTCGACCTGCATGTGAAGGAAGGCGAGGTCCTCGGCGTGGTCGGCGAGTCCGGGGCCGGCAAGTCGATCACCGGGCTTGCCGTGATCGGGCTGCTCGAACCGCCGGCGCGGATCGACGGCGGCGAGGTCTGGTTCGACGGCGCGCGCATCGACGGCCTCTCCGGCGACGAACTGCGCCGGATCCGCGGCGCCCGGATCGGCGTGATCTTCCAGGACCCGCTGACCAGCCTGAACCCGCTCTACACCATCGGCTTCCAGCTCACCGAGACCATCCGCACCCATATGGACCTGGGCGCGGACGCGGCGGAGAAGCGCGCGGTCGAACTGCTCGACGAGGTCGGCATTCCGGCGGCGGCCTCGCGCCTGGGCGCCTATCCGCATGAGTTCAGCGGCGGCATGCGCCAGCGGGTCGTGATTGCGCTCGCGCTGTGCGCCAACCCGCGCCTCATCATCGCCGACGAGCCGACGACGGCGCTCGACGTCTCGATCCAGGCCCAGATCATCGGCGTGCTCAAGCGGCTGTGCCGGGAGCACGGCACCGCCGTCATGCTGATTACCCACGACATGGGCGTGATCGCCGAGACCGCGGACCGGGTCGCGGTCATGTATGCCGGCCGGGTGATCGAGGACGGCACGGTCGCCGAGGTCGTGCGCAACGCCTCGCACCCCTATTCCCACGGCCTGATGGGCTCGATCCCGACGATCGGCGCGCGCATCGGCCGGCTGCCCCAGATCCGCGGGTCCATGCCGCGGGTCGGCGCGGTGCCGGCGGGCTGCGCCTTCGCGCCGCGCTGCCCGGAAGTGCGCGACCTGTGCCGCGCCGAGCGGCCCGTCATGATGGACGGCAAGGCGACGAGCGCCGCCTGCTGGCAATATTCGCCGCGCTGGTCCGATACCGCCGCGGCTGCCGGAGGAGCGGCCGCCGATGGCTGATACGCCGCTCCTGCAGGTCGAGGACCTGGCCGTCCATTTCCGTCTGCCGCTGCCGGTCGCCGAACGGGCGATGGGCCGGAAACCGAAAGTCCTGAAGGCGGTCGACGGCGTGAGCTTCGCCATCGGCAAGGGCGTCACCCTGTCGGTGGTCGGCGAATCCGGCTGCGGCAAGTCCACCGTCGCCCGGCTGATCGCCGGCCTCTACCGGCCGACCCGGGGCCGCGTCGCCATCGACGGCCATGACGTGACCGCGGCGCGGGACCGGACGCGGGCGATCCGCCGGCGGCTCACCATGATCTTCCAGGACCCGCAGGCCTCGCTCAACCCGCGCTGGCGGGTGCGGGACATTATCGCCGAACCGATCAGGGCCTTCGGCATCGCCGGCGACGCACGGGAAACGAGCCGGCAGGTCGACGGCCTGCTCGAACAGGTCGGCCTCGCCGGCGCCGACGGCGAGAAATACCCGCACGAATTCTCCGGCGGCCAGCGCCAGCGCATCTCGATCGCCCGGGCGCTCGCCAGCAAGCCGGACCTGATCCTGTGCGACGAGCCGACCTCGGCGCTCGACGTGTCGGTCCAAGCCCAGATCCTCAACCTGATGCGCGATCTGCAGGACGAGCTCGGCCTGACCTACCTGTTCATCAGCCACGACCTCGCGGTCGTGCACCACATGTCGGACCGGATCGCGGTGATGTATCTCGGCCGCTTCGTCGAGGTCGCCGAGGCTGCCGCGCTGTTCGCCTCGCCGCAGCATCCCTATACGCGGCTGCTGCTGGAGACGATCCCCGACCTCGGCATGACCAAGCGCGACCGCGAGGCGGTGGCCGGCGAGGTTCCCAGCCCGATCGATCCGCCGGGCGGCTGCGCTTTCCACCCCCGCTGCCCCCACGCCGACGAGCGCTGCCGCACCGAGCGCCCCGACCTGCGCCCGTCACAGTCCGGCGCCGGCGGCGGCGCCGTCGCCTGCCACGCGGTCGAGGAGGGGCGGCTGCCGCCGGCGCCGGCCGGGGAAGCGGCCGATGGGTGAGCGGCCGCGCGGCCGGCGGCGGCGGGTGTGCCGGAGGGCGCGGCTACCGCTGGTTGCCCAGGCCGCCGTAAATCGCCCGCTTCGCACGGTCGGCGGAGACGGTCCTGCCGGACCGGTCGCCGGCACCCGGCGCAGCAACCGTCGCACCGTCGGCGGAGGCGGTCCTGGTGAACCGGTCGCCGCTGTCCAGCACCGGGCCCTGGCAGGCCGCCAGCAGGCCGGCGGCCAGTGCGATACCTGCGAAGCGGCCGAGCGGCGCAAGTCCGCGCGCCGGATCGCGGCCGTATCGTGTTGAAGAGGAGCGCATGACACTTTCCCTGTTTCGAAGTCCGTTTCTCGAATCGATATGGCGATTGCAGGGCGCGATACAGCAGGCCGCGCCGCGCACGGCCGTTCACAGTTTCGCGCGCTCGCCAGCGCGCGGCATCGCTGAACCGGCGCAGGCCTGATGCCCGAACTGCCCGAAGTAGAAACCGTCGTGCGCGGGTTGCGGCCGGTGCTGGAGGGGGCGGTGCTGGTCCGGGCCGAGGCGCGGCGGCCGGACTTGCGTATCCCTATTCCGCCGGATTTCTCCGAACGGCTCACCGGCAGGACGGTCCGGTCGGTGCGGCGGCGGGCGAAATACATCCTCGCGGAACTCGACGACGGCGCGCTGCTGATCGTCCATCTCGGCATGTCCGGCCGGCTCTGCATCGACCGGGGCGACCCTGAGTTGCTGCCCCACGACCATATCGTGCTCAAGACCGACCGGGGCGACACGGTCCGGCTCAACGACCCGCGCCGCTTCGGCCTGGTCGCGCTCGACCGGGTCGACACCATCGACCGGCACCGCCTGTTCGCCGGGGCCGGCCCGGAGCCGCTCGGCAACGCCTTCAACGGCCCGGCGCTTGCCGCGAAGCTCAAGGGCCGGCGCACGCCGCTCAAGGCCGCGCTGCTCGACCAGAAGACGGTCGCCGGACTGGGCAACATCTATGTCTGCGAAGCGCTGTTCTTCGCCGGCCTGTCGCCGATGCGCCTCGCCCGCAATGTCTCGGCGCGGCAGGCCGAGGCGCTCGCCGGGGCGATCAGGGATGTGCTGAACAAGGCCATCGCGGCCGGCGGTTCCAGCCTGCGCGACTATGTCCAGCCGTCGGGCGAGCTGGGCTATTTCCAGCACCAGTGGGCGGTCTACGGCAAGGAAGGCGAGGCCTGTCCGGGCTGCGACTGCGCCGTCGGGAAGACCGGCGGCATCCGCCGCATCGTGCAGTCCAACCGCTCGACTTTCTACTGTCCGCACCGGCAGCGATAGGCTAGAACCGGCGCCTCTCCAGCGAAATTGCGGCGAAGACGCAAGGCAAAGCCGATGGCGCGCGCGCTGAGAGAGCAGCGGAGCAGACGAATGGCCTACGAGAACATCCTCTACGAAACCCGCGGCCCGGTCGGGCTGATCAGGCTCAACCGGCCGAAAGCCTTGAACGCGCTCAATTCGGCGCTGGTCGCCGAGCTGGGCGACGCGCTGAACAAGGCGCAGGACGACGACGCCATCGGCGCCATCGTGCTGACCGGCAACGAGAAGGCCTTCGCGGCCGGCGCCGACATCAAGGAAATGCAGGCAAAGTCGTTCCAGGACGTCTATCTGGAGGATTTCATCACCAACGGCTGGGAGGTCGTCACGACGATCCGCAAGCCGGTGATCGCCGCGGTCGCCGGCTATGCGCTGGGCGGCGGCTGCGAGGTCGCGATGATGTGCGATTTCATCCTGGCGGCGGAGAATGCGCGCTTCGGCCAGCCGGAGATCAACCTCGGTATCCTGCCCGGCGCCGGCGGCACCCAGCGGCTGACCAAATTCGTCGGCAAGTCCAAGGCGATGGAAATGTCGCTGACCGGCCGGATGATGGACGCCGAGGAGGCCGAGCGGGCCGGGCTGGTCAGCCGGATCGTGCCGCTCGACGAGCTGGTGGACGAAGCGGTCCGGACCGCGGAAGCCATCGCGAAGCAGTCGCGCCCGGCGGTCTACATGACCGTCGAGGCGATCGACCGCGCCTACGAGACGCCGCTGCGCGAGGGCGTGCTGTTCGAGCGCCGGATGTTCCACGCCGCCTTCGCGACCGACGACCGGGCCGAGGGCATGGCCGCCTTCATCGAGAAGCGCGAGCCGAAATTCAAGAACCGCTAGGCCGCTTGCCGGGGCGGCGCAAGAAGGAATTTCGTCGATGGCCGAGCTGATTCTGCATCATTACGAAGGCTCGCCCTTCGCCCACAAGATCCGCGCGATCCTCGGCTTCAAGGGCCTGGCCTGGCGGTCCGTCGGGATTCCCATGATCATGCCGAAGCCGGACCTGATGCCGCTTTCCGGCGGCTACCGGCGCACGCCGGTGCTGCAGGCCGGGGCCGACATCTATCACGACACCCAGCTGATCGCCGCCGAACTGGAGCGCCGGCATCCGGCGCCGACCCTGTATCCGAACGGCGGCGAGGGGATGGCTCACGCGCTCACCTTCTGGGCCGACGGCGCCCTGTTCGGCACCGTAACCGGCGCGGCCTTCGCCCATATCGCCGACCGGATGCCGCCGGCCTTCTTCGCCGACCGGGCCGCCATGCGCGGGCAGGAGCCGGCGCCGCCGGAGAAGATCATGGCCGCCGCGCCCCGGCTGGTCGCGGAGCTGAACCGCACGCTCCACCTGGTCGAGGGCTGGCTGGGCGACGGCCGGCCCTTCCTGCTCGGCGACGCCGCCGGGCTGGTCGATTTCTCCATATTCCATCCCTTCTGGATGCTGAACCGGGCCGGCCGGAAGAACGCCGCGCTGCTGGAGCCGTTCTCCAACATCCGCGGCTGGCTCGACCGGATCGCGGCCTTCGGCACGGGGTCGCCGACCGAACTGGATGCGCAGGAGGCGCTGGACATCGCCAGATCGGCCGACCCGGCCGATCCGGGCGAGAGCGCGCCCGACGATGCCGGGCCGGCCCTTGGGCAGACGGTCTCGGTGCTGGCGGCGGACAAGGTGCCGGAAGCGGTGGTCGGCGAGGTCGTCGCCGTGCGGCGCAACGAAGTCGTCGTCCGGCGCGCCGACGACCGGGTCGGCTCTGTCCACAACCATTTCCCGCGCTCCGGCTACATCGTCCGCCCGGCGTGAGCGGCAAGGCCGAGCCGCTGCGAAGACCCGGTACCCGACTAACCAGAATGCCACGCCGGACTTGATCCGGCGTCCAGTGCCGAGCGTAGATTCATGCGCCCGTGGCTCTGGTTCCCGGATCGTCGCTGCGCTCCATCCGGGATGACATCGTAGTGAACCGGCGAGAAGGTGAAAGAAGCGGTCGCAGACCGGAATCAGCCGCCTTTCACCGCCTCATAGGCCGCCAGCGCCGCGCGCCGGGCCGCAGCGTGATCCACGACCGGGCGCGGATAGCTTTCGCCCAGGCGCACGCCGGCCGCGTGCAGCACCTCCGGCGGCGCTTCCCAGGGCCGGTGGATCCACCGGTCCGGCAGGCCGGCGAGTTCCGGGACGTAGCGGCGGACATACTCGCCCTGCGGGTCGAACTTCTCGCCCTGGGCGACCGGGTTGAAGATGCGGAAATAGGGCGCGCCATCGGCGCCGCAGCCGGCCACCCACTGCCAGCCGCCGCTGTTGTTGGCAAGATCGGCGTCGACCAGCGTGTCCCAGAACCAGGCCGCGCCGTCCTGCCACGGGATCAGCAGGTGCTTGACCAGGAAAGACGCCGTGACCATGCGCAGCCGGTTGTGCATCCAGCCGGTCTGCCAGAGTTGCCGCATCCCGGCATCGACGAAGGGATAGCCGGTCTTTCCTTGCTGCCACACCCGCAGGGCTTCCGGATTTTCCTCCCAGGGAAAGTCGGCGAAGCGCGGCTGCAGCGGCGCTTCGGTCAGGTCGGGAAAATGGTGGAGCAGATGGTACGAGAATTCGCGCCAGCCGAGCTCGGCAAGGAACTTTCGAGGGCCGGCGTCGGCCTCGCCGTCGCCGACGGCGGACAGGCCGTAGATGGCGTGCCAGACCTGCCGCGGGCCGATCTCGCCGAAATGGAGATATGGCGACAGGCGGGATGTCGAGACGAGGTCCGGCCGGTCGCGCTCCGCTTCGTATCCGGCGAGTCCGGTTTCGAGAAAGCCGCGCAGCAGGCGTTGCGCCGCCGCTTCGCCCGGCTGCCAGGCGGCGCGCAGGCCGCCGGCCCAGTCCGGGGCAACCGGCAGCAGCGCCCAGGTATCCAGCGTTTCGCTTTCAACCGTTGCGGCGGCCGCCGGCCCGGCGAACGCCGGCACGGGCAGGGGCGGCGCGGGCGGTTCCGCCGCCAGGCAGGCGCGCCAGAAGGGCGTGAACACGCGATAGGGCGCGCCGCCCTTGGTTGCGATTTCCCAGGGTTCGAACAGCAGGGCAGCATTGAAGCTCTCGATCGCGACGCCCGCCGCCTGCAAGGCCGCCCGTATCGCATCGTCCCGCCGGATCGCCCACGGTTCGTAAAGGCGGTTCCAGTAGACGCCGCGTGCGCCGGTTTCGGCGATCAATCGTTCAAGGACCGGACCGGCCGCACCGCGCCGCAGGACGAGGCGAAGACCCTGGCTCGCCAGGCTTCGCGACAGCGCCTCAAGGCTGTGGTGCAGCCACCAGCGCGACGCGCCGCCCGGCGCCCAAGCACCGGCGCTCTCCCGGTCCAGAATGTAGAGCGGGATCACCGGCCGCCCGGCCGCCGCCGCGGCATGGAGCGCGGGATTGTCCGACAGGCGCAGGTCCTGCCGGAACCAGACGATGACCGGCGCGAGGTCGCGCGCGCCGGTCGGGTGTCCGGCCGTCACGCCCGCGCGAGGAGGAGCTTCCGCGGAAACGGTGCTACGCGGCCTTCGGCGACAGCGAGCACCGGCCGCGGTCGGGGTTGGGCTCGACCTCGCGGTCGAGCAGTTCGCCGAGCATGTCGGCGCCGCCGACATAGGCGCCGTCCAGCCAGATCTGCGGCACCGTGATCGGGGTTTTCGGCCCGACGATCGGCTTGACCCGCGCCAGCATTTCGTAAAGCGCGCGGGGGTCGCGCACCACGTCGTGATAGGCATAGTCGATGCCCGCTTCGGCGAGATAGGACTTGGCGCGGACGCAGTGCGGGCAGGTTTCCTTGCCGAAAAGATGATTGCCGGCCGGCGCGCTGCGCCGGGCCCATGCGTCGATCACGGCTTCGGTCAGGACGCCGCGGTTCAGCGCGTGGCCCTGGCTGACCAGCCGCCCCTCGACGATGACGATGGGCGCGTGCCAGCCGCCTTTCGGCAGGGGACGCCACCATTCGCTCAGCCAGTCGTGAATGTCGACGGCGACCGGAATGCCGTCGAGTTCATGGGCCATCGTGTCCTGGATCACGTCGAGGGTCAGCGAACACTCGCCGCACGGAATCTTCACCTTGAACGGCCCCCATGCGCCGGCCCAGCGGTACAGGGTGACGGCCACGGGAGACGCGGTCGGTTCGGTTGCAGGCATGGCCCGTGCTTTCCTTCGATCGTGCCGGGGAAGCCTATGCCCGGCCGCGGAGCCGATTCCATTTCGCGGACCGGTTCGCGGCACGCCGGCGCTTATCATCGAACAATAGACATTCCCCGGAACCGGGGTAAACCGCCTTGCCGGCCCGCCGGCGAAAATATGCCGGTGAAAGTATGCCGGCGAAAATGTGCTGCGGCATCGGCGGCAATTCCCGATCCGGCGGTTCTCAAGCCGTTGCCCACGGTTATAGTGCGGCCGACCCGACGGGCCACCCCGTTCCTCCATTGCCACGAACCGGGACTTCCGAAATGGCCGATTCCCTTTCCGCCGCCGACCCCCACCCCCGCAAATCCGTCGACCTCCTAGGCTCGACGATGCGCTACGTCGATACCGGGTCGGGCGAGCCGGTCGTGCTGCTCCACGGCAACCCGACCTCCTCCTACCTGTGGCGCAACGTGATCCCCGAACTGGCCGGCAATTTCCGCTGCTTGGCGCCGGACCTGATCGGCATGGGCAACTCGGGCGGGAACCCGTCCGGGGAATACACCTTTGCCGAACACAGCAAGTTCATCGACGCCTGGCTCGACGCCGTGCTGCCGGCGGGCAGGCTGCGCTTCGTCGTTCACGACTGGGGCGGCGCGCTCGGCTTCCACTGGGCGGCGCGCCATCCGGAGCGGGTCGCCGGCATCGCCTATATGGAAACAGTGGTCTGCCCGGTCCGCTGGGCCGACTGGCCGGAGCAGGCGCGCGGCATCTTCCAGGGCTTCCGCTCGCCCAAGGGCGAAGACCTGATCCTGAACCGCAACCTGTTCATCGAGGGCGTGCTGCCCAACGCGGTGACGCGGGACCTGACCGACGAAGAAATGGCCGCCTACCGCAAGCCCTTTGCCGAAGGCGGCGAGGTGCGCCGGCCGATGCTGACCTGGCCGCGGCAGATCCCGATCGACGGCGAACCGCCGGAGGTCGTCGCCGTCGTCGAGGCCTACGGCGCGGCGATGAAGGAAAGCCCAATTCCGAAGCTGTTCGTCAACGCCAGGCCGGGCAGCATCCTGACCGGCCCGGCGCGCGACTTCTGCCGCAGCTGGGCCAACCAGGAAGAGGTGACGGTGAAGGGGCTGCATTTCGTCCAGGAGGATTCGCCGGCCGAGATCGGCGCGGCGTGCAACGATTTCTTTTCCCGACATGCCGGCTGAGGAGGCGCAGCGATGAGCGAGAAACTGGTCGAACTGGAAACTGAAGGCGGGGTCGCCCTTGTGACCATGAACCGGCCGAAGGCGCTGAACGCCCTGAACCGGGACATGACCCGCGCCCTGGTCGAGACGATCAACCCGCTGGAGCACGACCCGAACGTGCGCTGCGTCGTCATCCGGGGCGGCGACCATTTCATGGCCGGCGGCGACCTCAAGACCTTCCACGCCATGCTGGACCGGCCGCGCCAGGACAATCTTGTGGCGATCGAGGCTTTCATCCACGAGGTCCACAGCCTGATTATCGCAATCCGGCGCATGCCCAAGCCGGTGGTCGCATCGGTCAGCGGCGCCTGCGCCGGCTTCGGGCTCAGCTTCATGAGCGCCGCCGACCTCGCCATCGCGGCGGACGACAGCTACTACACCCTCGCCTATACCCTGATCGGGACCAGCCCGGACGGCGGCTCGACCTACGCCCTGCCGCGGCTGGTCGGACTCAAGAAAGCGACCGAACTGGCGCTGCTCGGCGACCGGTTCGGCGCCGCGACGGCGAAGGACTACGGCCTGGTCAACTGGGTGGTGCCGGCAGCCGACCTGGCGGCCGAGACGGAGAAGCTGGCGGCCCGCCTGGCAGCCGGCCCGACCGTCGCCTACGGGCGGACGAAGGCGCTGCTGCAGCGCTCGCTCGACAATCCGCTGGAACGGCAGCTGCAGCTCGAGGCCGATAATTTCGCGGCCTGCGCCGTCGAGCCGGATTTCGCAGAAGGCGTCTCGGCCTTCGTCGAGAAGCGCAAGGCGGCCTTTACCGGCAGGGCCTGAGCCCGCCCTGCCGGCCTGCGACGCGGCGGGACGGCGGTGACCGCGACCCTGCTCGAGGTCCCGCTCTACGGATTCGCCGCGATCGTAGCGGCGACGCTGCTCGGCGGCGTCCTGCGCGGCTTTACCGGCGGCGCCGGCGCGGTCGTCGTCGTCATGCCGGTGCTGAGCGCCTTCGTCGGCGCGCGGGAAGCGGTGCCGGTCGGCGTGAGCCTGATGCTGCTGACCGGCTTTCAGCTCGGCCGCCGGGCGCTGCGCGACGCCGACCTGAAGGAGACGGCCGCGCTCAGCATCGCCTGCATCCTGCTCATACCGGCCGGGGCCTGGCTCCTGTTCACGGTTGACGAGGCGCTGATGCGCCGGGCGGTCGCCGTCATGGCGATCCTGTTCGCGGCGGTCCTGCTCTCGGGCTGGCGTCATACCGGGCGGCGCGGGCCGGCCATGGCCTCCGTCGCCGGCGGCCTGAGCGGGCTGATCAGCGGCGCGGTCGGCATGGGCGGGCCGCCGATGTTCCTCTACGTCATGTCCGGCCCGGCGCCGGCCCATGTCCAGCGCGGCACGATCGCGCTTTCCAGTTCGATCACGCCGGTCGTCACCCTGATCGCGATGGCGGTCGCCGGCGCCTTCGTGCCCCGGGTCTTCTGGCTGATCCTGTTGCTGGCGCCGGTGTTCGTGTTCGGCACCTGGGCCGGCACCCGTTTCTTCGGCCGGGTCGACGAAGCCCTGTTCCGGCGCCTGGCGCTCGGCGCGATGATCGTCGTCTCGGCGCTGGTGCTGTTTCTTTAACCCGGATTTCTCGCCACGGTCATGACCTGCGCGACGCTGTCGGGCCGGCAGGGCAGGAAAGCCGCGCCGCGCGATGCGGGGACATCGGGCAAGCGGCTTGACGCACCCTGCCGGCCCGACAGCGCCGCCCTCCGGGTCGCGTCCGGACGCCCGCCCGCGGCGTCGCGGGCCTCGCCCGTAGGCCCCGCTACGCGCTTCGGCCCGCTTCTGGCGGATCGAACGTCCGGACGCGACGCAGGCCGTGACCGTGGCGAGAAATCCGGGTCAATCCCCGAACCGGCCACCGATCGAACAGGCGGCGACCCACCATGAGGGATGCGCCGCCGCGATTGCGCGGGCCGCCGCTGCTGCCTCGGCATCGCCGGCGAACAGGCCGAAACAGGTGGCGCCGCTGCCCGACATGCGCGCGAGGCGAAGGCCGGGCGCAGCGCGCAAAGCGGCCAGGACATCCGCAATGTCCGGCACGAGCGCGATCGCCGGCGCTTCCAGATCGTTGCGGTTTGCGACCGCCCTGTCGGCAAGATCGCCGCCGCGATCTTCGGCCGGCGACCCGAAGGGCCCGGCCAGCGCCTCGAAGACCTGCCCGGTCGAAACCGCCGTCCCCGGATTGACGAGAACCGCCGGGGCGGCCGGCGGCGCCGGATCGAGCGGCGCCAGTTTCTCTCCTATCCCGGTCATGCGGGCGGTCGTCCCCGCCAGGCAGGCGGGAACGTCCGCGCCGAGATCGAGCGCCAGCCGCGCCATCGCCGTGCTGCCGATGTCGGCCTGCCACAGCCGGGCGCACAGGCGCAGCGCCGCGGCGGCATCGGCCGAGCCGCCGCCGATCCCCGCGGCGACCGGCAGGTTCTTTTGCAGGTGGAGCGCAGCGTTCGCCGAGACGCCGCAATGCGCCGCGAGAGATCGCGCCGCCCGCAGGACGAGGTTGTCGGCGCCAGCGTCGAGCGCCGGGGCAAACGGGCCGGAGACGGTCAGGGTCAAATCGCCGTCCGGCCCGGCGCTCAGCCGGTCCCCGACATCGGCGAAGGCGACCAGGCTGTCGAGTTCGCGGTAGCCGTCTGGCCGGCGGCCGGTGACGTGGAGCCACAGGTTGATCTTGGCCGGCGCAAATGCCCGCAACGGCGATCCGGGCTGCACGGCGGGCGGCATGGCGGCTCTTGGGCGGCTCTTCGGCTTCGGGGCAGCCGGTCTATTGGCGCAGGATCGGCTTAAAGGGTGGCAGACCGCCCCGCAGCCTTTCTTCGATCTTCTTACGGTCGGCGTCTTCGGGTCCGAGCCACAGGGCCCGGTTCCACTGGAAGCGCGCCTCGTTGCGCCGGCGCGCCCGCCAGTAGGCGTCGCCCAGATGCTGGTTGATGATCGGGTCGTGGGGCCGCAGTTCTGCCGCCCGTTCCAGATGGCGGACCGCCGCCTCGAAATTTCCCAGCCGGTATTCCACCCAGCCGACGGAATCGACGATATAGCCGTCGTTCGGCCGCTTGCGCACGGCTTCCTCCAGCATCCCGCGCGCCCGCACCAGCCGCTCGCCCCGATCGACCCAGGAATAGGCGAGGTAGTTCAGCACATAGGGCTGACCGGGATTGAGCTTGAGCGCATGAAGGAAATCCGCCTCGGCGCGCGGCCATTGGCCGGACCGCTCGAGCGCGATGCCCCGGGCATAGAGGAGGTTCCAGTGGCGCCGGGCGATCTTCGGAATGCGCCCGATCGCCCGGTCGTAGGCCAGCACCGCATCGCCGAACGCCGAGCGGCTGCGATGCACATTGCCCAGCAGCCACAGGGCGTCGTAGCGGTTGGGGCGCTCCTGCGCCATTGTTTCCAGGGCGGCGAACGCGGTGGTGTGGCGGTCGAGTTCGGCCATCGACGCCGCGGCCGATTTGCGCGCTTCCCAGCTGTAGATGGTTCCGGATTGCAGCCTGCCGAATACCGCGACCGCGTCATCGTAGCGGCTGTCCCGCTCGAGTATGCTGCCGAGCAGGAAGACCGAGGCCGCATCGTGTGGCCGCATCCAGACCGCGAGTTGCGCCAGCGGCAGCGCCTGCTCGGCACGGTCGCCCTCCTCGAACGCGCCCGCCAGATTGAGCAGCACCTCGGCCAGTCCGTCGGCCGGCGAACCGATCAGGGGCCTGACCGGCCCCCCGCCGCGAATCGCCGCCCGCAGCGACCGGACGGTCATGGAGTCGGGGGCGACGGACAGATGCCGGTCGACGGCCTCGAGCGCCGCCGCCCTTTCGCCGGACCGGGCGAGGAAGTTGGCCATGGTTTCCGTCATCCGGAGCGAGAGGAATGCCGGTACGCTCGAAATCGCCCGATAGGCCTGGGCCGCGCGCTCCGTCCGTCCGGCGACGTCGAGCAGATGCGCCGCGTGCATGAGGCGGAACAACTGGAACTGCTGTTCGCCTTCCAGATCGCGATGCTCGTCCAGCGCCAGATCCGGATCTCGGTGCCGCCCCAGGGCCAGCCAGGCATGCATCAGGGGCAGCAGCAGCCGGTTGAAATTACTGTGCGGCAGCCGGTCGAGATGGGTCTGTGCTTCGGCATAACGCCCGTTCCTTGCGGCGCGCAGGACGAGTATCAGGCGGGCCATCGCCTGTCCGGGCGCGAGCGCCGCGATCTGTCCGGCGAGGCCGCCCGCACGCTCCAGGCGTCCGGCAAGGACGTGGGACCGCAGCGCCCGGACCATCAGCGCGGCGTGGCCGGGCGCCTTCGGCGTGACCGAGATGAAATATTCCGAGGCGCGCTTCGAATCCTTTTGCCGGGACGCATGCAGCGCCGACAGGTAGGCGCCCCATGTCGTCATACGGTCCGGCACGAGTTTCGCCGCCGCCGGCTGGCCCGCACCCGACACGGGGCCCGCGGGCAGCAGAATGCCTGCTGCGAACAGGGCCAGCGCCGTCTGCCTACATGTTCGGATAGTTCGGTCCACCGCCGCCTTCCGGCACCGCCCAGTCGATATTCTGGGTCGGATCCTTGATGTCACAGGTTTTGCAATGCACGCAATTCTGGGCGTTGATCTGGAGCCGCGGGTTGGCGCCGTCGTCGTCGCGCAAAATCTCGTAGACCCCGGCCGGGCAATAGCGCTGCTCCGGCGCGTCGTAGAGCGCCAGATTGTGGTCGACCGCAACGGCGCCGTCTTTCAGCACCAGATGAACCGGCTGGTTCTCCTCATGGTTGGTCGCCGAGAAGGAGACGTTGGTCAGCCGGTCGAACGACAGCACGCCGTCGGGCTTCGGATAGTCGATCGGCCGGTGCTTGTCCTTCGGCTCCGTGGCCGCATGGTCCGGTTTTGCCGCCCGCAGGGTCCAGGGCGCCCGGCCGCGGAACAGCTGCTGGTCGATGCCGAACAGCAGGGTGCCGGCGACCAGCCCCTTCTTCATCAGCGGCTTGAAGTTGCGCGCCCGGTGCAGCTCGTCCTTCACCCAGCTCTTCTCGAACGCAGCAGGATAGGCCCCCAGCTCGT
Source organism: Rhodospirillaceae bacterium (assembly GCA_011523655.1). GTDB lineage: Bacteria > Pseudomonadota > Alphaproteobacteria > Bin65 > Bin65 > Bin65. The sequence goes on from WTGH01000070.1 coordinate 21,208, forward strand.
CCTGCGCGCGCCCGGCGGCCACGGCGTCGAACGCCGCCTCGGCCGCCATCATGCCGGTCTTCATCGCCGTGTGGCTGCCCTTGATGCGCGGCGCATTGAGAAACCCCGCGTTGTCGCCGATCAGGCAGCCGCCGGGGAACGCCAGCTTCGGCAGCGATTGCAGCCCGCCGGCATAGATGGCGCGAGCGCCGTAGGCGATGCGCTTGCCGCCTTCGAGGAAGGCGCGCACCTTCGGATGGTGCTTGTAGCGCTGGAACTCCTCGTAGGGGCTGAGATAGGGGTTCTTGTAGTCGAGCCCGACGACGAAGCCGACCGAGACCAGGTTTTCGTCGAAATGGTAGAGGAAGGAGCCGCCGTAGGTCTCACGGTCGAGCGGCCAGCCGGCGCTATGCATGACCAGGCCCGGCACATGCCGCGCCGGCTCGATCTCCCAGAGCTCCTTGATGCCGATGCCGTAGGACGGCGGATCGGCCGCGTCGCGCAGGCCGAACCGGGCGTCGAGCTGCTTGCCGAGCGAGCCGCGGCAGCCCTCGGCGAAAAAAGTGTATTTGGCCAGCAGTTCCATGCCCGGCATGTGATTCGCCGTCTGCTCGCCGTCGGCGCCGACGCCCATGTCGCCGGTCGCGACGCCGCGGACCCGGCCCTCCCCGTCGTAGAGCACCTCGGCGGCGGCGAAGCCGGGATAGATTTCCACCCCCAGCGCCTCGGCCTGCTCGGCGAGCCAGCGGCACAGGTTGCCGAGGCTGACGATGTAGTTGCCGTGGTTGCCGAAGCAGGCCGGCAAAAAGAGGTTCGGCACCTTGAAGCCGCCCTTTTCGGACAGGAAGAAGAAGCGGTCTTCGCTCACCGGGGTATCGAGCGGCGCGCCGCGCTCCTGCCAGTCGGGCAGCAGCTCGTTCAGCGCCCGCGGGTCGAGCACGGCGCCGGACAGGATGTGCGCACCGACCTCCGAGCCCTTCTCCAGAACGCAGACCTCGATGTCGCCGCCGCTTTCTGCGGCAAGCTGCTTCAGGCGGATCGCGGCGGCCAGGCCCGACGGGCCGGCGCCGACGATCACCACGTCGTATTCCATCGATTCGCGGTCCGGTCGCTCTTCCGTCATGCCGTCCGATCCCGTCCTGCTACGCCGCACCGGCGGTTGCCGCGCCGGCCCTCTAAGGGCTTGTAACGACAGCGGCTTTCCCCGAAAGTCACGAGGGCGCGCGCACGCGTGAGAATCGCGGACGCGCGACACACGACACTTAGCGCAGAGGACGGTTCGACGCCATGCCCGATCGCACCGACCGGCAGCCTGCGGCAGCGGCGGGCGCCCTCCGGCGCGCGCTTGCCTGGCAGGTCGAGGCCGGCGCCGACGAGGCGATCGGCGAGCGGCCGGTAGACCGGCTGGCCCCGGCAACGGATGGCGGTGCGCGCCGGGCTGCCGCGCCGCAGCCGGATGCGCCGCCCGCCGGCCCGCCGGGCCGGGCGCCGGCGGAGCCGCAGCACAGGACAGGACCGGTGCCCCGGCCTGCCCACGCGCCGGCGCTCGAACCGGCAACAGCGGCGGTACGCCTCGAATCGACCGGCGAAACGGTGGCGTCGGCCCGCGAAAGCGCGCGGCGCGCCGAAACGCTGGACGCGCTGCGCGACGCGGTCGCCGCCTTCGACGGCTGCGGCTTGAAGAAGACGGCCATGAACACGGTCTTCGCCGACGGCGCGCCCGGCGGCCGGCTCATGCTGATCGGCGAAGCGCCGGGCGCCGAGGAGGACCGCCAGGGCAAGCCCTTCGTCGGGGCGAGCGGCCAGCTGCTGGACAAGATGCTGGCCGCCATCGGCCTGAGCCGCGAGACCGACGCCTACATCACCAACATCGTGTTCTGGCGCCCGCCGGGAAACCGCGAACCGTCGGCCGCCGAAACCGCGGTCTGCCGCCCCTTCCTGGAACGGCATATCGAGCTGAAGAATCCCGACGTCCTGGTCTTTCTGGGCGGCCCCTCGGCCAAGACGCTGCTCAACCGCACGGAAGGTATCACCCGCATGCGCGGACGCTGGTTCGACTACCGCACGCCGGACATGATCGAGGCCGGCGGCGACCCGGTCCCGGCCATGCCCCTGTTTCACCCGGCCTACCTGCTGCGCAGCCCGCTCAACAAGCGGGAGGCCTGGCGCGACCTGCTGGCGATCCGGGAAAGGCTGGACGCCCTGGCCGCAGAGCGCGAGTCGTGAGGGTCGCCCGCGCCGCCGACAGGGGAGCAGCATGACGAAGATCGACGAGAGCCGGCCCTTCCTGCCGGTCAACATTGCGGTGATGACGGTCTCCGACACGCGCAGCGCGGCCGACGACCGGTCCGGCGACACGCTCGCCGGGCGGATCGAAGGCGCCGGCCATGTCGTCGCCGACCGCCGGATCGTGGCCGACGAAATGACGGAGATCGTCGCCGCGCTCGAAAGCTGGATCGCCGACCCGGAGATCGACGTCGTCATCTCGACCGGCGGCACCGGCGTGACCGGCCGCGACGTGACGCCGGAGGCCTTCGAACAGGTCTTCGAGAAGAAGATCGAGGGCTTCGGCGAACTGTTCCGCTGGATCAGCTTCCAGAAGATCAAAACCTCGACCGTCCAGTCGCGCGCGGTCGGCGGCGTGGCGGGCGGCACCTACCTGTTCGCCCTGCCGGGCTCGCCGGGCGCCTGCAAGGACGGCTGGGACGATATCCTGCAATACCAGCTCGACAACCGCTACCGGCCCTGCAACTTCGTCGAACTGATGCCGCGCCTCCAGGAGCATACCGGGCGGTAGGCGGATTCCCTGCTGTAGCCACTGTCCGAGCGGCGCTGTCGAGCCGGCGGGCCGGGAAAGCCGGGCCGCGGGCGGTAGCGACCTATTGCAGATGGCGCTCCTGTCCGTAGTAGCGGCGCAGCGCCGCCTGATAGCGCTCCAATGCCGGAACGAAGGCGTTGGCGGCTTCAGCGCCGGCGGCAGCTTGAGCGCGCAGTTCGCCGATGACCGCCGGTTCGTCCAGGCCCGTGACGCGCCCGTCCCGGACGATTTCGCGCCCCCTGGACCACACGGACGCGACATGGCCGCCCGTGGCCCGACCGAGGAGAATATCGATCTCGGTGGTTCTGGAACTGACGACGTCGCCGCCCAGCCGGTCCCAATCGAATGCGACCAGGTCGGCCGGCGCCCCCGACGCCAGGGCGCCGTCGCGTTCGCTGCCGTCGACCACGCTGAAACCGGTGACCGTCGCCGCACGCAACAGGTCTGCCGCCGAAAGGCCCGGATCGAGCGAACTGCCCCGGTGCAGGCGATAGAGCAGCCGCAATTCCCGGAGTGCGTCGTCATCGTCGTCCAGAGACAGGGCGTCGATCCCGACCGCGAGCCGCACGCCGCGCCCGACAAACTCCGCGACCGGCGCCACGCCCGAACCGAGACGCAGGTTCGAACTGGCATTGAGCGCGACCGTCACGCCGCGCTCCGCCAGGAGCTCGCATTCCTCCGGCCGCAGCCAGACGCAATGGGCCAGGGTCAGGCGCGGAGACAGCAGGCCCAGCGCGTCCAGATGCGCAACGAAACCGCCCGGAAAGCGGGTATCGGCCCAGGCGCGCTGGCGCCGCGTTTCCTGACAATGCATGTGGACGCGCCGGCCGGTCCGGGCCGAGGCTTCGGCAACGCTGGAGAGCAGGTCGTCCGACGCCCATTCCAGGCCGTAGGGGCCGAACTGGACGTTGACGGTAGCGGATTCGCAGTGCCGCGCAATTTCGCCGACCATCGCGACCTGCTCCTGCACCGATGGCAGGGGCCGCGCCCAGCGCGCCCGCAGAACCTCGCGGTCCGACTCGTTCAGGAGGCCGAGGATGGCGTCGTCCTCCCCGTAGCCCAGGCGATGGCGGTCGACCATGGGAACGACGAACGCGATGGGCAGGCCGATATCGCCGGCCGCCCGGCACACCGCTTTTGCCTCATCGACGAGCCGATCGGAGCGCTGCGGCATGTGGCAGTGCACGGCAGCAGCCACGCCGGAACGCACCATCCGGGCAAACGCTGCCGCTGCGAGCAGATAGGGATCGACCGGCGGATGGAGAGCGGAGGCGCCCGCCAGCCAGATCTCCAGGGCATCGTCCAGCGCGCCGTAGGCGAGACGGCTCAATCCCCGCCCGTGATCGTGGGCGTTTGCCAGCGCCGGCATGACGAAGAGCGGCGGAGCGCCTTCCTCCGCCGGGCATTCCTGCACGTCGCAAATCGTGCCGCCCCGGATTCCGATCCGGCGGTTGTACGCGACCGCAGCCCGGTCGGCCCCTGCGAGCAGCCGGTGGGCGAATATCTGCGTTGTGTCCGATGGTGCGGTCATGGCCGAATGATCAGGTTGGGCAACCAGGTCGCCAGCGCGGGGTAGACGACGACAAGGATCAGCACCAGCAATTCGAGAGCGATGAACGGCCCTGCGGCGACGTAGACCTGACGCAGGGTAATCTCCGGCGGCGCGACGCCTTTCATAACGAAAAGAAGCAGTCCGAACGGCGGCGTGGTCAGGCTGACTTCGAGCACAACCAGAAGCAGGACGCCATACCAGACCAGATCGAATCCGGCATGCTGGGCCAGCGGCATGAAGAAAGGCAGGGTGATCAGCATCATCGACAGCTGATCGATGAACGCGCCGAGCGCGAGCAGGATCAGCAGCATCAGGATGAGCAGGGTAATCGGACTGAAATCGAGTTCGATGGTGATTTCCAGCAGGCCGTCGACGGCGCCCGAGAAGGCGAGAATCTGGGCGAAGGTAACCGACGCGCAGATGATGAACAGCGCCATGCCGGTGACCTTGGCCGCTTCGACGAGGGCCGTGCGCAGGGCATGCCGCGTCAGGCAGCGATAGGCGACCGCCGCGATAACCGCGCCGACCGCGCCCAGCGCGGCCGATTCCGTCGGCGTCGCCCAGCCCGCGAGAATGCTGCCGACGACCAGGACGAACAGCGTCATCAGCGGCACCACGTAGATAAGGAACGGTATAAACCGGTCGCCCGGCGCCAGGTCCTCCTGGACATAGGCCGGCGCCAGACCGGGGTTGAGGCGGCAACGCACGACGATATAGGCGAAGAAGAGCAGCGCGATGAGGAGACCGGGCACGATGCCGGCAATCAGCAGTTCGGCGACCGGCATCTGAGCCAGGCTGGCCAGAAGCACCGCCAGCGCCGACGGCGGAATGAGCATCGCGATGCCGCCGGTTCCGAGGATCGGGCCCATCGCCATCGACGGGTGGTAGCCGCGCCGCTGCATTTCCGGGAGCAGGGAACTGCCGAGCATGGCGACATTGGCCATCGTCGAGCCGGAGAGGGTCGAGAATATCGTGCCGCCCGTCACCGCAACCAGCGAGAGGCGGCCCGGCACCCTTGCGATCAGCCGGTCGACGGCATCGATGGCGCGAAACGCCATGCCGGTGTGAAACATGATCTCGCCCATTAGGATAAACAGCGGGATGGGTGCGAGGGAAAAGGTCGTGACCGACCAGACGGCATTGCGCACCAGCTGCATGAGGCCCGCCTCGCCACCGAGGAAAACCACTGCGCCGACCAGATTGACCGCGAAAAAGGAAAAGGCGACCGGCAGGCCGGTCGCCATGAAAAGGATCAGCATGCCGAGCAGCATGCCAAGCGCGAAATACCATTCCATCGGTCAGAGGCCGGTATCGACCGGCCGGGCGGCGGGCTCTTCGCCGGACGCGGCGACCCACCGAAAGAGCCTGCAGCCGAATTCGATTGCCATCAGCGCGCCGGATACCGGTACAAGGGCGAAGAGCCACCATTCGCGGATCGTCATGATCTTGAAGATTTTCGTGTCGGCCGCGTAGAGCTCGATGGTCGAGCGCAGCCCGTAGTAGAAAATCACGGCGCACACGATCAGTCCGGCGGAATTGGCGATCAGCGCAAGGATGCGGCGCCCGCGCGGCCCGACGATTTCGACCAGCAGATCGACGCTCACATGCGCCGAATGCTTCAGAACCCACGGCGCGGCGAGAAAGGTCACGGCGAGCAGGCTGTATTCGACGATCTCGATCATCCAGGGCAGCGACCCGAGGCCGGTCCCCCGCACCACGATTTCCGCAGTAATGCCCAGGACGACGAACGCCAGCAGGAGGGCCGCGATTATCCCCAGCGCCTCCAGAAGCGCATCGTACACTTTCGAAAGCCGCACCATCGGCGGGCGGATCTCCGGCGGCAGCGGCCGGCGGCAATCGCCGCCGGTGCGCAACCGGGAAGATCTATTTCAGTTCCGTCAGCTCGCGGATTTTGGGGCCGTTCACCGGATCCTTCTTCATCACATCGGCCCAGCCGGCCCGCGTCGCCGTTTCGAGGAACTTCTTGCGCTCGGCGCCTTCGAGCACGATCGCCTTGACGCCGTCGCGCGCCTGCAAGGCCCGCTGGCTCTTGTTCGTTTCCTCGCGTTTAGTGCCGAACTCGTTCTCCAGGCGAATCTGAACGTCGTGCAGCACTTTCTGCTGCGCCGGCGTCAACTTCTTCCAGGTGTCGAGATTGACCAACACACTGACCTCCGCGGTGAAGAAGCCGGGCTCGACCCGGTATTTGAGCACCTTCTGCCAGCCCCAGGCATGAATGCCCCATAACGGCCAGCCGAGTCCGTCGAACACGCCGCGTTCGAGGCCGGCATAAGCCTGGCTCGGCGGCGTGGTGATCATGACGCCGCCCAGCGCCTCGATGAACGACTGGTAGACCGAGGTGCCGCGGATCTTGAAGCCCTTCAGGCTTGCGCCCTGGATCGGTTTGGTCAGGTAGAAATGGAAATTCACCCCGTCGCCCCAACGCCCGAGATAGTGGACGTTCATCTTTTCGGCATGGAGCGGGCGCAGGAGCGCGAAGGTCCCATTGGTGCGCTGCTGCTGGACCGGTACGGTCGACATTTTCTGCGCGTCGGCGATCGGCAACAGCTTGTTGTAGAAGGTGCCGGACAAATGAGCGAGATCGAGCACGCCGGACTTCACCGCGTTACCCATCTGGAACGGGTTCATCGCCTTGAAGCCCGCGGCCACCATCTTGACCTGCAATCCATGGGCCGCGCCGGCCTCGTTGGCACGCTTTATCCATGTCCGGATATGCGGATACCAGATGCGGTCCACCGAAGGCAGAAAGGTGCCCGCTTTCAGTGTAACGTTTTCGGCGACGGCCGCCGTGCCTGCGACTTGCGCGCCGAGAATGACGGCGCCGGCAATACCAATTCCCGTTTTTGCGAACATCGATTTCTCCCCTTTGTGACGCGCCCAGACGGCGCCATGCCGTCCAGCCCGTCCCGCAAGGGCTTCTCGCTTCGGCCGGCAGCGGACCCTCCGCCAAATCTGAACCGGGGGCTTCGGCCTGATCCCTGGCGGCTGGACGCAGCGAGGGTCTGTTCTTAGTGTAGGGTATATCCGGCGAAGCGTCGACCGGCGTTGCCATCGTGGACGCGGCCGGCTCACGGGGTGCAGGAAAGTCCGTGCGCCCGCGGATCGGGATGGACCGAAGCGACATGCAAACCTATCGCCTGGCCACGGTGGAACACCGGGGCCGAATCTTTCCCGTTGTCGAGGTCGGGGGAGTCCTCATCGACTTCGGCACCGGTTACGAGGCCTACAAGCGAGACACCGGCACGCGCGATTTCTTCAAGGCGAAGCACGGCTACACCATGCTCGACATTCTCGAGGAGTGGGACCTGTTCGACGCCGCTCTGGAGGGTTTCGCAGAGCATGCCGCATCGCAGGTCAGGGGGGCCTTGCCGGATTATGCCTACCGGCCGGACGAAGTGACCTTCCTGCCGCCCGTCCTGTACCCGAACAAGATCCTGAACGCGGGCTCCAACTACTACGACCATGCGCTGGAAATGGGCGCGGCAGCCCCGGACCGGGACAAGCACGAGCCCTATTTCTTTTACAAGGGCTCAAGGCATAACGCGGTCGGCCATGGCGGGACGGTCTATCTGACGCCGCGCGCGGACTACATCGACTGGGAGGCGGAACTCGCGGTCGTCATCGGCCGCACCGCCAAGAATGTGCCGGTCGACAAGGCAATGGACTATGTCGCCGGTTTCACCTGTTACAACGATATCTCCGCACGCGACCGCATGATCCGCCACGGCGAGACGTTCGACTACGACTGGTTCGCCAACAAGGGCAACGACAGTTTCGCCCCGATGGGGCCGTTCATCGTGCCGGCCAGGTTCGTCGGGAACCTTTCTGACATCCGCATCAGGTGCTTTCACAACGGCGACAAAGTCCAGGATTTCAGCACCGATAATATCGTTTTTCCGATCCCGGAACTGATCGCCAACGCGTCCGCAATTACAACCCTGTCGCCCGGCGACGTCATCGCGACGGGAACCGGCGCCGGCGCCGGAATGGCCCACGGCGTCACGGTCGAGCACGGCGAGATTCACAAGGTTTTCGAGCATATGTACGCGGGCAGGAGCCGCCTGCTGGCGCCGGGCGACACCATTGCCGTCGACATCGAAGGGGTCGGCCGGCTTGAGAATAACGTCGCGGCCTATCCGAACGACCCGAACCGCGGCTGAGCAGAACAGTCATGCCAGATCGGATCGACCGGCGTCTGCGCGAACTCGGGATTGTCCTGCCGGCCCCAGCGCCGGCATTCGCGAGCTACCTTCCCTGGAGAATTTCCGGCAATGCGGTTTACATCTCCGGTCAGGGTCCGCTGGTCGACGGCAGGATCGAGGAAAAATTCTGTGGCCGTGTCGGCCGCGATCTTTCCATAGAGGACGGCCAGGCAGCGGCGCGGTTGACGGCGCTCAACGTGCTCGCCCAGCTGAAAGACGCGTGCGGCGGCGATCTGGATCGCGTCGCCGGCTGCATTCAGTTGATGGGCTTCGTGAACTGCGATCCGGGATTCACGCAAACGCCGACGGTGATCAACGGCGGATCGGATGCGATCGTCGAGGTGTTCGGCGACGCCGGCCGCCATGCGCGGTATGCGATCGGCTCGCACGCGCTCCCCGCCAACATCGCCGTCGAAATCGCCGCGATTTTCGAACTCGACTGAAAGCGGCAGCCGCTCGTCGCGCCAGTCTCCGGCCGGCAACCTACAGCTGCGTCCGCCACCCGCCTTTCCACACCCGCCAGGCCGCGCCGTCGTCGACATCCGCCAGCGTTTCGGCGAAGGTCGCCCGGCAGTGGCGCGGGACGTTGCGCAGCGTGGCGGCGAGGGTCTCCGGACTTGACCAGGGCACGCCGTCGAACAGGCCGCCGCACCGCGCCGGGCCGCGCTGCCCGACCAGCCAGAATCCGCCGTCCTCGGCCGGCCCGAACAACATATCGGACCGTCGGAGAAGATCGAACGCGCGCCCGATGACGACGGCGTCGATCCCGGGAATGTCGGCGCCGAAAAGCAGGCGCGGGCGCGGCGCGAACCGGTCGAGGCAGCGCGCCATGCGCAGGCCGAGATCGCCCTCGCCCTGCTCGATGCAGGGCAGCCCGGCGAGGCGCGGCAGCCCGCGCCGCAGGTGCCGGGCCGATCGGCGGGGCGCAACCGCGACGACCATATCCCATTCCGGGCGCCGGGCCAGCCGCGCGCCGATCCGTTGCGCGGTTTCGCGATAGAAGCGCCAGGCGGCGGGCGCGCCGATCTCCGCCGCCAGCCGCGTCTTGACCGCGCCGACGAGCGGCGCCTTCAGAAACAGGATCGCGACCGGGCGGCCGCGCGGCGAACCGGCCGGCATATCAGTACAGCCGGGCCAGCCAGGCCGGCGGTGCGCCCATGAGATAGAGCGAAAGCAGGGCGAGATTGCGCGCCGAGCGGCGGCGGTAGCCGGCCTGCAGGAACCGCTCCGCCCCGGTCACCGCGTTGATGTCCAGCGCCACGAGCCGCTTCCGGCCGATGCGCCGGACCAGGTCGACATCCTCGAACAGCGGCAGCGGCCGGTAGCCGCCGAGCGCCCGGTAGAAATCGCGGCCGATCAGCAAACACTGGTCGCCCCAGGGCAGGCCGAAGCGCCGGCAGCGCCAGGCCACCCGCTTCTCCAGCCGCCGGGCCCGGGGGTGCGGATCGTCGAGCCGGAACCGGCCATAGCCCGCGCGCTGCCGGTTCGCGGGATCGGCCATGAAGGCGTCGGCGGGGTCGCGCCAGCCGGGGGCGAGGCGGGTATCGGCATGCAGGAACAGCAGCCAGCCGCCCCGCGCCGCCGCGGCGCCCGCCGCCAGTTGCGCGCCGCGCCCCTGTACTCCGGTCACGACCTGCGCGCCGGCCCCTCGCGCAATGTCCGTCGTTACGTCCCGCGAACCGCCGTCGCTGACCAGGATTTCCGGCGCTTCACCGCCGCCCTCGGCCGGCATCGACAACGCTGCGAGCGTCGCCGGCAGGCGGGCGGCCTCGTTCAGTGTCGGGATCACGATGCTCAACATAGCCTCCTCTCTCGCCCAGCCCGTCCCGCCGTTCAAGCGGCGGCGCGCGGCGATAGGTCTGTACGGCCGATTGTTCTTTTTTTGTTCTTGACTCTGGCGGCCTGTATACCCACGATGATGGGCATGGACCCCGTTGAGCGAATTCCGGAGAGCACGCCGTTCGATTCTCGGTCGCCCGGCCCGCGACGCCCGGCCGGGCCGGCCTTCCGCGGCCGGGGCGCGGGGTTCAATCCGCCGAACCGGTTCGAGACGATCCGGCGCGACCCCTTCTTCGACGGCTGGGAGGCGCCGGCCGGCCCGGAAGAGGCGGGAGCGGGTCAGCCCGCCGCTGCCGTGCCGACGACGGTGACGGTCGACGCGACGCGCACGGTGATCGCGCGCAACGACTCGCCGGACGTCGGCTTCGACCGCTCGATCAATCCCTATCGCGGTTGCGAGCACGGCTGCGTCTATTGCTATGCAAGGCCGAGCCACGCCTGGCTCGGCCTGTCGCCGGGCGTCGATTTCGAGACCCGGCTGTTCGCCAAGCCGGACGCCGCTTCCCTGCTGCGGCAGGAACTGGCCCGGCCGTCCTACCGGTGCGCACCCATTGCCATGGGCACGAATACCGACCCCTACCAGCCGGTCGAGCGGGAACGGCGGATCACGCGCGAAATCCTGAAGGTGCTGGCGGACTGCAACCATCCGGTCACCATCGTCACCAAGTCGGCCCTGATCGAGCGGGATATCGATATCCTCGCGCCGATGGCGGAAAAGGGCCTCACCTCCGCCGCCCTTTCGGTGACGACGCTGGAGCGGACGCTTGCGCGGGCGATGGAGCCGCGGGCGGTCGCGCCGGCGCGGCGGCTGGCGGCGATCCGGTCGTTGGCGGAGGCCGGCATCCCGGTCCGGGTCATGGTCGCGCCGGTGGTGCCGGGCATCACCGACCACGAGATGGAGGCGATCCTCGAGGCGGCGCGCGACGCCGGCGCCTCGCTCGCTTCCTGGATCCTGCTGCGCCTCCCCGGCGAGGTGAAGGAGCTGTTCGCCGACTGGCTCGATGCCCACTGTCCGGCGAAGCGCAACAAGGTGCTGAATACCGTCCGCGCGCTGCGCGAGGGCAAGCTGAACAACGCCCAGTGGGGCGAGCGCATGGTCGGCAAGGGCGCCTTCGGCAAGGCGCTGGACCGCCGCTTCGCCATGGCCGTCCGGCGGCTTGGCCTGAAGCGGGAGGGCAACCCCCTGCGCACCGACCTGTTCGTCAAGCCGGCAAGGGACGGCCGGCAGATGAGCCTGTTCTAGGGAGCGCCGTCCCAGCCGGATTCTCACGCTGCCGCCGCGATGGTAGACTGACGCCATGCACGACGGCGTCGAACTGACCGGCCTCGCCCTTGTCGGGCTGATCGCGCTCGCGGGCGGCCTGCTGATGGTGCGGATGCGCCAGCCGGTGATCGTCGGCTACATCGTAGCCGGCGTCGCGCTCGGCCCGTCCGGTTTCCAGCTGGTCGAGGACCGGCTGAGCGTCGCGGTCCTCGCCGAACTCGGCGTGCTGATGCTGCTGTTCCTGGTCGGCATGGAGCTCAGCCTGCGCGGCTTCAAGGCGATCTGGAAGGTCGCCGTCGGTGCCACCCTGCTCCAGATCGCGATTGCCGTCGGCGCGATGCTGCTGATCGGCTGGGTCGGCGGCTGGCCGACGCCGGTCGTCGTCGTGCTGGGCTTTGTCGTCGCCCTGTCGAGCACCGCGGTCGTCGTCAAGATGCTCGAGCAGCTCGACCTGCTGCGCCAGCCGGTCGGCCAGCTCACCATCGGCATCCTGATCGCCCAGGACCTCGCCGTGGTGCCGATGCTGCTGACCATCGGCCTGTTCGGCGACCGCGAGCCCGGCCTGCTCGACCTCGCCAAGATCCTGCTGTCGATCGGCCTGCTGGTCGCCCTCATCCTCTATCTCAGCCGGCGCAAGCGCCTCGTGCTGCCCTTCAGCGCCGTGGCCGGGGCGGCGCCGGAAATCCTGCCGCTCGCCGCGCTCTGCTTCTGCTTCGGCGCGGCGGCGCTCACCGGCATCCTCGGCCTGTCGCCGGTGCTCGGCGCCTTCCTCGCCGGTCTTGTGGTCGGCAACAGCACGGCCCGTGCGCACATGGTCCGCACGACGCGGCCGATCCAGAGCGTGCTGATGGTCGTGTTCTTCCTGTCGATCGGCCTGCTGATCGACCTGGGGTTCATCTGGGAGAATCTGGGCACGGTGATCCTGCTGCTCGTCACCGTCACCGTGGTCAAGACGGCGGTCAATGTCGGCATTCTCCGCCTGCTGCGCGAGCCCTGGCCCAACGCCCTCGCCGCCGGCATCCTGCTCGCCCAGATCGGCGAGTTTTCGCTCGTCGTCAGCGAGGTGGCGCAGGAGCGCGCCATCATCACGAGCGAATCCGGGCAGCTGATCGTCGCCGTCATCGCCTTCTCGCTGCTGATGTCGCCCCTGTGGATCGCCATCGCGCGGCGGCTGATCCGTGTCATCATGCTGGGCGTGACCTCCCTGCGCGGCACCCTGCAGGCGGTCGAGACCCGCAGAACGGCGGCCCTCGTCCGTCAGTTGCTCGCCCTCTGGGCAACCGTGGTGCGCGTCTGGCGGGAATCGCGCCTGGCCCGCAGGCTGCGCCGCCGCAGGACCGCCGAACCGCCCGCAGTGGACGAAGCAGGAGCGCCGGCGCTGCTGATCGACCGCAGCGACGCGCCTGACACCACAAGCCGGGCCGGCCCGGACAATGCCTGATTTCGCCGCCGAACGGGCACTGGCCGGCGCCGCGGGCGGGCCCCGAAGCGTCCGGGGAAACATCCTGGTCGCCGGGGTCGACGAGGCCGGGCGCGGGCCGCTCGCCGGCCCGGTCGTCGCCGCCGCCGTATGTTTCCCCGGCCTGGCGCTACCGCCCGCGGTGCGCGGCCTGATCGACGATTCGAAACGGCTCACCCCGGCCCGGCGCGAAACCGCCTTCGCCGCGATTCTCGAAGCCGGGACGGTCGGCACAGCCGCGGCGAGCGTCGCGGAAATCGACCGTCTCAATATCCTGCAGGCGACCCTGCTCGCCATGCAGCGGGCCGTCGCCGCGCTGGCCGCGCCGCCGGCGGCGGTGCTGGTCGACGGCAACCGGGCGCCGGACCTGCCCTGCCCGGCGCGCCCGGTGGTCGGCGGCGACCGGCGGTCCCTGTCGATCGCCGCGGCCTCCATCGTCGCCAAGGTGACCCGCGACCGCATCATGGCGCGGCTCGCCGCCGAGCATCCCGGCTATGGCTGGGAGCGCAACGCCGGCTATGGTGTGGCCGCGCACCGGGCCGCGCTCGCCGCCCTCGGCCCGACGCCGCACCACCGCCGAACCTTCGCGCCGGTGCGGGATATGCTGGTGGCATCGAAACGGCAATAGCCACCGACCGACACAGTCTTGCATACAGCCTCTAACGTCATTTTCTCAAATCTTTACTTTCACCGTCGCGATAGGGAGCTTCACAGCCCGCTGTTAATTTAATTTATTGCGCGAATTCAAATATTTTCCCAGGGCGCGCCGGCGAACCTTCCAGACCACCTTGAGGCAAGTTGAGATAAAGCGGTATCTCCTTCCTCAATCGTCAAACCGTGCGGTGGTGTTTGTTTTTCAGTTCGCCACGTTAAGCGTTGCAACGGAAACCTAAAACCCTGTCGTGCGCATCACGGTATCCTTCTAAACTTCAGGATCATTGCTCTGATGAGAACAGAAAATAAAACCCTATTCTTGGACATACCTCATCCGTTGATGTCGCATCCCAGGAAATTACGACCCCGGAGTTGCGCCGCCTCAAGCACAGAAAAGGAACCGGCGGCAGGGTCAATAACATAATCTCCTTCGTGGCTCACGGCGGCAAGAAGCGCGCCTTGCAATTCGACTGGCTTAGCGTGAGGGTGGTCGCGCTGCGATACTGTTTCCTGCACAACGTCCGGAATGTTGTGGGCTTTCCACACGCCCTTGGCTTTACGAGGGTCTTTCTGGAGGACGGCGCAATATTCTGCACGACGCCGCGTTCGATACCCCATTCCAAAAGTACCCTTATCCCAAGTTAGCAGGTCTACAATATCCAATTTCGTTCCATGGAACCAGTCCCGGACGCCCTGGCAAAGATGAAACTTGTCCACCCACAGGAACAGGTGGCCGGATGGAATGAGTACGCGATCAATACCAAGAATAAATTGACCGATTTTATCTTCGTTCATTTGTTCCAGAGCGCTTCTTCTCCGGCCTCGGCTCTTCCCCTCATTACCGTAGCTCAATTTCTCAAGTACGCCGCGATACTGCGGATCAAGAAACCCAACGGGTATGGAGCTTTCCGGCAGTAAGGACAGAAATTCCAAACCGTCCATTTTCAGACGCGTGTTCGGATTCAATACCTCAGGCAATTCAAGGGCCGGAGCCTGGACAATCCTATCGGCCGAATATACAGAACCGGAAGTCGAACCAGAATCTGCGAGTAAAGGGAGTACGGTCTGATAGCCCGATTTCGACATTGTGTTTGATCTCCGTGGAAACGGATCCCTTCCAGCCGATCAAGTCTGCGACATCGCCCGTACTTCGGCTACCGCAAATGACAAAATACGCGAAACTGCCTTCTATTCGAACAGCGTCTGGCGGACCGGGATCGTTTCGACGGTATCGGCGCCTGTCGCGGCGGCGACCTGGGCAGCCAGCCGGTTCAGCGTCTCGCGCTGGCCGATCACATAGTCCAGCCAGTCGCCGGCGAAGGCGCGGACCGCGGCCAGCATTGCGTTCGCCGCGGCGGCTGTGGCCCCGGCGGCCGGCACGAGCGCAGCCTGCGCCGGGCCGCCGCCCTCGCCGTGGGCACCTTGCGCCGCGGCGGCAACCCGGCGCGCCGCGATCCGGTTCCGCTCGATCCGGAGGATCAGCGCGTTGAGCTTGACGAGATCGCCGCCGATTGCATCCAGCGCGTCGCGCGCCGCCGTCATGCGCGCCCGGTGGCGGGCATCGTCCGCCGGCAGTGGGTCGCCGGCCTGGAGCCCGAACGCACCGGCCGCCGCCAGATAGTCCCGGGCATAAAGGGCGAGCGAGCGTTTGCGCAGGGCGAATTCCTCGTCCCGGTCGGCGAGCGCCCGCTCCACCCGGCGATGGGCGTCCGCGACGGCGGCACCGCGGCCGGTTTCCGCGACCCGCGCCGAGGCGGTCGGCCCCGCATCGCTTCCGGCCGCCGGGCGGAACCGGAGGTCCGGCGCCTTCGGCGGCGGCCGGCCCAGGGGCGGCGCGCCGGTGATTTCGACAAACGGCGTGCGCGTGCCCGGCGTCTCGCCGGCGAAGGTGAGGAACAGCGTGCGCTCGCCCCCGGTGCAGCCGGCCAGCGCCGCACCGGAGAGGATAAGCGCGGGCAGCGCAATATGGCTGGCAGCGCGTTTCACAGCGTCGGTTCCGGCCCGGTTCGACATGGCGGCAGCTTGCCCGCAATCGGCCGGACGGGCCAGCCCGATTTCGCCCGCGCCGGGACCGGGGCGCCGGGACCGGGCCGGCGGGCCGGAACGGCGCAACGGCGGCCGCAATGTCGCGCCCCTTTCCAAGGCGTCGGCCAATGCTTACAAACCATGGGCTGACCGGACAGCGCGACCGGCCGATTTGGCCGGGGCGGCCGGGGCGCCTGCCCCGCCGCCAGTGCACCGAAGCCGGTCGACCCGCGCGGCGCCGAGGCCCGCGCCGGCAGCGCCCGTAGCTCAACTGGATAGAGCACCTGACTACGGATCAGGAGGTTGGGAGTTCGAATCTTCCCGGGCGCGCCAATTAAACCAATGTCTGGTGAAGATCGAAAAATGGTCGGCTATTTCCGATTCGACGATAGATCAATGACTTGGCGGTTAAAGGTTCGAACCGCCTGAAGCGAACCTCATGTTGTATGCGGCTATTATTCGTCGCGCCTCCATGACCGCCCAGATCAAAAGCGATTTCGAAGACTTGGCACAACGTTCGGCGACCGCGCCGAACAGAATTCGTCGTCCGTCACCCCGCCAGCGCCCGCCGGCGACGCTGCGAAACGTGCCAGTATGCGACCACGCTTTCGAGATACTGCATGAGCAGAAACATGCCAAAGCCGACCGCGCTGATGTAGAGCACACCCGCAAAGACGACATCGGTTTCGCGGCCCGCACTCGCCTTCAGCATGGCACGCCCGAGTCCCTGGTCGGCGCCGATGAACTCGGAGAGAACGGCGCCGGTGACAGAAAAGGTGGCGGCGAGTTTCAACCCGGCAAACATCTGAGGGAGGGCGTTCGGGAAGCGAATCAAAAGCAACGTGCGCATCGATCCCGCACCTGTCGAGCGGGCAAAATGCAGGGCTTCGACGGACGTTGAACGCAACCCGAGGACTGTGTCGATCACGACCGGGAAGAAGGAAAGCAGGAATGCGATGAGGATTTTCGAGGTCATTCCGAATCCGAACAGGACCAGGAATACCGGGGCAAATACGATTTTAGGAATTACCTGGGAAATGACCAGGATCGGATAGATGCACTTACCGATCGTGCGCACCGACACGATCAGGAATGCCAGCGAAATCCCGACGATGACGCTCAACAGGAACCCGGCCACGATTTCCTGAAACGTTACCCAGGTCTCGGCAAGCAGGTAGCCGCTCTCTTCGACCGCCGTCCGAAGCACCTCGGTCAGCGGGGGGAGCACGTAGTGCGGGACGTCTCCGAGACGCACACTCGCCTCCCAAACCGCGAGACCCAAGACGATTCCGGCGACGGAGTAGGGAAACCGGCCCGATCGGCGGCTTCCGATCGGCAGGCGCAACAAATTCCTGCCCTGCTTTCGAAGACCGGCAACCGGCCTCTTCCCGCCATGTTCAGGAGGGGTGTTTCCGGCGCCGGGTCTGATCCTGTCCGACATCCGACTACGTCAAATGGGTTTCTTCGAGTCGTCTTGAAACGTGCCAGCGAATGGCCCGCTTTTCGATAAACTCGATGAGAAAGTAGACACCGACCCCTAACGCCGCGAGCCAGATGATCGCGGCAAGCATGATGACGGTTTCGAGACGAGTTTGAGCCACGATGATCAGGCGGCCGAGGCCGCTGTGGGCGCCGATGAATTCCGCGACTACGGCGCCGATGACCGAGAAGGCCGCCGCCAGCTTGACGCCTCCGAAAATACTGGGCAGCGCATGGGGAAGCCGGATTTTGAAAAATATGGCGACGGTGCCGGCGCCCATAGACCGGGCAAGATAGAGCCTCTCTTCTTCGATCATGCGCAGGCCGGTCAACGTGTCGATCGTGACGACGAAGACTCCGAAAATCGCGACGATCAGGACTTTCGAGAGCAGCCCGTAGCCGAACCAGATCACGATCGCCGGCGCAAGCGCGATGATCGGGATCACCTGGGTTGCGACAAGGTACGGATAGACGGCGCGCTCGAACCGCATCGAGGTGTCTATCAGCAAGGCGAGCCCGATGCCCACGACGACCGCGAGGGCGAAGCCGAGAGCCACTTCCTTCATGGTAACCGCGGCCTCGGGGGCGAGCGTAGACCACTCGGTAACCGCGGCAAGAAGCGCGTCGGACGGCGCCGCAAAGACGTACAGCGGAACGTCGCCCAGCCGGATCCAGAGTTCCCAGGCGATCAGCACGAGCAAAATCGTTAAGATGGGCCAAGCCAGATCCGCCAGCCGCTGGCGCCACCGCGCCGGTCGCCTCTGTCCCGAGGAAATCCGGCTCGGACCCGCAGCAGATCCGGCGCCCGTCACCGTTCCGGCCTGAATCTGTTCAGGGCCTGTCGCCCGGTGTCAGCGCGCAGACGCGACGAGCGCGGGGCCGACCCTCGGCCCCTCGCCGCGCCTGCCGGACTCTTTCCAGCTTTGACGCCAGCTACGCATCAGTTGCCGCTGATGTATTTGTTCGTGAACACATCCTTGGCAGCGGGCGCATTTTTCAATCCCGCATACTTCGTCAGGACGGCGATCGCATTCTTCCAATCGTCGTGCGACATCCATCCGAGCGCCTTGCCCTTGGCGTTCGGGGTGCGTGTTACGAATGCCGAAAGCGCTGCGACGTTTGCCGCCTCGTCGTAGTAGTATTTCTTCACCTGTTTCGCGATGATGCCGTAAAGCTCTTTCGGATTCGCGAATGCATAGTCGAAGCCCCGCATCGTCGCCTGGACGAATTTCCGGGCCGCCGAACCGCTCTCGCTCAGGGTTTTCTTTCTGGCAACGATGCCCCACCCCAGCGACGGCACCTTGTGGTCCCGGTAGTTGATGAAGCGGACGGGCCCGGAGCCGGTATATCCGGACGGCCACCAATCGTTGGAGACCACGGCGTCGAACTTGCCCTCGAGAAAGCCGGGAATAACCGCCTGCGTCGGAAGGGTTACGATCTTGATCTTGCCGCAGTCGATATTGTTGACCTCGCATACGGCGCGGAGAAGCCCGATGCCTGCCGACCCGGGCGAATCCGCGTAGGATTTCCCGACAAGATCCTTCGGCGAGCGAATGTCGGAATCCTTCCGGACCGCGAATCCAAGGCCCGAATCCTGGATTGGCATCGCTACCATCATGAGGTCGGCACCCTTGCTGTTCGCTCGCAGCAGGGCATCCCCGGTTACGAAACCGAAGGTTTCCCTGCCGGCAGCGACGAGCTGCGCGGTGGAATCCGAGCCCTGGCCCTCCTTCACGTCGACGTTCAGGCCCTGGGCGGCGTACCAGCCTTTCGCCTTTGCAACCCAAAATCCGGCCTGCTCGGGCCCGGCGTAGTAGTCGAGGCGGACCGAGACCTTATTCTCGGATTGCGCCGGTGCCGCGGTAAGCGTGCCGAGAACGGCCGCACCGCCAATCGCGAGAGCGACGCCTGCTGCGGCTGTCAACATCGAGCGACGATGACGACAGACTGTCTTTGATCCAAGTTGCGTTCTCATCTGCGTTTCCTCCAGTTTGGCTTTTGCATTTTTCCGTTCGTTTGTTTCATCTTTTTTGTCTCGTGTGCCGCCATGCGCGGCTCGCACCGAACTCCTCAGATCGACTGCGTTGTTTGCTGCCCCGCTCGGCCGAACACCTCCCTGAGCATCAACGCCGCGCCGATGGCTCGATGCGGATGTCTTGTCCGTCACGCAATGCCGGGATCACCCGCTCGCCGATCAGCTCGATGGCCCGCATGTGCGCGCCGTGCTCGAGGCCATCGATGCAAAATATGACTTCGTCGGCGCCGAGCTCCTTCAGTCTCGTGCAGCGCTCAATGAAGAATTCCGGGTCTCCGACCGTAACGAAAGGTCCTCTCTCATTCAGATACTCGACATCCTGCGTATGCTCCTCGATATCGCCGAGTTGCCCCATGTAGGCGTAATCGGGACTCGCCGATGCCAGCTTCTTGTAAAAGCCGAGAACCAGTTCGACGGTCTCGATAGCGACCCGGCGGGCAGTGCCCATCGCCTTTTCCATGGTCTCGGCGCAGTGCGCCCGATTTACGTAAACCCCGAGACTGTCGAACACATATGCGCCGATCGGATCCGCATCTTTCAGCGATTCCTTGTATGCCGGAATGGCTTCCTCCACGAAGTCCCATCCCCGGACGAGGCTGCCTCCGCTCATGACGCCGAGCCCCTTCCGGCCTGCCACCCGGTGACCCTCCAGCCCGGTCGAGCAGTACACCATGGGCGGATGCGGATCCTGCACGGGCCGCGGAACGAGACTGCGGGACGGGATGTTCCAGAACTTGCCTCGATGCTCGAACGGATCGCTGCTCAGGGCCTTCGCGATGATTTCGAGGGCCTCGTCGGATTGGGCCCGCGTTTCCTTCGGCGAGATCTCGAACCCCTCGATCACGTCCCGATTGTTCGACCGCACCGCGCCGAGTTCGGCGCGCCCGTCCGACAAGACATCCAGGGTGGCCAGCTGCTCGGCCACCCTGATCGGATGATTGAAACTCAGCACGACGACGCCGCCGGCGCGGAGCTTCATCCGGTTCGTTCGGGTCGCAACCGCCGAGAGGAAGACCTCCGGCGACGAGATTCCGTAGTGTCGGCTGAAGTGCGATTCCGACAGAAGATAGATGTCGAAGCCTACCTCCTCGGCGCGCACGGCTTCGGCGATCATTTCCTTGTATCGCTGATGATACCGTTGGGGAGTCGTCGGACTGCACTCGTGGAACAGGCCGAAGCGCATCTCGAATCGCCTTGCTATTGCCCGGTGCGGCCGGGCCCGTCTCGCATCTGGTTGGGCGGAGCCTGGCTTCCGCCGGCGCGGCCTGCCCGATGTTCCAGCCACCGGCACATGCGTTGCACCTCGGCCTCCGCGGCCGGCAAGATGTGCGAAATATGGACGAATGCGTGACTCAGACCTTCGACCACCGACAGGGTCGTCGGGACCCGCACCCTGGTCAGCGCGGCCGCCAGAGCGAGGGACTGGCCGACAAGAAGATCCTCATCCCCGCACGAAATGTATGTCGGCGGAAACCGCTCCAGGTGGGCGGCGCACACGGGACTGACGAGAGGATTGCGGTATTGGCTGAGATAATGGGGCCCGAGGTAGGCTGCGTTGAACATCCACTCGATCATGCCATCCCAGGTTTCCGGCTCTTCCTCGCTCAGGAGATAGAGGTCGTAAATCCCGTAGATCAAAAGCGCGCCGGCGAAATCGATCGGCATGCCGGCAAATTCGCCCTCGTCGAGGCTGGAGAGCAATTCGTCCTTGAACGCGACAACGGTCGCCGCGGCAAGGTTGGCTCCGGCCGAGCTGCCCGCGATCAGGACGTTGCCAGGATCGCCGTTATACGCGCCGATGTATTCGGCTATCCAGCGACAGGCGTAGATCGAATCCTCGAGCGCGCAGGGGAAGGGATGCTCCGGCGCCAGGCTGTAGTCGAGATTGACGACGACATAGCCCGCCTCGGCCAGGCGCATGGCCGATTTCCGGAACTGTATGGCCGACCCCGCGGCCCAGCCCCCGCCGTGCATATACAATAACGGCGGAAACGGCCCCTCGCCCTTCGGAACGTAGATTTCCGCCGTCAACGGAATCCCGTCGCGCTCGCGGAGGACGACCCGCTCCTCGACCCGCGCCATCTTCGGGTACTCGGCCACGGGCCCCGCGTCGATCTTCATGGAGTCGCGGAACGCAATCACATCTTCGATAGACGCGAAACCCGGCGGCTCTACGGGCCTTCCGGCCGCTGCCGACATCCATTCCCGAACCCAGTCCGATCTGAACGAGCCGGTTGGCGATCGAGGGGAAAAAGCCATTGCGAAACCGCAGTTTTATGCAACGGAAACTGTCACACGACCGACGGCGGCTTGTAAAGGGTGCAGCTGCACGAAGAGCCTTCGCGAGACTGCCGCAAACGCTTCGGGCAACAGGCCGGCAGCAGAATTCCGGAGGGCAGCCCGGGCATCGCGTTGAGCGGTTTCGGGCAATTGTGTACACTCGCCGCCGCGGCGGACGGCACCGTATCGCAGTCTCCACGAGGAAGAACATGAAGGTCTTTGGGTTGGCAAGCGTAAGGCCCACGGTGCCGGGTGCCGGGCGAACGGAGGGTGTCGGTGTCCCGGTGGTGCTCGATAACGTCTCGAAGCGTTACGAAACCCTCGGCGAGCCCGTGCAGGCGGTCGACGATGTCTCGCTGACATGCAACCCCGGCGAGTTCCTCGCCGTCCTCGGCCCGTCGGGCTGCGGCAAGAGCACGATCCTCCTGCTGGTCGCGGGACTGGTGCCGCTGACCGGCGGGACGATCTCCATCGGCGGGACCGTGGTCTCGAAGCCGTATACGAATCTCGGAATGGTCTTCCAAGAGGCGGTGCTGCTCGACTGGCGCAGGGTGATGAGCAACGTGCTGCTCCAGGTCGAGATGCGCGGCCTGAACAGGAAGGCGTACCGGTCCCGCGCCCAGCAACTGATCGACCTCGTGGGCCTGACCGGCTTCGAGGACAGCTACCCGTTCGAGCTCTCGGGCGGGATGCGCCAGCGCGTCTCCATCTGCCGCGCCCTTCTGCACGATCCGCCGCTCCTGCTCATGGACGAGCCGTTCGGCGCGCTGGATGCGCTCACCCGCGACAAGTTGAACCTCGACCTGCAGCAAATCTGGCTGGCGTCCAGGAAAACTGTCTTTTTCGTCACGCACTCGATTGCCGAGGCGGTTTTCCTCGCCGATCGTGTCGTCGTCCTGTCTCCGCGTCCCTGCACGGTCGAGGAGATTCTCGACATCGACCTGCCCCGTCCGCGCGATCACTCTGTACGCGAGACTCCCGAGTTCGGCAGGTACGCGAGCGAAATCCGTCATATCTTCGCGTCGCTCGGTATTCTCTGAGTCGCGGTCCGGCCTGCGCGCGGGAGCCCGTTTCCGGAGCCGCCCGGCGGGACGCCCTCACGCGGCGGTGCAGTCCACCTCTTGATCGGCACCCGAGGTTGACCCGAGACGGGCACGGAAATTCAACGAGTTAGCGTGCTGATCGGCGCTCAAACTGTATACCGATCAACACCTTCGACAAGCTCAGGGCAGGCTGCTACGCGGCTGGACGGCACCGGGGTAGAGCGCGGCGCGGATTTCCCGCTTGAGTATCTTGCCGTAGCCGCTCTTCGGCAGCGCATCGACGAAATGGATGTCGGCGGGAAGCTTGAACGCGGCGACGGACTCGGAGCACCAGCCGATCAGCGCGGCGGCATCGGCCTGCGCGCCGTCGCGGAGCACGACGGCCGCGGCGACCGCCTCGCCCCACTCCGCGTCCGGGACGCCGAAGACCGCCGCTTCGGCGACGTCCCGGTGGCGATGCAGCACTTCCTCGATCTCACGCGGATAGATGTTGGTCCCGCCCTTGATCACCATGTCCTTGATCCGGTCGGTGATATACAGATATCCGTCCTCGTCCTTCCACCCGACGTCGCCGGTATGAAGCCAGCCGCCGCGCAGGGCCTCTTCGCTTGCCTCCGGCGCGTTCCAGTAGCGCTGCATGACGACATCGCCGCGAACGACGATCTCGCCGGGCGAGCCCGGCCCGACGGGCGTATCGTCCGGACCGAAGACATCGACCTCGGCGCCGTAACATTCGCGCCCGACGGACGTCAGGCGCCGCGATGACGTCTCGACGGCCGCCCGATGCTCCGGCTTCGACAGGAAGGTGCAGGCCAGCGGCGCTTCGCCCTGGGCGTAGACGTTGACGAATATCGGCCCGAAACGATCGAGCGCCCGGCGCAGCGGCTCCAGATGCAACGGCGCGCCGCCATATTGCACCGTCTTCAGGCTGGAAATGTCGTGGCGGACCGGCCAGGGACCGTCGAGCAGCCGGTGGATCATCGTGGGCACCAGCGAGGCCTTGGTCACCCGGTGGCGCTCGACCATCCGGTAGAAGTCTTCGGGCTCGAAGCGCGTGAATTCCGGGAATACATGGGCGCCGGCGCCGGCAGTCTGGTGAAAGACCAGGAGCCCGGCGGCATGGCTCATCGGCGTGACGTGGGCCAGCCGTTCGTCGACGCCGCTGGGCCAGATATCGATGAGCTGGGCCTCGACCATGGCGCCGAGCGAGCGATGGGTGTGCACGGCGCCTTTGGGGCGCCCGGTGGTGCCGGATGTGTAGAATATCCACGCCACGGTATTCCGGCCGACCGGAACGTCGGGGACCGGCGCTGCTCCGGCCACAAGGTCCTCGTAATCCTCGATCCCCGGATCGACCGGACGGGCGCCTCCGACCACGATGAAATGGTCCAGCGCCGGCATCCGGTCCCGCACATCGAGCAACCCCGCCGCCCGCGCGGCGCTGCACAGGACGGCCCGCGCGCCGCAGTCGCCAAGCATGTAGGCGTGCTCGGCCGGATGCAGACGGCTGTTGACCGGGACGATCGCGAGCCCCGCGCGCAGCGGCCCCAGGAGGCATTCGATCGCCCGCGGTTCGATATCCATGACGATGCCGACCCGGTCGCCCTCGGCGAGGCCGAGCCGCCGCAATCCGCCGGCCAGCCGCCCGACCCGGTCGTCCAGCCAGGCATAGCTGCGCTCGCGGTCGCCATGCAGGATTGCCGGCGCATCGGGATGGCGGCGCGCCGCCCGCGTCAGGTGTCCGGCCAGGTTCAGGGGCATGCAGGCGACCGGGAAACCGCCGGTTCAGCGGCCGTGGCGGCCGGGCCACTCCGCCGCGCGCTTGCCGAGGAAAGCGGAGACTCCTTCCCTGGCGTCGGCGGCATGCGCGTTGCGGGCCGCAACCTCGCCGGCAAAGTCGTAGGCGGCGTCGATATCGAGTTCGAGTTGCCGGTAGAAACTGCGCTTGCCCAGCGCAATGGCGTAGGGCGATTTGGCGGCGATCTCATCCGCCAGTTCGTCCACGGCGGCATCGAGCCCGTCGGCCGCCACCACTTCGTTGACCAGGCCCATGCGAAAGGCGTCGTCCGCAGGGAAAAGCCGGCCGGTCAGCAGCATCTGCATGGCATGTTTGCGGCCGACGGCGCGGCTGAGCGCGACCGAGGGCGTCGAACACCATGTACCGATATTGACGCCCGGCGTCCCGAAGCGCGCGTCTGCGGACGCTATGGCGAGGTCGCAGGTGGCTACGAGCTGGCAGCCGGCGGCGGTTGCGATCCCGTGAACCCTGGCGATGACCGGTTGCGGGATTCGGTTCATGGACAGCATCATGCGATTGCAGGCATCGGCCAGACGGCGGGCGAATTCTCCGCCCTCTTCGTTGCTGTCGAGAATCTCCTTCAGGTCGTGGCCGGTGCAGAAGAAGCGCCCGGCGCCTTCGAGAACGACCGCCCGGACCGATATATCGGTCTCCAGCCGCTGCCAGAGATCCTGCAGCGAACCGATCAGTTCGAGCGACAGCGCGTTGCCCGATTCGGGCCGATTGAGCGTCGCGTAAAGAATGGCGTCGCGCCGGCGCGTCTGCAGCACCGCGGATGTTCGGGTCGACGATTCCATGCCCGACCGCTCCTGTTGTCCGGACGATTGGCAAATTTACCGGCTGACCGAAGACAGCGGCAATCAGGGTAACACCGATCCGCCCCCGCCGACCACCGTCGCTGCCGCCCCGGCAGAAGCGCCGAAACCGAAGCGTTTCCGGGCGCGCGTCGGCTCGCCGCCCGGACGGCCGGTAACGCTCATCATGCCCTACATGCCCTGCGCAATCTGGTCGAGACCGGGCCAGCTGCCGTAAGGACCGGTCCGGCCCATCCCCGAGATGGTGCCGTAGATGACCTTCGAATTCGCCGCCTTGATGTCGTCGTAGCCGAGGTCCATCGCCTCTGCCGTTCCCGGCCTGAAATTCTCGACCACGACATCGGCCGGTGCCGCAATCCGGCGCACCGCCTCAACGCACTCCAGGTCCGGCGACTTGCGTCCCCCGGTCCATCGAAGCGGTGAGCATATCCCGAGCGTTCAGCGACGAATTCCTATATCCCTCCCAGGCTGTTTCCTACGCAAAACAGAAACAAACCATTTTATTTGCTTAAAATATGAGGCTTTCTTATGCGAGCAAAGTTATCGACCCGGAAGCGGCAGCCTCGAGCCTCTTGCCGGCAGCCAGGGCGCCAGGGCGCCATTATTGTGTGCTCTCGCCTCGGGCCGCTTTTGATCGATCTGAACCGACCGTTATCAGCAAATCGTGTCGTAGACCGCTGTCTCGAACGCCATGTAGCCGGGGAAGGAAACCGGATCGCCAAAGGGCAGGACCTGCGTCGCCCAGAAGCCACCGACCCTGTTTTTGCGGTCGAACCAGTAGAAGAGGTTGGCCAGCCCGTGCCAGCCGATACCCCCCGCCGGGCGTCCTGTGGGCGCTTCCTCCCTGGCGACCATGAAGCTGTAGCCGAAGTCCTTCTTCATCCCGGGGAAGAACGGCGTGCCATGGGTCAGCGCAGGGATGACGGCAGGCAGGTCGAAGAGCGCCTGCGGCGGTTGCAATGCGCCTTGCACCGCGAACCGGACCGTTTCCGGCTTCAGGACCCGGCCATGGGGACCGGCGCCATCGTTCAGCCACATGCGGATGAACTTCATGTAGTCGGGAATCCGGGCATAGAGCCCGTGACCGGTCATTTCCACTTCAGGGTCGTCAGGCAGCGCAAAATCGTCCATCGGCGATAACGAGCCGTCTTCTTCGCGCCGGTGGAAGATCGCGGTGCGTGCCTTCATGTCCGCGGTGCGGGTGAACGCCATGTCATCCATCCCCAGCGGAGCAAACACGCGCTCTTGCAGCACCTCGCCAATCCGCTTGCCGCGGACCGCCTCGACAACCTGACACGCCCAGTCGATGTTCGTGCCGTATTCCCATCTGTCGCCGGGATCGAACAGCAGCGGCGTGGTCAACGAGGCGCGGCTGCAGGTCAGGATGCTGGGCTGACCATGCTCCTGGGCCAGGCGATTGTAGTTTTCGTTGAAGATGTCATAGCCGAGGCCGGCAGTGTGCAGCATCAGCATGCGCGTTGTGATATCGCGCCTGGGAGGACGCAGTTGCGGGTTCCCGTCCGCGTCAAAGCCTTCCAGCACCTGCAAGTCGCCGATCTCAGGCGCGTAGTCTTTCGCGGGCGCGTCGAAGTCCAGCAGTCCTTCCTCGACACACTGCAGCACTGCGGTACCGCCCACGGCCTTGGAAGTTGAGAGAATTGCGAACACCGTATCTTCGGTCATCGGGTCGTCGCTGCCCCAGCGACGCACACCGGCCGCGCCTTCATAGATATTCTCTGTCTCGTTCGTCACCATGGCGACTACGCCGGGCACCCGCTCTGCACCGGTCGTCACGCGCTCCAGCACCGCGTCGCACGCTTGCGCCAACGTCGACATGATGGTCCTCCCCTCTCCACAGCGACAGGAAACACCGGCACCGCAGTGAGTATTGCGTTAGCCCGCAATCGCCGCGCCAATCTTCCGGCGGCGTTATCGGACCACGAAAGCTGCCGCCGGACAATGCGATGGCTTCAACCGGCCTTCATCCTGTGCCGACCGGCATGCAGGTTGAGCGCCGATCGGCACTCTGGCTCATTGAATTTCCGTGACGGTCCCGGGTCAAAATCGGGTGCCGATCGACGTTCGGCGGTCCGCGGCGAAAACCCTTCCGGTCGCCCGCCGCGCCGGCCGGCACTCTTGCAGAGGGCTGCAAAGCCTCCCTACGGACCCGCGCCGGCTTCCTCGGCCTCCATCGCAGCGAACAGCTTGCGGATGCCCATCACCGCCTTGTCCGCCTTGAGCGGGACCTCGGAATAGCCGTCGTCGTCGTAGGCGAACATCGCCTGCTGTTTCTCGAGCGCCCAGCGGTCCTCCTCCACGACCGAAGGGAAGGTCTCCGAGAAGCGTTCGGCGACCGATCTCGACCCGCCTTCGTGCCTGTAATGGCCCGGCGTGTTGACGATCCAGTGCCACTCGACATGCTCCCGGTCGATCGGCAGATGGGTGTGGTAAAGGACGTAGCCGCGATCCGCCCCGGCGCCCAGCTTGCCCGGCGGCGCGACGCGGATTTCGACCCGGGTGAGGCCCGGGTTCATCATGTGGTGGGTGTGGTCGCGGTCGACGGTCTCGAGGCCGAACCAGTCGACCATCATCGGCGGCTGCGTGTAGTTCTCCGCGTGCCTGATCGACTTGATCGTGTGGTTGCCGTCGATGATCTTCTCCTCGAACTTGACCGGGAGCCGGCTGTTCGCCTCGTCGCCGATATTGCCGTCGTGCAGTGGATAGAAGTGCGTGATGTCGAGGAGATTTTCGACCACGAGGCGGTAATTCGCCTTCACCCGAAGGGTGTCGGAGCTGACCGTATCCCATTCGTCGCTGACGATTTCGGGGGTCCGCGGCGGCTGGCAGTTGCCGATCTTCTCCGGGTTGCCCGGCCAGATCCAGACCAGCCCGTCCTGCTCGATGACCGGATAGGGCCGCAGTTTCGCCCGCGCCGGGATCGGCCCTTCCGGCTGGGAAGGTATTTTCACGCACGCCCCTTCGGTGTCGTAGCACAGGCCGTGATACGCGCATTCGAGGGTGCCGTTCTCCAGCAGCCTGCCGGCGGACAGCGGCATGCGCTTGTGCACGCAGCGGTCGTCGAAGGCGACGACCCTGCCGTCCGCGGCGCGCCACATGACGACCGGCTTGCCGCCGATCTTGCGCCCCTGCAACTCGCCGGCCGGGAACTGCCCGGCCAGCCCGGCCGCATACCAAGCGTTCAGAATCAGACTGTTTGCGATCATCCCGGTCCCCCCCTGTCTCCGGCGCGAACCGACGAACGAACGGCGCGCCCCCGCGATAGAAGCCCAATCGGCCGCGCCGGGCAACACTCGCACACAGCGACCGGTACGGCAGCCGGGTCGTCCGGGCGGCGACGCGGCGCCGGATTTGATGTTGACGTAAACGTAAAATTTTCCCACGTTCTGCGTCGCACGGGACAAGACCGGTCTGCCGGAGCGCCGCGATGCTGGGTTCGCCGATTGCCGAGAAGGCCCCGATCGGGAACGTCGTCGACTATCTCTTCGAGACGTCCGGCGCGCCGGACCATGCCGGCCGGCCGGCCCTGCTGCTCGACGATGCGGAGCGCACCGTCGTGACCTACGGCGCCTTGCAGGCCCGGGTCTGCCAGGCCGGCCACTATCTTCGGTCGCTCGGCATCGGCGAAGGCGACCGGGTGATGTTCAGCGTGATGGACGGGCTGGATTTCGAGGCCCTGTTCCTCGGCGGAATCAAGATCGGCGCGGTGACGATTCCGATCAACACCTGGCTGAAGCCGCAGGACTACGCCTACTATGTCAACGACAGCGGCTGCCGCGCCGTCGCGATCGACCATTCCCTGGTGCCGGTCTTCGAGCAAATCCGCGATCGGCTCGGCAGCGTCGAGCATATCGTGGTCTGCGGCGAGCCGGTCGCGGGCCACCCGTTTCTCGGCGACGAACTCGACCGCTTCCCTGAGACCCTGGAATCCCTGCCGCAGGAACCGGACGACACCGCCTTCTGGCTCTATAGCTCCGGTTCGACCGGCGATCCCAAGGGCGTCGTCCACACCCACGCGCATATCTACTGGGCGACCGAGTTGTTCGGCATCGCGGCGCAGAAGATCACGGCCGACGACACCGTCTTCTGCCCGCCGAAAATGTTCTTCGCCTACGGGCTGGGCAACCAAGTCTATTTCCCGATCCGCGCCGGCGCGTCGAACGTCGTCGGCAGCGGCCCGATCCTGCCCGGCCCGTGCTGGGACCTGTGGCTGGAGCACCGGCCGACCATCGTGATGAGCGTGCCGACGCTCTACGCCGCCATGCTTCAGACCGCCGAGCAGGAGATCGGCCGGAAGGCGGTGCGCGACGCCTGCGCCCGGATGCGCTTCTGCGTCAGCGGCGGCGAACTGCTGCCGCCCTCGCTGTTCGACCGGTGGAAGGAATTCACCGGCGTCGAGATCCTCGACGGCGTCGGCACGACCGAAATGACCCACATGTTCCTGCTCAACCGGCCCGGCGAAGCCGTGCCCAACAGCTGCGGCCGGCTGATCGACGGCTTCGGGGCGGAGATCGTCGACGACGAAGGCAATCCCCTGCCGGCCGGCGAGGTCGGCAACCTGCGCGCCTTCGGGCCGTCGGCCGCGCGCGAATACTGGAACAAGCCGGCGCGCACGGCGCAGGTGTTCGGGGACGGCGGCGTACTGACCGGCGACAAGTTCCGGGTCGACGCGGACGGCAACTTCTTCATCGTCGGCCGGTCGGACGACATGCTGCGGGTCGGCGGCATCTGGGTCTCGCCGACCGAAATCGAGGCGGCGATCGCCGAGCATGACGGCGTGCTCGAATCCGCCGTGATCGGAAGGCCGGACGACGAACAGCTCATCAAGCCCCACGCCTATATCGTGCTGAAGGACGGCGTGACCCCGGAAGATGGGGCGGACGGCCTAGCCGACGCGCTGCGCAGCCATGTCCGCGACCGGCTGGCCCACTACAAGTGCCCGCGCTGGATCGACTTCGTCGACGAACTGCCGAAAACGACGACCGGCAAGATCCAGCGCTACAAGCTGCGCGCAGAGGCCTGAACCCGCCATGACGCGCACCCCGCTCGACGCCGCCGAAGTGAAGCAGATGGCGCTCGACCTGGGCGCCGACCTGGTCGGCATCGCGTCGGCCGACACGCTCAACGCCTTCCCGCCGGACCCGCGCTGGCCCCAGACGCCGGAGCGCATCACCCCCTACTGCCGCAGCGTCATCGTCATCGCGCTTGCGATACCCGTTGCGGTGTTCCGGACCAAGCTGTCGATCACCGTCCAGTATATGGACCAGGCGATCCTGCGCCGGCTCGACAAGGTCTGCCACCGCCTTGCCCGCAAGCTGGAGCAGAACGGCTGGCCGAGCTTCATCACCATGGGGCAGGAAACCGACCTCAGCATGAAGAACGGCAGCTATGGCCGGCTTTCGACCCGCCATCTCGGCGTCGAGGCCGGCATGGGCACGCTGGGGCTGGACGTCAACATCCTGACCCTGGAATACGGCCCGCGGGTCTATCTCACCGGCATCCTGACCGAGCTGGAACTGGAGGCCGATGCGCCGATGACCGAGCAGGTCTGCATCGGCGAATCCTGCTCGCGCTGCCTGCATTCCTGCCCGACCGACGCGGTGCTGCATTACGGCCTGGACAAGCGGGATTGCGCCCAGGCCGCCCAGGAGTTCGGCTACGGCGTTTCGACCGCCTTCATGCGGGACTATTTCGAGGCCGGTGCCGAGGGTCGCAAGCGGATGATCCGCGACCGCAACATCTTCGGCCTGTGGCAGGGCCTGCTGCGGGTCGCCGGCTCGTTCGGCGACTGCCCGCGCTGCATGGCGGTCTGCCCGGCCGGCAACGACTATCACGCCTTCCTCGCCGATCCGCAGAAACGGATTCCGGAGAGGACCGAGGAAAAGGCCGAACGGGGCCGGGAATACCGCCGCATCCGGCGCGAAGGCGGCGACGCGCCGGGCCTCGACGACTGGAACATCCGCTGGGTCGGCCCGGAGGGCTACCGGGGCCTCGTCGCGCGCGAATTGCAGGACTTCAAGAAACGCGAGGCGGCGAAGATCGAGGCCGGCCGGGCGGCGGTGGAGAGCAGGGACTGACGGCGATGGTCGAGATCTATCGCGCGCCGCTCACCGCCGAACTGGTCAAGCAAAAGGCCCGGGACTTCGGCGCCGACATCGTCGGCATCGCCGACGGCGCGGTCATGAACGAGAACCCGCCGGACCCGGACGATCCGCGCCGGCCGAGCGACATCACCGACTACGACGCCGACCGGGTGATCGTGATCGGCCAGCGCGTCAGCCTCGGCGCGACCCGCATCCCGGCCTGGTCGGACCGGCACAAATACGTCAACGACGAACTCACCATCGCCGGGCTGGAGGAGGTCGCGCTCGACCTCGTGCGCTGGCTGGAGCAGAGCGGTTATCCGGCGCTCATCGTGCCGCCGACCCATGTCGACCCGTGGCGCTACGACGGCGATCCCCGGCTGCACCAGAAGCTGCCCCTGTCGCTCGACCATGCCGCGGTCGAGGCCGGGCTCGGAACCCTCGGGCTCAACCTGCAATTGCTGACGCCGGAATACGGCCCGCGGGTCATCCTGACCGCCGTGCTGAGCTCGATTCCGGTCGAGCCCGACGCGCGGATGGAGAAGCCCCTGTGCCTCGGGCCGGAGTGCGGGCGCTGCCTCTCGGCCTGCCCGGGCGACGCGATCGGCCACTGGAGCCGGGACTGGCCGGCCTGCAACGAGCATCGCCAGCCCCACGGCTTCCGGCAGGTCGCCGAGTTCCTCGACGAGGTGATCGACGAGACCGACCCCGAGATGCAGAAACGAATGCTGCGCAACGAGAAGAGCTTCTATATCTGGGCCAGCATCCTGCGCGGCGCCGGCGCGGTCACCGGCTGCCGGCGCTGCCAGGATGTCTGCCCGGTCGGGGAGGACTACGAGGCGATGCTCAGGGACGCGCTGGACGACATCCCGGAGGACACGCCGTCGAAGCGGCTCCGACTGGACGAACTGCGCAGCGCGGAGACGGCGGGCGACCGCGGCCCGGCCTGGCCCGCCCAGAAACGGTGGATCGGATCATGACA
Source organism: Rhodospirillaceae bacterium (assembly GCA_011523655.1). Classification (GTDB taxonomy): domain Bacteria; phylum Pseudomonadota; class Alphaproteobacteria; order Bin65; family Bin65; genus Bin65. The sequence continues at coordinate 53,554 of WTGH01000070.1, forward strand.
AGCACAGCGGACGAACGGACCGGGGCGCCGGACGGGTCGCGCAGGGCCGGCAGGACCGGCGGGCGCCGCGCCGAGATCCTCCAGCGGGCGACCGAGTGTTTCGACCGGCTCGGCTACGCCAACACGACGCTGGACGACATTGCGCGCGCGGTCGGCATCAAGCGCGAGGGCATCTACTACTATTTCAAGAACCGCGGGCAGATCCTGCTCGAAATCATCGAGCCGCAAAGCCGCCTGCTGGTCGACGGCGTCGCGGCGGTCGTCGAGGATGCGGCGCTCGGCCCGCGCGAGAAGTTCCGCGAGGCCATCCGCATCCATCTGCTCCATTTCGACCGCTACTGCCTGGAAATGACCGTGAGCCTGCGCGACGGCCGGTTCGAAGGCGAGCCGGAAGTGCGCCAGGCGATGGTCAGGCTGTGGAAGGAATACGAAGCGTCCTGGACCCGCATCATCGCCGAAGGCCAGGACCGGGGCGAATTCAGGACCATCGGCGAGCCGAAGACGCTGGCCTTCGCCGTGCTCGGCACCTGCAACTGGCTGGCCCGCTGGTACGATCCCCGCAAGCCGGTGACGATCGACGCACTGATCGATTCCTACACCGAGCTGCTGTCGTCGGGCCTGTTCGAACAGGAACCGGCACCGCCTTCGCCGACTTGACTATATTTTTACGTAAACGTAAAAAACATCTGAGGGAGGACGGCGATGAACATGGACCGGCAGGGGCACGTTTTCCCGCGCTTTACCGTGCGCCCCGAGAAAGCGCTGGCGGAGAAGCTGTTGCGCGGCCAGGGGGCGCCGGTCGATCTGGAGACGGTGCCGCCGACCTACATGATCTTCCTCCGCGGCGAGACCCGCGGCGCCAACCTGTTCGAGGCGCTCGGCATCGACCGCAGACGCGCCCTGCACGGCGGCCAGCGCTACGAATGGTACGAACCGGCCGCCTGGGACGAGGAACTGACGGTGACGGCGACGGTCGAGAAAATCACCGAGAAGCAGGGCCGCAGCGGCAGGATATGGTTCGCCGACGTTGCGCTGGACTATGCGCGCGCCGACGGCACGCGGGTGCTGCGCGAGATCACCCGGCTGATCGAGCGGGAGTAGGCCGATGGCATACAGCGAAGGCGACATCCTGTTGGACGCGACGGTTCCCGGCGCAAACCTGGCCCGGCTCGCCGACTTTTCCGCCGGGACCGAGGACCCGAACCCGATCCACACCGACGAGGAATTCGCGAAAGCCGCCGGTTTTCCGACCGTGCTGCAGCAGGGCCCGATGACCACCGCCCATTTCGCCCGCCTGCTCGCGGAGCGGGTCGGGCAGGATCGGCTGCGCTGGCTCGACGTCACCTTTACAGCGCCGGTCTTCCCGGAAGAGGACCTGAAGATCGAGGCCGTGGTAACGGCGGTGGACGGCGAGGCCGTCACCTGCGCGCTCACCGCATCCAAGGGCGACGGCACGGTCACGGCGAAGGCCGAGGCCGGATTCGGGGCTTGACGTGGCGCCCAGCGTCCTGAACCGGCGAAAGCGGAGAACGCTCCCATGTCTGTAACCGAGTCCGTCACCTACGGAGAGGCGGGAATTCCCAGCGTCACGCCGGAGACCTTCTGGGACCAGGACGAGGAATTCCGCGACCTGCAGCTCAACCTGATCAAGATCCATGTGGTCAGCGAGGATTACGGCGCCGATTGTTTCGAGCCCTCGATCCTGCGCGCGCCGACCCCGGAAGCGAAGATGCGCATGGCAAAGACCGTGGCGGAGGAATACGGCCACCATCTGCGGTTCCGGGCGCTGCTCGACGAGCTCGGCCTCGACTGGCGCGAATTCAGCGCCGACAAGGACCATCTGACCACCTTCGACACGCCGATCGACGACTGGGCCGACCAGGTCGTCTTCCTCGCGCTGGTCGACCGGGCCGCGGCGCACCAGTTCCGCCAGTTCGTCAGGTCGCCCTATGCGCCGTTCCGCAAGGCCTGCCAGGACACGCTGAATGAGGAATACGGCCATGTCGGCTTCGGCATGGACGGCGTGAAGGACATGCTGGAGACGCCGGCGGGCCGCGCCGCGGTCGAGGCCGCGGTGCCGAAATGGCTCAGGGTCGGCCTCGCCTCCTTCGGCGGCGACCGGTCGCGGACCAACGAGCGCTACCGCTACTGGGGCTTCAAGACCGAGACCAACGCCGCCATGCGCGCGGCCTACTACCGCCAGACCCGCGCCTTCGTTGCCCGCGACTGGGGCATCGAACTGGCCGAAGATCCGGCGGTCTACATGGCCGCAGCCAGCGAACCGTCCCGGCCGGCGCCTGCCGCGGCGGGCTGAGCGATTTGACTGCCTTCACCGTCGCGCTGCAGGACGGCACGGCGGTTTCCTGCGCCGCCGGCCAGAGCGTGCTGGAAGCCTGCCTCGCCGCCGGCCTGCCCATGCCCTACAATTGCCGCTCCGGCGAATGCGCCGAGTGCCGGGCGGTGCTGCTGAGCGGCAGCGTCGACGAGAGCCCCGGCGCCGACCCGGCGGTCTTCACCGAGGCCGACCGGCGCAAGGGCCGCATCCTGACCTGCCTGTGCGCGCCGACCTCCGACATCGCGCTGGAAATCGTGCTGCGCGATGGCGCGAGCGCGCCGCGGATCGAGCATGTGGAAGCGACGGTCGGCCGGGTCGAAGGGGTCTCGGCCAGCGTCGTCCAGGTCGCGCTCGACTGCCCGCGCGAGATCGCCTACCGGGCCGGCCAGTATTTCGAATGGATCGTCCCCGGCATCGCGCCCAACCGCTATTTCTCGGCGGCGAACCCGCCGGGCGGGACCGAACTGGTGTTCGACGTCCGGCTCTATCCGGGCGGCGCAATCGGGGACCATGTGCGGTCCGGCCTCTCGCCGGGCCATCCGCTGGAGATCGCCGGGCCCTACGGCCATTTCGGCTTCACGGCGAACGATCACCGGCCGGCGATCTGCGTTGCCGGCGGCACCGGCCTCGCCCCGATCAAGGCGATGGTCGCGGACGCCCTGGCCGGCAAATCCGGCCGCCGCATCCGCCTGCTCTACGGCGCGCGCCGGCGCGAGGACCTGTACGATACTGCGCTGCTCGACGCCTTTGCTGCCCGGTCGGCGGATTTTAGCTACGCCATCGCCCTGTCGGAAGAACCGGACGGCAGCGCGTGGGACGGGCCGCGCGGCACTGTGACCGGACTGCTGGCCGATACGGTGTATGACGGATTCGGCGCCGAGGCCTTCCTGTGCGGACCGCCGCCGATGATCGACGCGGCCATGCCGATCCTGGAGGCAATCGGCGTCGACCCCGACGACATCCACGCCGACCGCTTCAGCCCGGCGAAGATTTGACCGGAGCGGTCTTGGGCGATCCCTCCGGCTGACTCCGCCCCCAAGGAACTTCTCTCCGAAAAGTACCGGGTCGGACTCGACAGGCAGAGCAACGCGTTCCCCCTCCTCTTGGGATTCCTCTGCGATAGGGCGTGCCGGATGCCGGAAAACGGCCGGATTTTGAATGAATGTTCAATTTTTTTCTTTTTCTTTTTTTGTGCGCCCGGCTGCCCTAACCCTTTGGAATCGTTGGAAAGACGTCTTTCGGAAATGCGCAAAATCAATCTCGATAGGAAATTTTCCAGCCTCCCGGCCGAACGGGAGCGCTTCTCGACACCGGCGGCGGCACCGCCGGGCAGGATCGGGGCGCGATGGCCCGGCGGAATCGGAGGGTCGAACCGGAGGGTGGAACCGTATGGGGTCCGGCCGTCAGGCCCAATGGCGCACAGGGCGGCACCCTGGATCGCCGATTGGCGGCGGCGGGCCGGAGAGCGGGCCGGAGGGCGGGAAAGACGGTACGGTCCCGCACGGTCCCCCGCCGGTTTCTTCGATTGCTTCTTTTTGAGGGGGGCGTCGGCCGGCTGCGGCAGGCGCACTTCGGGCGTTGACGGGGCCGATATAGGGCGCGGAACCTGCCCTGTCAAGGAATATTATCGAAAAAAAGGAAATATTGTTGGAGACCGACCCGGCAGAGCCCGCCGTAGGGGGTGTGCAGGGCGGCGGCCAAATACCAAACCCTTCCGAACTGACAAAACGGACGGCGCAGGAAAAGCCTAATTCAGAGACAGCCGAATTTTGTACCCTTATTGTTCATTTCCTGTAAGCTGTGCAGGTTTCCCACCCGTGGCCGGGGGCCGCCCATGGACCTGCGTACGTCCGACCCTGCCGCTGCCGCCCCGGCGGATTCCGCCGAAACCGGCGGCCGGGCCCTGCGCATGGCGCGCGGGGTCTGCCGGTTCCTCGCCGCCCGGGGCTACAGCACGCTCACCGAGTTTCCCGTCGGCAAGGGAAGGCGCGTCGACGTGATCGGCCTGAACCGGGAGCAGCGCTTCGTCATCGTCGAGATCAAGACCACGCTGGCCGATTTCCGCGGCGATGCGAAATGGCCGGACTATCTGCCCTGGTGCGACGCCTACTATTTCGCCGTGCCGGACGGTTTCCCCGCCGACATCCTGCCGGCGGACCAGGGCCTGCTGGTCGCCGACGCCTTCGACGCCGCGGCGATCCGCGAGGCGCCGGAGCGGACGATGAACGCGACCCGCCGGCGCACCCAGATCCTGAAATTTGCGCTCGCCGCCGGGCAGCGCCTGCAACAGGCCCTCGACCCCGCACCGGCCGAGCGCTGGAACGGCCGCGCCTGACCGACCCGCGCCTGACCTACCCGCGCCTGACCTACCCGCTCCGGGCCTTGCCGCGCAGGGGCAGGAAGCGCGGCACGGCGGCGCTGTAGCGGGCATAGTCTTCGCCGTAGATCTGCAGCAGCTTGCGCTCCTCAAAATGCGTGCCGACGACGAGATAGAGCGTGCCCCACGCCGCCGTCATCAGCGCCGCCTCGTCGAAGGCGCGGCCCCAGAACACCATCATCATCGCGCTGTAGAGCGGATGGCGGACATAGCGGTGGATGCCGTGGGTGATCAGCGGCTCCAGCCGCGCCTGCGGGACGTCGGGCGGCGGCTCCGGCAACTCGCGCGCCGCACCCGCCATCGGCCCGTAGCCGGCGCCGCGCCCCCGCCCGCGCCCGGAGTCGCGCCGGTGGACGATGACCCTGGCCTGGGTCAGGCCGCCGAAGCGGCCGAGATCGTATTGCACCAGGGCGACGAACAGCAGCACCCAGCCGGCGACCTGGACCGCCACCATCGGCGCGTGCAGCCAGAGCGGCATGTCGAATGCGACCTTGCCGGGAAAGCCGCGCCACTCGAAGAACAGGATCGCACCGAGATGGACCGCCGCGATCAGGTTGTAGGCGATCCGGGCGAAGCCGCCGAGCGCGGCGTCGAACGCCCGGTTGGCCTTCTGCCGCGCCAGCAGGCTGTGCAGGACGCCGAAGCTGAGCCAAGCGAGCGCATAGAGGAGATGGTCGGCAACGGTCATGGCGGGTCAGGATACGCCACACGCCGGGCCGGAGTCATGGGATGTCATGGCCGGAGTTGTACCCGGCTCCGGTCGAAATGACGGTTCGGGGGTGCGGCGGCGGTCCGGGGCAGGCCCAGGGGCGGTGGAGCGCAGGCGAAAGTCTGAACCCCCCTACCGCTGCGGCGCACAGCCGGGAACGCTCAGCTCTTCAGCCCTTCCCAGAGGGTCTTGACCCGATCGAAGAAGTCGGTCGATTTCGGGCTGTTGCTGTCGCCGCCGGCCTCGCGGAACTGGTCGAGGATTTCGCGCTGCTTCGGGCTGAGATTGCGCGGCGTCTCGACCTCGATCTCGATATACATGTCGCCGCGCGCCCTTGAGCGAAGCTGGGACATGCCCTTGCCGCGCAGCCGGAACTGGTCGCCGCTCTGCGCGCCCTCGGGAATCGTGACCCGGGCGCGCATGCCCTCGACGGTCGGGACCTCGAGCGCGCCGCCGAGCGCCGCCGTCGTCATGGGCAGCGGCACCTGGCAGTAGATGTTGGCGCCGTCGCGGTGGAACACGTCGTGCGGCGCCACCGAGACGAAAATGTAGAGATCGCCCGGCGGGGCGCCGCGCATGCCGGGCTCGCCCTCGCCGGCGAGGCGGATCCTTGTGCCGTCGTCGACGCCGGCCGGAATGTTAACCGAGAGGGTCTTCTCGCGCCGCACCCGCCCGGCGCCGTTGCAGGTGCGGCAGGGCTTGTCGATGACCTCGCCTTCGCCCTGGCACCGGGCGCAGGTGCGCTCCACCGTGAAGAAGCCCTGGCTGGCGCGCACCCGGCCGCGGCCGCCGCACTGGCCGCAGGTCACCCTGGCCGCGCCGCCCTCCGAGCCGCTGCCGCCGCACGATGCGCACTGGTCGGCGCTGGGCACCCGGATCGTCGTCTGCTTGCCGGTGAAGGCGTCTTCCAGGCTCACTTCCATATTGTAGCGCAGGTCCTGGCCGCGGGTCGGCTGGCGCCGGCGGCCGCCCTGGTTCATGCCGGAAATGTCGCCGAAGATGTCCTCGAAGATATCGCCGAAGCTGCCGCCGCCGAAATTGAACTCGAATCCGCCACCCCCAAAGCCACCGGGGCCCGGCCCGCCCGCCTGCTCGAACGCGGCATGGCCGAAGCGGTCGTAGGCCGCGCGCTTCTCGCCGTCTTTCAGGACTTCGTAGGCCTCGTTGACCTGCTTGAAGTTGCGCTCGGCCTCGCCGTCGCCGGGGTTGCGGTCGGGGTGGTACTGCATCGCCTTCCGGCGGAAGGCGGACTTGATCTGCGCCTCGTCGGCGTCGCGGCCGACGCCGAGCACGTCATAAAAATCCCGCTGCGCCATCGCCGATCCCGCCTGTCAGGCCGAAACCGCCATCGGCCGACGCCGGCCGTCAGGACGCTTTCTTCTGCTCGTCGTCGTCGACTTCCTCGAAGTCGGCATCGACGACGCCCTCTTCGGCTTCGGTTCCGGCCGGGGCGTCGGTCGCTTCGGCGCCGCCGGCCGCATCACCGGCCGCACCGGCGGCGGCTTCGGCCTCGGCCTGCTGGGCGGCATACATGGCCTCGCCCAGCTTCATCGATGCCTGCATGAGCGCCTGGGTCTTTTCCTGGATCGCGCCGAGATCGTCCTCGTCCTTGACCGCCTTCAGGTCCTCGATCGCTTTTTCGATGGCCTCCCTCTCGGCGGCCTCGATCTTGTCGCCATGCTCGGCGAGCGACTTGCCGGTCTGGTGGATCATGGCATCGGCGGCGTTGCGGGCGTCGGCCAGCTCGCGGCGCTTGCGGTCCTCCTCGGCGTTGGCCTCGGCCTCCTCGACCATGCGCTCGATCTCGTCGTCACTCAGGCCGCCGGAGGCCTGGATGCGGATCTGCTGCTCCTTGCCGGTCGCCTTGTCGGTCGCCGTGACGCTGACGATGCCGTTGGCGTCGATATCGAAGGCGACCTCGATCTGGGGCACGCCGCGCGGCGCCGGCGGAATGCCGACCAGGTCGAACTGGCCGAGCAGCTTGTTGTCCGCCGACATTTCGCGTTCGCCCTGGCCGACCCGGATCGTGACCGCGCCCTGGTTGTCCTCGGCGGTCGAGAAGACCTGGCTCTTCTTGGTCGGGATCGTCGTGTTGCGGTCGATCAGCCGGGTAAACACGCCGCCCAGGGTTTCGATGCCGAGCGAGAGCGGCGTCACGTCGAGCAGCAGGACGTCCTTCACATCCTTGTTCAGCACGCCGCCCTGGATTGCCGCGCCGAGCGCCACGACCTCGTCCGGGTTGACGCCCTTGTGCGGCTCGCGGCCGAAGATCTGCTGGACCGTCTCCTGGACCCTGGGCATGCGGGTCATGCCGCCGACCAGAATGACTTCGTCGACCTCGCTGGCCTTGAGGCCGGCATCCTTGAGCGCCGATTTGCACGGCCCGACCGTGCGCTGGATCAGCTCCTCGACCAGGGTTTCCAGCTTGGCGCGGGTCAGTTTGACGTTGAGGTGCTTCGGCCCGCTCGCATCGGCGGTGATGAAGGGCAGGTTGATGTCCGTCTGGGTCGCGCTCGACAGTTCGATCTTGGCCTTCTCCGCGGCCTCCTTGAGGCGCTGGAGCGCCAGCCGGTCCTCGCGCAGGTCGATGCCCTGGTCCTTTTTGAACTCGGCGGCCAGATAGTCGATGATCTTGGCGTCGAAATCCTCGCCGCCCAGGAAGGTATCGCCGTTGGTCGATTTGACCTGGAACAGGCCGTCGCCGATCTCGAGGATGGAGACGTCGAAGGTGCCGCCGCCCAGGTCGTAGACCGCGATGGTGCCGCTCTCCTTCTTCTCCAGCCCGTAGGCCAGCGCCGCCGCCGTCGGCTCGTTGATGATACGCCGGACATCGAGGCCGGCGATCCGGCCGGCGTCCTTGGTCGCCTGGCGCTGGGAATCGTCGAAATAGGCCGGCACCGTGATGACCGCCTCGTCGACCGGCTCGCCGAGATAGGCCTCGGCGGTCTCCTTCATCTTCTGCAGGATGAAGGCGCTGATCTGGCTCGGGCTGAATTTCTCGGCGCGCGCGCCGACCCAGGCGTCGCCGCCGTCGGACTTGACGATCTTGTAGGGGACGAGGTCGATATCCTTCCTGGTCATCGGATCGTCGAAGCGCCGGCCGATCAGCCGCTTGACCGCGAAGATCGTGCTTTCGGGGTTGGTCACCGCCTGGCGCTTGGCCGACTGGCCGACCAGCCGTTCGCCGTCCTCTGCAAACGCCACCATCGACGGCGTCGTCCGGCCGCCCTCCGAATTCTCGACCACCTTGGCATTCCCGCCGTCCATGACGGCGATGCAGGAATTGGTGGTGCCGAGATCGATACCGATAATCTTGGCCATGGTCGTCTCCCCTTACGGCAGCAGGCCCGCGCCGGCCCTCTCAGGCGCCGGTGCGAACCCCCGCTGCGACCGATTCCGGGCCGGCTGCGCCGCCCGCCGGGGCGGGTGCATCCGGCCGCAAATGACAGGATTGCGGGGCCTTCCCCGCTTCGTTCCTGCATATAGGAAGCGGCCGGGCGCGCCGCAAGACGCCGCAAAAGCGGACAAAACCGCCCGGGCAAAATCCGTCCTGACCGCCGCCCATACGCCGCTTCGCCAAGGGTTCCGGACCAATAAAAATGTTTGATTGATCGATTAATATCCTTTTCGATACTATTATTGGCCTTTCCGATATTTTTCGACCAGTCTGCGATACGGTTTCTGGCTTGGGCATTGTCTTTGAAATCCATGAGTATCCATTCTGGACGTTTACCGAAGCGCACCTTCGGAGAATGCCGAACCCCGTTCCCGGGCAAGAATGGGGTTCCGGCCGCACCGGCGGTGTGCCCGCCCTCCAGCGCAATACGAAACGCCTTTCCTGCTGTCGCGGCCGGTGCATTCTGTGACTCCTGACGAAAAGCCCGCGATTACGGAGAGGACCCCCGAGGCCGTGCTCGATTTCTGGCTCGGTCCCTTGCGGACGGCGGCGGATACGTCCCGCAAGAACTGGCAGGAGGGGATGCTGCGGTGGCGGATGGGGCCATTCGCCAGAAGCACCGAAAACCTGCACGCTCTTCGCGCGCAGCGCGAGTGGTGCGAGCAGATGCATCGTGAAGGGACGGACCGTTTCTTTCGCGACCCGGTCTGGGACACGCCGACAGGTTGGCTGGCGAAGCTGATCGTTCTCGACCAGTTCCCGCGAAGCGTCTATCGCGGCACGGCGCTCGCCTATGCGAACGACGCCGTCACCGCCGCGATGGCCGTACAAGCCTGCAAGGCCGGACGAGACATCTCGCAATACAACATCGTCGAGCGCTTCTGGATCTACGTACCCCTCGCGCATGCGGAGGACCTGACGGTCCAGGAACTCTCGATGGAGCGCTTCGGACGCTGGAGTGCCGAACTGATCGCGGAAGCGCCGCCCGAACGGCGCAGGACCAATCAATTCGTCGGCTGGTCCATCATCAAGGGTGTGATCGAGCATTCCGAGGCCTTGCTTCTCTTCGGCCGCTTTCCTCACCGGAACGCCGCCATGCAGCGGCCCCACCGCGGCGGCGAACCGCGCTACCTTGCCGACGCGATGCGCCCGCTCTGGAGCTTCACCCAGCCACCGAACCCGGATTACTTCGCCCTGCTTGGCGCCTTGTTAAGAGTGGAGGACGGGCCCGACACGAACCGGATAACCCGCAAGGCGCTGGCCGCTCTGCTTCGCGCCGCGGAGCTTTCGCCGGAAGACCCGGCTTCGCCGATGGACGTGTTCGACCGCGCCGGCGGCGACACCGTTTCCTGGCCGCTCCTTTACCGGCACCTGCTCCTTCCGGAGCACGCCCGGACGTTGGACATCCTGCGCACAATGCCGCCGGTGGCCGGCCTGACGGCCGCAGTCAAGAGACTCTTTCTCAAGAATGGAGCGTCGCTGAGCGTGGAAGAGCTGGTCTGGCCGCCCAGGAGCGCCAGACATTCCGTTGAACCGGCAATCGATGTCGCGGCGCTGAACGCGCTCGTGCACGGTGACGGGCCGGCCGACGCGACGGCAGGCGATTTCCCGGAGTCAAGCCGGACGGACGGTGCGGTCGACGGTCGCGAACCGTCCCTCGACCGGCCTCCGGGATCCGCAGGAAGCCTCAGCCTGACCATCCTCAACGACAGCAGCGAACTGGAACGGGTTGCGGCGGCGGTCGACGATTTCGCCGACCTGCACCGGTTCCCGCAACAGGACCGGTTCCAGGTGCAGCTCTGTATCGAAGAGATGCTCATGTACATCGTGGAGCACGGCTACGACGACGCCGGCGCACACCGGATCGAAATCCGCCTCGATATGAACGACGAACGCCGGAGCCTGGCGATCCGGGTCGTCGACGACGGGCGCGAACTGGAGCCCGAATCGTTGGTATTCCAGCCCGGTCCGGACACGATTCAGGAAGAAACGGTCGTGGAAGGCCTCGGCCTGCATCTGGTGCGCACATATGTCGACGATTTGCGATACCGGCGCGAAGACGGCCGGAACCATTTGAGTTTGAGCAAGAGGATCGGCAACTGAGAGCGGGGCGGCCGATGCGCGACGGAATTGCCCTTCGCGCTTCGCCCGCACGGGAGTTCGAAGTTCGGATCGAGCGGGCGGCGCGTTGCCGGGCCTGTGCAACGGGTAACGCTGGAGCAATACGAAGCAATGCACGAACCTGAAGTCATCGTCATCGGCGCCGGTCAGGCCGGGCTCTCGACCAGCTACTATCTCACCGGTCACGGGATCGGCCATGAGGTGCTGGAGATGGAAGTTCCGGGGCGCAGTTGGTCGCGACGCCGGTGGGACAGCTTCACCCTCGTCACGCCCAACTGGACCGTCCGCCTGCCGGGCGCCGAATACCGGGGCGACGACCCGGACGGATTCATGGGCCGGGACGAATTCGCGGCCTGTCTCACGGGGTGGGCGGAGCAATTCGGCTGCCCGGTCCGAACGGGCGTTGCGGCGACCGCGCTCGGCAACGGCAGGGACGGCCGGTTGCGCATCGAGACGACCGAAGGCCCGCTGGAAGCATCGGCCGTCGTCGTGGCGACGGGTACGATGCAGACGCCGCGCCGGCCGGATTTTGCTGCGACGCTGTCGTCGCGTGTCCGCCAACTGGATGCGGAAACCTATCGCAATCCCGAAGAGCTGGCGCCCGGAGCGGTCCTGGTCGTCGGCTCCGGCCAGACGGGCGGGCAGATTGCCGACGACCTGCGCCTCTCGGGCCGAAAGGTGCTGCTCAGCACCGGCGGGGCGCGGCGGGTGCCGCGCCGCTACCGGGGGCGGGATTGCACGGAGTGGCTCTCGGAGCTCGGCTTTTTCGACCGGACGCCGGACATGCTGGACTCTCCCGCCGAGCGTTTCCGGGCCGAGGTCCAGGTGAGCGGGCGCGACGGCGGGCGCACGATCAGCCTGCACCGTTTGCGCCGGGACGGCGTCGAACTGTTCGGAAGGCTGACGGCGATCGACGGCGAAAAGGCCGAATTTGCCGACGACCTGCAGCGGAACATCGACAACGCCGACACCTTCTCGCGCATGTTCCAGGACATGGTGGGCGCCCATATCGAGAAGAACGGCATCGACGCGCCCCTGCCGACGGCCGAAGAACTCGACGGCGAACCGGCGGCGGGCGATCTGCCGGCGCCGCACCGCCGCGCGATCGACCTCCGGGAGGAAAACGTCGCCACCGTCGTTTGGGCGACGGGTTTCTCCTACGACTTCTCGTGGATCGATTTTCCTGTGTGCGACGCGATGGGCTATCCGGTGACGGACCGCGGCGCAACGGCCGTACCCGGCCTCTATTTCATGGGCCTCAACTGGATGGTGACGCGCAAATCCGGCCTGCTGTTCGGCGTCGGCGACGACGCCCGGCATGTCGCCGCCCATATCGCGGACTATCTCGGCGCCAGCCGCTGACCGGCAAGCGCGCTGCGGCGCCGTCCGGCCCGTGCTAGCCTGCCGGGGTGATCGTCTCGGCCTCCTACCGCACCGACATTCCGGCCTTCTATGCCGACTGGTTCCTCAACCGCGTCGCGGCGGGCGCGGCGCGGTTCCGCAATCCGTTCGGCGGCGGCATCGTGACGGTCTCGCTCAAGGCGGAGGACGTCTCCGGCATCGTCTTCTGGACGCGCAATTTCGCGCCGCTCATAGACCGCCTCGCGCCGGTCGAAGAGCGCGGCTGGCCCTTCGTCATCCAGTACACCGTTACGGGTTATCCCCGGCTTCTGGAGCCTTCGGTCATCGCCGGGGAAGAAGCGGCCGCCCAGATCGCGGAGATTGCCCGGCGCTTCGGGCCGCGCGCCGCGGTCTGGCGCTACGACCCGGTCCTGCTGTCCTCGGCGACCGGGCCGGACTGGCACCGCGCGACGTTCGCCCGTCTCGCCCGGCTGTTGCGCGGCCATGTCGACGAGGCGGTGCTGTCCTTCGTCGAGCCCTACCGCAAGACGCGGCGCAACCTGGACCGGCTGGCGCGCCGGGCCGGGCTGGACTGGCGCCTGCCGGAGCCCGATGAGAAGGCTGCGCTGGTCGGCGACCTCGCCGCGATTGCCGGCGACGCCGGCATGGCGCTGACCCTGTGCACGCAGCCGGCGCTGGCGGCACTGGTGCCGGGCATCGCCGCCCCGGCGCGCTGCATCGACGCCGGCCGGCTCGGCGACGTTGCGGGCCGTCCGATTACCGCGCCGTTGAAAGGCAACCGGCCGGGCTGCCTGTGCGCCGCGTCGCGCGATATCGGCGCCTACGACACCTGCCCCCACGGCTGCGCCTACTGCTACGCCGTCGCCGACCGCAGCCGGGCGAAGGCGGCGTATGCAGCGCATGACGACGGGGCGGAGATATTGGGAGGGTGGTGAAGTCAAGCGGATAGACTGTCGAATTCCGTCGCTTCGCACTTGCTTCGGAGTGCTGACGAGCTCTCCACGAGTGGCGATTCTGCGATCACGGCTGACGATGCAAAAGCGCCCAAAAGGCTTGCGCAGCCAATGCGCACCTTCCGCTGCCGCCAACCTCCAGAAATAAAGGTCTCCCCTCTAACAAGAAAGAAAGGCTTGCAAGCAAGCGGATGATTCGATATATTGTTACACTCAAACGAAAAACCGCTACAAATTGAGGTATCCCGTGCACGCGAAGCTCCACATCGACCTCTCTCAAGGCGTCGTCGACGTCGAAGGAGATCTCGAACTTGTTCGCGAAGTCTACGCCGACTTCAAGGCAAACCTCTTGAAAAGAAAGAGTTTTTCACCTCATTGGGCACCTGAGGATACGACCGGCACCAAGCCCGAGGAATCGCAAAAGAGCAAGCGGCGGCGCGTAACAAGAAAGAAGGCTGCTTCCGAGGATATCGAAAAAGGCGTTAACGCCGACTCGCCGAAGATGGACAAGGAGCTCGACACGTCTGGCTTGCCTGCATTCTATGATCAGTTTGAGCCCAACAATAACCCGGAGAAAATTTTGATCTTTTTGAAATTTCTAATAGACCATTTAGAGATTGGAACGCCAAATACAGATCAAGTGTACACTTGCTTCGATGCTGTGAATGAGAGAGTGCCGAAGGTATTCGCACAAGCTTTCCGCGACGCGAGCGGTCGAAGGTTCGGTTATATAAATTATAACTCACCGACTGATCTCGTTGTCACAACGAAAGGCAACAATCACTTCAAATTTGATCTAAAGAAGAAGAGCACTGAATGACTGACTCAGTTGACCGCTTCTACAATTCGATTGAGAATGCCGAGAGCCAGAGTCAGTCGGCTTTGGTGGAGCTATTTGTCTATTTCTTGACCGTGGAGTTAGGCCAAGATGCTGCGACACCCAAGCAGGTCAGCGAATGCTTCGGCGCCTGCGATCTGGCGGCGCCGAAAGGTGTGTCCGCCCGTCTTTCGGAAGGCCTCAGGACAAAGCCAGCCAAGTTCATTAAGGTGAATGGCGGTTACAAGCTTCAACGACATATGCGCAAGATGCTTTCCAAGAAGCTAGGTGCAGAGCGAATCATTGCGCAGACAAGCGCAACTCTGCGCGGACTGGAACGCAAAGTAAAGGAGGGCAGCCGAAAGGAATTCTTAAACGAGACGATCAACTGTTTTGAAGCCGGCGCGAACCGCGCGACCATCACAATGGGCTGGATCTTAGCGATGGACCATTTATTTGCTTACATACTAAAACACAAGCTGACCGAGTTCAATGCTTCGCTGGCTAAGGACCGGGGAGTGAAGCTGAACGTAGTTAGACAGCGAGACGACTTTAGCGACATGAAGGAATCTAAGTTCCTCGAAATTTGCCGAGCAGCAAACATCATATCAAATGATGTGCGTAAGATACTCAGTGCGAACCTAGACGTCAGGAACTCTTGTGCCGACCCTTCAGGGATCAAGGTGACAGATACAAGAGTCCTCGCGTTTGTTGAAGACCTTGTCGAGAACGTTGTACTGAAATACGAGGTTTAACTTGCAGCTTCGTTTCGCCACCTAACCTAGAACGCAGACGCTGCCAGCATTCGTCGCCTAGATTGTCGAAATATATGAGCGGTACTTTGGCGCCCTAGGTAGCGGGTCGGGCGTGGAGGGATAACGGTGTCAATCGAGAACCTCGAATTGCCGGATCAAACAGCGTCGGCGGTTGAGTGCTCCTTTCCCCTTTTCCAACTCCGCCCTACGCCGCGTCGCTTTCCCCGGCGTTTTCTTGGGCGTTCTCATCCGGAGCTTCCGCCGCTTCTTCGGCCGCCTCCCCAGCCTCGGGCCCGGCCTCCGGCGCAGGCTCTTCCGGCGGCTTCCGCGCGACGCCGACCAGGGCGGGGCGCAGCAGGCGGTCGTGGATGACGTAGCCGTCCTGCACCACCTGGGCGACCGCGCCGGGCGCCAGCTCGTCCGTCGGCACCTCGAACATGGCCTGGTGGCGGTTGTGGTCGAAGCGCTCGCCGGTCTCCGGCGTCACCTTTTTCACGCCGTGCCGCTCCAGGGCCTGCAGCATCTCCTGCCGCGTCATGTCCACTCCGGCGCGCAGGTTGAACAGGTTCTCGTCCTCCTCCCGGGGGACTTCCGGCACGGCCTCAAGCGCGCGGCCGAGATTGTCGGCGACGCTCAGAACGTCCCGCGCCAGGCCGGTCGCGCCGTATTTCCGGCTGTCCGCAACGTCGCGGGCGGCGCGCTTGCGGGCGTTGTCGGCATCGGCCAGGGCGCGCAGCGCGCGGTCTTTCAGTTCCGCGACCTCGGTTTCGAGGTCGGCGATGCGCTGCTGTTCTTCGGTCAGCGCCGGGGCCTCGCCTTCGCCCTCTTGCGGACCGGCGTCCGGTTCGGCCGATTTCGCGTCCCCGGCCGCCGTATCGGCGGCGCCCGGCTCGGAATCGGCCGTCGCCGGATCGCTGTCCGCGGCAGCGTCGCCGTCGTTGGCCGGCTCGGGCGGCGCGGATGCCGTTGCCGGCGCCTCCCCGGGGGCTTCGGCGCCGGTGCCGCCGGTTTCGCCGTCCGGGGGGCCCTCCGCGGGATCGGTCTTGCGCGGGTCGTCGGTCATATCGTGCAACTCAGTCCTGCAATATTCTTGGGTGCCGCGCGCCGGCCTAGCCGATCAGCCGGCCGACGACGGTCGCCGTATAGTCCACCATCGGAATGATCCGGGCATAGTTCATGCGGGTCGGTCCGATCACGCCGATCGCGCCGACCACCATTTCGTCCGCATTCGTGTAGGGCGAGATGATCAGCGAGCAGCCGGCATTGCGGAACAGTTCGTTCTCCGCGCCGATGAAGATCCGGACGCCCTGGGCCGCGCTCGACAGGTCGAGCAGCCTGAGCAGGGTTTCCTTGCGCTCCAGCGCCGAGAACAGCCGCCGCACCCGCTCCAGATCGTCAATGGCGGCAACGTCTTCAAGAAGCCTGGACTGGCCCCGGACAATAAGCGCACCCTGCTCGGCCGCCGCCCCGTCCGGTCCGGCCCAGACCGCGAGGCCGCGTTCGACGAGGTCGCCGGCGAGCGCATCGAGCTGCGCCCGGTCGCGCGCCAGCTCCGCAGTGACGGCGCCGCGCGCCTCGCCCAGCGTCCGACCGACCAGCCGGGCGGTCAGGTAGTTCGACGCCTCGATCAGCGCGGACGACGGCATGCCGACCGGCACGTCGATGATCCGGTTTTCGATGACGCCGTTCTTCAGCACCATGACGACCAGCGCGCGGCCCGGCCCGAGGCTGACGAACTCGATGTGCTGCAACGCGCTTTCCGATTTCGGCGCGATCACCAGCCCGACCTGCTCGGACAGGCCGGCGAGCGACTGGCTGGCCTGGCGCAGAACCTGGTCGACGCTGCGCCCGTTGGCGGCGCACTGCGCCTCGATCCGGTCGCGCTCCTGCTCGCTGAGCCGGCCGATCTCGAGCAGCCCGTCGACGAACATGCGCAGGCCGGCATCGGTCGGCAGGCGGCCGGCCGAGGTGTGGCGGGCATAGAGCAGGCCGGCGTCCTCGAGATCGGCCATGACGTTGCGGATCGTCGCCGGCGACAGGTCGATATCGTCGAAGCGCGACAGGGTGCGCGAGCCGACGGCCTCGCCGGAGCTGACATAGGTCTCGACGATGCGGCGCAGGATTTCGCGCGCCCGGTCGTTGAGCGCCTGCACGGACGATCCCCCCGCCGGGGTCGCCGGGGGCGGCGTCACGATGCTGCCGGAATCCGGGGTCGTCATGGCAGTTTCGCAAGGTCCGTTGCAACGGGTCGCGGCGCCCCGGAAACACAGGGGTTCGAGGGGCACCGGAGCGGCGAAGATTTAGGCAATGCCGGAAATCCGGTCAATCCGGCGCGCCGGTGAGCGCTTCAGTAACCTTGGGCATTCTGCCCGTCTTCCGCTAAATTGCCGACCCCTGCCCCAATCCCCTAGGCCATTCCATGAATCAGTCCGGGATTTCCTCCGTCCGGCCGTCCGGCCGCGCGCGCGATGCGATGCGGAAGGTGACGCTCGAACCCGGCTGGGCCGGCCACGCCGAAGGCTCGTGCCTGGTCCGCTTCGGCGGCACCCATGTGCTGTGCGCGGCCTCGGTGATCGAGCGGGTGCCGCCCTTCCTGCGCAACAGCGGACGCGGCTGGGTGACCGCCGAATACGGCATGCTGCCGCGCTCGACCCACAGCCGCACCGACCGGGAGGCGGCGCGCGGCAAGCAGAGCGGCCGGACCCAGGAGATCCAGCGGCTGATCGGCCGTTCCCTGCGCGCGGTGACCGATCTGGAGGGCTTCGGCGAGCGCCAGATCACCGTGGACTGCGACGTGCTCCGGGCCGACGGCGGGACGCGCACCGCCGCGATCACCGGCGGCTGGGTCGCGCTGCACCAGGCCTTCGGGTGGCTGATCGGCAAGGGCGAGATCGACGAGACCCCGCTGATCGGCCAGGTCGCGGCGGTGTCGTGCGGCATCTACGAAGGCGAGACGGTGCTGGACCTGGACTATGCCGAGGACAGCGCCTGCCAGGCCGACGCAAATTTCGTTCTGTCCGGCGACGGCGGGCTGATCGAGGTCCAGGCGACGGCGGAGGACAGGCCGTTCGCCCAGAGCCAGTTCGACGAACTGCTGGCGCTGGCGAAGCATGGTATCACCGGCCTGTGCGCCCAGCAGCGCGCCGCCGTCGGGTAGCGGGCGGCATGGCGCCGCCCTCGCCGTTTCCGCTCGCCGGCGAACTCGTCATCGCCAGCCACAATGCAGGCAAGGTGCGCGAGATCGGCGACCTGCTGGCACCGCTGGGGGTGACCGCGCGCGCCGCCGGCGCTCTCGGCCTGGCCGAGCCGGAGGAGACGGAAGACAGCTTCGCCGGCAACGCCCTGCTGAAGGCCCGGGCGGCGGCCGGCGCGTCGGGCCTGCCCGCGCTTGCCGACGATTCCGGCCTGGCGGTGCGCGCGCTGGGCGGCGAGCCGGGGATCCATTCGGCGCGCTGGGCCGGACCGGAGCGCGATTTTGCCCTGGCGATGGCAACAGTGAACCGGGCGCTCGGCGGCAACACGGACCGGGGCGCCGCCTTCGTCTGTGCCCTGGCGCTGGTGTCGCCGGATGGCGGCGAGGCCGTGTATGAAGGCCGGGTCGAGGGCCGCCTCGTCTGGCCGCCGCGCGGCAACCGCGGCTTCGGCTACGATCCGATCTTCGTGCCGAACGGCCACGACGCGACCTTCGGTGAAATGGAACCGGCGGCCAAGCACGCGATCAGCCACCGGGCCCGCGCCTTCGCGAAACTGCTCGCCGCCTGGCGCGCCGCAGCATGACGGCGCCCTTGCCGCCGTACTCGCAGTACCGAATCCCCCTCCCCTTGGGGCAGGGGCAAGGGGAGGGGTCCGGCGACGCAGTATCCAAACCCAATGGCTTCGACGCGCGGAGGGAAACCCCTCCCCCCAAC
>WTGH01000015.1 GCA_011523655.1 Rhodospirillaceae bacterium
GTCGAGATCAGCCCGCGCAGGGAAGCGTGCTGGTCGCCGCGCGAGGTCAGGAACAAGAACCCGCCGCGGTCCTCGTCCGATATCCATTCGCGGATCGAGAATAGCTTGCCCTCGTCGGGCAGGAACTCCAGCGCCGACAGGTTGGCGGTCAGCATGGCGCGCACCGAGAGCGCGGTCTTGGGGTTCTCGGGATCCACGATCGACCGCGCGACCGTGCCTTCCACGGCCTCAGGCCGTTCTCCCCGCCCATGCGGCGCCAGCCCTCGTTGTACGCGGCCGACGTCTTCAGCTCCTCTTCGGTGTACAGCTCCCGGGCAGGAGCCAGCCGGCCCTCGCCAAGCGCCATGCGGCGGCGCGGCGCCTCGTCGTGCGGGAACTAGGTCTCGAAATACTCCTGCGCGAGGTCGGGATGGTCCTCGCCGCGGTAGAGCAGCCGGGCGAAGTCGATGCGCGCATAGTCGGACCCCTCGCCGACCACCAGGAAATTGCCGACGGCGCCCGAGGCCTCCTCGATCATGGCCGAGGCGGCGGGCCAGCGGGCGTCGTCGAGGCCGGCCTCGTGCAGCAGCCCGACGCAGCGCGCGAAGGCCTCGTCCGGGTTCACGCCGCGTCCCCCGATGGCGCGCCGGCGCCTGTGCGAACCGCACGCCGGATGGCTGAAGAACGGCGATCTTGCTCACGATGCCTCCTCAAGCAGCCGGACCCGGCGGAAACCGCTCCGGACGGCCGCCGACGCGGACGGATCCGATTCGGGGACGGTCCCGTTCAATCTAGGCGGGAACCGGGCAGTGGCGCCATCCTCCCAAACGGGAGGTATCGCAAGAAACGGGCACGAAAATTTACTGCCTGTCCATGACCTTCCGTCCCCCAGGACCGTCGATCGTTCCCGTCACGCCCTCCCTCGGCCAGCTTCACCGCTATACGCGGGCATCGGTACCGCCGCCCGGCAGCGTCTCATAGGCATCAGGTCCTCCAATTCCGCAGCTTTCCGCGCGGTTCCACGCACACCTAGACCGTCGCGCCCACGACATGGATACCGGGCCGAAGGTCCCTCGGGCTCCAGCGCGAATCGGAATATTGTGGAACAGTGTGTTTAGGCTGCAGGATAACCGGGCCGTCGGTCAAATTGCACTAGGTTAACGCCTTCAACTGTGTATACCTTACCGTTTTCAAGTAAGATCCACTTAATTCCTGATTTCAGTTGGCCTGAACACTACAGGTAACATTCTTTCGTTCCCTAAATTCCGGCGTCGGCCGCACCGTAAAGCGGGACGCACTCAGATCGTGCGGCTTTCGGGTTTGAATTGTGCCTTTCTGTACACTCAATAAGTCGCGTTGTCCGGGTAATGCCATTCGAAATAATTCTCTGTTGAACGAACATCTATTGTAAGCGTCCGGTCTGACCGCCGCGACGAATTCAGGCGTCGGCTTCGCGATCTTCTGGCGGCGCGGTGTTCCAGGGCAGCAGCTCGTCGACGCGGTTGATCTTGTAGTCGGGGATGCGTTCGAGGACCTGGGCGAGCCAGGCCTGCGGATCGACATCGTTGAGCCTGGCGGTCTCGATCAGGGTGTAGGCGATGGCGGCGGCCCTGCCGCCGCTGGCCGAGCCCATGAAGAGATAGTTCTTGCGGCCGAGCGCGATCGGCCTCATTGCGCGTTCGGCGGGGTTGTTGTCGATCTCGAGGAAGCCGTGCTCGAGATAGGGTCGAAGGCGCTTCATCCGGGTCAGGGCATGACGGATCGCCGCCGCCAGCGGGGTCTTGGCGGAGATTCTGGGCAGCTGCGATTGCAGCCACCGCTCCAGCTCGTCGAGGCACGGCGCGGCCTTGGCCTGGCGGATGGCGGCGCGGTTCTCGGGCGGCTGTCCGCGGGCCTCCTTCTCGATGGCGTAGAGGGCGGCGATCCGTTCCAGCGCCTCGGCGGCGATCGCCGAGCCCTGGGTGGCATGGACGTCGAAGAACTTGCGCCGCACATGCGCCAGGCAGGCGACCTCGCGGACCGGCCCGGCGCGCGCCAGGCGCCGAACCCGGCATAGCCGTCGGTGTGCATCCACCCGGCGAAGCCTTCAAGATGGCCCTTCGGATGCGCCGCCTTGCGGTCGGCCGAGAAGCGGTACCAGGCCGCCGGCGGCGCTTCGCCGTTCGAGGGCCGTTCGTCCCGCACATAGGTCCAGACCCGGCCGGTCGCCGTCCTGCCGGTGCCCGGCGCCAGCAGCTTGACCGGGGTGTCGTCGGCGAACAGGGCCTGGCCGGCCAGCACATGGCGCCCGATCGAATCGGCCAGGGGCTCCAGCAGCGCCGTCGCCTTGCCGACCCAGCCGGCGAGCGTCGAGCGGTCGAGCTCGACGCCATCGCGGGCGAAGATACGGGACTGGCGATACAGCGGCAGGTGATCGCAGTACTTCGAGACCAGCACATGGGCGAGAAGCCCTGGGCCCGGCCGGCCGCGCTCGATCGGCCGTGGCGGCAGCGGCGCCTGGTGGAACGTCTCGCATCCGCCGCAGGCCAGGCGCGGGCGCACGATGCGCTTCACCACGAAGCGGCCGGGGATGTACTCCAGTTCTTCGGTGACATCTTCGCCCAGCCGCTTGAGGCGGCTGCCGCAGTCCGCGCAGCGCTCGCCCGGCGCAAGATGCATCTCCTCGCGCGGCAGGTGGTCCGGCAGGGGGCGGCGCTTCGGTTGCCTCTTCGAGGCGGGTGTCGGCTCGGGCGGCGCCTCGGCCGCCCGCGCGATCTCCTCATCCTCCAGCCCGAGCTCCAACTGGTCGAGCGCCTCCGAGGCGGCGCCGAAGCGCTGTCGGCGCAGACCGGTGAGCTGATGCTTGAGCTTCTCGATCAGCAGATCGCGGTTGCGCAGATCGGCGTCCCGCACCGCCAACTCGGCCCGCGAGGCTAGGACCATCGCCTTCAACGCGGCGATGTCGTCGGGCAGGGAATGTGCCTCTTCGAGAATGGCCGTACCCTACCCGAAAGGGCCGCCAAAGGGAAGCCCGAATGATAGTCAACCTATTGTTAATAAACTGTGAATCAGCCTGCAACCAGAGGCCGCCAGGTGCGCACCGGCGCCCGCCAGTCGATCCCCTCCAGCAGCATCGACAACTGCGCCGGCGTCACCGTCACCTTGCCGCCGGACGCCGACGGCCACACGAAACGGCCGCGCTCCAGACGCTTGGCGAACAGGCACGCCCCCTGGCCGTCCCACCAGATCATCTTGACCAGATCGCCCCGGCGTCCCCGGAACACGAACAGATGCCCGCTATAGGGATCCGCCTTGAGCACCCGCTCGGCCTGTGCTGCGAGGCCCGGAAACCCCTTGCGCATGTCCGTTACGCCGCTCGCCAGCCAGACCCGCGTCGAGGACGGAACCGGGATCATCCGCCCAGCGCCCGGACCACCCGGCACAGCGCGTCCACGTCGAACGACCCGCTCGCGCTCACCCGGTGACCGCTCGGCAGCGCAATCTCGATCCGACCGTCCGGTGCCGCGGGCGGCTCCGGTGGTGGCGGGTCGGACACCACCTCCACCGGCAGGAAGGACGGAGCACCCTCGGCATCGGCCGCCGGCTTGTAGCGGGGATCGCGGCGCCAGGTGAAGATCAGGTTGGCGTTGACATCGTAGCGGCGTGCAACCACCGACACCGAGACCCCCGGCGCGTAGCTCTGCGCCACGATCCGGCGGTTCTCGTCCTCCGACCAGAACCGGCGCACCCGACGCCCCACCGCAAAGCCTCCTCCGATAGTGTCCATTAGCCGATAATGGACACTATCGGCCTCACGAACCTCGCCAGAGACTGCCGCTCAGAACCAACCCGCCACAAGAGCGCTCACGCCAGACGCTTACCATCTATTGATGCTTCCGTTGGATTAAATCCCTCGCTCTTTGGATTAGAACGATCCTTGGTTTAACAGATCGTTCAAATGCGCATTCCGGAAAACCGTCTCCCCGGACGGCCGAAATTTGGCGCGCCCGATCGCGCCAAGAACCGTCACCCGGCGCCCGCGAAGGTCATAGCCATGACCGTCGCGAGATTAGCAATCGATCCATAGACAATCGCGCCGTGAAGGGCACCGCGCAGTCAGCCAACGATGCAGTCAGCCCAGACCGGCCGCCCTGACCGGAAGGATCGAGCGCACCGCGCGCCACTCCATGGTCCGAAACCGCGCCGCGAGCCAGGGAGATCGTGGACGACTTCTCCCGCTACGTCATTGCCTGGAGCTATGCACGAGGATGAGGGCCAGCGATGTCACCGACACCCAGCCACGGGCCTTGCAGGCCTCAGGACGCGACGGGGCCAGGGTCGCTCACAAACTGCGACTGCTGAGCGACAATGGCTCGTCCTACGTCGTCGGCGATCTTGCTGTCCGGCTAGAAGATCAAGGTGTGGACCACGTTCGCGGCGCGCCGAACCATCTCCAGACACAGGGGAAGATCGAACGCTGGCATCAGACCTTGAAGAACCGTGTCCTGCTCGAAAACCACTTCCTGCCGGGTGATCTGCAGACGCGGATCGGCGCCTTCGTCGATCAGTACAATCACCGGCGCTACCACGAGAGCCTCGGCAACTTCACACGCGCCGACGTCTCCTTCGGGCGTCATCGCGCCATCATCGAGAAAGAGAGAAAGGTCAGGGAATCGACCGTCCGCAAACGCCGCCTGGCCCATCGCCAACTAGCAGCATAACATCGACCAGGATGAGCAGGTGCCTTTTTTGGAAAACAACGCCCGGCGTCCCATCCAATCTGATGACGGTCAAAGATGACTAGATCGAACGAGCTGTGCGGCAGTTCCGATGACGGACACCCCTTGGCGGGCAAAGAATCCGGTTGACGCGAGAAGAATTTTTGACTATAAATTTCATCGAAAATTGACCGTTTACATGCTCATCAGAAAATATTCGATATGAGTAAGGTCATGGCATCGATTTCCACGACTCCTTTCGAGCAGGAAGTGTGGCGATGTATTGATCAGAATTACCTCGCAGACCTTGCCAAAAACCTCGTTGATATCCCAAGCCCTACGGGCCAAGAGCGCGATGTTGCAGTCTTCTACCGCGACGCACTCGCAGAGGCCGGGGTGCCAGCGTTCCTTCAGGAGATTGAGTCCGAGCGCTTCAACGTGATTGGCCGGCTCAAGGGCGACGGGTCTGGAATTACACTAATGTTCAACGGACACCTCGACACGTCTTATTTCGGAGCCGGCCGCGAGCTGCCAGACTTACCGGGTTACCGCCCAAAGGCCTGGGAACAGGATGGATGGCTTTATGGGCTTGGCATCTACAACATGAAGGGGGCGCTCGCCTGTTATGTCGCTGCGGTCCGAGCAATCATCAACGCAGGTGTGAAGCTAGCGGGTGACGTAGTTATAGCGGGTGTCGCCGGCGAAGTTGAAATGGGACCTATCGGTCGCTTCCAAGGGCGTACATACCGGGGTGGGGGTGTTGGTTCGCGGCACCTCGTCACTCACGGCGTGACCGCCGACATGGCCATCTTTGGAGAGCCCACCGCACTCAATCTAGTGGTCGGCCACATGGGTTACGTGTTCGCAAGAGTGACCACTCGCGGCGCGCCGGCCCATGGCAACTATGGCGACCCCACTGACAACGCGATATTGAAGATGATGCGGCTTATCGCGGCGCTACAGACTTGGGCAGACGAATACAGGCGTACACATACCTATAGAGGGCGTGGTGCAACCGTTACCATCGGTGCCATTGAAGGTGGCACCCCCTTCCGCTGTTGCCGCATGCCGCTCGAATGCTCCGTGTACGTAGATGTTCGTATCGTGCCAGGCGCGCATCCTATCGATGTCCAGTATGCGCTCGCCGATTTTCTGCGGGACTTTAGTGAGCGTAATCCCGAGATTTCAGCTGAACTCGATTGCTATGTCACGAATCCCGGCGTCGAAATCGCCGAATCTCATCCGCTTACCCGCGCAGTAGCGGAATCCCATCGCGCAGTCTTCGGAGAGGACGTAGTCATCGCACCGGAGGGATGGTCGTCCGATGCTGTGCATCTCTGCTCCTACGGCGTACCGGGTCTGAACTACGGCCCTTCCGGACGCACGTGTTCGGGTACTGCCGGATGGGATCCGGCGGCTGGTGAACACGTCGCTATCTCCGATCTGGTGCAGGCAGCGCAGGTCTACGCAAAGACAATACTGCATCTTTGCACGAAACCACGCGCAGAAGTGATGCCAACCCGTCCACCGCTCGCTTGGGGAGCGGCTGGAAGCTGATCGTACAAAAGGCTCCGGCCGGCTGTCGGGGGGAAACAAATGACATCTGAGCGATATCGGATAAATCATCAGGTGGTCGGTATCGCGACGTTCTATAAATCGCCGATTTGCGAAGATCTGGATGAATTGGATGCGGATGTGGCCATAGTCGGAATTCCCTGGGACGAGGGAGTCGGATACATGCCAGGCGCGCGCTTCGGCCCGCGAGCAATCAGGGAGGCATCCACACGTTACGGCTTCAACGATCGGGGCGATCGCGCCAACGGCTATTGGGACGTGGACGAGGAACGGCGCTTGCTTACCGACGTGCGAATCGTCGACTGCGGCGATGTAGACACGCTCTATACAGATTTCAGCTACACAAATTCGTCGATCACCGAGACAATCAAGAGAATTCTCGCCGCCGGTGCGCTACCGGCTGTCATCGGCGGCAATCACTCGACGACACCGGCAGTAGTCGCAGCATTCGAATCGCTCGGCCCCATCGACGTGGTGCACATCGACGCGCACATCGACTACCGAGATAGCATTATGTCGGTGCGCTATTTCGCCGGTAGTCCGATGCGGCGTGTATCGGAGCTGAAATTCGTGCGCCATATTGCGCAGCTAGGACTACGCAGTTGGGGCACTCGGGAGGAGGACTACAAAGACTCCCTCGCACGCGGTAACCGCATTATTACTGCGCGGCAGATTAAGGGTTGGGGTACAAGGCGCACGCTCGATGAAATTCCGAAGATGGACCGCGTCTTTGTGAGCCTCGATCTCGACGTGTTCGACCCGGCTGTTGTGTCTGGAGTCGGCAGTCCGACCCCGGGCGGACTTAACTATGACCAAGTCAAAGATCTGCTCGTTGGAATCGCGCGGCAATCCGAAATCGTCGGCTACGACTTGGTCGAAGCAAATCCACTCGTGGACCGGACGGGAAATTCTGCTGTTACCGCTGCGTGGCTGAACTTGGAGTTTCTTGCGGCAATCTTCGACCGTGACCGTCAATGATTGCCCGAGTCGCAAGAGTATACATCCGGTATACTCAGGTAAAAAGAACCAGTAATGAGGAGGAGACACCATGACATACATAACACGAAATCTCACAGACAACGCCTTCCTACGCGCCCTGTTGACAGGAGTCGTTATCACGGTCGCGCTCTGCATCGCCGGCCAGGCGTTCGGAGGAACCCTTGACGACATCAAGAAGCGGGGAAAGATTGTTGTTGCGACTGAGGCGGCCTACCCTCCGTTCGAATTCGTCAAAGACGGAAAAATTGTCGGTTATGGCAAAGACATACTCGATGCCTGTATCGAAAAACTCGGTGTAAAACTCGATCAGCTTGACCTGCCGTACCAGGGTATTTTTGGCGGGCTGATGGCGAAGAAATATGACTTTGTCGCCACCGCCGTCGGAATGCATCCGGAACGGCAGCTCAAGTACGCCTTCACTGTGCCGATCGCCGAAGGTGCGGCCGCTGTGATGAAGCGCGCCGGCGACAGTCGTATCAACAAGGCCGAGGACATCTCGGGCAAGATCGTTGGTACACAGCTCGGGTCGGCCATGGAGAAAATCGCGTTGGCGTTTGAGAAAAAACTCAAAGCCAAGGGCATGGCTGGTTATAAGGAGCTGAAGCTGTTCAAAGCAGCACCGGAAGCCTACTTGTCCCTCGCCAACGGCCAGTTGGACGCCGTTATCCAGAACTCTACACAAATCGGGCTCATGATAAAGGAGAAGCCGGGCATTTATGAGACCGTCGAGCGCATTTGGGAGAAGCGGTACATCGGATGGATCGCACGACCCGACTCCAAGGATTTGCGCGACTTCTTCAGCAGTTGCATAATCGAGCTGCGCGACAACGGTAAACTCTACGCGATGCAGGAAAAGTGGTTCGGTTTTCGAATGGCTATTCCTGACAAGGATTTTCGCGTCCCAGGTGCTCAATAAGGTCCGATAACGGCTGCGGCCGGCGCTGCTCGTTGGCCGCAGCCTCTTCCACACGCTATAAGCGCCGGTCCCGGGCGTCGAGTAAAATTTTGTCCCATGATTTTTGAGATCGACCATACGTTTAATGCTGTCGACCCTCTTGCGCGGGCGGCTGTGGTGAATCTCTTCTTCGGTATATGTTCGGTTTTTGCTGGCTTTTTTGTTAGTATAGCGTGGACCCTTATCGGGACACTGACGGTGCGGCCGATCGATTGGATGTTGACTTTCGTTCTCTCATTCATCCGCGGAACGCCACTATTAGTACAAATATTCTGCATTTACTTTCTACTCCCTAGGCTCGGTCTGGAACTGAGCGCTACCGCGTCGGCGCTAATCGCATTGACACTGCATACGTCCGCGTTCATGACGGAGATCATGCGCGGCGGTCTCGCCTCAATACCGCCGGGCCAATACGAGGCAGCCAGTGCGCTCGGGCTGAAAGGCGTAGCACTCTGGTTTCGTGTCATCCTGCCCCAGGCGGTGATTAAGATCATACCGCCGCTTATCAATGAGTTTGTGCTGATGATGAAGGCTACTCCGCTGGTGTCGGTAATTGCTATCACCGAAGCGTTGCGGACTGCCCAGCAAATCTATTCAGCCAATTTCCGGGCTCTTGAGACTTTGGTTGCCCTGGCCGCAATTTTCTTTCTTCTGAACTTTACGATCAGTCGGCTGGGTCACGTCGTTGAGCGCCGACTCCGGATTCGCACATTGTAACGTTGGGAGGCGGTATATGGCAGTCGACCTAGAGTTCATGAGAACCTATGTGCCGGTCATCCTTGACGGTTATCTCATGACGCTTTCGATCGTCAGTGTCGCCTTTATCCTGGCGTGGGCGATTGGCATCGTCGTCGGGCTCTGCCGGCTGTCCCGGTATGCGGTGCTGCGCGCAATCGCGGTCACTTACGTCGAGGTGATACGGAATATCCCCTTGGCAATACAGGTATTTCTTATCTTCTACACGCTTCCATTCTTCGGGATATTTCTTTCAGCATACGGGTTCGGTGTCGTCGCACTGGCAATTTACATCTCCTCCTATTATGCCGAACTTATTCGCGGTGCCGTGAATTCGGTTCCACGAAGCCAGTATGAATCGGCACGCGGCGTAGGCATGAGTTATCTACAGGCGATGCGCCGTGTAGTCTTTCCGCAAATGTTCGGTTACCTCATTCCACCTGCAACAAACCAGACAATCACCTTGATCAAGGAATCTTCTGTTCTTTCGATAATTACTGTGCCGGAACTTACTATGGCCGCGCACACGGTGTCTGGCATCACCTATAGCTATGTCGAAGTGTTTCTGATGATTGCGATTCTCTATTGGGTGACAACGCTATCCCTGCTGGTGGCGTCGCGCTTGTTGGAATTTGTGACACAGCGTTACCGTTATCTCGAATCGCGGCCTGGAAGTCGTACCGGCGCGGCGGAACTAAACCTGGAACGGGTCGGTCGATGACAGGACGCGGCGCCACAATAGAGCTTCGCGGCGTCGCCAAGTCCTTCGGTCGGGTGCAGGCGGTGTGCGATGTCGACCTGCAGGTTGCCGCCGGTGAGGTGATCGTCGTATTCGGACCGAGCGGTTGCGGCAAGAGCACTTTGCTTCGCTGTATCAACTTCCTTGTCGAACCGGATGCCGGATTCGTGTTTATCGACGGCACACCTATGGGCCGCGTTCCCGTGAACGGGGGAGCGAGAGTACGTCGAGATCGCGAAAGGAATATCAACCGCATGCGTGCCGACATCGGCGTAGTGTTTCAAAACTTCAACCTATGGCCGCACCGCACAACATTCGAGAACGTGACCGAAGCGCTGATAAGAGTGAGAGGCATGAGGGAGGAGAAAGCAGAAGCACGAGCGATGGAGGCCCTTGATCAGGTGGGTATGGCTGCCTTCGCGGACCGTCTTCCGGCAAGGCTTTCAGGGGGCCAGCAGCAGCGGGTCGCCATTGCCCGGGCACTCGCCATGGATCCGAAAATACTTCTGCTCGACGAGCCGACGTCTTCTTTGGATCCGATCCTCGTAAACGAGGTCCTTGGCGCGATCCGTGACCTGGCGCACCAGGGAATGACCATGCTGATTGTGACACATCATCTCGGGTTCGCGCGGCAACTGGCAGACCGCCTCGTATTTATGGATCACGGCGCAATTCTCGAGCAAGGTTCGCCCGACATCGTGTTGAATTCGCCCACATCAGACCGTCTGAAGGTTTTCCTTTCGCTCATCCTGTCCGGAGCGGCGTCGGCGGAAAAACCGTCTGCTGCCTTGTCAGACCGTGCACAAACGCTTGAATCAAAGATGACACCATGACTAGAGAACTTCTGATCGAAGCGGGATACGGCGGGCGGCTGGACCTACGCGAAGGTGAGTTACTCGAGGTGGTGAATGTCGAAGGACAACAAATCTGCGACTTCTTCGCCTTCAACGCGAACGACGTTAAGGAGTTTCTCTCGCCGGCGCACTGTCGGGCGACACTGCGGCGGGTAACGCTCGGAGTCGACGACAAGCTCGTAAGCGTGTATCGACGACCGATGATCGAGATCGTTCAGGACACGTCGGACGGCGTACACGATATTTGCTTTCCGTCCTGCGATCGGCAACGCTACCTGCTTGGTTTTGGAATACCCGACCACCGCAATTGCCGCGCCAACCTTGCTGAAGCCGTAGCGGATTTCGGCATCCCCTATGAATACCTGCCCGATCCGATCAACTTTTTCCAGAATACGCCCATTCGAAGCGACGGCAGTTTTGAGACCGGCACCTCACCGGCGCGACCGGGCGACAAAATCGTGCTGCGGGCGCTCATGAACTTGATTGTCGTCGGCTCTGCTTGTCCGCACGACATTTACCCGACCAATGGCGAGCGGATCACCGACGTCAAATTGGTCGTCCGTAACGACTAGAACCTAGCCATGTCGCGTGCAGCGAGATCGCGCATCATATCAGAGAAGGTGCGCTGCGACTTAATTGTCGAGGGTGGGGTGCTGCTCACGCTCGACGACGAAGATCGTCGCATCCCCGACGGCAGTGTGGCCATTTCGGGAAATCGCATTGTGGCGGTCGACAGAAGCGACGAGATCGCACGTCGCTTTCAATCTGTCTCCACGGTTGATGCCAGGCGGCACCTCGTGCTGCCGGGATTTGTCAACGTACACAACCATACACCCACCGTGCTCTATCGGGGCGCAATAGAAGATGTGGGTATCGCGCCTTCCTACCTGTCGGGGATACCGAAAGCATACGCGCTCTCACGGGAGCAAAGCTATCACCTGGCGCGTCTCGGCCTCTATGAGCTCCTGCGCTTCGGGACAACCACGGTTGCGGACTCCTTCCACGATCCGGAGGCTCTCGCCGAAGCTCTCCGGGACACGGGACTCCGCGGCTTCGTGAACGGACGCATTCAGGATGTAGAGGGCGCCTCCCTGATCGAGGGCGGGACACTCGAACACCGGCACGAGTTGGGCGCGCGCCGGCTCGCGGATTGCCTCGAAATCATCGAGCGCTGGCACGATGCCGCCGACGGGCGCATCCAGGGACTGCTCGCCCCGCACGCGACCAACACCTGTTCTCGCGAGCTACTGCGCGAGGTGCGCCGTGCCGGAGAGAAACTGCCGGTGCGTTTTCATATCCATCTCTCGCAGAGCAAGTCCGAGAACGACCAAGTTCATGAGCACTACTGTATGACACCGACTGAGCTGCTCGACGATGTGGGACTATTGGACGAGCGGTTGGTGGCGGCACACTGTCTGTTTGTCGAGAATTCGGATATTAGGCGTATCGGTATGGCGAACGTCGCCGTTGCACATGTCCCTATCGGTAACGCAAAGGCCGGGCTTCTCGCACCGATCCTGGAGCTGGAGCGGGCCGGCGCCGTTATCGCGATCGGCAGCGATACCGTTTCGGCCGATGTCTTCGAGTCTATGCGCACGGCCATCAGCCTTGCGCGCATTCGCGGCACCGGTCGCACGCTCAACGCAGCGCATGCGCTTAGGTGGGCAACTCGCAACGGCGCTGCAGCGCTCGGCATCGCGGACGAGGTCGGCATACTGGCACCCGGCATGAAGGCTGACGTCATCGCGGTCGACGTCGATTCGCCGAATCTGGCAACTCTTGTCGATGTCGCGGGAATCCTCGTTTACAGCGGCCGCGGCACTAACGTGGACTTCGTCCTGGTCGACGGGCAATTCGTGCTTCGGGACGGACAACCGGTGCAGTTCGACGGAGCGGAAGTGCTTGCCCAAGCGCGCAAGGTCATCCGCCGCCTATGGACTGCGGAAGGTCGGCCACCGTTGATGTAATGGCGCGTAGCGCCGAATCGCGTAGACATTATGGACGCAGCAACGCCAGCGTTGTGGAAACTGTCGATCGCGCGCCTCGGCGCGATGCTGGAACGAGGCGAGATCTCGGCGATCGAGCTTCTCGATGCGCATCTCGGACGGATCGATGCGGTAAATCCGACGTTGAACGCAATCGTGCATCTGGATCTGGACGGTGCGCGTGCCGCGGCCGAAGCGTCGGATGCACGGACGGCGAGGAATGCTCGAGTGGGCTTGCTCGATGGCATTCCACTGCTCGTCAAGGACAACATCTACGTGCGCGGCGTGCCCGCCACCTGGGGAAGCCATCTGTTTGCTGATCATGTTCCGAAGGAAGACGAGATCGGTGTCGAGCGGTTGCGCGACGCCGGAATGGTGTTGCTCGGCAAGACGAACACGCCGGAATTTGCGGTCCAGGGTTATACGGGGAATTTGCGTTTTGGCGTGACGCGCAATCCTTGGAATCCAGCGCTCACGCCCGGCGGATCCAGTGGAGGATCGGTTGCAGCTGTCGCCTGCGGGATGGCGCCCGCAGCCCTTGGGACAGACGGTGGCGGCTCGACGCGCCGCCCGGCTGGGTATGTCGGGATCGTCGGGCTGAAAGCATCCACCGGGCGCATTCCTCGGTATCGCGGTTTTCCGCCGATCAGCCTCGACTTCGAAGCCATCTGTCCCGTCGCACGCACCGTTGACGATCTGGAACTTCTGTATCGGTGTATGGCCGGTCCCGACCTGCGCGATCGGTCATCAATGCTGTTTTCGCAAGCATTGCGCGCGAAGCCGGCGACCCGAATGAAACCGAAACGTATCCGCTACATAGAACGCGTCGCCGACAGCCCGGTGGACCCTACCATCGTTGCAAGCGTCGGACAGGTGGCGCAAAACTTGGAACGACTTGGCCACCATGTCGATCCCGGCCCAGCGCCCTATGAGCTCGATTTACTGGACCGGATCTACGCAGTCGTCATCGGCACTGCCCTCTCCCGTCTCCTGGCGCCGTATTCCGAAAAGCTAGACGAAGTCGGAAAACCGATACGCGCATTAGCCCAGGCCGGGTACAGCGCACTCGACTACCATGAGGTCTTGGGCGCAGTACACAAGATGCGTGCACAGGTTGGGGAGCTTTTCGAGAAAGTCGAACTGATCTTGACGCCCAGCGCTGCCGCTATGCCGTGGCCTGCAGAGCAGGTCTATCCGCCGGTTATTGCGGATCGGCCGGCGGCCCCGCGCGCGCATGCGCCCTACACTCGATTTGTCAATGTGGTAGGTTATCCTGCTATCGCACTGCCTGCCGGCCCCTCCCTCGACGGCACACCGATTGGCTTTCAATTAATTGCCCGTTTTGGCGCAGAAGACGGCTTACTAGCAATCGCCAGTCAGTATGAATCCGCATATCGGAACCCAAATCGCTGGCCTGACATCTAACCTCGTATTTTCCATTCAGTCTGGTCAACAGCAAGCGCTCGACCGGTGCGTTTGCCTCACCCGCTCACATAGCCTTCCAGCAGATCGTGTTCCGCGGCAGCGGCGCCACGCCGTCGCCGCACACGACGACGGCGAATTCGCGCGGGTCGAGGCCGTGTTCGGGTATGTGGATGCGCACCGTGTTGGCCATCTTCTCGACCACGACGCGGAAGATCGCCTCCTCTGCTGTCGCGACATCGACCGATCGGGGAACGGCGATCGCCGCGGGAATTGCGGCGGCGGGGGCCAAATCGAGCGGAATATCGCCGCCGAGCAATCCGCCAGGATTAAGATAGCCGAGCATCAGGCAGGCGTCGGAGACGATCGGCTCGCGCCCGCCGTGGCAGGCCGAGCCGGGATCGCTGCCCCTAAGCGCTGACTTGTTTATGGGTTGAAGTGGGTGGCGCGTTGCGGTCTGCGGCGTCGCGGCGGTTCCGACAGCGCTTTGGCGATGTCGTTCCATTCGTCGATCGTGCGGGCGAGTCCGAAGGCCGGTTCGATGGCCCGGCGGATCTGGTTGAGGACGAAGCGGAACTCGCGCCAGGGGCTATGGGGACGGCGGCGGCGCCAGGTCGTATCCCCAGGGGGAAACGGCGCGGGCGTGACGGACCAGCTTGTCGACCAGCAGCGCCACCAGAAGCTTGCCGTAGAGCCAGGCGCGGGCGCTCTCGTCGTCGCGCTTGGGCAGGTGGCCCAGCTGCGCCAGGGACTTGAGGCGTTTGAAGACCAGTTCGATCTGCCAGCGCAGGCGATACCATTCCAGAACCTCGCGGGCGCTGAAGCTGTCTTCGCAAAAGGTGGTGAAGACGATGACATGGTCTGCAAAGGCAAGGGTCGCGGGCTTGACTTCGCTGCCCTGGCGCCGGGCCTCGCGGTGCGCCGTCCGGGGTCCGCAGCGACAACGCTCCGGTGTTCACCCGCACCGCGATGCGCCCGCCCGCCGCCGACACATGGCGCAGCCCCGCCGCCGTCGCGTAGCCCCGGTCGGCCAGGATGTGGTCGTCCGCGCGCACCGGAAAGCGCGCCAGAACTTCCGCGCTGCCCGCAACCCAGATGCAACAGAAGAACCCGAAGCACCGATTCCGCCGACTTGTCCTTGCGCAGACCCTTCAGCGCCCCCGTCGAACGGCCGAACTCCTCCCAGCCCGCCGGAAGAAAAGACCGAAGAACCGTCCAGTCCTCGTCCATCGAATGCCTCCGGAACCTGATACCCGGAAACCACAACATCACGCCCCTTCAGGCGTGCAAATCGCATCGGCTTCGGGGTACACTCTGCGGGCATCGGGGCGCTCCTCTGCAACCGGACAAGTCTTTGTCGCAAAAGAACTTTCTCACATGCAGAGCCCCGATGCACTATCTCTGGTGGGAAATCCGGGCTAAGTTCTTGAATTTCAACAAATCTGGGAAAAGGGGATTATTGTGGATTCTGATAAATCATTGTTTTTAATGATATTTTTAAGTGAAGCTGCCTGCGTGCGCAGGATTTGATCCCGCGACCTTCAGGTTATGCGCTCAGCGAGCGACACCGCGGCGCGCGGTCCGGATAAGATGCGCTGCGATGGTGGCGAACCCGAGAAGCAGAAACACCGCGGCGGTGGGATATTCGAAGAAGCCGAGTAACCGGTAGTCCATCAGTACCATCGACTGGTAGAAGGCTTCCTCGCCGATCTGCCCGAGTATGACCCCCATCACGATGGCGGGGAGCGAATAGCCGTAACGCCTCAGGACGTAGCCCAGGATACCCGCGACGAAGATCGTCCAGACGTCGAGGATGCTGTTGCGCAACGAGAAGGCGCCGATGACCGAAAAGAAGATGATCGCCGGGCCGAGAATCGAGAAAGGAATGCGCAGCAGGTTGACGATCAAGCGGGTCTCGATCAGGCCCAGCGCGAGGATCGCGATGCTGGCCCAGAACATGCCGGAGAACAGAACCCAGACCAGCGGCTTGTGCTGAATCATGACCAGCGGGCCGGGCGTCAGGTCGTGCAGCGTGAGCACGCCGATCATGATCGCCGTGAAACCGCCGCCGGGCAGACCGAGCGCCAGCAGCGGCACCATCGCCCCGCCGGTCGCCGAGTTGTTCGCCGTTTCCGCGGCGACGATGCCCTCGGGTTCGCCGGTGCCGAAGCGTTCCGGGTGCTTCGACCAGCGCACCGCCTCGCTGTAGGACAGGAACGATGCCAGCGCCGCGCCGACACCGGGCAGCACGCCGCAGGCGAAACCGATGACCGACGAGCGCAGAATGGCGATTTTCAGGCGCCAGAACTCGGCGAAACGCGGGAAGTCGACCGAGACCTTGGGCGCCTTGTAGGTGCCTCTTACCAGCCGTTCGCCTTGGACGAACACTTCGGACACCGCAAAGAAGCCGACGATCAGCACCGTAAAGTTGATCCCGGTCATCACATAATAGTCGCCGAAAGCGAAACGGCCGAGGCCGCCCACCGGATCGGTCCCGATGGTTCCGATCCACAGGCCGAAGAACAGCGAGAGCCAGCGCTTCCAGAAGGAACCCCGGCCGATGCCCGCAACGACGGCAAGCGCGAAGAAGACAATGGCGAATTTTTCGATCGGGCTGATGGCCGAGATCGCCCAGCGGGCGATCGGCGCCGTGCCGATCATCATGACGATGCAGGAGAGCGTGCCGCCGACCGCCGAGGCTGTAATGGCCAGTCCGACCGCCCGTCCGGCCTGCCCCTTCTTGACCATCGGATGACCGTCGAAGGTGGTCGGCGTGTTTTCCACCGATCCCGGAATATTGAACAGGATTGCCGTCGTCGCCCCGCCATAGACCCCGGAAACGTAGATGACGCCGTAGAACAGGATCGCATGTTCCGATGGCAGGAAAACGGAAAACGGCAGGAAAATTGCCGCCAGCGTCATGGAACTCAGACCCGGCACCGAGCCGAAGACGAGCCCGGCGATCAGCGCGGCAGCAAAGAGAAGCAGCGCGTTCGGATCGCTGACGAGTTGATAGGTTCCGAGAAGAAAGTTCTCCACCGCCCGCCGTTCCGTCTATTGGATGAGATCCACGAACCGGCCGGTGAAGCTGTGGAATATTCCGAGGCCGGGCGGGAAATGGGTATAGAGCAGGCGCACGAAGACCAGCAGGACAAGCGCGTAGATGGCGAGATTGACGGCGATCAGGACCCGCCACTTGCGATAGCCGAACAGGTACATGTAGGCGAGCAGGAAGACCGGCGAGACGAAGAGGAAGCCGAACCGGTGCATGGCGGCGACATAGACGAGCGGCAGGCCGAAGCTGAGCAGCCGCTTCGGCTCCAGCGCCTGCCGCCAGAACTCGGCGGTTGAGGCGGCCGGCGGCGACGCCTTGCTTTCAGCGTCGAACGAACTGTCGAGATCGGCGCTCCGGTCCGCTTCCGCGCCGGGATTCAGCAGGCCGGAAACCAGCAGGCCGACCGCGCCGAGCCCGATCATCAGGATGATCGCCCGGGGCCAGGTCGTCGCGCCGAAGTCGTAGCCGCGCAACGGCTGGTCGAATTCGTAGGTCAGAAAAAAAGCGAGCGCCGCGAAGGCAAGCCAGATCAGGCCTTCGGCGGCGCGCGCTCCCATGGTTTACCGTTCGCTCGGTGAGCCGGGCAGGCGTCCGGCCCACTCCGAACACGAACGGCGGGCCGACAAGCGGCTACCGGCTCGGCAAACCGAGTTCGCGATAGGCTTCCGAATAGGTCTTGATTTCGTCGGCCGCGATTTTCGTTGTCTCGGCGCTGCTCCGGTAGGAATTCAGCAGGTGCATGCCCTTCTTCTTCAGCCAGGCCTGATGGCTCTCGGTCGCCCAGGCCTTTTTCATCGCCGCTTCAAGGAAATCGGCGATCGGCTTGGGCGTGTCCTTGCGGATGAACAATGCCCGCCACTTCACGGTCGGGACCCATTTCATGCCGTAGTCCTGCCCGGTCGCCTTGGTGTCCGGGTAGACCTTGAACCGCTTCGGCCAGATCGAGAGCACTGGCGCCAGGTCGCCGCTCTGGACCAGGGAGCGGACGTCGCTGATCTGCTCGAACAGCACGTCGATGCGTCCGCCGATCACCGAACCGTAGCGTTCGGCCGGCTTGTCGAAGGCGACGATCTTGGTCTTGATGCCGAAGAATTTCTCCAGCTTGCCCATGGTCACGCCTTCGAGATTCTCCGACGTGCCGTAGTTCGCCACCGTCAACTTGCCCGGATTGGCCTTGGCGTACTTCAGCACCTTGTCGAAATCCGGCTTGCCGTCGGTCAGGAAGCGCTTGTCCTTCGGGTTGATGAAGACCTGGCTGGCCACGACGTTGGCGATCAGCAGCGGCTTGATGTCGGTCGCCGGGTTCAGGTTGCTCTTCTTCGACGCATAGAGCGTCACCAGATTGTCGGTATGCTGCAGGATCGTGTAACCATCCGCCGGCGCGCCGAGGAAATCGGGCAGGCAGCCGAGGCCGCCGGCGCCCTTCTTGTTGGTCACCACGACCGGAACGCCGAGCACCTTCTTGGCCGCTGCGCCCATGGCGCGGGCCATCTGGTCGCTGCCGCCGCCCGCCCCGAAGCAGACGATGATCGTAATCTGCCGTTTCGGGAAACCACCCGGGCCGTCGCCCGCGCTGACCGCAGCGGGCATGGCGGAAAGGCCCAGAATCGCGCCGGCGGCAAGCACCGCGGCTGCACCTTTGCGCACACCCTTCAGGCATCCGTTCGAAATCATGACGACGCTCCCTCCCACTCGGCAAAGCCGAGTGCCCTGGCAATGCTCGGCCGTATCGAACGAAAGCCTGCCAGCGGCGGCGTCGCCGCGCCAGGCGGCAGGTTCAGCTTGGAAAAATCGAGTATGGGCAGGCGCCCGGTTCCCTGTCAACACGGGATTGTGTACAAAATTCAATTTGCGGATGCTGCCCCGGTCCACGGCGGCGGGGTTGCCGCCGGCGGCGAAAGGCAGGCAGTATTCGCAGCAGCAACGGACGATGACCGATGGCAGCACCACGCAAACAGAGCCCAGGTCTCGAAAAAGACTTCGTCGACGATCTGAACCTGCCGGTCTCGGCGCGAATCGCCAATCTTCTGGAGCGCGCCATCCTCGAAGGCCGCTATCCGCCAGGACAGCGGCTGCGCGAAGTCGAGCTTGCGGAGCGGCTCGGTGTCAGCCGGACCCCGCTGCGCGAGGCGTTCTACACCCTCGAAACGCGCGGCCTGTTGCAAATTCAGCCGCGCCGGGGCGCCTTCGTGAAATCCGTTACCGTCGACGAGATGGAGGAACTGTTAACGGTTCGCGTCGCGCTCGATGGGCTGGCGGCGGGGCTGGCGGCGGAAAAGGCCGATGCGGCTGACATCGAGGAGTTGAAGAGGGTTCACGAGGCCCAGCGCGCCGCTTTCCGGCAAGGCGACGATTCCGCTTTTCATGCGTTGGGCCAGGAATTTCACAACCTGATCTACGCCACCGCCGGCAATCCCAAGCTGAACTCGATTTACCGCTCGCTCCGCGTCGACCTGGCACTCTATCCGGTTGCGGACATCCTGTTGCCCGGCGAAACGGAAAAGTCGCTCGAAGACCATGGCGAGCTGCTGGCCGCCATCGATGCCCGCGATTCCAGCAAGGCGCACGACATTGCTGAAAGACATATCGGGCGGATCAAGGCTCATCTGAAGGCCAACCTCCCGGCCGAGGCGAAACCGGGCTGACCTCGCCCGAATGATTTTTGCCGATGCAGCCGGCTCAAGAACTCACATAGCCTTCCCGGAGGTCGCAGTCCGCTGCCGCGGCGTCACGGCGACCGGCCGCGCCGAACCCGCCGCCGCCGGCGGACTCCACTACCAGAACCGATTGCGGCGGGAAATCGATCAAGGCCTTGTCGGGGATGGTCTTGCCGTCGAGTGTGATGACCGCCGGCCGGCCTTCCGATCCGCCGAACAGTCCGCGCGCGCCGCGATGGGTCATTTCCGCAAGGACCGACAACTGGATCGGCTCACCGGACGCATTGCGCACCGCCATGCGCTGGCCGCAGCCGCCGCGCCACTGCCCGGTACCGCCGGAATCCGGCACCAGCTCCTTGCATTCGATCCGCAATGTCGTCAGCGCCTCGATGATTTCAATCGGCGTACAGGTCGTATTGGCGGGGAAACACAGGGCGTTGGGACCGTCGGCGACCGAGCGCGCGCCAAGCCCGCTCACCATGAAGATATGCTCGACGAAGCGCTCGCCTTCGCGGGTCTTGCCGCTGAACACCAGTTGCGGCCGGGTCACGCCGCTTTCCGCCATGATGCGGTCGGGGATGCACTCGGCCAGCGCCAGGAAAACCGCCGCGCTGAGAAACTGCCCGGTCAGGTGGCGCGCCGAAACCGGCGCCGGAAATACCGGATTGAGCACGCATCCTTCGGGTGCGCTCACGGCGAGCGGCGTCAGGGCGCCGTGGTTGTTCGGAATCTCCGGTGCAAGGATGCATTTGAGCGGATAAACCGTATGGGCGTAGGTGTAGCAGAGCGGCACGTTGATGCCGAAGCGCTGGGCGCCGGTCGTGCCGCTGTAGTCCACGCCTATGGCGTCGTCGGCGACCGTCACGGTACAGGCGATCCGAAGCGGTTCTTCGAGGCCGCTGGTCGTCAGTTCGCTGCGGTAGACGCCGTTCGGGGTTTCCCGGATCGCTGCGCGCATGGCGGCTTCCGACCGGCGAACGATCTCGTCGGCACAGGCCAGATAGCGGGCCGGCGTCATGGATTGCGCAAGGTCTCGGACCTGGCGTCCGGCCTTTTCCACACAGGCCGCCATGCCCTCGAGATCGCCGATTACCTTTTCGGGCACCCGCACGTTGGACACGATGAAATCGTGCACCAGCGGATCGCGCACGCCGGCTCGGGCATAGTGGCAAATGGGAATGCGCAGACCTTCCTCGAACACCTCGCGGCTCAGCGCCGAATAGAGGCCGCCGCCGATGTCCGGTCCGTGGGCTGCGATCAGCGCAAACCCGAACAGGTCGCTGCCCAGGAAGACCGGCGACGCCATGGTGATGTCCTGCAGATGGCCGGCGCCGATCCAGGGATCGTTGGTGATGACGCAGTCCCCTGCGCGCCACTCCGCGGCGGGATGCGCCTTGAGAAAGGCCTGCATGGAGCGCGGCAGCGTTCCGATAAAGGATGCATTCGCCGAAGTGCATTCGGCGATGGCGCGGCCCCTTGGATCGAACAGCACGACGGTCAGGTCGCGGCTTTCCCGGATGGTCGTCGAATAGGCCGTCCGGATCATGGTCGTCATCGCCTCGTCCATGAAGGAGATGAGCCGGCGCCAGACGATCTCGATGTCGCCCGGACGGAGATCTGCGTCCCCCGCGCTCGCGGGTACCGCCGTTCGTGCCGGCGCATCCATCATCAGGCGCTTCCAATCCGGATTCTGAGATTTCCGATGCCGTCCGCCCGGAATTCGGCGCCCGGCGGCACCACGGTCGTCGTTTCGCGTTCTTCGACCAGGGCCGGTCCTTCGAGCCTAATTTCGGGTTCGAGCCTGCTTCTTTGCAGGACCGGGACGTCCATCGGGCAGCCGGCGAATCGCGCACGGCGCACCGCGCCTGCCGAACCTGCGGAAGGCGAAGACTCGGCCGTGTGGACGGCGGGATCGGGGCGCGGACCCGTCGCTTCCAGGCGCCAGCTCACCACCTCGGGGCGACCGCCGGGATTGGTGCGGCCATAAAGCGTCCGGTAGGCTTCGCTGAAGGCCCCGTTCAGGGCGGCATGCCGCCCGTCCGCCGGAAGCGGCCAGGGGACCGGGACATCGATTTCGTGTCCCTGGCCCCGGTAGCGCATGTCGCAGGACAGGCTGAATGCCAGATCGTGCGCACCGCCGGTCCCGAGATCCGTGAGCAATTCGGCCCGCATGTCCTCGACCAGATCGCAGACTTCCTCCCACTGCACATCGTCAAGCGCTTCGAGACGCGACCGCGACGCGCGGGCGATCGCCGGCGCCTCGAGCAGGCCCACAGCGGCGCCGACTCCGGCGCGCGGCATGATCAGGACGTCCTTGACGCCGAGATGCCCGGCAAGCGCGGCAGCATGCATCGGTCCGGCGCCACCGCATACGACGATGGCAAATTCGCGCGGATCCAGTCCGCGTTCGAGAATGTGGATACGCGCCGCATTCGCCATGGTCTCGACGACGACGCGAAAGATCGCCTCCGCCGCCGTGTCGACATCGACCGATTGGGGACGCGCGATGGCCACCGATATCGCCTCGGCCGCGGCTTGGGCGTTCAGGGGATACTCGCCGCCGACGAGCCCGTCCGGATTCAGGTATCCGAGCACGAGGCAGGCGTCGGAAACGGTCGGCGCACGCCCGCCGCGGCCATAGCAGGCAGGGCCGGGATCGCTGCCGGCGCTGTCCGGTCCGACCTCGACCAGCCCGAGACGGTCGATCCGCGCAATGCTGCCACCGCCCGCGCCGATCTCGATCAGGTCGATGGCGGCGGCCTGGATCGGGATGCCGCTGCCCTTCTTGAGCCGCGCATTGCGCGCCACTTCATAGCTGCGGGTCAGGATCGGCTTGCCGTCAAGGATAATCGCGGCCTTGGCCGTGGTGCCGCCCATGTCGAAAGCCAGCACCTTCGGCCAGCCGACCCGGCGGGCGATGCCGGCCGCGGCGAGGACTCCGGCCGCCGCGCCGCACTCCAGCAGTTCGACCGGGCGGCGGACCGCCGCCTCTACACGCAAACGCCCGCCGTGCGACGAGATGAGATGCCATGGCGCGCCGATGCCGCCCTGCTTCAAAAGGCCGTCCAGCCGCCGGATATAGCCTGCAACCCGCGGGCTCAGATAGGTATTGGCGACGGTTGTCGAGGCTCTTTCGTATTCGCGGATTTCCGGGCAGGTCTCGTGCGACAGCACAATCGGCCCGGTGAAGCCCGCCTCGCGCAAGATCTCGCGGACGCGCGTTTCATGAACGCCGTTCCGGTAACCGTGCAGCAGGCAGACCGCGACGGCCTCGACGCCCGCATCCGCAAGTTCGCCGGCAAGCTTCGGGACCCGTCCGATATCGAGCGGCGTTTCGATGGAGCCGTCGGCGTTGAGCCGCTCTTCGACCTCGAACCTCAGACGGCGCGGCACCAGCGACACCACCGGCCGGACCGTCAGGTCGTAGAGGTCGTAGCGCGCCTCCCGCCCGAATTCGAGGATGTCGCGGAAGCCTTCGGTCGTGATCAGCGCGATGCAAGGCCCGCTTCGCTCGATCAACGTGTTCGACGTCTGCGTGGTCGCGTGTATCAGCGAGGCGATCGCGCCAGGTTCGATTTTCTCCCGGTCGAGGAGTGTCCGGATTCCGGCGGCGGCGCCGAGGGCGATATCCGCAGGATTCGTCGGCACCTTCGCTGTACCCTTTACGCGGCCTCCGGAATCGAGCAGCACAAAGTCGGTGAACGTGCCGCCGACATCGAAACCCAGGCGATAGCCGCCCCGGCCCGGAGTCTCTGCCGCTGCGGCTGTCATCGCATTGCTGCCCGGAGGGCCGCGTCGGCAGCCCGGAGCGTGAACTCGACCTCCCGCTCGCGGTGGGCGGTCGAGAAATAGCTTCGTCCGCCGATCCGCACCATCACGCCCTGTTCGACCAGGCCGAGATGAAACCGCCGGTGCCGGGCGCTGTCGGCGCGTACCGCCGCGCGATGATTCCGGATCGGCCCGTCGGCAAACACGATATCCCAAAGCGGTCCGGAGCCGACGACCTGTGCTGCCGTGGCACCGCGCCGTTCGACAATGTCGTGGAGCCCGGCCTTCAGCTCCTCGGCGGAACGGTGAAACGCCTGCATGACCCCGGGCCGCGACAGTTCGTTCAGGGTCGCCAGCGCAGCCGCACAGCCGAGCGGGTTGCCGGCCTGGGACGAGGTCACATAGCAGTAGCCGTCTTCCGGGCCGCCCCGCTTCGGGTCGCCGTGGGACATGACCGCTTCCCTGCCGGCGACGGCGCTGACCGGCAACCCGCCGCCGAGCGCTTTGCCGAAGACCGAAAGGTCCGGCTCGATGCCTGTCAACTCGGCCGCGCCGCCCAGGGCGTGGCGGAAGCCGGTCACGACTTCGTCGTAGATCAGCACGATGCCGCGCGCGTCGCACACGCGGCGCAGCGTTTCGAGGAAACCGGGCTCGGCAGCGTAGTAGCGCTGAACCGGCTCGACGATGACGGCCGCAATTTCGCGCCACTCCCGGTTGACGATCGAAGCCGCCGCTTCGGGATCGTTATATGGCGCCACCAGGACGAGTTCTCCGATCGCGCCCGGTATGCCCGCCGAATCGGGGGCGGTAGCCGGGTAAGGCACTGCTGTGCGCGGCGCCATGCCCCAGAGCGCATAGTCCGAATTGCCGTGATAGGCCCCCTCGAACTTGACGATCTTGTCGCGCCCGGTCGCGGCACGCGCCAGGCGCAACGCGAACATGACGGCTTCCGCACCCGAGAGCGCAAACCGGACCCTTTCGACCCATCCGACAAGCTCCGTGACGCGCTCGGCCAAATGCAACGCCGGAAAATTGCGGATGCTGACGAATTGCGTAGCCTGCTCGGCCTGCGCCTGCACGGCCCGGACCACGGCCGGATGGCTATAGCCGAGGATCAGGGAACCGCCGCCGCAGGAATAGTCCAGAAATTCGCGGCCGGCATGGTCGACGATCCAGGCACCCTTGCCGGATACCGGGATGTGTTCGACGCCGTCGGGATAGACATGCCGACCCAGCACGCCGCCCGGCAGAACCCGTTCGGCCCGAGCGACCGTCTCGGCGTAGGACCCGGTCTCCGTATCATTGGCGCTGTCTGAGGCGGGTCTCCCCAAGAATCGTCTCCCCGGTTCATCGTCGATATGCCTTGCAGCCCCTACTCCGCTCCTCTGCGGCGGGACGGCCGGCTGTAGCTGCCGCAATTTGACCTTGTAGAGGATGCAGGGTAGAGGACGCAGGCGTATTTTGTCGACATAACACAACGAATCCGCCGTTTTTCGATCCGGTGCAACGGAATCGTGTTAGGAACTTGTGGCAAATCGGCGTTCGGCAACCATCGCGGGGGCAACGGGATCATGCAGGACCGGTTCGGCAACCCGCTCGATCCCGCGGTCGGTTTCGCGAGAGGGAGCCTTCTCGCCGGCGCTCTCGACGAATTCCGGCGCCGCGCCCACGGCCTCGACATCATTCGCGCCAAGGTCACCACCGCCGGGCGCGACCGGCTGTACAATTTTACCGGTCACCGTCGCGAATTTCTGGCCCGGAATACCGATCTCAGCGAGGACCTCGCGGAAGAATGGATCGGCATGCCGCTCATCGAAAAGCGGTTCAACGCCCTGGCGCGGGAGCATTTCGGCGCCGGCGAAGACGCCGGCGTGGCGCTGTTCAACCGCTCTGCCGCCGGCATTGTTTCGGCGATTATCGCCACGGTCCCTGCCGGCGCGCGCGTCGTTGCAGTGGCGTCGAACGGACGAACCCATCCGTCGATCCGGCGCGGGGCGAGCCTTGCCGGCGCCGCGCTGAGCGAGCCGGATCCGGAAAACGGTCCGGATCCTTCGGATTTCGACGGCGCCGTCCTGACCGTCCTGACCCGGGTGACCAGCGAACTCGACACCCTTGCCCCGGAACAGGCCCGGGCAATCGTCGCCATGGCGAAAGCGGCCGGATCGCCGGTCTTCGTCGACGATGCCTACGGCACGCGCGTTGCGCCCGTCCTGCTGGGACAGGAAAAAACCATGGAGCTGGGCGCCGACTGGGGCATCACCAGTTGCGATAAGGCCGGGCTCGGCGGCCCGCGGGCCGGCCTCTTGGTCGGACGACCGGACCTGGTCGACCGGGCCGTCGCGCAGGCCAGCGAACTCGGCCTGGAGGCGCGCGGCCCGCTGGTCCTCGGCGTGCTGCGCGCGCTCGAAAGCTACCGGCCCGAGATCCTGCGTAACGATTCGGCGGTCGCCCGGCAGATCGCCGCCGGCCTGCGGAAACGGTTCGGTGCGGAACGCGTTCTCGATCTCTGCATGGGCCCAACGATTTCCGAAGAGGACGTGCTGAGCATTGCCCTCTATGGCCGCGACGAAGCCGCGGGCGAATGCGCCCTTGTGCCGGCCGAGGCGTCATGCATCCTCGGGATGTTTCTTCTGGAGGATCACGGCATCGTCTCCTCCAACGTGGCGGAACGGCCGGGCGCCCGGGTTTCGCTTCGCCTGCGCCCGACCGCAGCAGAGGTCGAGCGGTTCGGCGGCCCCGATCGCGTCGTCGAGGCGGTCGCGGACGCGTTCGACAAACTCCGGCCGCTGGTCGGCGACGAAGAGGCCGCTTATGCGA
Source organism: Rhodospirillaceae bacterium (assembly GCA_011523655.1). Taxonomy (GTDB): domain Bacteria; phylum Pseudomonadota; class Alphaproteobacteria; order Bin65; family Bin65; genus Bin65. Next base: position 26,238 of record WTGH01000015.1, read on the forward strand.
AAATCTTCGGCGACGCAGTGCGGCCTTGAAACGCGACCGCGCAAACGGAACCGATCGCCCGATGAGCGAACCCCCTGCATGGCAGGAGCAGTTTCCGGTCACGCGCGACTGGGTTTATCTCGACATCGCCAACAAGGCGCCCCTGCCCCTGCCGGTGAAGCGGGCGTGGCTCCGGTTCCTGGACGATATTCACCAAAGACCCGGCGACAAGGAATGCTGGAAGGAACGCGCCGAGGCACTGCGCGCCAGGATCGCCGGGTTGATCGGCGCGGGCGCTTCGGAAATCGCCTTTGTCAAGAACACTTCGGAAGGACTCAACGCTATCGCCCAGAGCTATCCGTGGCAGACCGGCGACAACATGGTGGTGCACGCCCGCGAGCATCCCAACAATCTGTACGGCTGGATCAATCTGCGGCGCCGCGGCGTCGAGGTCCGCGTGGTCGAAAGCGCAGGTCCGACCATCGACTCGGACGACATCCTGGCCGCCGTCGGGCCGTCCACCCGCATGGTCGCCGTCTCCGCCGTCAGCTACCGTACCGGGCAGCGGTTCGATCTCTCACGGCTCGGCGACCGGTGCCGCCGGCACGGCGCGCTGCTCGTCGTGGATGCTGTCCAGGCGGTCGGCACGGTGCCGTTCGATGTCGACGATCCGCCAGTCGACGCGCTGGCCTGCGGACCGCAAAAGGGGCTCCTTTGCACCCACGGACTCGGCTTCATCTGGTGCCGCGAAGCGGTGATCCCGCGCCTGATGCCGCCCTTCGCGGCGCGGTCGAGCCTGGTCGACATGGCTACCGACGGCGAGGTCCCCGGTTTTCACGCCGACGCCCGGCGCTTCGAGCACGGCAATATAAACTACGGCGGCGTTCACGCCCTGGATGCAGCGGTCGGCTTCGTCGCAGAAGTCGGGCTTCCCTATATCGAAGACCGGGTCCGTAGTCTGACCGGCCATCTGATGGACCTCATCGACCGCAAGGGGCTGAAATGCATCACGCCGCGAGCCGACGGGGAGCGCGCCGGGATCGTCACGATCATTATGGACGACGCACCGCAGCGCCGTGACGCGCTGCTGGGCAAACGGTTCGTCGTCAGCGCCGTAGACGACGGATTGCGCATCGCCCCGCATTTCTACAATACCGAACGGGAGCTCGAGGCCCTGGTCGACGCGCTTTAGACAACAGCGACGGGAGGAACCGATTATGGCGGATCACCACCGGCTCTTGATCGACGGACAGTGGACCGATGCCGCTTCCGGCAAGGTTTTCGCGACTCACAACCCGGCCACGGGCGAGCATGTCGCCGACGTGGCGGAAGCGGATGCGGCAGATATCGACACCGCTGTGGCCGCGGCCCGGCAGGCGTTCGACGCCGGCCCCTGGCCGCGCATGGATGCGGCGGCGCGCGGCCGGCTGCTGCTCCAAGTGGCGGAGAAAATCCGCGCCCGCGGAAACGATCTGGCCCGCATGGAGACACTGGACAACGGCAAGGCGATCCGCGAAACCCGCGCCCAGGTCAACGCTTCGGCCGACTATTTCGAATATTACGGCGGCTGGGCCGACAAGCTGGAAGGCCATGTCGTGCCCGTGCGCGGCCGGTTCCACACCTATACCGTGCTGGAGCCGATCGGCGTCTGCGGCCAGATTATCCCCTGGAACTCGCCGCTGCCCCAGGCGGCGCAGAAGCTGGCGCCCGCGCTCGCCGCCGGCTGCACCATGGTCCTCAAGCCCGCCGAGCACACGCCGGTCACCGCGCTGGTCCTCGGCGAGATCCTGATGGAGGCCGGCCTGCCCGAAGGGGTGGTCAATATCCTGCCCGGCTTCGGCCCGACCGCGGGCGCCGCGCTCGCCGGCCATCCCGCCGTCGACAAGGTCGCCTTCACCGGCGAGGTCTCGACCGGACAGGCGATCCTGCGCGCGTCCATCGACAATCTCACGAAAGTCACGCTGGAGTTGGGCGGCAAGGCGCCGAACATCGTGTGCGAGGACGCCAATCTGGACGCGGCGGTCCGCGGGACCCTGTTCGGCATTTTCGCCGGCGCCGGGCAGTATTGCGATGCCGGCCCGCGCTTATTCGTCCACCGCGCGATCCGCGACGCCTTCATGGAGAAGCTGCTGGCCACGACCCGGCAGATCCGCATCGGCGATCCCCTCGACCCGGCGACCCATGTCGGCTCGCTGACCACACGCGAGCAGCTCGACAAGGTAGCGCGTTATGTCGGGATCGGCCGGGACGAAGGCGCCGAGCTGGTCGCCGGCGGCGCGCCGCCCGACGATCCGGACCTGGCAGGCGGGTACTTTTTCCTGCCCACCGTTTTCGATCGGGTCGCGCCGGACATGCGCCTGGCCCAGGAGGAGATTTTCGGTCCCGTCCTCTCGGTGCTCGACTTCGAGGACGACGAGCAACTGGTGGCCGATGCCAACGGCACGGTCTACGGCCTCGCCGCCGGCGTCTGGACCGAGGACATGCGCCGGGCGCTCCGGCTCGCCGAACGTCTCAAGGCCGGCACGGTATGGGTCAACACTTTCCGGCAGACCCAGATTTCGGCCTCCTTCGGCGGCTATAAGATGAGCGGTATCGGCCGCGAGAAGGGACTGTCCGGCCTTGAGGAATATTGCGAGGAGAAGACCGTCTGGGTCGACCTGAACGAGTCCGGCATCGGGTATTTCGACAGTTAGGTTCGCGGAAACGGCCGAGACCAGAAGACATGCTGAAGAAAGAGAAAATCGAATCTCCCCTGGCGCCGGGAAAGATCGCCAATCATCCTTACCCGTTTTCGCAAGGCTGGAAGGTCGGCGATTTCGTCTTCACCGGCGGCATCGCGCCCGAGGACCACGAAACCGGCGAAATCGTCGAGGGCGATATCGACATTCAGGCGCGCCGGGTGTTCGAAAGCCTCGATGCGATTCTCGAAGCGGCCGGCTCGTCGCTCGACAAGGTCGTCAAAGTCACGGTCTACCTGACCGACATCGACAACAAGCCGGGCTTCGAAAAGGTCTACCGGGAGTATTTTCCGAAGGACGCGCCCGGGCGCATGACCGCCGAGGTCAGCTTCATCGGCCCCGGCATCCTGCTGGAGATGGACGCCATCGCCTACGTCTGAACGAGCCCGCCATGCCGGCCGCCTCGCAGTCCCGGCGTCAGGCCATCTCGCTCGGCAGGTAGTTGCCGCCGACCATGCGCGTCATGCGCCGGAACAGGCGGTCGATCACGATGCCGAGGACGCCGAGCACGGCGATCGCCACGATCACCGTGTCCATCCGCGAAAATTCGCGCGACGAGAAGATCAGGAAACCGAGCCCGGAGTTCGCCGCAAGGATTTCGGCCGAGACGATAGTCGCGAAGGCGCGCCCCATGCCCATGCGCATGCCCTGGATCGCGTAGGGCACGACCGAGGGCACGACGACGAACTGCAACACCTGCCGGCGGTTCGCGCCGAGGCTGCGCACCGCGTTGATGCGCACCTGGGAGATGTGCTTGACGCCGGCTTCGGTTGCTAGCGCCACGGAAAAGAAGGTGTTGTAGAAGATCAGGAAGACCTTCGAGGCCTCGCCGATGCCGAACCAGATGAGCGCGAAGACCACCATTGCGATGGCTGGGATGTAGCGGAAAAACTCCGTGATCGGCTCCATCATACGGCGGAAGAAGGGCGAAAGGCCCATGCCGAAGCCGATGGGAACCGCGATGGCGCAGCCGATCAGAAACCCGACGAGCAGCCGTTGCAGGCTTGCCAGCGCGTGGAAGACCAGCTCGCCGCCGACCAGCAGGTCGATCCCCTCCTCCAGCGCCTGGCCGGGCGACGGCAGGATGGTCACGTCGTAGCGCAGCGAGGCGAAGCCCCAGATCGCGATCAGGATGGCGCCGCCGGTGACCGGAAGGACGACCGCGCCCGGCCGCTCCATTTCGCTGGCTTGCCAGCTCGGCGCCAGGAGCAGGTCAAAAGCGCGCGTGGCGGCCATGTCAGGCGACCCTGGCGTATTCGCCGCCGCAGCGGTCGATCAGGATGCGGAAGATACGGTCGGTCGCGAAGCCGAGCAGGCCGAGCGCCACCAGGCCGACGAAGATGTCGCCGGTCTTGAGGAAGACCCGTGCCTGCTGGAGCATGAAGCCAAGGCCGAAATCGGCGGCGATCATCTCCGCCGCGATGATGGTCGAGAAGGCGTTGCCCATCGCGACCCGCATGCCGGTGAGCGCATGGGGCAGCGTCGAGGGAAAGATGACCAGGCGGAAGACCTGGCCCGTGTTTGCGCCGAGGCTCTCGGCGGCCCGGACCCGGTTGCGGGTGACGTGATAGACCCCGTCCTCCGTGTTGATCGTCACGATGAACACGGTCGCGAAGACGATCAGGAAGATGGTGGCGACGTCGCCGGTGCCGAACCAGGAGACGGCGAGGACGATCATCGCGATCGGCGGTATGAAGCGGAAGAATTCGACGACGCTGTAGAGCATGCCCCGCGCCAGCGGCAGGCCGCCCATCAGGATGCCGACCAGCACGCCGAGCATGCTGCCGAGCAGGAAGCCGGTCCAGATGCGCAGCAGGCTGACCAGGATCTGGGCCCAGAGATCGCCCGTCGCCATGCGCACGAAGGACTCGCCGACGGTCTCGAGGGGCGGGAAGAAAAGCGGATTGATCATCCGCGAGCCAATCTCCCAGAGGCTCAGCAGCAGAACGACCGTCAGTGTATAGGGCAGCACCCGATCCAGCAGGATCCGCTTCATTCCTCGCGGCTCCTCTGGACCTCTTCGGCAAGGATTTCCTGAATTCTCCGGTAGATTTTCAGCAACTCCGGATCGGTGCGGTCGCGCGGGCGCGGCAGGTCGATCGGGAAGATTTCCCGGATCGACGAGCGCGGCCCGGCGTGCATCACGCCGACCCGGTCGCCCAGGATCAGCGCCTCGACCACGTCATGGGTGATGAAGAGCACGGTGCGCCGGCTCGAGCTCCAGATGCGGGTGAGTTCGTCCTGCATCTGGCCGCGGGTCTGGGCGTCCAGGGCTGCGAACGGCTCGTCCATCAGCAGCATGTCCGGCTCGGTCGCCAGCACCCGTGCGATCTGGATGCGCTGCTTCATGCCGCCCGACAGTTCGCGCGGATATTTGTGGCCGTGGCCGTCGAGGCCGACCAGCTTGAGCAGACGCTCGGCGATCTCGCCCTGCTCGGCCTTTTCCAGGCCCTGTATCCTCGGACCGAGCAGGACGTTGTCCCGCGCGGTGAGCCAGGGCATCAGGGAATCGTCGCCCTGGAAGACGACGCCGCGATCCGCGCTCGGGCCGCGCACCGGCTGGCCGCGGTGCAGCGCCTGCCCGTCGGTCGGCATTTCGAAGCCGGCCAGCAGGGTGAGCGCCGTGGTCTTGCCGCAGCCGCTCGGGCCGAGCAGGCAGAAAAACTCCCGCTCGCGGATCGCGACTTCGAAATTCTCAAGGGCCGGCGGGCTGGGATCCTCTCCCCGCCCGCCGAATTGCTTCTTTACCCCGATGAACTCAGCTGCGTGCATACGCACCGACTGCTAGCAGTTCGGCGGCGATTTCGCGGTGACGCGGTCCGGCGCGACCGCCTTCATGATGCTCGAATCGAGCCCCGTCTTCCAGTCGGGCTGGCCCTTGACCTTGCCGAGTCCCTTGAGGAAGTTCAGCGACTGGCACAGGTCGGCGGTGGTGCCGTCGGAGAACTGGACTTTCAGGCTGATCGTCTTCGAGATCGCCTTGGTGTCCTTCAGGTCGATCTTGAACGCCTTGCTGACGATCTTGGCCGATTCGTCAGGATTGGCATCCAGGAACGCGCTGGCCGCGACCATCCCTTTCATGATGCCGAGCGCGGCATCGCGGTCCGCCAGCAGCCCGGCGCTGAATGTGATCGGCGTGTCGTTGACGAAGCCGATATCCTTGTCGCGCGCCAGCACTTTGGCGCCCTTGAGCACGCCGGCGGCTCGGCCGGCCCACGGATACCAGATCGAGACCGCATCGATCTCACCCTTGCTGAAGGCAATGAGCTGTTCCTGCGGCTGCAGCCAGAGGCGCTTGAAATTCTTCAGCCCGTTCTTGGCGGCGTATTTGTCGAACCACATGTGGGACGACGGGCTGCCCCGCGCGATCCCGATCCTGGCGCCTTCAAGGCCCTTGGCATCCGCGATCTCCGGCCGGACGACGATGGCCGTGAAGCCGCTCTGGCTGTTGCGGGTGGAACCGACGATCTTGAACTTCTTCGATCCCTGCGCCAGCGTGCTGACGGGGGCGAAGGAGCCCGAGTTCGCCATGTCGTTCTCGCCGGCCAGCATGCCGCGGAAGCCGCGGGTCGCCGAAGAGTATTTTTTGACCGTGACGTTGAGGCCCTGCTTCTTGAAGAAGCCCATGGCCTCGGCAATGACCTGAAACGGCCCGGACGGGTCGACACCCGACGAAATGGTCCAGTCCGTCTTCTTGGGCGCGGCATAGGCGCCCGATGCAATGGCGAGCACCACGAGGCCGGTAAACCAGCGAATTACAATAGACATTCCAATCCCTCCTCACAGCGTCCGTTCCCGGACGCTTCCCTACGTTCAAATTGGGGACGGTCTGTCCATCGCTCGTGGCCATTGGAGTGCAACAAATCCAATAGCGACACCCCAATGGCCGTGTGGGATGGGAGCCGCCCTCTTTTTTTGCACTGCGCAAACCCTACCACGCGGCGTTGACCTGTCAACAAAGGCGCCGGACGGGCCGGAGCGGCCCGGTTCAGCCGCTTCGTTCCAGGTTCAGATTATCGTGCTCGTCCCGGCGCATATGCCAATTGGGGAACACGACGGTTGTAGCGCCCGCTTCCTCGACGATCGCCGGTCCTTCGGTCCAGACGCCGATCGGAAGCCGGTATCGTTCGAAGACCTGGGTCGGCTGGAAACCGTCCCGGAACCAGACATCGCGTTCGTCCGTTCCACCGCCGGCGTCCCCTCCCTGCGCCTGCAGCCGTGGCCGCTGGACCGGCACGATGGCGGCCAGGCGCAGGTTGACGATCTCGATCGCCTCGTCCCGGTTGCAATGGCCGTAGGCCCGTTCGTAGCTCGCGTTGAAGGCATCGGCGAGGCCGGCCGGGTCCGGTTTGCCGGCCACCGGGATGGCGAGCTCGTGCGCCTGGCCGACATAGCGCATCTCGGCCACCCGTTCGACGATGATCCCGTCACCGGCGAAACCTTCTGCGGCGAACCGGTCGCGGCCGGTTTCCTCCAGCCGTGCAAAGGCATCTTCCGCGGCTCCCATGCTCGCCGCTTCGTTGGGCAGGAGCACGGTTTCGCTCAGGTCGATACGAAGATCGGCAGAGACCAGGCCGAGCGCAGAAAGGTTCCCCGCGTGCGGCGGCACGATGACCCTGGGGATCGCCAGGGCCTCGGCGACCTGGGTGGCGTGCATCGGACCCGCCCCGCCGAAGGCAACCAGTGCGCAGCGGCGCGGGTCGTGGCCGCGGGCGACCGAGATTTCCCGAATCGAGGCAACCATCTTCGCGACGGCAATGCGGATGATGCCGTCGGCCATGCGCTCCCGGCTCTCGACACCGATGCGGCGCGCCAGGGCGTCGAGAACCGGTACGACCTGTTCCGCTGAAGGTTCGATCCGGCCGCCGAGTTTACGGCCGAGGGTAAGGCGGCCGAGGACGAGGTTGGCATCCGTGATCGTCGGCTCGGTCCCGCCTAGGCCGTAGCAGATCGGTCCCGGACGCGAGCCTGCGCTCTTCGGGCCGACATGAAGCTGGCCCTCCTCGCTTACCCAGGCGATGCTGCCGCCGCCGGCGCCGACGGTGCTGATGTCGATCTGGGTCGATTTCAGCGGCATTCCGGCGATGACGCCGTCCTTCTTCACCGTCGGCGTCAGGTCGCGGATCATGCTGACGTCCGTGCTCGTACCGCCCATGTCGCAGGTGATGAGATCGCGCGCACCGGCCGCCGCGGCCGCCTGCACGGCAGCCACAACGCCTCCGGCCGGTCCGGATAGAACCGTGGTCACGGGGAAGAGGCGCGCGCGGTCCAGAGAAAGGACGCCGCCGCTCGAAGCCATGATGAAGAGAGCGCCCCGGATGCCCTCACGCCGCAGGACGCTTTCGAGCCTTGCCAGATAGTCTTCGAGCGCCGGGGCGATGTAGGCGTTCAGGACCGTAGTGCTCAGCCGCTCGAATTCGCGGTACTCGGGCACGACTTCGTGGGACAGCGACACCGGCGTCCCGGGCAGCTTCTCCCGGATCGCCGCACGTGTCTCCAGCTCGTGTCCCGGTGCTGCGTAGGCGTGGAGGTAGCACACGGCGACCGATTCGACGTTCTGCTGTCGAAGATCTTCCAGAACGGCTGCGAGCGCGTCGTCGTCGAGCGGCCGGACGGTCTCGCCCGAGGCGCCGACCCGTTCTTCGACATCGAAACGCAGCGCCCGCGGAACCAGCGGTTCGGGCCGCTGGAACGTCAGGTCGAACAGGGTGTTCGGCGCCATGCGCCGCGTCCGGCCGATGACCAGCAGGTCGCGGAAGCCCTGCGTGACCAGCAGTGCCGTGCGTGCGCCCCGGCGCTCCAGGATCGCGTTGGTGCCGATGGTCGTGCCATGCACCAGGCGGTCGATTTCCCCGTAGGGAACGCCGACCTCCTGCAGACCCTCCAGCAAGGCTCTGGTCTCGTCGCCGTAGCTCGTGAGCGATTTTGCGGCGCTCACGTCGCCGGTATCCAGATTGAGGGCGATGACGTCCGTGAAGGTCCCGCCGATGTCGATGCCGACCGCAATCGCCATGCGCTGTCGGTCCTAGAGCCGCGCTGCGATCCGGTCCGCGGCGCGCAGGACCGCTTCGACGTCTTCGTCCGTGTGGGCCATCGAGAAATAGTGGCCGCCGCCGGGCCGGACGAAAATGCCGGAATCGAGCAGGCCGAGATCGAAGGCACGCTGGCGGTCCTTGTCGGAGATTGTTCGGACGTCGTGAATCCGGTCCGGATCGCCGAAATAGAGCCGCCACATCGGCCCCTCGCCGACGATGTGTGCATCGACCCCGTGCTTGCCCAAAATCTGCGCGAGCCCCGATTTCAAGGCTTCGGCCCGGGCCAGGAACGGGGGAAAGGCATCGGGTGTTCGCAACGCGTCGAGGAACGCCCGCCCGGCGGCGCAGGCCATCGGATTGCCGAACAGCGTGCCGGAGAAGAAGACGCCCCTGGGATCGTTCTGCCAGGCTTCGACCGACGCCAGCGCCATGATGTCCGGATCGCCGACGACCGCGGCGAGCGGCAGGCCGCCGCCCAGCGATTTGCCGTAGACCGCGAGGTCGGGCAGCACGCCGAACCGCTCCTGCGCGCCGCCCAGAGCGATCCGGAACCCAGTGACCGTCTCGTCGAAAATCAGGACGGCGCCGGTTTCCGAAGCGAGGTCCCGGACACGATCGAGATATCCCGGCGCCGGCGCCGTCATGCGCTGCACGGGCTCCATGATCACGGCGGCGATCGTCGGACCTTCGCGCCGGAACACGTCCTCCGCCGCGGCGACGTCGTTGTAGGGCGCGAGCAGAATATCGTCGGCGATCCCGGCGGCCATGCCAGCCGAGTTGGGGACAGGCGAGAAGGCGTCGGCAGCGAAGCGGTTGTAGCTCCACATGCCGTAGTCGTGATGGCCGTGATAGGCGCCTTCGAATTTGAGGACCCTGTCGCGACCGGTATACGCACGGGCGAGCCGGATCGCGTTGAACGTCGCCTCGGCGCCCGAGCAGCAGAAACGGATTTGACCGCCGATCGGCAGCACGTCGAGCAGTTCGGCGCCGTAGCGGATCGCCGTGTCGTTGAGCAGGCCGAGGAAATGCACGCCGCGCCGGGCCTGGGCGTCGAGCGCCGCCAGAACGCCCGGATGATCGTAGCCGAGCAGCACGGCGCCGCCGGCGCAGGTAAAATCGAGGAATTCGCGGCCGGCAGCGTCGGTCACATGCGCCCCGCGGCCCGACACGAAGACGAGCTGGCGGTCGTCGTCGAGCTTGTGCCGGCTTAGCACGCCGCCGGGAAAGATGCGCGCGGCGGTCTCGATCAGATTGCGCTGGTCCGACGATCCGGTCATGGCATTCCGGCGCCCGGCGGTTCCAAAAGCGGGCGCAGGGCGACGCCGTCGCCCCGGCGCAGGTTCAGGGCCTGGCAGATTCGCTCGGGCAGCCGGAGCGTGTCCTCGTCGATCCCCTCGCCGCCACGGATCCAGATCCGCAGGCCCGGACCGCCCGCGTCGAGGATTTCATGAGCGCCGCCTTCCCTCAGTCCGAGCCGGGCAATCGTTCCGCTTGCAAGTTCGCACCAGATCCTGCCGGCCGCCGGCGAATCTGGCACAGGATCGGCCGTCAGCCGCCGCCGCTCTGCCTTCATTCCCGCCCGCAACGCTGTTGTGGCGTCGGTATCGATTGCCCCGGTGTCGGCGACAATGCCGTAGATGAGCCGCGCCGCGTCTACGGAAAGCCGACCTTCCGCGATATCCTCGAGGATGCGCGACGGTTCCCGTTCCAGCGGATCACCGAAACCGCCGCCGCCGGAACTGCGCATGACGACAATGTCGCCGCACCGCAGGGGAAAACCCTGAACCTGCCCCGGCGTATCGGACGGCGCCAGTTCCGCGCCGTTGCGGATCACCGAAAAATTGTTAGGCGCGCCCGGCCATCCCGCGGCGACGCCGAAGGGCGGGAGGATGTTCTTGTTGGACGAAACGGAGAGCAGAGCTTCGTCGACCAGCACGCGCACGTCCCTGCGCAGTCCGCAGCCGCCGCGGTGCCGCCCGGCACCGCCGGAATCGCGCCGGATTTCGCAGCGCTCGACGAGCAGCGGGCTCTCGTGCTCGATCGATTCAACCGACTGGATGGACGCAAAATCCCCCTCCGCGAAATTACGCAGCGCATCGCCGCCGTCGCCTTCGGCGGTCGCGCCCGTGCCGCCGGCCGGATATTCATAGAAGATGAAGGGTTCCGGCCGCTCCGGATCCTTGCCGCCGATGTAAATGTGGTTTGAGGTGCCTTTGATGTCGCCGGCCATGCGCTCCGGCATCGCTTGGGACATCGCGCCGAGAACCGCCGATATGGCCGCGTGCCGGACTTCGGACGACCCCGCGCAGGACGCGGGATAGCGCGCGTTGAAAAAGGAGCCTTCAGGCGCCGTGATGGAAATCGGCCTGAAATTTCCATGATTGATGGGCTGAGCAGAATCCAGGAACGCCTTGAGCACGATGAATGCGCCGGTCGCCGCTACCGCCGGTCCAGCATTCATGGCCGCCCTAGTCTGGCCGGACGAACCGGAGAAATCGACCTCCAGGTTGCTACCATCGATTCTGATGCGGGCCCGGGCGATCACAGGCTCGGCGTCGCTGCCGACCGGGTCCAGATAGTGCTCGTAGACATATTCCCGGTCGGCCAGCGCCGCGATCCGCTGGCGCGTCCGCCGCTCGGCCCGGTCGATCAGTTCGGCGATGGCGGCCTCGACCGTCGCAACGCCGTACCGTTCGAACAGCTCGACTATGCGCCGCTCGGCGACCTGGCAGGTGCCCCAGGTCGACATGAAATCGCCGCGCCGCTCGCGCGGCACGCGCATGTTTGCCATCATCACGTCGAACAGGCCCCGGTTGAGCTCTCCCCCGTTGGCGATCTTGACGATCGGCAGGCGAACGCCGTCGTGGAAAATCTCCGTCGACTTGCCGGAAATGCTGCCCGGCGTGGTGCCGCCGACATCGCCCCAGTGCGCCCGAACGCAGGGAAACAGCACCAGCCGATCCTCCGCGAACACCGGAAACATCATGGCGATGTCGTTGAGATGCGTTCCGCCTGTGTAGGGGTCGTTGTGCAGGAAGACATCGCCTGGCCGGATATCGTCGCCGAAGGTGTCGAACATCTGCCTGACCGACCACGGCACCGGAAAGATGTGGGACGGGTTATCCTCGGCCAGTGCCACGATCTGTCCCGTGCCGTCAATCAGGACGCAAGAAAAATCGTAGGCCTCGTAGATGATCGAGGAATAGGCGGTCGCCACGAGATTGACCCGCATCTCGCGGACGATCGAGATCATCGCCTCTTGGATGATCTCAAGCTCGATCGGATCGACCGCCCGCAAGGGCTCAGCTTCGGTCGGCATGTTTGACGGTCCAACCTTTCCGAAGGTATCCGGGCCGGGAACGTCAAAGTCTTCCGGCCATAATAGGCGGGTGCCCCGGCATTGGCGACAACATTCCCGAACGGTCCAAAGGCCAGCCTAGTATGGACCGGTTGCGATGTATTCAGCGCATTTCCTGCAACCTAGCGCAGACGGGCCCGCTCTAGGGGCCGGCATGATCGTTGGCTGCACCCGTCAATACCGATTGTCGGTTTGCCGCCACCGATCCAAGCCTGCTCAATCCGCTTCCAGGCCGACACCGCTTTGCAGTCGTCCCTCGCCTTGTCAGAACTTTGTAACGGTATCCTGTAATAGTTCTTGCTGTTACGTGGGCAGGATTCGAACCTGCGACCTTCAGGTCGAGAGGCACTGTCGGCTCTTGTGCCGTGGGCCCAGGCAGAAGTTGGGAACGGCTTTGAAGCGGCCGTCCGGTGCCGAGAGAGCCCGAATCTGAAGGTTCAGACCATATCCCACCGCGAGCGGCTGTCAGCATAATTTGAAGCTCTGCGAAAGCGTCGGCCTGAGTCAAACAGTTGTTCGCTAACCGCACCCATGTCTACTGGCACAACGGGCATCCGCCGCCTCTGTCCACGCCCACTGCTGTTCATACAAGAATTGGTAATCGTGCGGCGCGCCCGCTGACCCGAACTCGATCGGCAACCAAACCCCTTCGCCGCCATCTGACAGCGCGGCGTCTTCGAAAAAATCATCTTCAAATGCCGCAATCCGCTCGACGATAAGGCTCGTCAAATCGTGTGACCAGCCTCCATTGGAGCTTCTTGATTCGAAGGGGACGATGGGTCAGATGAAAAACCTGCACGGCCGTATTTGTTCGTTCAACCGGTTATTGAGGTACGCGAGCCGTTGGGCCCAGCCTCGCTGGGTCGGGTAGCCCCGGAGTCGTAGCAGGCCCAGCAATCGCGTCACCCGATGACCGAATCAACACGACGTCGGCAGCACATGCTGCGCCGAGATGCGCAGGAATTGGAATTCAAGCGGTACCTAACCGGTACCTGGCAACGGCGGCACCTGGGACGAATCGGTCAATCATCCTTTAACCTGTTATCACTAAACAAAAAATAGAATTTTATCACTACATGGTTGAGCATTGTTCTAGTGGAGATATCTTTCCGGCGCCGAGCGGATTCCGGAGCGCCGCGCGGGAAAGATTTCTCCGCTACGCGGCTAACGCCGCTCCGGTCGAAATGACGGCGAGTGGCAGGCCCCTCAATATGCGTATTTCACTGAACAGCCGTATTGGCGCGTTACCGGTTCGCTGACCTTGCGGCCGGCGGCGATTTCGTTCAGCGCCGCGGTCACATAGTTTTTCGCGCGCGGAATGTCGGCGGGGTTGGCCGAGCGGATGCTGTCGATCGCGCCCATGTAGAGCAGCGCGCCGTCCTTGCCGACGATGAACATGTGCGGCGTGTTGGTGGCTTCGTATTTCCGCCCGATGGTTCCTTTCGGATCGAGGATGACATGGCTCGGCGCCGCGCCGCGCGTCTTGCTGAGGCGGTTCGCTTCGGCGCCGTCGACATGGCCCTGCCGGCCCGGCGCCGACGAGATGATGCTGAGCCACACCGCGCCCTTCGCACGTGCCGCCTTCTGGGTCTTCTGCATGTTGCCGGCGCCGTAGTGCTTCGAGACATAGGGGCAGCCGTGGTTGGTCCATTCCAGCACGACCAGCTTGCCGCGCAGGGCCGAAAGCGTCACGGAAGCGCCGTTGCTGTCGACGCCGGTGAAGTCCGGCGCCGTCTTGCCGACTTCGGGCGCGGAAGCGGCCGCAGGAGCGGCCAGGAAAACCGCGGCAACCGCAGCGGCGATCGAGTGTTTCAGGCGCTTCGTCATCGGTTCGTTCCCTCTTTCCCTGCGTTCCAGCCTTGCGTTCCGCCCGGGTGGCCGCGCTATTGTCCGGCCCGCCCGGCCCGGCGCGTTTCGGCGGCCATGCTGCGGATCGCGGCGACCGTGCCGCCTTCGGTCAGGATCTGCGGCAGCACCATCGGCGTTTTCGGCGATCCTTTCGGCGGATAGATAACATAGAGCGGCACGCCGGAGCGGCCGAACCTTGCGAGATGTCCGGTGATGACCGGGTCGCGGCGCGTCCAGTCGCCCTTGAGCGCCGCCATGCCGGCCGCGTCGACCGCCCGCCGGACGCTCTCCAGGCGCAGCACCACCTTTTCGTTGGCGATGCAGGTGATGCACCAGGCCGCCGTGAAGTTGATGAAGACCGGCCGGCCCTGCGCACGCAACGCCGCCAGCCGCGCTTCGCTGAACGGCTGCCAGGCGATACCCGTCACGGCGGCGCTCCCGGAGTCTGTCGTGGCGCTCGATCCGGGCGTTCTGGCAACCGGAGCGCCGCTTTCGGCAAAGCGCACCATCGCAAGCGCAGCGACGATGGCGGCCGCAGCCAGGCCGATCCCGGCAGGCCTCCAGCGGGGCGCGGCGCTTACGCTGGCCTGCCAGAGCCAGACCGCGAAGGCGATCAGGACGGCGCCGGCGAGCGCGCCGAGCAGCGCCGCATCGCCGGCCTGCAGCGACAGCACCCAGATCAGCCAGGCCGCGGTCGCGAACATCGGGAAGGCGAGGAACTGCTTGAACCGGACCATCCACGGCCCCGGCTTCGGAATCAGCCGCAGCAGGGTCGGCGACAGGCTGAGCAGCAGGAACGGCAGGGCAAGGCCGAAACCGAGGGCCAGCATGACGGCCATGGCGACGGCGGCGGTCTGGCCGAGCGCGAAGCCGACCGCCGCGCCCATGAAGGGCGCCGTGCAGGGTGTGGCCACGATCACGGCGAGCACGCCGGTGAAGAAGGAACCGCCGAGGCCGGACCGTTCCGCCAGCGCGCCGCCGATGCCGGCGAAACGGCCGCCGATTTCGAACAGGCCGGCGAAATTCAGCCCGATCAGCACCATCAGATAGGCCATGAGCAGGACGAATACGGGTTCCTGGAGCTGGAAGCCCCAGCCGGCCGCCGCCCCGGCGCTGCGCACCGCCAGCAGGACCGCGCCGACGACGGCAAAGCTCGCCAAAACGCCGGCGGTGTAGGCCGCGCCGTGCCGCGCCATGCCCCGGCCCCCGGCCCGACCCGAACTGGCGTGGCGCGCGAAGCTGAGCCCCTTGACCGCCAGCACCGGCAGGACGCAGGGCATCAGGTTCAGGATCAGGCCGCCGAGAAAAGCGAGGACGACGGCCTCCCAGAAGCCGATGAGCGGCGGAGCGGCGGCCTCGGTCGCCGTCAGCCGGAAGGCCTGGGTCGCGACCATGCCGTCGCCGAGCCGTTCCTTGACGACCAGCAGGCCGCCCACGTCCGTTATCGGTTTCGCCGCCTTGCCGCGCTGCGTCTCCAGGATGAGCGCGCGGTCGGTCACCGTCAGCTTCTGCGGCGCGGCATATTTCACCACGCCGTGGCCGTAGGGGTAGAACCACGCGTCCTCGATGACGTCGCGCTTCAAACCTTCTGCTGCAACATCGAGCCGGAACCTCTTGCCGTCAAAGCGGTATTCTGCGGTCCATGGCGACGGTTTCGGCAGCGCGGCACGCGCCTTCGCGAAGATCGGCCCGGCGCGGAAATCGGCGATCGGCGGGTCGCCGGCGACCGGCAGATCGAGCGTCAGCACCCCCACCTCCGGAATGCAGACCTCTTCGCACACCAGCCATGACACGCTCGCGGTCAGCGTCGCCGTCTCGCCGGGCCGCGCGTCCTTCGGCACCGAAATCGGCACCATGTGGATCGCTTCGCCGCTGTAGCCGTAGTTGACCAGCGGGCCGACCGGAAGGCGCTCCGGCGGCGGCCAGACGATATCGCCGGCCTCGTAGCCCGGTGGCAGCACCCAGTCGATCCGCGTCGCCTCGCCCGAATCGCCGGCGTTGCGCCAGTAGGTGTGCCACTTCGGGATGATCCTGAAGACGAGGGCGACCCAGGCGGTCGTGCCCGGCCGCAGGGTGACATGCTCGCTGAGCAGTTCGGCGGTGACGTGCTTCGTCCGGAAAACGCTGTCGGCCGGCGCGTCTTGCGGCGCACCGCCCTGCGGCGTCAGGCCCGGCAGGTCGAGACCGCGCAACGTCCCCGGCTGCGAGGTCTGCGCAATGGCCTGTCCCACGGGCGCAAGCCCCGCGAGAAGCGCAGCGCACAGGGTCCAGCGAAGAAATCTGCCAATCATTCCGGGGCGTTTCCGATCTGCCCGATCGTGTGCCGCAATATGGGTGGTCCAACGGGGCGAAAACAAGCGGGCGCGGCTTCGCGGACCATCACGTTCGCGCCAGCCGCGGCCCGGCGCTGCCGCCGCCTCAGTGCATGAGCTGCGGCAGGAACAGGGCGATGTCCGGCACAGCGACGATCAGCGCCAGGCCGACCAGGCTGGCGACGACAAAGGGCCAGACTCCGGCGAAGATCGCCCACAGGCTGACATCCTCCAGCACCGTCTTGACGATGAAGACGTTCATGCCGATCGGCGGCGTGATCAGGCCGATTTCGACGACGATGATGGCGACGATGCCGAACCAGATCAGGTCGACGTCGAGCGGCGTGAGGATGGCGGCGAAGATCGGCACCGTGAGCAGCAGCATGGCGAGGCTGTCGAAGACGCAGCCGAACAGCAGGTAGATCACGCACATGGCGATCACGACGCCGACCGCCGAGACGTCGAGCGACTGGATGAAGTCGACCATCGCCGCGGTCAGGCCGGCCAGGTTGACGAAGTTGGAAAAGATCAGCGCCCCGAACGCGACGATGAAGATCATGCCCGACGTGATGCCGGCCTCGACCAGTGAGTCGACGAATTCGCGCCACGGCATCCGGCGGCGCAGCAGCGCGAAGACTAGGGCGCCGGCCGCGCCGATCCCGGCGGCTTCGGTCGGCGTGAAGATGCCGAAATAGATGCCGCCCAGGACGAGCACGAACAGCGCGACGACGCCCCAGACCCGGCCCAGATGGGGCCATCTGGCAGCCCAGGGAATGCGCTCGCCCGGCGGGCCGAGCGCCGGCCTGACGCTGGTCACCGCCCAGACGGCGGCCAGATAGGCGAAGATCAGCAGGATGCCGGGAATAACGCCGGCGATGAACAGCTTGCCGATGTCGCTCTCGGTCAGAATGCCGTAGATCACCATCGGCACGCTGGGCGGAATGAGAATTCCGAGGGTGCCGCCCGCCGCCACCGAGCCCGCCGCCAGGCTGTCGGCATAGCCGAACCGCCGCATCGACGGCATCGCCACCTTCGCCATCGTGGCCGCGGTCGCCAGCGAACTGCCGGAAACGGCGGCGAAAGCGCCGCAGGCCGCCACCGTCGCCATCGCGAGCCCGCCGCGCCGGTGGCCGAGCCAGGCGTTGGTCGCGTCGTAAAGGTCGGACGAAAGCTGCGCCCGGTGGATGAAGGTCCCCATCAGGATGAACAGCGGCAGTACCGAGAAGCCGAAATTGGTCGACAGGTCGACGATCTGCTGGCCGGCCATTTCGATGCCCGGCAGCAGGCCGCGCAGGAGGGCGAAACCGCCGAGCCCGACCAGGATCAGCGAAAAGCCGAGCGGTATTCCGGCAAAGCAGATGACGAACAGGACGACGAAGGCGATGGCGGATTCGAGCACGGTCAGAAATCGCCGACCGGGCCGCGCCGGTCGCGGCGGAAACCGTGGCGCAGGTCGTAGACGATCATGGCAAGCTGGATCGCCAGTGCGACGACGGTCAGCCCGCTCATGACGAAGGCGATGGGGTAGAGCGGCAGTTCGACGAAGCCGGTGATCTGCCCGCTGTTGCGCAGCGAGAAGCCCTGGTGCCACAGCAGCCAGGCGATGACCGCCAGGCCGCCCGCGCTGACCAGCATCACGGCCAGTCTCTGCACCCGATCCAGCCCGCGCCGGCGGAACAGTCCCTCGAAGATCGAGACGACGATGTGGCCTTCGGTCCAGGTGATCAGCGGCAGGGCGCAGAAGATCAGGAAGGCGAGCATGAACTGGATGTACTCGAAAGCCCCCGGCAATGGCGCGTTGAACAGGTAGCGCAGGAAAACGTCGACAAAGATCAGCGCCATCATGCCGAACACGTCGATGGCGATCAGCGCGCGCAGGGCCTTGCGCAGCAACCGGGGCAGCGGCATGGCGCCTTCGTTCGCGCCGGCGCCCGTCGCCTCGTTGTCGGCAGCGGTCACGGCGCGCCGGTCCGGCGGCGACTCGCTTTCCGCCGCGCGCGTCTATCCGGCGAGGCGGGCATGGAGATCGAGCAATCCGGCGATGGTTTCGGGCGGCCGCCGGCCGAAACCGCATTCCGTGGCGATGCCGTAGCGCGGCAGGTGCCGCGACGCCGCCGCCATCCGGCGTTCCGTCCCCGCCTCGCCGTCGGTGTCGTGGATCAGGCCGAGATAGAGCGCGGTTTCCGGCCGCTGCTCGAGCCCGTCCAGCGGGGCGAAATAGGCGTCGTCGTCGCGCCCGACCGGGACCGGCATGTGGAGCCAGTGCAACGGCCGCGCCAGCCCGGCGGTCAGCGCATTGGCCACCTCCACCATCGCGCCCATGTCCTCCGGCTCGACGAAATGCTTGCCGCCGAAGCTGCCGTAGCACAGGTGGTAGCCCATCTCGATATCGGCGGGCACATGCGCGCCCATCCGGAGCATGCGCGCGACGATGCCGGGCCGGGCCGGCTCGAACCAGGTTTCCCGCGCGCCGTCATAGGCCTGCATGTCGTGGGCGCAGTCCCACTGGATCGAGATTTCGTCGTGCGGCAGGCTTGCGGCGATCCGGTCGACCTCCCGCTTGAGGCCGGCCTCCCAGCGCGGCTCGAGGAGCGCCCGCTGGTCCGGCGCGAAATGCTGGTTGACGGCGTTGAACGGCGTCGGAATGGCGATCATGTAGCGGACATGGCCAGGCAGAACGCCGGCGTCCTTCGCCTTGCGGAATTCGGCGAAAGACTCGATCGCGTTCCGGGCATAGCCGATATCGTCGAACACGACATCTTCTGCGGCCGCGCCGGGTTTCAGGCGATGCCAGGTCCGGTGCTTCCACCTCTCCGGCGCGGTCTCGTTGCGCCAGTCACCCTGTGAGATTGTCGCTTCGAGCAGCGGATGGGCGGCGAAGCCCGGCCCGAGCCATTCCAGCCAGCCCAGGCGCTCGCCGGTCTCGCCGTCCGGAATGCGCCGGATGGCGTGGCCCAGAAGGCTGCCGACCTCGGTGAACACGGCCGCGGCGTCGGGCAACGAAATGCTGCCGACCAGGAAAAGCTCGCGGGCGGACGACAGGCCCGCCGCCCGGTTCGGAATGGCTGACACGGATCGACGCCCCTTCTGGCGGATGACGGCGACGGCAACGCGGCAGCGCCGGGATCCCGGCCGGCGCTGCCGTTTGTCCGCAAGATCCGGCTACTTCATCGCCGCGGTCACCTTGGCGACTTCAGCGCGGAAGAAGTCGTAGGCCGCCTTGCCGTCGACGCCGAGCTTGTTGGCGCCCGCGATCCATTCCTCGTGCATCGGCAGCCAGGCCTTGCGCAGCTCATCGACGAAGGCCGCGGGGGCGTCGAATACCTTGACCCCGATCTTGCGCAAGTTATCGGGCCCGTTCACGTCGGCGGCGTCCCAGTGCCGCGTGTAACCCGCGAGCGTTTCGCCGCCCATCCTGTCGAAGGCCTGCTTGTCCGCATCCGACAGGGAGTCCCACTTTTTCGGGTTGATCATCAGCGAGAACATCGCCGTGAACATGGAATCCGACAGAACGGTGCAGGATTTGGCGAACTGGGCGACGTTGAACCGGATCGATTCCTGCAGGCCCAGACCGGCGAAACCGTCGACAATGCCCTTGGAGACGATGGAATAGATGCGCACGGCCGGGCCGGGCACGACGGTGACGTCGAGCCGCTTCAGCCCCTGGGACGGATAGCCCGGCAGCGACCACATCTTCATCGTCTTGAGCGTGGCGACCGAATCGATCGGCTTGTCGGCCTTCAGGCTGCACAGGTCGCCGGGCGGCCCGCCGAAGAAGCCGATCAGCTTCACGCCGCTGTACTGGTTCTTTTTCGCGAAGAACTTGTTGTAGGTCCGCCACAGCGCGACCCCCTGGGCCGAGCCGCTGCGGCCCATGAACGGCAGCAGGGTGAGCTGGACCAGCGGGACCCGCCGGCGCAGGAAGCCGTTGAACTGGTACGCCATGTCCACCGTGCCGGTGCGCGCGATGTCGAACTGGCGCGGCGGCGGCGCGACACTGCTCGGCGGGAACTTGAAGGTGATGCGCCCGTTCGACGCCTTCGTCACCGCAGCGGCCCACGGCTTGACGATGCCGGTATTGATGATGTGCTTGGGCGGCGCGAACGCGTTGAACAGGATTTCGGTCTTCGCCTGGGCGGCGCCGGCAGCCATGCAAGTGAAAACCGCTGTGCTGCCCAGCACGGCCACGCGCTTCGCGGCAGCGCTCCGCGTATCGAATCGAATGCTCATGGATCCCCTCCCTCGATGATCTGGTCCGCATTTCCCGCCGCCCGAAGCGAAGCTCCGGGCGGAACGGCGCGATTACCGGCAAAATAGCTAACGGCGGCAACCCTTGTATACGCATTTTCGCACCGGGCGGTGCGGCTGCAGACTGATGGCGGACCGTTTCCGCCCGTGGCGCAGGCCGGCGCCCATTCCGCCGCGGCGGCTGGCTACCGGCAATCGGGCCACTGGCAATCTGGAGGGGCGCTGGTGTAAACATCCGGCGACGGTTCCAGGCAGTTCGGGAGGAAAACGCCATGGCCGGCTCGGTCGCCACGATCATGGACTATCCGCTGACGCTCAATCACCTGCTCGGGCGGATGCGGGAGGTTTATCCGACGCGCGAGATCGTCTCCCAGCGGCCCGACAAGTCCGTCCTGCGCCAAACCTACGCGGAGATCTGCGAACGGGCGGAGAAGCTGGCCCGGGCGCTCGTCCAAGCCGGCGTGAAGAAGGGCGACCGGGTGGCGACCCTGGCCTGGAACCACAGCGCGCATCTGGAATGCTACTACGGCATCCCGGCGGCCGGCGGCGTCATGCACACGCTGAACCTGCGCCTCGGCCCGGCGGATATCGGCTATATCGCGACCCACGCCGACGACCGGATCGTCATCGTCGACGACGTTCTCTTGCCGCTTTACGACCAGTTCAAGGACCGGATGCCCGCGCACCGCACCGTCGTCATCCCGTTCGGCGGGCCGGTCCCCGACGGCATGGAGAGCTACGAGGACTTCATCGAGACCGGCGACCCGGCAACCGGACTGCCGGAGATCGACGAAACCGACGGCTGCGCCATGTGCTACACCTCCGGCACGACCGGCGACCCCAAGGGTGTGATCTACTCGCACCGCGGGATGGTGCTGCATTCGATGGTCGGCGCCCAGCCCGACATGCTGAATTTCAGCATGAACGACTGCATCCTGCCGGTCGTGCCGATGTTCCATGCCAACGCCTGGGGCATCCCCTATGCCGCGACCATGACCGGCGCCAAGCTCGTCTTCCCCGGCCCGCATCTCGATCCCGACAGCCTGATCGCCCAGTTCATCGGCGAAGAGGTCACCTTCTCGGGCGGCGTGCCGACGGTCTGGCTCGGCATCATCCAGACCATCGAGAAGGACCCGGCGAAATACGAGGCGCTGCGCGGCCTGCGCACCGTGGTCGGCGGTTCGGCGGCGCCGCCCGCCGTGATCCGGCGCTTCCAGGATTTCGGCATCACCGTACTCCACGCCTGGGGCATGACGGAGATGTCGCCCCTCGGCACGGTCGCCAACGTCAAGCCGCATCTCGCTGGCCAGGGCGAAGAGATCTATTTCGACTACCGCTCGAAGCAGGGCTACGCCGCGCCCTTCGTCGACCTGCGCCACCGCGACGGCGACGGCAACATCCTGCCGTGGGACGGCGAATCGATGGGGGAACTGGAGGTGCGCGGGCCCTGGATCGCCAGCAGCTATTTCAACTATCCCGAGGCCGGCGACCGCTGGAGCGACGACGGCTGGTTCCGCACCGGCGACATCGTGACCATGGACGGCGAGGGCTATGTCCAGATCACCGACCGCTCGAAGGACGTCATCAAGTCCGGCGGCGAATGGATCAGCTCGGTCGACCTGGAGAACGCCATCATGGGCCATCCGGCGGTCAAGGAAGCCGCGGTGATCGCCCTGCCCCACACGAAATGGGACGAGCGCCCGCTTGCCTGCATCGTGCTCAAGGACGGCGCGGCGCTCACCAAGGCGGAGCTCGACGGCCACCTGCTCAGCGACTTCGCCAAGTGGCAGCTTCCCGACGACATCGTGGTGATCGACGAAGTGCCCAAGACCTCGACCGGAAAGTTCCAGAAACTCACCCTGCGCAACCGCTTCGCCGACTGGCAGTGGGGCGCGGACGCGCGCAAGGCCGGCTGACCGTGACCGGTTTCACCGACCGCGCGCAGGAGGGCGGCGACACGCTGCCGACCGCGCTGTTCGCCGCCGGCGATATCTCGAAGCGGATCGAATCGCTGGCCGGCGACATCGCCCGGGCGATGGGCCAGGAATTCGTGCTGCTCTGCGTCCTGAATGGCGCGTTCATCTTCACCGCCGACCTCGCCCGCGCCCTGGCGGCGCGCGGCTGCCGGCCGCGCATCGAGTTCGCCAGCTTCAAGAGTTACGGCAGTTCGACCGAGAGTTCCGGCCGAGTGCGGCTGGTCGGCGAGTTTCCGGGCAACCTGTCGGGCGAGCGGGTGCTGCTGGTCGACGACATTCTCGATACCGGCCGGACGCTGCTGACCGCGCGCATGATGGTGGAGGACGCCGGCGCCCAGACCGTCGCGACCTGCGTGCTGCTCGACAAGCCGGCGCGCCGCGAAGCGCCGGTCGAGGCCGACTATGTCGGCTTCGCCATCGACGACGTCTTCGTCGTCGGTTACGGCATCGATTACGCCGAGAAATTCCGCTGCCTGCCGGACCTGGCGCATATTTCCGGGTAGTGGCGCGCCGCCTTGAATCGCTCGAACGACGGGGCTTTCCATGAACAAATCAAGAATAATTTCCAGCGTGCCGGGCGCCGGGAAGCTGGTCCTTGGGGCCGCCGCCTACACGGTCTGCACATTCGCTCTTGCCGTGGTCTGGCACGTCCTCCTGTTCAGGGAGAGCTACGAAGCGTTCGGCTATTTCGAGGGAGAGCCGGACTTTCTGGTCGGTCTGCTCACCATCGTGCTTCAGGGAATTCTGCTCTGCGCCCTGTTTCCGATGCTGAAGGCCGAGGGGAGCAGCATTCGGCGGGGGTTCCGGTTCGCTCTCATCGTCGGCGCCTTCTTCTGGACGTCCCACGTGCTCGCCTTCGTCGCCAGGCAGGAGGTTCCGGGCGCGTCTGCGTTCATCTGGATGGAAACGCTCTATCTCGCGCTCCAATTCGGCGTGTTCGGCCTGATTATCGGCCTCATCCACCGGGGACGAAATTCAGACTGACCCAACGCCCACACACGGCGCAAAAGAGAGGCGTGGGCAGACCCGGCGCATCGCCCTGGGCGTATCCGCCTTGGATGGAGCAGTGGGGCCAAGCGCCCCTCGATACGGCGCTGACGCGCCTACTCGGGATGAGGGGAATGGTGTTTGAGCCACTCCCTTCCCCTCATCCTGAGTAGCCGCCGAAGGCGGCGTATCGAAGGGCGGGGCGTATCGAAGGGCCGGGTTACGGCGCTCAACTCCGCCAGCGCAGGACCGTCTCCGTCACCGGGTTGCGGAAATCGCGGCCCTCGTCGCGGGAGGCCGTCAGTTCCTTCTTCAGCGCCATGTACCATTTCGCCGGCGTGTCGGCATCGGGCAGCAGCATGGCGGCGTCCGACTTTTTGCGGCCCTCGCGCTGCCGGTTCATCGCCGTGCGGTCCTGGTTCAGGAAGTTGCGCGTGACCGGGATCGCGATCGGCTTGGCCAGCGTCATCAGCGGATGCGACCAGTACATGACGTGGTGCATCGCCGTGCGGTACTCCGAAACCGGGGTCATTGCCGTCACGCCGACATAAGTGTGCCGGTCGCCCAGGGTCATGTGCTCGACGCGCACGCCGGGCAGCCGGAAGCTTATCTCCACCGTCTTCTCGCCGCGCAGCATGCGGATGATGCGGCTGTTGGCGCTCGGCGCGTGGCGCACCATGGTGAAGCCGAGCTCCGACGGCGCATAGCGCTTGGCCTTTTCCGTCAGCGTCTTCGACGAGCGCCACCACCAGTTGCGGTGGACATAGGCGCCGTGGGCCGGATCGATCAGGCCGATCACGGCGTCGTCGAAATGGCATTCCAGGTCCAGGGTCTCGGCGATGCCGGGCCGGCCGCGCGCCGGGATCTCGGGCGGCGGCGGCAGTCCTTCGTCGGCCGCGCCGCCGTCGTCGCCCATATAGACCCAGATCAGGTGCTGCGCCTCGCGGCAGGGATAGGATTTGGTCCCGATCCGGTCGAGCCGGACCGAATCGCGATAGTCCTCGACCAGCGAGGGAATGTTGCGGCACACGCCGTCGGTGCCGAACTGCCAGCCGTGATAGGCGCAGGTCACCGTCTCGCCGTCGAACCGGCCGGCAGAGAGCGGCATGGCCCGGTGCGGGCAGATATCGCGCAGGGCGAAGACCGCGCCGGCATTGTCGCGGCCGATCAGGACCGGTTCGTCCAGCAGGGTGCGGTGCACCGCCGTGCCGCGCCTGAGCCGCGTGCCGGGCATGGCGAGATACCACAGGCCGCGCGGCGCCGTCGGAACGCCGCCCCCTTCGCCGCCGGCTGCTCCGCTGCGCATTTCCGACGGGAGTACCGGCGCGCTGTCGCCCATCTGCCTCTCCGCCTTCCAACCCGCGCTCCCGGCCGCCGCCGCGGCGCGGGACCGGGGCCGGTCTAGGCGCCCATCCGCGCCTGCAGGCCCTCGTCCAGCTTCTCGAGGAAGCCGTTGGTGGTCAGCCATTCCTGGTCCGGCCCGATCAGCAGGGCCAGGTCCTTGGTCATATGGCCGCTCTCGACGGTCTCGACGCAGACCTGCTCCAGCGTTTCGGCGAAGTCCGAAACCGCGGGCGTCTCGTCCATCCGGCCGCGGAATTTCAGGCCGCGGGTCCAGGCGAAGATCGAGGCGATCGGGTTGGTCGAGGTCTCCCGGCCCTGCTGGTGCTGGCGATAGTGGCGGGTCACCGTGCCGTGCGCCGCCTCGGCCTCCACGGTCTTGCCGTCGGCGGTCATCAGCACCGAGGTCATCAGGCCGAGCGAGCCGAAGCCCTGGGCCACGGTATCCGATTGCACGTCGCCGTCGTAATTCTTGCAGGCCCAGACGAAGCCGCCGGACCATTTGAGCGCCTGGGCCACCATGTCGTCGATCAGCCGGTGCTCGTAGCCGATGCCGGCTTCCTTGAATTTATCCGCGAAGTCGGCCTCGAAGACCTCCTGGAACAGGTCCTTGAAGCGGCCGTCATAGGCTTTCATGATCGTGTTCTTGGTCGACAGGTATACGTCGCAGTTCCGGCTCAGCCCGTAGTTGAGCGAGGCGCGGGCGAAGTCCCGGATCGACGCGTCCAGGTTGTACATCGCCATCGTCACGCCGCCGCCGGGGAAGTCGTAGACCTCGCGCTCGATGGTCGTGCCGTCGTCGCCGTCGAAGCGGATCGTCAGCTTGCCGCTGCCCGGCACGACGAAATCGGTCGCGCGATACTGGTCGCCGAAGGCGTGGCGGCCGATGATGATCGGCTCGGTCCAGCCCGGCACCAGGCGCGGCACGTTGCGGCAGATGATCGGCTCGCGGAACACGGTGCCGCCCAGGATGTTGCGGATCGTGCCGTTGGGCGATTTCCACATCTGCTTGAGGCCGAACTCCTCGACCCTCGCCTCGTCCGGCGTGATGGTCGCGCATTTGACGCCGACGCCGTGCTCCCGGATCGCGTTGGCGGCATCGACGGTAATCCGGTCGTCGGTTTCGTCGCGCTTCTGGATGCTCAGGTCGTAATAGTGCAGGTCGATATCGAGATAGGGCAGGATCAGCTTGTCCTTGATGAACTGCCAGATGATCCGGGTCATCTCATCGCCGTCGATCTCGATAACCGGCCGGGCGACCTTGATTTTGCTCATGTCGAAGTGTCCAGAATTAGCGGAGGCGGATCATTGGAGGGGTGCGCCGCCGGTGCGACGGGGGCGCTGTCGCAGGATGGCGCCGAACGTCCGGCCGGTCATTCCCGGGGCGTCACCCAGGTCGACCACGCGGCCCGCTCGCTGCGCTTGTCGCGCATGCCGCCGGGAATGCGCTCGCCGCCGTCGTTCGGAAACACGAACACGGCGCCGAGCAGGATCTGCTGCGCCGGGATGCCGAGCAAGTCGAAGGTGGCGGCGTCGCGCAGGTAGCCGCCGCTCGACCAGTAGGTCGTCAGCCCCCGTTCGGTCGCCGCAAGCAGGAAGGACTGCACGGCGGCGCTCGCCGCCGCGATATGCTCCATGTTCGCCATCGTGGGATCGAACAGGCCGCCGTTCAGGCCGTCGTCGCCGTTTTCCGGCGGATTGGGCAACCAGGTCGCGAGGATCAGCGCCTGGGCCGCGGCGAGCATCTGCGGCACGCGGCCGGCCTTTTCGGCGTTGTCCTGAACGAAACCGATCAGGCGCCGGCAGGTCGCGGCGTCGGCGAGATGGAAGCGCCAGGGCTCGATGGTCCGGGTGCCGCGCCAGTGGACCCGGTGCGCCGGCTTGTGAAACGGCGCCCACCCCGCCAGGGCAATGAGCGATTCGATGGTCTCTCGGTCGGTCTCGGGCGCGGCCGGGCGCTCGGGATCGAACATGACCTTGGTGGTCTTGCGCGTCGTGAGGATATCGGCAACGGGGTATGACGGCATGGCGGCGGCCTTTCCTGACGGACCGGTGGCGACAATATCGGGCAGCGGGACCGGTTTTTCGAGCGGCGGTTCGGCGCGGGCTACGGCCCGGCGGCGTCCAGCACGGCGAAGACGTCCTCCACCGACCGGACGACGGTCATCAGCGAGAGATGCGCCGGATCGACGAAGCCGTGTTCGACCTGCGCGTTGAGCAGGTCGAGCAGCGGCTGCCAGTATCCGCCGATATCCGCCAGCACGATCGGCTTGTCGTGGAACCGAAGCTGGCGCCAGGTGAGGATCTCGAAGGTCTCGTCGAGGGTGCCGAGGCCGCCCGGGAGCGAGACGAACGCGTCCGACAGTTTCGCCATCAGGAGCTTGCGTTCGTGCATCGAGTCCACGACATGCAGTTCGCTCACGGCGCGGTGGCCGTGCTCGCGCACTTCCAGATCGCGCGGGATGATGCCGGTCACCCGTCCGCCCGCAGCCATGGCGGCATCGGCGGCCGCGCCCATGAGGCCGACATTGCCGCCGCCGTAGACCATTTCGATGCCGCGCGCCGCCAGGCCGGCGCCGAGGGCCGCCGCGGCCTCTTTCCACGCGGGTTCGTTGCCGCTGCGCGAGCCGCAATAGACGCAGACGGCGCGGGGGTACCGGCTCACGGGCATGTCCTTTCGAGGCGGCGGAGGGAGATTGGCATTCGGCGCTTGCGCCCGATTCACACGCCGCTTGACGCCCTGTCAATGACCCGCTTCCGCAGCTGTCTCGCAGAAAACGATACGCCGCGATCCAATTCCCGGGCTCAAGAGCCGTGCGGTCGTCCGCGAGGCACTGTATAGTGGCGCTTCATCTGCCGTTCGGCGCGGCGGGACCGGTCATGGAGGAGACGATGGCGAAACAGTCCCATACGAAACGAGCGATTGCCGGCATCCTGCTCGCCGGGGCAATCCTTTCGGGCGCAATCCTGTCCGCGCCGGCGCAGGCCCTCGATCCCGGCGACGCGATCCAGACCCGCAAGGCGGTCATGGCGTCGATCGGCGCCCATATGAACGGCATCAAGGCCGGCATGGCGGCGAAAAACGGCAAGCTCGTCGCCGGACACGCCGGCGCAATCGCGGCGCTGGCGCCCATCCTTCCCGGCCTGTTTCCCAAGGGAAGCGGCCCGGAATCCGGCGAGACCCGGGCGAAGGCGGAAATCTGGCAGCAGTGGGACAGGTTCGTCGCCACGACGAAGGCGCTACGGAAGGAAGCCGAGGAGCTGGCCCTGGTCACGGAGCTTGGCGACACGGCCGAGATCGCCGCCCAGTTCGGCACGATGGCGCGGGCCGGCTGCGGCGCCTGCCACCAACCCTTCCGCACGCGGAAGTAGCAGCGAATTTACCGGGTCGCCCTGCCACGCGCCGTTCGTCGCGTCATCGTCATATCGACCGGAACGGCCCGCAAGCGCCCGCCTCTCCCGTCATTTCGACCGGAGCGGTTCGCAGAACCGCGAAGTGGAGAAATCTTTCGCCCGCGGCGCTCCGGTCCTGGCACCGCGCGTGAAAGATATCTCCGCTCCGCCCCGGATGAATCCGGGGCTGCGGTCGATATGACGGTTGGCGAATCGGTGCTGCAAATCGACTGAAAACAGCCGGACGCTGCGGCCCTCAGATCGTAAGGCTCGGATTACGGAGGTTCCGGTCGCAGTCGATCAGGTTGACCTGCTTGGCGAGGATCGAAAAGCCGCCGCCGATCTCCTGCAACCGGTGCCCGGCCCAACCGGCCCAGTGGCGCATGTCGCCGTCGAGCAGTTCGGCGATGTGGAAATTCGAGCGCGCCATGACGATGCCGGCGTCGCCGGTCGCGAACAGCTCGACATTGGAGACCGAGCGCACGGTCCTGCTTTCGGGGCTCTGCGACCAGGCATAGCCGGTGCGCAGCCGGTAGACCCGGTCCTCGAGCTGGCGGCGGTCGTGGAAGGCGACGGTGATCTCCCGCCGCGGATCGCCCATTTCGGGCGTACCGGGAATCCAGTAAGCGCATTCGGGCGCGAAGAGCGCCAGCCAGTCCTCGAGACGGCCCCGGTCGAGCAGGCGGGCCTCGCGTTCGAGAAAAGCGCGGGCGGCATCGCGCCGGGCCGGGTCGGAAATCGCAAGCTCGTCCCGATCCCAATCGGTGAAAGCCTCGACCAGGTCCCGGTAGAAGGCGTCGCCGACATACCAGGAGCTTGCCGACGGATCGCGCTCCGCCGCCGCCCCCATCAGGAAACGTCCCGGGTCGGCGCGATGTTCGGCTCGGTCTGCATCAGCCGGCGGTAGACCCGCATATAGTCGCGCATGAAGACCTCGTCGGTCGCCGGGCCGACGGTCGTACCGTCGCCGGCCGCGCTGTAGCGCTCGGGCAGGCCGAGGCCGCGGTGCATGTAGATCCACGCGTCCTCCTCGGCGGCGAGCCCGGCCTGGATCTGCTCGAAATTGGCCAGATCGTCGACCTCGCCGAAGGTCGGGAACTGCTCCTGGGTGCGCATGCGCAGGGCGTTGACCGGGCCCAGCGCGTCGCCGAGTTCGCCGTCCGGATCGACCACGGCGGTGCCGTACCAGGTCGTCGCGGTCTCCGTGACCGACAGGGGCTCGCTGACCTGGATATGGTTGCCCAGGATATGCAGGTTCGGAAACACGTTGATGTTGACCGGCTCCGACGACGCCAGGTCGAGAAAGGCGTCCGCCCGGTCGGGAAAGTCCCGGCGCAGGGCCGCCTCATAGTGCTCCATGCCGGGATGCAGTCCCTCGATCGCCCACAGGGCGCCGGGGCGCTTCGGAATCGCGTCGCGCTTGTCCTTGAAATGATGGGCGTTGGGAAAGGAATAGAGCTTCACCGGCCCGGTGTCCGGGCTGTCCTTGTAGTAGGACATGCCCTTGCCGTCGCCCTCCTGGAAGCGGTTTTCCATCATCAGCAGCGAGCGGTGGGAAAAGACGACGTGGTAGCCGTCGGCGGAGTTGTCGTAGAGCAGCTTCCAGTTGCCGTTGAACTTCAGCCGGTTGGCCTCGCGCACCTCCAGCGCGCCGCCGGGATGGCGGTCGAGCCATTCGTCGAGCGGCCGCCGCACCGGGCCGAGATAGTCGATCAGCCCGGGCGCGTCGGCGTTCAGGGTGGCGAAGATCAGGCCGCGGTAGCTTTCGACCCGCGGCACCTGCATCAGGTTGAATTCGGGCCGGGAAAAATCGCAACTGTAGCCGTCCGGCCAGGGCACGCCGGAGAGCTTGCCGGTGTTGAGGTAGGTCCAGCCGTGATAGGGGCACTGGAACGCCTTGGCCGAGCCCCTGTCCTGCCGGCAGACGGTGGCGCCGCGATGGGTGCAGCGGTTGTAGAGCGCACGCAGGACGCCGTTCGAATCGCGCACCACGATGAGCGGGCGGCGGCCGAGCCGGGCGCGCACGAAATCGTTGGGCTGCGGCACCTGGCTCTCGTGGGCCAGATAGACCCAGACCGCGCCGAAGATGCGCGTCATCTCCAGGTCGAAGATCGCCGGATCGGTATAGAGCGACCGATGCACCCTGTCCTCATGGACCAGGGCATCGAAGTCGAAGACCCGCTCGGGCAGGATCGGTTTCTGCTGCGTCGTCATCGGCGCCTCCCGGGCTGTCCGTCAGAACGCATCGAAATACTCGTTGACCTCCCACTCGGTGACGCCGGCGGCGGGATCGACGCCGGTTTCGGAGAGGAAAGCGTCGAAGCGGGCCATCTCCGCCCGTTTCAGAGCCAGATAATAGCCGATATAGGCGTCGCCGAAAGCGTCGCGGTAAAGCAGCGACTGTTCCAGGGCTTCGAGCGCCGCTGGCAGGCCAGTCGGCAGCATCGGGCGGTCGGCGGTATAGGGCGCGTCGTCGGCGGGCCAGGGTTCGGCTTCCCGCGCGACGCCGTCCAGCCCGGCGGCGACCTGCGCGGCGATGAAGAGATAGGGGTTGGCGGCCGGTTCGCCGGTCCGGTTCTCGTAGCGCGTCGCCGGATCGCCCGCGCCGCCCAGCACCCGCACCATCGCGCCGCGATGGTCGAAACCCCAGGTCACGCGGTCGGGGGCGAGCGAAAACGGCCGGAACCGGCGATAGCCGTTGACGGTCGGCGATCCGAACACGACGCCCGCCACGGCATGTTCGAGCAGGCCGGCGAGGAAATTGCGCCCGAGCGGCGACAGATGATCGGGCCCGGCTTCCGGCATGAGCGCGTTGGCGCCGCTCCCGTCACGCAGGGAAAAATGCAGGTGCCAGCCGCTCGGATACAGCCCGCGCCGGCCCGGCGCCGCCATGAAGCTCGCCAAATGGCCCATCCGCCGGCAGATCTGCCGGGTCGCGGTGCGGAACAGGATATAGTCGTCCGCGGCGCGCATGGCGTCCCCGGGCGCAAAGGTGCATTCGACCTGCCCCGCGCCCCACTCGTTCTCGATCGAGCGCAGGCCCAGCCCCAGGGCATCGTAGTGCGAAACCAGCGTGCTCATCGCCGGCTGCATCAGGTCGAGGTTGCTTTCGCTGTGATAGGAGAAGCCGGAATCGTGCGGCGCCACGGGCAAAGGCCGGCCGCGCTCCCCGAGGATGCCGAGATTCTCCTCGCCGAGCGTGTCGTCCAGCAGCTTGAGGAGGTACCACTCCACTTCGACGCCGACGATGGCACTCAGACCGCGCGCCGCCAGCGTATCGAGCGTCCGGCGCAGCAGGCGGCGGGCGGAAAAGTGAAACGGCGCGCCGTCGCCGAAATATTCGTCGCACAGGACCCAGCCGACGCCCGGCGCCCACGGCAATATGCGGAACGTCGCCGGATCGGGCACGGCGACCAGGTTGGGCGAACCGGTCATCTCCGGCAGGTCCATGCCGCCGCCCGGCGTGAAGGAGGCGAAAACGCGGCTGCCGGAAGCGTCGAGCGTCCACAGCGCCACGTTGATGTTGTGGCCGTCGGCGAGCGCGGCCTCGAAGGCCGGCAGGGTCAGCGCCTTGGCGCGGACATGGCCGTGGCTGTCGGACCAGGCGAGCCGCACCAGTTGCAGCTTCTCGGCCCGCGCCCGCGCGGCAATCTCCCGGGCGCAGCGCGCCTGGTCGTCGGTCCACAGGCCGTGGCGGGCGATGAAGCCTTCCGGTTCGGATCGATCGGTCATTGCGCCGGGCAGACTATCGCATATCCGCTTCAGCTTGAACCGCAGCGGTGCGGCGTCCCCTTCGACAAGCTCAGAGCAGGCCCTTCGATACGCCCCGGCCGGGGGCCGGGGCTACTCAGGGTGAGGGTGAAGGGGAATGAACCCATTACACACCCTCATCCCGAGTAGGCGCGCGCCAGCGCGCCGTATCGAGGGGCGCGCCGTCCCCTTTAACGGTATCCGTCGTCGGGCGGCGCCGGCAGCCAGTCGTCGACCATGGCCGCGCCCACCACCGGTACGTCCAGAGGGCGCTCGCCATCGAACGGCCGGAACTCGCTGATCGCAAACGCGCGGTGGCGATGGCCCGGCGTGGCGGCCGTCGCGATCAGGCGGATCCAGCGCGTGTCCACCGGCCGCGACAGCACGATCATCTGCATGCCGTTGCGCGCGACGAGGTCCACCCTGTCGGTCAGGCCGTCCGAGGTCTGGATCAGCGCCTGGCGCAGCCGCCCGTTCCCGGCCCAGGCTTCCGGCGACCGGCCGTTGCCGTTCCACAGGGCGAGATAACGGATACGCCGGACAGCCGTGAAACGAAGCTCGATCAGGGTGCCGAGGTTGAGGCCGCGCTGGCCGGGCGACCAGGCGGTCTTCGGGTCGCCGTCGGCGGCATGGCGCGGATGGAAGAAAACGGCCTCCTGACCCGGTTTCTCGGGGAAAAGGGGCAGCCGTACCGTCGGCGCGCAGACCGTCCAGCCGCGTTTCGGCACCTGCTGGCAGTTCAGATTGCCTGGAAGTTCGTCGGTCGGCACCGCGGCCAGCGCCGGCGCGGCCATCGACGCAATCAGCAATGCCGACAATATCGGGCGTCTCATATCGACCCGGCGATAGGCGGAATCGTCGGATCGCGCAAGCCCGTACGCACGCAAGCCCGTACACTCCGGGCGCGCTGGCCGCCGGCGGGCCGGGCGGGCCGGTTCAGCGCGCCGGGCGGGTCTTCCGCAGCGGCAGGCCTTTCGGCAGCATCCATTCGGCAAAGACTTCCGGCCCCGGCGTCCAGAGTTGGGGCTCCCAGTCCTCGGTCAGATAGTCCTCGTCCCAGAAATATTCGGCGAGGCCGCCGCAGGGATTGTGCACATACCAGAAATAGCAGGACGAAATGCGGTGCCGGCCCGGACCGACCGCGGTTTTCCAGCCGCACAGGGCGAGGTGCTGGCCGCCGGCGAACATCTCGTGGATGTCGCGCACGGCAAAGGCCAGATGGTTGATGCCCGGCCGGCCGGTCGGCGATTGCAGCAGGAACAGGTTGTGATGGCTGTGGCGCGGCGCGCAGCGCAGGAACACGCTGCCGTTGTCGTAGGCGTCGGACAGGTGGAAACCCAGAACTTCGCGATAGAAGGCGGCTGAGGCGGCGGCGTCCGGCACGTTGAGCACGATATGGCCGATCTTCAGCGGGGCGGCCCGCTCGTAGAAGCCGGCGCGGGCGTCGATCCGGTTGATATCCTGCGGCGCGTTGGCGGGCGACGGCGCGACCTCGGGCGTCTGCGTTCGGGACACGACGAATTCGAGGGCGAAGCCGGCCGGGTCGACCGTGCGAACGCCCGGCCCGTCGGCGAGGTAGCCGGCCCCGGACAGGCGCTGCCGCACCGCCTCGACGTCTTCGGCGGTCTCCAGGCCCCAGGTCATCAGCCGGACCGAAGGCCCTGCCTCGACCGGCGGCGGCAGCGCCCGGTCGCTCCGCCGTTTGAGGACCACGCGCGCTCCGTTCGCCGCCGCGAATTCTGCCGACGCCTTGCCGCCGGCCCGTTCCTCAAGCCCGAAATCGGCCCAGAAGCGCCGTGCTTTCGGCAGGTTGGTCACGCCGTAGGTGACGGCCTCGATTCCGGCAAATCTCACGCCGATCTTCCCTTCCAACGGTTTCCCGAGCCGGCGCGCCGCCCTAGAGTAGCGCGCTCCGGCATACCGAACGACAGGGTTATAGCATGACGACACGCATCGGCGTCATCGGTTACGGCGAAGCGGGCCGCGCCTTCGGCGCCGGGCTGGCCGGGGCCGGCGCGACGGTCTCGACCTACGATATCCTCGTGCCGACGCCCGACGGCGCGGCCATCCGGGCGAATGCGGCGGCCGACGGCGTTGCGGTTTGCACCGCGGCCGGAGACGCCATCGACGGCGCGGCGATCGTCCTGTCGCTGGTTCCGGCCGACGCGGCGCGCACCGTGGCGGCGGAAGCGGCGGGACATCTGCGGGCCGGGCAGCTGTTCATGGACATGAACTCGGTCTCGCCGCGCGAGAAGGAGGCCGGTGCGGCGCTCGTCGAGGCTTCCGGCGCCCGCTATGTCGAGGCGACGATCATGGCGCCGGTCATCGAGAACGGCGTGGCGAGCGAAGTGCTGCTGGCCGGGCCGGCGGCCCCCGATTCGCTGGGCCTGCTCCGCCCCTTCGGCATGGTCCTTTCGGTCGTCGGCGACCGGTTCGGCGCGGCGGCGGCGGTCAAGCTGTGCCGCAGCGTCATCGTCAAGGGGATCGAGGCGATCGTCGTGGAGAGCATGCTGGCCGCCCGGCAATACGGCGCGGACGGCGCCGTGCTCGCCTCCTTGCAGAAGAGCGATCCGGAAATCGACTGGGCCGCCAGGGCCGACTATGTGTTCGAGCGGGTCCTGCGCCACGGCCGGCGGCGGGCAGCCGAGATGCGCTTTGCCGGCGAGGCGGTGTCCGACGCCGGCTATCCGCCACGGCTGAGCCGGGCAATCGCAGAATTGCAGGACGCGATGGCCGACTATGCGGAGGCCGACCGCGCCCTGTTCGCGCTCGCCGACTACAGGGAAGCCGCCGACCGGATTGGCGCGCTGGTGCAGACATCCGGGGAAAACGCGGATGCAGTCCGGCTCCGGGACACGGGATGATTTCGAGACCGCCCGTCCCTCGATACGGCCCCCTCGATACGGCGCTGGCGCGCCTACTCAGGATGAGGGCCTTTGATGACTTTACTTCCTTCACCCTCACCCTGAGTAGCCCCGGCCCCCGGCCGGGGCGTATCGAAGGGCCTGCCCTGAGCCTGACGAAGGGGGCGGGCGCCGCCGTCAGCCGCTGACGCCGTCGGGCAGCATGTCGGTCTCGCCCAGCACCTCCAGGCGCCAGATATCGTTGGTCGAGGCCCAGCGCAGGCGCACCGCGGTCTCGCAAACCTCGATGGCCCGGGCGGCCTCCTCCGGCGTCCGGATATATTTCGCGCACAGGTCGAGCTGGCGCGTGGAATGCTCCAGGTCGGCCTCGGCATGCTCGACGAAGAAGCCGATTTCGGGATCGTCCTTCGTCAGACCGTAATGCTTTTCGAACGACGGGATGGTGATCTCGTTGTTCAGCGCGACCTGCTGGCCTTCCTGGGTCGAGGCCATGGCGAGCGCCACGCCGAGCGGCTCCTCCCGGTTGACGTGGCAGTAGTACAGGGTCCGCGCCCACCAGCCGGGGGTCGGCTGCGTATCCTCGATCTCCGCGTCCGACAGGCCGGCGTGGCGGCAGAAGTCCGAGATCATCTCGAAATGGTCGTGCGGCACATGCCCCGGCTTGGGAATCGCCATCAGCCCCTCTTCCTCGGCCATGTTTTCCGCGATCATGCGCCGGATATCGGACGGGCCGCGCCAGTAGAGAAAGCCGAAGGACGGCACGACATAGTTCACGAACTTCAGATGCTGGGCCATGTAGACGCCGAGCGCGCGCAACGGCAGCGAACCGTCGAGCATGGCCTGGAAAAACGGATGTTTCTTGGTGTGCCATTTCTCGCGGATGGCGACGACCTTGTCGGCAATGCCCTCGGGGCTGACGACGACGGATCCTTCCGGCATGGGGCGGGGCCTCCCTGTTGAATTGCCGCCGCAGTAAAGCCGCGTTCGGCGCGCCGTTCAACCGCTGCGTCGCGCCACCCGAATACGCTCCGGGCAAACGCTTCGGGTCCGGGGCTATTCGGCGGCCAAAGGCACAGGATCGGGAACGGGTTCGCGCATCGTCACCAGTTCCTCGGCCGCGGTCGGATGGATGCCGATGGTGGCGTCGAAATCCTGCTTGGTCGCGCCCATGTTGATCGCCACGGCGAAACCCTGGGTCATCTCGCCGGCGCCCGGACCGACGACATGCAGCCCGACCACCCGCCGGGTCTCGCGCACGACAACCAGCTTCATCAGGCCCCGCTCGTCGCGGCCGGAGAGCGTGTGTTTCATCGGCCGGAAGGTCGAGCGGTAGATGTCCAGAGCGCCGAATTTCGCCCGCGCCGCCGCCTCCGTATAGCCCACCGTGCCGATTTCCGGCTGGCTGAAAACCGCCGATGGAACAAAATCGTAGCCGACGGACTTGCCGGACGGGTTGAAAAGCGCGTCGGCCAGCGCATGGCCTTCCTGGATCGCCACGGGCGTGAGCTGGATCCGGTCGGTGACGTCGCCGATGGCGAAGATATTGCCGACATTGGTGCGCCAGCCGGCATCGACGGTTACGGCCCCGTTCCGGCCGGTCGCGACGCCGGCCGCCTCCAGGCCCAGGCCGCCGGTGTTCGGCACCCGTCCGGTCGCGTACATGACCAGGTCGGTCTCCACTGAGCCGCCGCCTTCCAGGCCGACCGAGAAACCGCCGCCCGGCCGGCACGTCACATTCCGGACATCGGCGTCGAAGCACAGGTCCACGCCCTTCTTGACCATTTCATCGGCAAGGAACTGCCGGATATCGTCGTCGAAGCCGCGCAGGAACGGCTTGCCGCGATAGATCTGGGTCACCTGCGCGCCCAGCCCGGTGAAGATACCGGCGAACTCGACCGCAATGTAACCGCCGCCGACGATGACGATGCGCTCCGGCAGCTCCGGCAGGAAGAACGCGTCGTCCGACGTGATGACATGCTCGCGCCCCTCGATGTCGGGCACGAAGGGCCGGCCGCCGACGGCGATCAGGATCTTGTCCGCCGTGAGCCGCCGGCCGCCGACATCGAGCGTATGCGGGTCGAGGAATGTGGCGCGGGCGTCGAAGATTTCGGCGCCGGGTCCGGCAATCAGGCGCTCGTAGATGCCGTTCAGCCGGGCGATTTCGCGGTTCTTGTTGGCGATCAGCGCCGGCCAGGCGTGGCGGCGCGGCCCGACCGTCCAGCCGAAGCCCGCCGCGTCCTCGAAATCCTCGGCGAAATGGGCGGCATAGGTAAACAGCTTCTTGGGCACGCAGCCGACGTTGACGCAGGTGCCGCCGAGATGGCGCTCCTCGGCGACGCCGACCCGCGCGCCGTGCGCCGCCGCGATCCGGGACGCCCGCGTGCCGCCCGAACCCGCGCCGATGACAAAGAAATCGAAATCGTAACCGCTCATGTCCGCCCGCCCGTCCGTGCCGGCACCAGATGGGCCGGCTTCGCCCCCGGATCAACCGGATGCGGCAGACGCGACGGTCCGAACACGAGCGGAACCAGTCTGGCGGATCGGCGATTTCCGCTAGTGTCCCAGTTTGATTTACTACGCTGGACCAAATCCGTTCCTTCCCCGTCATTTCGACCGGAGCGGCGCAGCCGCGGAGTAGCCTGCCCTGAGCGAAGTCGAAGGGGAGAAATCTTTCCGGTACAATACTTTGGGCCCCATTCCGCGGATGAAAGATTTCTCCGCTCCGCCCCGGATAAATCCAGGGCTCCGGTCGAAATGACGGACAGGGGTCGGCTCCGGCCGACACGAAAAGTCAAGTCGGGACACTACCCGAATCCCGATCGGCCGGACTTGTTGGATATTTTGAAACTTGAGCACTATGTTTGAGTACACACGCAGGCTGCATAGCAACAAGGCGCCAGCCTGCAAGACAAACCCGGCAGAACAGCCACGATTGCTCCGATGCACACTGTCCTTTTACTGAACGGCCCGAACCTTAATCTTCTGGGCAGCCGGGAGCCGGAAATCTACGGTGCGGCGACCCTGCCGGAGATCGAGGAAAAGTGCCGGAACTGGGGCGCCGAACTGGGGCTGGAGGTCGATTGCCGCCAGAGCAATCACGAAGGCGAACTGGTCGAACTGATCCACGGCGCCGCCGGCCGCTGCAGCGGCGTCGTCATCAACGCCGGCGCCTTCACCCACACCTCGGTCGCCCTGCTCGACGCGGTCCGTGCGGTCGGCCTGCCGACCGTCGAGGTGCATCTGTCGAACGTCCACGCCCGTGAATCCTTCCGCCGCCGGTCCTATATCGCCCAGGCGGCGCTCGGCGCGATTTCCGGCTTCGGGGCGGACAGTTACCGGCTTGCGCTTCAGGCGCTGGCGCTGCACTTATCGGCGACCGGTTCTTCGCCGGGGGAAGGGTGAGCCGGTCCGCGGCGCCCCGCTGCCCGGCCGCCCCGCCTGTCCGCACGGAGCACCCTCCATGGCCAAGACGATCGACAATGACAGCGTGGACAGCGTGCGCCGCCTCGCCGACTTGTTGGACGAGACCGGGCTGACGGAGATCGAATACGACGACGGCGACATCCGGATCCGGGTCGCCCGCCAGCAGGCCGGCGCGGTCGCCTTGGCGGCGCCCCCGGCGCCAGGCGCTGGGCCGGCCGGGGCCGGCGCCGCCCCGCCGCCGCCAGTAGCGGCGGTCCCGGAAGCACCGGCGGCCGTTGCCGCAGACCATCCCGGCGCCGTCACCTCGCCCATGGTCGGAACCGTCTATCTCTCGCCCGAACCGGGCGCGGCGACCTTCATCGGCGTCGGCGATACGGTGAGCGTCGGCCAGACCCTGATGCTCGTCGAGGCCATGAAGACCTTCAACGAGATCAAGGCGCCCCACGCCGGAACCGTCACGCAGATCGTCGTCGAAAACGGCGTCCCGGTCGAATTCGGCGACGTTCTGGCGATCGTCGAATAGCCCGGGAGGCCGCACTGACCCGCCTCCCGCACCGATCAGAAACCGCGAGCCCGTGTTCGACAAAGTCCTGATCGCCAACCGCGGCGAGATCGCCCTGCGCATCCATCGCGCCTGCCGCGAAATGGGCATCCACACGGTCGCGGTGCATTCGACCGCCGACGAGAACGCCATGCATGTCCGCCTCGCGGACGAAAGCGTGTGCATCGGCCCGGCGCCGTCGGCGGACTCCTATCTCAACATTCCGAACATCGTCAGCGCAGCGATGATCACCGGCGCCGAGGCGATCCACCCGGGCTACGGTTTTCTTTCGGAAAACGCGTATTTCGCCGAGATCGTCGAAGCCCACGGCATCGCCTTCATCGGGCCGTCGCCGCAGCATATCCAGACCATGGGCGACAAGGTCGCCGCCAAGAAAACGATGATCGAGGCCGGCGTGCCGGTCGTTCCGGGCAGCGAGGGCGCCGTCGGCTCCCCCGAAGACGCCCGGCAGACCGCCGAGAGCATCGGCTATCCCGTGCTCATCAAGGCATCGGGCGGCGGCGGCGGCAAGGGCATGAAGGTCGCCGAAACTGCGGAGACGCTGGCCGAGCAGATCAACCTCGCCCGGCGCGAAGCCAAGGCCAATTTCGGCGACGAGAGCGTCTATCTGGAAAAATACCTGGCCAACCCGCGCCATATCGAATTGCAGATCGTCGCCGACGAGCAGGGCGGCGTCGTCCATCTCGGCGAGCGCGACTGTTCGCTCCAGCGCAAGCACCAGAAGGTGCTGGAGGAGGCGCCCTCCCCCGCCCTCAACGCCGCCGAACGCGAGCGGCTCGGCGAGATCGGCTGCACCGCCATCCGCCGGCTCGGCTACCGCAACGCCGGGACGCTCGAATTCCTCTACGAGAACGGGGAATTCTATTTCATCGAGATGAACACGCGCCTCCAGGTCGAACATCCGGTTTCGGAAGCGATCAGCGGCATCGAC
This sequence comes from Rhodospirillaceae bacterium, assembly GCA_011523655.1. Taxonomy (GTDB): domain Bacteria; phylum Pseudomonadota; class Alphaproteobacteria; order Bin65; family Bin65; genus Bin65. The sequence continues at coordinate 65,983 of WTGH01000015.1, forward strand.
ATCGTGCGCGAGCAGATCCGCATCGCCGCCGGCGCGCCGCTTTCCTTCCGGCAGAAGGACATCGATTTCCAGGGCCATGCCATTGAATGCCGGATCAATGCCGAGGACCCGGCGACCTTCGCGCCCTGGCCGGGCCGCATCGTCGAATACCATCCGCCGGGGGGCCTGGGCGTCCGGGTCGATTCGGGCCTCTATGCCGGCTATTCCGTGCCGCCCTATTACGACAGCATGATCGCCAAGCTGATCGTCCACGGCGCGACGCGCAACGAATGCCTGATGCGGCTGCGGCGCGCCCTGGAGGAGTTCGTCATCACCGGCGTGCGCACGACCATCCCGCTGCACCAGGAGCTGACGGCCCAGAGCGACTTCATCAACGGCCGCTACGATATCCGCTGGCTCGAGGACTATGTCGCGGGGCAGGCCGCGGTCTGATATCCTCTCGACAGGTTACCGGCGATGGAATACCGCCTGACGCCCGAACTGCTGCTCCGCGCCTATACCAGCGGCCTGTTTCCCATGGGCGAAGCGCGCGGCGCTTCCGACATCGTCTGGGTCGATCCCGAGTGGCGCGGCATCATCCCGCTGGACGGGTTTCACATTCCGCGGCGGCTGCGGCGCACGGTGCGCAATGCCGGGCTGGCGGTGCGCGCCGATACGGCGTTCGAACGGGTGATGCAGGCCTGCGCCGCGCCGCGCCGCGACCGGCGCGAAACCTGGATCAACGACGACATTCTGCGCGCCTATGCCGAGCTGCACCGCGCCGGCTACGCCCATTCCGTCGAATGCTGGCGGGGTAATACGCTCGTCGGCGGCCTGTATGGCGTCACGATTGCCGGCGCGTTCTTCGGCGAGAGCATGTTCACGCGGGAGTCCGACGCCAGCAAGGTCGCGCTGGTCCATCTCGTCGCCCGGCTGGCCCATGCGGGCTACCGGCTGCTCGACACCCAGTTCCTGACCGACCATCTGGCGCGTTTCGGCGCGATCGAGGTGACGCGCCAGGAATACCGGCGCCGGCTGGACGACGCGCTGTCGGGCGAGGCCGAATTTCCCCGAACGCTGCCGGAAAGCGTCTTCGCGCGCTATTTGCAGTCTTTCACCCAGACGTCGTAGATCGGGTGATCCATCGCGGAGAGGGCCGGCTTGGATTTGAACATCCAGCCGCTGAACGCCATTGTCCGTTTCCCGGTATCCGGGTCGACATCGTAGATTTGCAGGAAGGCCGCGCGTTCCGGCGGCTCGTCCGGCGGCGTCCGCTGGCAGCGCCGGATCGCGATATCGAGGGTCCGGAAGCGCACGGTTTCGCCGACCCGGCCGCCGAAGGAGAGGATGCGGGCGGTTTCCTTGTCCAGGCCCTGGAGGACGACCTCCTGCAGATCCGGTTCGAACGGCTCTTCGGGCGTTTCCTCTTGCGTCGAATCCGGATCGACGGGCCGGGTGTCGGGCCGGGTTTGCTGCGCGCCTGCAGGGCCGGCTGCGAGAGCGATCGACAGCGAAACCGCCACAAGCAGACGCGCAACGCCGGCTCCGATGAGAGCGGGAATGTTCATGCCGGCTAGGGGACGGGCACCCACGGTGTCGTTGCCTGTCCGCGGCTATCGGGGCTTGTCGGCGGCGAAGCGCAGGCGGACATAGTCTGCGGTCCAGACGCCGTCGGCGTCGCGCAGCGCCGGCTCGACCTCCCGCGCCACCTCCGCCTTGACGGCCTCGGCCTCGGCCGGCTCCAGCGCCGCCAGCCAGCTCTCCGCGAAGGTGTCGAGCCAGCCGCCCAGGTCGCCGGGCAGCCGCGTCAGCCGGTCGATCAGCCTGATGTCCCGCACCGCAAAGCCGACGCTTTCGAGCCGCACCCGGTATTCGTCGGGCTCCGGGAAATACCAGGGATTGTAGAGGTCCGGGTCGAGGCCGCGGCGGCGGAAGGCGGCTTCGACCGCCCGGCGGATGCGCCCGACATTGTCGCCGCCGCCCATTTCGGCGACGAAGCGGCCGCCGGGCTTCAGCGCTTGCCAGACGCCGCGGATCACGGCATCGGGATCTTCGTCCATCCAGTGCAGCGCGGCGTTGGAGAAGACCGCGTCGAAGGCTTCCGCCGGCAGGTCGAGCCTCTGCCCGTCCATGACCCGGGCGTCGAGGCCGAGCGCCCGGGCGGCCTCGATCTGCGGCGCGCTGGCGTCGACGCCGGTCACGTCGACGCCCATGTCCCGGAGCTTGAGCGTGAGCGCGCCGTCGCCGCAGCCCAGGTCGAGGATCTTCTCGCCGCTTTGCGGCGCCAGCAACTCGACGACCGGCATCCCGAGATCGGCGACGAAGCGCGCCTGCCGGGCGTAGCGGTCCGGGTCCCAGCCCTGCTCGCCGGGCCGCGACCCGGACTCCATGGCGCGCTGCGCCTCGGTCATTGGGCGTCCTCTTTCCCGGTCGCGCCGCCCTCGGCCCCGGGCGGCGGCTCGGCGAGCAGGAATATCGCGCGCGCCAGCAATTCTTCCAGCGCCAGCGCGTCGCGCGTTTTCGCAAGCGTATCGCCCGGCGCCAGGCGCCGCTCCGACACGCCGGGGACGAGCCGCAGATATTTGCCGCCGAGCAACCCGTCGCTGGTCACCGACGCCTCGGTGTCCGCCGGCAGAGCGAGGCCGGCGCGCACCGTGAAACTGATTTCTGCGCGATAGCTCTCGGGGTCGATCCGCTGGCCGGTCACCGAGCCGACCTTCACCCCGCCGATCCGCACGTCGCCGCCCGGCGCGAGCCCGCCCACGGAAGCGAAACCGGCCTTCAGCGTATAGCCCTCGACCGGGCGCAGATCGGCGGTGTTCCAGGCGAAGACCAGGAACAGGACGGCCACCGCCAGGACCACCGCGCCCATCACCGATTCGATCAGCCTCTGTCCCACGGCGGCGCCTCCTACCTGTCCGGGCCGATCCGGCGCGCCGCAGCGGCTGCCGCGACGATCCGCTCGAGCAGGCTCTCGACGATGACCGCGTCCTGCACGAGCTCGAACGCGCTGCCCTTCGCCATCATGTCGTCGCCGGAACCCGGCTCGATCTTGACGGATTTGCCGCCGAGCACGCCGTCGCTGACGATCATGGCGGCGCTCTCTTCCGGCACGCCGACGGCCTCGTCGATGCGCAGGGCGACCCGCGCCTTGAAGCGCTGCGGGTCCAGGCTCATGCGCTCGACCGTCCCGACCCGGACGCCGGCGAGAAACACCGGCGCGCCGACGGCCAGCCCGTCGGCCTGGTCGTAGGTCGCGTGGAGCAGGTAGCCGCGGCGCGCGCCGTCGCCGGCGGCCAGCCCGAAAACCATGCCGAGCAGGACCAGCGCAATGGCGGACGCGCCGGTAAGCGCAAGGACGGTGCGGTTTTCCCTCATGGGCGCGTACCCATTGTCGACCCGGACGTTTTCTATGTAAGGAGATTTATGCCGGGGGAATTGCGGCGATTGCGCGGCGTCGGACGCTCGGGCCGCTACGCGCGCGCCACCTGGCCCGTCTCTAGGAGGGCCGCCACGGTTCGTAGTCGCCGGTTGCCGCGTCGCGCGGGCCCTCTTCGTATTCGCTGCCCGGCGGATGCCAGGCCTCGGGCGTACCGGTCAGGTTGGGCCGGTGTTCGGCCTGCCAGGGCCTGCGCTCGACGGGCGCCTCGTCCGGCGTCTCGTCGACCATATAGTGCAGCCAGCCGTGCCATTCCGGCGGCACCCGCGACGCCTCGCGCTCGCCGTTGTAGATGACCCAGCGCTTGCGGCGCCGGCCCTGCGGCTCGTGGCGTTCGACATAGTAGCGGTTGCCCTGGTCGTCCTCGCCGACCTGCAGGCCGTTCAGGGCGGTATAGATGCGGGTGCCGATATGCGTGCCCAAGGCGTAATGCGCTCCCGTCGCGGCAAAGGCGGTGATGCTTGCGCCGCAGTATATGGCAAAGCGTGAGGGCGGCGTCCAGCGGTGGCGGGGCGAGGCGACGGCGAAAATCCTTGCCCGGGCACGGTCGCCTCGGGATAGGTGGCGGCCCATGACGCCGCCCGTCAACCCGCCCTCGCCGCAGGGGACGCCGTCGCTTCTGCACGGCCCGCGCCACACGCCGACAAAACCATTCCAGCGTTTTATCTTGCAGGATTCGGCGCGCGCCCGCGCGGGGGATCCCGGCTGCTGCGCCCGTTTCAGGCAGGGTCGAGTATCTCTCGCGTGGCTGCCTTCTGAACGAACGCGGAGCGCGTCATGCCGCGCATGCGCGCCGCCTCGTCGAGGGTATCGAGAAACCCCTTCTCCAGGCTCAAATTCACCCGCACGACCCGCTTCCGGTCCTGCACATAGGGAATCATCATCAGCACCGCGCCCTCCGCGATACTCCCGGCAACTTGCTCCCGCACCGCTTCGATGCCGCGCGGCGGCACAGGCTCACCGTCTTCGAAGAAAAGGCTCAACGCCTCGATAGCGTTGGGAACGATGTCGTCGAAGCTGTCGGCGGCCGAGTAGCATCCCGGCACTTCCGGAAACCGGACCCCGTAGGCGCTTCCAGGGTCCTTGTCGATGACGGCGACATAGTGCATGGCTGCCTCCTCAGTCCCAGCCCACCCGCCTGGCGATGCTCCGGGCGGTGCCAACGGGCAAGTCCTTCTTCGGATGCGGAACGACCACCGTGATCGCGCCCTTTCTGAATTTGTGGTGCGATCCCTTCACGCTCACCATTTCGAAACCCTCGGCCTTGAGACGCTTTACGATGTCCCGGCTGTTGCGCAACATGCGCAATTAAATACACACAAAGGCGGCCGATACAAGATACTTGACCGCCGAAAAACCTTGCCCGCGCGCCGCGCGCTTGGCACAGGTGGCGGCCCATGAATGCGCCTGCCGACCCGCCGCCCGCCGACCCGCCGCCGCGCACCCTGGCCGCCCGCCTGCTGGGCGACCGGGCAGCGCTCGGCTATCTGCTGATTCTGATCGCGACGATCCTCTTCGGCGCCAACAACAATCTGGCCAAGGAAAGCTATCGGCACGGCGTATCGGTCGATACGGTGCTGGTCGGCCGTTCCTGGTTTCTCGTGCCGCTCCTTTGTCTATGGTTCGCCGCCCGGCGGAGCTGGCCCGCGATTCCCCGCGGCATGGCGGGCTGGCTCGTGCTCGGCGCGATCCTGTTTTCGCTGAACGGCTGGGCGCTGCTGTCGGCCTTCGACCGGATGTCGGTCAGCCTGTCGATCCTCGTCTTCTACCTGTTTCCGTTCCTGGTCGGGCTGCTGGCGGCCGCGCTGCGGATCGAGCCGCTGCACCCGGCCATGCTGGTCGGCCTCGTCGTCGCCTTCATCGGCCTGTTCCTCGCCCTGGACGTCGAAGGCGAGCTGCAACCGATGGGCGTCGCGCTGTCCGTGGCGTCGGCGCTGGCGATCTCCGGCAACATCCTGGTCAGCGGCAAGCTGATGCGCCACGGCATGTCGCCCGTTGCCGTGGCCTTCTGGATGGTGCTCGGCTCGTCCATCGCGTATGGCGGCAGCCTCGTCGCCTCCGGCGGCTTCCACTGGCCGAACAGCACGACCGGCTGGGCGGCCTTTTCCGGCACGATCGTTTTCATCTGCGTGGCCTTCGTGATGTTTTACAGCGCGCTCAACTTCCTGCGCGAATCGCGGACTCGTTACAGCCGAGACCGACACGCGCTTGTGGTCGATATCTGAGCCTTTG
>WTGH01000059.1 GCA_011523655.1 Rhodospirillaceae bacterium
GTATCGAAGGGTGGGCGGCCTACGAGAGGCGCAGCAATGCCACCGCCGCGACGAGCAGGACGATGGCGGCGATGCGCACCGGCCCCGGCTTTTCCTTGAGCACGAACACGCCGATCAGCGCGGCGAACAGGATGCTGCTCTCGCGCAGGGCCGCAACCACGGCGACCGGCGCCGACACCATCGCCCAGACGACGATCCCGTAGGCGAGCATGGAGAGCAGGCCGCCGGCCACCGAGCGCACGATGTCGCCGCGCGGCGTTGAGGCAAAGCGCCCGCGCCGCATCCACATGACGATCAGGACGGTCGGCCAGGCGTCGACGAAAAACAGCCACAGGATGTAGGGCACGGCATCGCCCGCGGCCCGGGCGCCGAGACCGTCGGCGATCGTGTAGCCGGCGATGGCGACCGCCGTCAGACCGGCGAAGACCAGGGAGCGGTCGCCCGTCCTGCCTTCATGGGCCGTTGGACGTTCGCCGGCCCGGCGCCCCGGTTTTCGTTCGCGGGCGACGCCCAGGATGGCCAACAGAAGCAGGCCGATGGCGGCAAGCGACCGGTCGCTGAGTTCCTCTGCCAGGAAGGCCAGCGACACCAGCGTCACGATCAGCGGCGCGCCGCCGCGGGCGATCGGATAGACCCGGCTGAAATCGCCGTGGCTGTAGGCGGTCGCCAGCATCAGGTTGTAGACGGTGTGGATCGCCGTCGAGGCCAGGATGAAGGGCCAGGCCGCCGCCACCGGGACCGCGACGAAGGGCAGCGCGAGTCCGGCCGCGACGCCGGAGCCGACCGAAAGCCAGGCGATGCCGATCACCGGATCGGCGCGCGACTTGACCACCGCGTTCCAGGCCGCGTGCAGCAGGGCGGAGCCGAGCACCGCCAGCAGGACCGTCGTCGAGATCATGCCGGCGTTACACCCGGCCCAACAGTCTCGGTGCGAGTACCGCCGTTGCGGCGAAGCCGCCCAGCAGGCCGCCGACATGGGCGAGCCAGGCAATTCCCGGCGACCAGCCGGTCGCGATGAAGACGGCGTGGGTGGCGACGAAGACGATCATGCCGAGCCAGTAGGGCATCGGAACGACCACCAGGATGATCCGGCCCCTGGGTTCGAGCAGGAAGGCGGTCGCAAATACGCCGGAGAGTGCGCCGCTGGCGCCGACGATCGGCACGATACTGTTCGGCTCGATCGCGGCGTGGAGCAGGCCGCCGGCGATCCCGGCAACGAAATAGATCGCCGCCATCCGCCAAGCGCCGAGGGCGCGTTCGACGATGGCGCCGAACGAGATCAGCACGATCATGTTCAGCACCAGATGCGCCGTATCGCCGTGGACGAACAGGGAGGTGACGAGCGTGACCGGCGCCGGCAGGGGGTTGTACCCGGTCGTGTCCACCGGCTCGCCGAACATCAGGCGCGGGATCAGCGCATGGCGCACGAGGAACTGCGCATAATCCTCGCCGGACAGGGTCGTCGCATAGACGAAGACGGCGACGCAGGCGCCGAGCAGCGCGAGGGTCAGGGGCAGGGTGCGGGTCACGGCGGGCCGGCCGGTTTCAAGCCCGGCTTATCCCAGCGCGGCGGCCAGGCCGGCGAACAGGCCGCGCCCGTCGGTGCTGCCCTGGTCGGCGCGGATGGCGTTTTCCGGATGGGGCATCATGCCGAGGACGTTGCCGGACCCGTTGTAGATGCCGGCGATGTCCCGCACCGACCCGTTCGGGTTGAAGCGGTCCGCGCCTTCGCCGTCGAGCGGCGCGTAGCGGAAGGCGATCCGGTCTTCGTCCTCCAGCCGGTCCAGGGTGTCCGTATCGGCGAAATAGTTGCCGTCGTGATGGGCGACCGGCATGCGCAGGACCTGCCCCGCCTCGTAGCAGGCGGCGAACATCGTCCCGCCGTTGGCAACGCTGAGGCCGATATCCCGGCAGACGAATTTGAGCGAGGCGTTGCTCAGCAGGGCGCCGGGCAGCAGGCCGGCCTCGACCAGAATCTGGAAGCCGTTGCACACGCCGAGCACCGCCACGCCCCTCTGCGCCGCCTCTGCAACGCTGCGCAGCACCGGCGAGTGGGCCGCCATCGCCCCGGCGCGCAGATAGTCGCCATAGGAAAAGCCGCCGGGAACCACGATCAGGTCGGCCTCCGGAAGCGCGCTGTCCCGGTGCCAGACCATGGCCGGCGGCCGGCCGGACGCCATTTCCAGCGCCTCGGCCATGTCCTGCTCCCGGTTCGTGCCGGGAAAGACCACGATGGCGGATTTCATCGCCGGCCACGCCTCATGTCCGATCCCGCTGACGGCCGGCCCGCCGCCCGCTCAGGCTTCGATCTCGACGCGGTAATTCTCGATCACCGTGTTGGCCAGCAGCTTCTCGCACATCTCGCTGACCCGGGCCTCGGCTCCGCCGGCACTTCCGTCACTACCGGGCCCGTCCTTCAGGTCGATCTCGATATACTTGCCCTGCCGGACGTCCGCCACGCCGTCGAAGCCGAGCGCTTCCAGGGCGTGGGCGATCGCCTTGCCCTGGGGATCGAGCACGCCGGGCTTGAGCGTGACATGGACTCTTGCTCTCATCGGGGCGCTCTCATCGGGGCGCTCTCATCGGGCGCGCACTCAGTGGGGCCGCCATCGTCAGTTGATGCTCTTGGTGCCCTTCAGATCCTGCGGGCCGGCGTCGGGCAGGATGCCGAGGCGGCGCGCCACTTCCTGGTAGGCTTCCTCGACATTGCCCATGTCGCGGCGGAAGCGGTCCTTGTCCAGTTTTTCGTTGGTCTTGACGTCCCACAGGCGGCAGCTGTCCGGCGTGATCTCGTCGGCCAGCAGGATGCGCATATAGTCGTTCTCGTCGTACCAGCGGCCGAACTCCAGCTTGAAATCGACCAGTCGGATATCGACGCCGAGGAACAGGCCGACCATGAAATCGTTGATGCGCAGCGCCAGCGCCATCATGTCGTCCAGGTCCTGCGGCGTCGCCCAGCCGAAGGCGGTGATATGCTCCTCGCTGACCAGCGGATCGCTGAGATCGTCGTTCTTGTAGTAGAACTCGACGATCGAGCGGGGCAGGGGCGTGCCCTCTTCGATGCCGAGTCGCTGGGACATCGTCCCCGCCGCCACGTTGCGCACCACCACCTCGAGGGGGATGATCTCGACCTCGTGGACGAGCTGCTCGCGCATGTTCAGCCGGCGCACGAAATGGGTCGGCACGCCGATCTCGTTCAGCCGCAGCATGATGTATTCGGAGATGCGGTTGTTGAGCACGCCCTTGCCGCTGATCACGCCCTTCTTCTGGGCGTTGAAGGCGCTGGCGTCGTCCTTGAAATACTGGACGATCGTGCCCGGTTCCGGCCCTTCGTACAGGACCTTGGCCTTGCCTTCGTAAATCCGTCTGCGTCTGGCCATGGTGCTCCTCAACCCCCCGACGATACTGGAAATCGGACTGTCGGATTACGCAGCCTGTCCGGCGGCCGGCATCCACGGTCCCTCGGAATGTTGGCCGCAGGGCACGTTTAGCAACCCGGACCGCTCGAAACAAATTTACGCACCGCGGCGGATCGGGTTTCAGCCGGCGGCGCGGGCGGGAGCGGCCGGCCCGTCGAGCGCGGCAACCGGCTCGTAGGGGCAGGTGGCGGGCGGTCCTGCGGCGAATTTCCAGATCGGGGCCGCGCCGGCCCGGAGAACACGCGACCCGGCCGCCGGCAGCGCAATCAGCGAGCTCGACGTCGTGGCGAAGCCGAAGTCCGTATCGATGCACATGGCGGAGTCCGGTTCGCCGCCGGCGCCGCGCTCGGTATCGGCCATCAGGTCGCTCCATTCCGCCCAGTCGCCGCCGAAGGCGTCCGGGTCCGGCGCCAGGGCGTCGGCGAACCGGTCGAGATAGCGGTCGATCCGGCTGGAGACCCGGTCGTTGCGTTCGCGCGCCGTCAGCATGGACAGACCCTCGGGCAGCGGAAAGCACTCGACCCGCCCGCCCGCGGCGCGGCCCCGGCTGCGCAGCCAGAAGGCGTCGCGGTCGTCGGCGATCGCCAGATTGAATTCGCGCCAGGCGTTGCCGTCGAGATGGCGCATCCGCTCCGCGGCATCCGCCGCATCGGCCGAATCGAGCGCGTCCAGCACCAGTTCGCCGCGCGAGCGCTTGTCCGCCGCCGGCCCCAGGCTCGCCGTGCGGTTCATCACCGCCGCGACGACGCCGGAATCGTTCATGCCGAGCCAGGTGCCGCCGGCTTCGAGATCGAGTCCGGCGACGACCCACGGCCGGTCCGGCCAGTGCCGGTCCGGCGGCCGCCAGGGCCGGTCCTTCATCTCGTCCCGGTTGGCGGCGAGCAGCAGCGGCCACCGGTGGCCGGGCCGGCGCAGGATGACAACAGTGCACATAGAATCCGCTACCTGCCGGGGACGCGCCCTTATATAAGGGCCCGACGATCCAGGAAACACGGGCCACGGCAACGTGTCCCGCGGCCGCAAGACAGGGACGACGACCGGACGATGGCGACTTTCGACGACCGAGAAAAAGCGTTCGAGAAGAAATTCGAGCACGACCAGCAGCTCCAGTTCCGCGTCGAAATGCGGCGCAACAAGCTGATCGGCCTGTGGGCGGCCGAGCTGATGGGCCTGACCGGCCCGGATGCCGAGGCCTACGCCAAGCAGGTCGTCGAGGCCGATTTCGAGGAACCCGGCCCCGAAGACGTGATCCGCAAGATCAAGGGCGATTTCGAGGCCAGGAGCGTCGAGAAAAGCGACCACCAGATCCGCCGCCAGCTCGAGGACTGCGAGAAGGAGGCCCGCGAGCAGGTGATGAGCGAGGCGGACTGAGGGCGGATAGGAACGGTGAGTGTCGATACGGGGAGTCGGTTTTCCGAATTCCCCTTCGTGTCGCCCCGGACGGAGCGAAGCGACGATCCGGGGCCCAGGGCCGGTGGCGCAAGACTTTCGGGTCGGCTCTGGACCCCGGCTCTCCCTGCGGTCGGCCGGGGTGGCAATGCTGGATTTCCGACGGAATCCCGGAACGCACCATGACCCTGATCGAAGGCCGGACCGGCGCGTGGGAAACCGTCATCGGGCTGGAGGTCCATGCCCAGGTGATGTCGGACGCCAAGCTGTTCTCCGGCGCGGCGACGGCATTCGGCGCCGAACCGAATACGCAGGTCTCGCTGGTCGACGCCGCCTTTCCCGGCATGCTGCCGGTCATCAACCGGCGCTGCGTCGAGCAGGCGGTGCGCACCGGCCTCGGCCTCAACGCGAAGATCAACCTGCGCAGCGTGTTCGACCGCAAGAACTATTTCTATCCCGACCTGCCGGCCGGCTACCAGATCAGCCAGTACAAGGACCCGATCGTCGGCGAGGGCGAAGTCACCGTGGACTTGGACGACGGCACGAGCCGCACGGTGCGCATCGAGCGGCTGCACCTGGAGCAGGACGCCGGCAAATCGGTCCACGACATGGACCCGAAGCGCACCTTCGTCGATCTCAACCGGGCCGGCGTCGCGCTCATGGAGATCGTCTCGAAGCCGGACCTGCGCTCGGCCGACGAGGCCGGCGCCTATCTCGCCAAGCTGCGCTCGATCCTGCGCTATCTCGGCACCTGCGACGGCAACATGGAGCAGGGCTCCCTGCGCGCCGACGTCAACGTCTCGGTGCGCCGAAGAGTCAAAGAGGGTCAGCCGGGCGAACCGCTCGGCACGCGCTGCGAGATCAAGAATCTCAACTCGATCCGCTTCATCAGGCAGGCCATCGAGCACGAGGCGCGGCGGCAGATCGAAATTCTCGAAGACGGCGGCACGATCGAGCAGGAGACCCGCCTGTTCGATCCCAGCCGCGGCGAGACCAGGGCGATGCGCTCCAAGGAAGAGGCCCACGACTACCGCTATTTCCCGGACCCGGACCTGCTGCCGCTGGAACTGGACCCGGACTGGGTCGAGGAGATGAGGGCCGGCCTGCCGGAGTTGCCGGATGCGAAGAGGGCGCGCTTCGTGGCGGACTACGGCCTGAGTGCGGGGGACGCGGCCACGCTCGCCGCCGACCGGGAGGACGCCGATTTCTTCGAGGCCGTGGCCGCGGGCCGCAACGATCCGAAGCAGGCCGGCAACTGGGTGATCAACGAGTTCTACGGCCGGCTGAACAAGGCAGGCCAGCGCCGGGCGGACTCGCCGGTGACGGCGGAGAAGCTGTCCGGCCTGCTGGCGCTGATCGAGAGCGGCGAGATTTCCGGCCGCATCGCCAAGGACGTGTTCGACGAGATGTTCGAGACCGGTGGAGACGCCGCGGCCATCGTCGAGGCGAAGGGGCTGAAGCAGATCAGCGATACCGGCGCCATCGAGGAAATCGTCGACCGATTGATCGCGGAGAATCCGAAACAGGTCGCTCAGGCGAAGGAACAGCCCAAGGTCGCCGGCTGGTTCGTCGGCCAGGTCATGAAGGCGACCAAAGGCCAGGCCAACCCGGCGGTCGTGAACGAAATCCTGAAAAAGAAGCTGTAGATGCCCGAATCCGTAGACGTCACAAAGGAAGCGGTGGCCGGAACGCCGCTGCTGTTCCAGCCCAAGACCCTGCGCGGCCTGATCCTGCGCAACCGCATCGTCATCGCGCCGATGTGCCAGTATTCGGCGGTCGATGGTCTGGCGCAGGACTGGCACTTCGCCCATCTCTCCGGCTTCGCCATGGGCGGCGCCGGGCTGGTCTTTACCGAGGCCGCCTCGGTCGAGGAGCGCGGGCGGATCACCTACGGCGACCTCGGCATCTGGAGCGACGCCCACGCCGAAGCGCTGAAGCCCGCGATCCGCTTCCTGCAGGGCCAGGGCGCGGCGGCCGGCGTGCAGGTCGCCCATGCCGGGCGCAAGGCGAGCATGCAGCGGCCGTGGCACGGCAACGGCCCGATGGACGAGCGCGACACGGCGCGCGGCGAGACGCCGTGGGACCCGGTCGCGCCCAGCCCGCTGCCGATGCAGGAGGGCTGGCTGATGCCGGCAGAGCTCGACGAGGCCGGGCTGGCGCAGATCCGCGACTCCTTCGTGGCCGCGGCCCGGCGCGCCGATGCGGCGGGCGCCGACGTGCTCGAAATCCACGGCGCCCACGGCTATCTGCTGCACAGCTTCCTGTCGCCGGTCTCGAACCACCGGACGGACGCCTGGGGCGGCGAGCGGGCCGGCCGGATGCGCTTTCCCCTCTCGGTCGCACAGGCGGTGCGCGCCGCCTGGCCGGAGACCAAGCCGCTGTTCTACCGCATTTCCAGCATCGATTCGGTCGAGGGCGGCTGGGAGATCGGCGATTCGGTCGTCTTCGCCGGCGCGCTCAGGGAGATCGGCGTCGATATCGTCGATTGCTCCTCCGGCGGCATCGGCGGCCCGGCAACAGCGACCCGTCTGCCGCGGCAATACGGCTTTCAGGTGCCGTTCTCGGCCCAGATACGCAAGGAAGCCGGCGTTTCGACCATGGCCGTCGGCCTGATCGTCGAGCCGGAACATGCCGAGGAAATCCTGCAATCCGGCGACGCCGACCTGATCGCGATTGCCCGCGAGGCCCTCTACAACCCGTTCTGGCCGCACCACGCGGCGAAGGCGCTGGGTGCCGGCGGCCGCTGGGACGCCTGGCCCGAGCAATACGGCTGGTGGCTCTCCCGCCGCGAACGGTTCATGGGGCAGTAGGGGCCGGCTGCGGCTCGGCTTCCGAGCGTCACTTTGGGAAGCAGGAGGGAACAAAGCATCAAAACCGATGAGGCAAAGGCAGAAGATGTTCTAGAACGCGTCACACGCGCGGTTGAGGCCCTTTGTGTTGGAAAGGGAGATGTGCGAAGCCGACTAATGCCAGCGATATACGATCTTGCCCCCTTGCTTGATCGAGAATTTCCGATCGAGTTGCAAGACCAATTCCGCAACATAATGAAGGCCGCTACCAAGTATGATGCGAGCGATCTTGATCGGACGTGTCCCCTATATCCGAGTGGCTCATGGACTGAGAGGCAAGGCCGCATCGAGGCCACGATGAGAAGAATCCGCCGATCCACCGGGCAAAAGATTGCTCAGGATATATGGTCGCTCTATGTGAAGCTAAGGATGATCACCGAAGCGAGGACTTCGTGACCAAGCGGCCCCGTACTCATATTTTCGTCTCGCGGTAATCAAGAGCGGGAGGAGCCTGTGCGGGGAGTGATTCTGGCGGCGAGCGTCCTGCTGGCGATGGGCGGGGCAGTGGAGGCTGAAAGCGCCAAGCCCGTTCAACGCTTCGTGTGCGTGTTCGATAAGCACATCTCGCCAGAAACGGACGGAATTTCGCACAAAAGCCCGCTGACTTACGAATTCACGGTGGATGGGACGGGGCAGGCTTTTGCGGTCGGAAAGAGCATCTACCCTGTTCGGGTTGTTGTGGGAGATCGGGCAGTGACCTTTCTGGAGGAACTTGCAAGCGGTGCAGTGCAGACAACCACTATCAATTCCAATGGTAAGGCCGTTCACAGTCGGCATACCATTCTTTTCGGCAGATTTATCGCCAGCCAATACTATGGCACCTGCAAATGAGGGCGGTATGCGAAGACTGTTTTTTGTCGTCTTTGCGTTGACAGTTCTAGGCAGCCCGGCAAACGCCGGTGAGGTGATCTGCGGCAAGGACTGGATTTCGTTCCAGCCGTTGAGGCCCGAAGCGTTCAGCAAAGAGCCGGGCTTGAACACTTATCTGGTGCGGAAGTCGGACATTCGCCGGGGGCAAGCTGCGCGCCGCGGCCCGCTATCGCAGTTCGGCTACGTAAAGATCGCGCCGTTAGAAGACGACCCGCGGACCTACCACAGGGTGACGAAGGCTGCCTATCTGGCGATCCAAGCGTGTTTGATGGGAAGCGCGCGCTAACGATCCATTTTTCGTTGCGCGACAGTCCTTGGCGGCGCCGTAGCGCCGGCCGAAAGTGTATTTGTCGGTCAAGGTCGCAGATCTCTGTTTGGGCCGCTCGGTTGGGCGGTAGTACAGAAAACAGCCTCTGCGCCCGCGCTAACGGCCGCCGAGGCGGATCGGGACAAGCGCTATCGTTTCGGTCCCGTCCCGGTCCTCCGCCGGGATGTCGGAGACGGCCGCAGGACGGGGAAGCGAGGCGCCTGACTCCACAAGGGCGTCGACTGCTTCTCCAACGACGGTTTCCGCGTCGGCGATCGCCGCCTCGACCGAATTCCCGCCGGCGTTGACAGGAAAGTCGACAAATGAAACGCCGAACGTCCTCCCGTCGTCGCTGTGCATGATCGCCGGATAAAGCTTGCGTGGCATCGCGCTTCTTTTCTCTGGCCGGGGATGCAAGCCGACCTCACACCATAACCATCCCGCCGTTGACGTGGATCGTCTGGCCGGTGACCCAGGCCGCCTCGTCGCTCGCCAGGAAGACTGCGGCGCCGGCGATGTCGACCGGCTCGCCGATCCGCCCGGCGGGTATCCGTTCGAGCAGGCCGGCCTGCTGCTGCTCGCTCAGCGCGTCGGTCATGGGCGAGCGGACGAAGCCCGGCGCGATGCAGTTCAGCGTCACCCCGCGCGCCGCGACCTCGGCGGCCATGCTCTTGGTCATGCCGATCATGCCGGCCTTCGCGGCGGCGTAGTTGGCCTGACCCGGATTGCCGGTGACGCCGACGATGGACGTGATGTTGACGATCCGGCCGTGGCGCCGGCGCATCATGCCGCGCAGGGCGGCACGGCTCAGGCGGAAGGCGGCGGTCAGGTTGACGTCGATCACGCTCTGCCACTGGTCGTCGGACAGGCGCAGGGCGAGCATGTCCCGGGTCAGCCCGGCATTGTTGACCAGGATGTGCAGGTCGCCCAGGGCCTCCTCGACCCGGCCGGGCAGGGCCTCGGTCTCTTCGGGATCGCCCAGATTGGCGGGGACGGCATGGGCCCGCTCGCCCAAAGCTGCGGCGAGCGCATCAAGCGCCTCGCGCCGGGTGCCGGAGAGGGCGACCGCCGCGCCCTGGGCGTGCAGGGCTGTCGCGATGGCCCCGCCGATGGCGCCCGAGGCGCCGGTGACGAGGGCGTTCCTGCCGGTAAGGTCGAACATGCTGCTGCCCCGAATGTGTGCCTTTCGCGCCGCCCGACCGGTCAGGCCGCGGCGAGGAATTTATCGATGTCGTCCGGCGAATTGACCGCCGTTCCCGTGAGGTCCGGGTCGATCCGGCGCGCCATGGTCGCCAGCACCTTGCCGGCGCCGAGTTCGATCAGTTCCGAACAGCCTGTGTCCCGGGCGAACAACATGCTCTCGCGCCAGCGCACCAGGCCGGTGACCTGCTGCACCAGCAGATCGCCGATGGTCGGGCCGTCGCTCACCGCCTGCGCCGTGACGTTGGCGATCAGCGGCACGGCCGGCATGCCGGGCGATACCCGTTCCAGCTCTCGGGCCATGACGTCCGCGGCCGGCTGCATCAGGCTGCAATGGAAGGGTGCGCTCACCAGCAATTTCATGGCGCGGCGCACGCCCATGTCCTGCGCCGCCGCGATCGCCCGGTCGATGGCGCCGGCATGGCCGCTGATCACGACCTGGCCGGTCGCGTTGTCGTTGGCGATGGCGCACACCTCGTCCCCCGCCGCCGCGGCCACGGCTCCTTCCGCCTGCTCAAGCGTGGCGCCGAGCAGGGCGGCCATCGCGCCGTCGCCGACCGGTACCGCCGCCTGCATCGCCCGGCCGCGCGCCTTGAGCAGCCGTGCGGCATCGGCGAGGGCAAACGCGCCGGCCGCGCACAGCGCCGAATATTCGCCCAGCGAATGGCCGGCCACGAAGCGCGCCTTGTCGGCAAGGATCAGCCCGGCCTCCTCCAGCGTGCGCAGGACGGCCAGGCTGACCGCCATCAGGGCGGGTTGCGCATTTTCGGTCAGGGTCAGCTCCTCGCCCGGCCCGTCGAACATCAGCCGGGAGAGACTCTGGGAGAGCGCATCGTCCACCTCCTCGAACACCAGCCGGGCGGCGGCCGAAGCCTCGGCAAGGTCCCGGCCCATGCCGACGGCCTGGGAACCCTGCCCTGGAAAGACGAAAACGCGCTCTGCCATGACCTGTCTTGCTGCCGTGTCGCGGGTCGCCGGTTCTTAGCCCGGACCTCTGACCGTTGTCACGGGCCGACATGCGGCAATAGCGTGCCGGGCCGGACCCTTGCGCCGGTACGGCCGCGCCGTATATTCCGCGCTTGCCATATCTCCTTGCCGGGGTGAGGGCGCGTCGTTCCGAGACTCCGGCTAGACCTGTGCGGCTGGTCTCTTTTGCACGGCGCCGGCCCGCTCCCCCGCCCGGCCACCCATTCAAGGATAATCCCGTTGGGTGGCCGGGCGGGGGAGCGGGCCGGAACCGCAAATCAAATACCAGCGGCAGGTCGCGAAACAGCCGTAAGGAGGGTTTGTTTTGCCGTATTACGAATGCGTGTATCTCGCGCGCCAGGACATTGCCGCCAGCCAGGTCGATGCCCTGAGCGACGACTTCGCCGAAACGATCGCCGAGGGCGGCGGCGAGGTGAAGAAGCGGGAATACTGGGGCCTCCGCAATCTCGCCTACCGGGTCAAGAAGAACCGCAAGGCGCATTATGTGCTGATGAATATCGATGCGCCGGCATCCGCGGTGCACGAGATGCAGCGCCTGATGCGGCTCAACGCCGACGTGCTGCGCGAACTTACCCTGCGGGTCGACGAGCTGAACGAGGGGCCGTCGATCATGATGCAGCGGCGCGAGGAACGGCGCGACCGCGGCGAGCGGCGCAGCCGGCGCGACGAGGAGCGTCGGGCGGAGCGGGCGGCCGCCGCAGAGAAGCAGGCTGGCGACAAGGCGCCCGCCGAAGACGCGCCTGCGAAAAAGCCGGCCGAAGAAAAGCCAGCCGAAGAAGCGCCAGTCGAAGAGGCCGTCGAAAAAGCCGCCGAAAAAGCCGCCGAAAAAGCCACCGAAAAAGCCACCGAAAAAGCCACCGGGAAACCGGCCGAAGACTCCGCAGGGGAAACGGCTGAAGCGGCGCCTGCCGAGGCCGCCGCCGAAGAAGCGCCGGTCGAGGAGGCTGCCGCCGAAGCTGCCGAGGAAACCGTGGAAGAGGGTTTGAAACCCTCCCCTGCAGAAGCCGGGAATGCCGCTGAAGAAGCGTCCGCCGAAGAAGCGGCAGAAGCCGAAGAGGCCGCGGAGCCCGAAAAATCCGTCGCTGGGGATTCTGCCGAAGACGCTGAAGACGCCGCCGAAAAGACCGCCGAAAGCAAAGGGGGAGACGCCTGATGGCCCGCCGCCCGTTTTTCCGCCGCCGCAAGAGCTGCCCCTTCTCCGGCCCTAACGCGCCGAAGATCGATCATATGGACGTCAAGCTGCTGCAGCGCTTCATGTCGGAGCGCGGCAAGATCGTGCCGAGCCGCATTACCGCGGTGTCGGCCAAGAAGCAGCGCGAACTGTCCCGGGCGATCAAGCGCGCGCGCTTCCTGGCCCTGATCCCCTACGTTTCGGGCTAGGAGGGCCGCGCCATGGACGTGATCCTGCTCGAGCGGATCGAGAAGCTCGGCCAGATGGGCGATATCGTCTCCGTCAAGCCCGGCTTTGCCCGCAACTACCTGCTGCCGCAGCGCAAGGCGCTGCGCGCGACCGACGACAATGTCGCCCGGTTCGAGGCGCGCAAGGCGCAGCTCGAAGCGGACAACCTGACCCGCAAGGCCGAAGCCGAATCGGTCGTCGATAAGATGGAGGGTGCGGCCGTCACGGCAATCCGCAACGCCGGCGAGGCGGGCCAGCTCTACGGCTCGGTCAGCGCGCGCGACATCGCCGATGGCCTCACCGAAGCCGGCTACACGGTCGACAAGCGCCAGGTCGTCATCGAGCATCCGATCAAGATGCTCGGCGTGTTCCCGATCCGCGTCGTGCTGCATCCGGAGGTGTCGGTCACCGTCACGGTCAACGTCGCGCGCTCGCCGGAGGAAGCGCAGATGCAGGCCGAACGCGCCGCCCGCGGCGAAGACCCGGTGGTGCTCGGCCGGGCCGAAGGCGACGAGGATACGCTCAACGACGAAGTCGCCATTGCCATGATGGACCGCGAGGAGCGCCGCGCCGCCCGCGAAGCCGCCAAGGCCGCGGAGGCCGAGGCAGAGGCTGCCGCCGAAGCCGCCCGCCGGGCGATGCTCGACCCGGTCGAGGGCGAACAGCCGGGCTGAATGGGCCGGCGGCGGTCGATCTGCGCCGCACACCCTTTCCCGTCATCCCGACCGGCGCACACCCTCTCCCGTCATCCCGACCGACCGAAGGGAGTGGAGGGATCTCGGCTCGGCACGAAACACCAGCCCTGAACGACGGCGACGGGATTCCTCCACTGCGCGATCGTTCCGATCGCTCCGGTCGGAATGACGACTGTAGGCAATCGGGACGGCCGGGAAGCCGGACATGACAAATCATGACGTTTCATGACAGTCCGAAGAGTGTCTCCGAACGGTGCGGAGTCCGTCGTCGCGGCAAAATGATCCTTGGTCCGGCGGCGCGTCACCGGCAGGCAGGCGGCGCACACCGGCGTCGAAGGGGAGAAGCATGACGGAGACGATGCGCGCCGCTTTTCTGGAGGGGCATGAGGGGATCGGCAGCCTGACGATCGGCCGGCGGCCGAAGCCGGAGCCGGGCCATGGCGAGGTGCTGATCCGGATCGCCGCGGCCGGCCTGAACCGCGTCGACCTTTACATGGCGAACGACGGCTCGGGCTTCCGCCACCAACTGCCGCTCACGCTCGGCGTCGACGGCGCCGGCGTGATCGAGGCGCTCGGCCCCGGCTGCACGGCGCGCAGCGTCGGCGAGCGGGTCGTCATCTACCCGGCGCGCTACGGCCTCGACGAATTCACCCGGCGCGGCGACCAGATGCTGTCCTTTTCGCGCGCCATTCCCGGCGAGAATATCGACGGCTGCTTCGCCGACTATATCGCGATGCCCGAGGCCTGCGCCTTCCCGATCGCCGACGATCTCGGCTTCCTGGAGGCCGCCGTGCTGCCGACCGCCTATCTCACGGCCTGGCGCGCCGTGACCACCGCCGGGCAGGTGCGCTCGGCGGACTGGGTGCTGATCCACGGCGTCGGCGGCGGCGGCTCGACGGCCGCCCTGCAGTTCTGCGCCATGCGGCGGGCCAGGACCATCGTCACCTCCTCCTCCGACGCCAAGCTGGCCGCGGCGCGCGAGCGCGGCGCCACGCATACGATCAACTACCGGGAGCAGGACGTGCTGGCCGAAGTGCGGCGGATCACGGAAAGGCGCGGCGTCGACGTGGTGATCGAGAATGTCGGGGCGGACACTTGGGGTATATCGCTCAGGGCGCTGGTCGGCGGCGGCCGCCTCGTCGTCTTCGGCGCGACCACCGGGCCCAACCCGCCGGCCGATCTCCAGCGGGTCTTCATCCGCCAGCTGCACATCATCGGCGTGACCATCGGCAACTTCGAGGAATTCCGCACCCTGGTCGACGCCGCCGAACGCAAGCTGTTCGTGCCGGCGATCGACCGGGTGGTGCCGCTGGAAGACGTGCCGGACGGCCTGGCCTATCTCGAATCCGGCCGACAGACCGGCAAGATCGCCGTCGCCGTCGATCCCGCGCTGTGCGGGTGACGGGGCAGAGTCGCCGCCTCGCACACCAACCGTCGTCATATCGACCGGAGCCCCGGATTCAATCCGGGGCGGAGCGGAGATATCTTTCCGGCACTGCGCAGGGGACCGAAGCACCGTGCGGGAAAGATTTCTCCACTACGCGGTTTGCGCCGCTTCGGTCGAAATGACGGTAGAGTTGGGAGAGCGAACTACCGCCCGCCCGCCGCCCGGCCTGCGCGGGCGGCCCAGTAGTCCCAGGCGCGTTTCAGCGGGTTGGCGCCGGTGTTGGTCGCCCAGGACAGCGCCATCTCGCCGGGGGACAGGAAGCGGATATCGCCGAGCGGACCGGCGGCGAGCAGGAGCGCGGCATTGGTTTCGAGATAGATGACCTTCATCACCGTGTCGCGCAGGCCGGCGCCGGTGACGACGCAGCCGTGGCCGCGCATCAGGGCGACGCTGTTTCCGGCAAGAGTCCGCGCCAGGTCTTCGCCCTGCTCCAGGGTCGTGACCAGCATGTTGGTGTCGCCGAAGCGCTCGGCGATGTCCCAGACCGGGACCGTATCGCCGATGCCGGACGCCATGTGGAAGACCGGCTTCAGCGGTGCGCCGGTGACGCCGAAGGGGATCACCGAGAGGCTGTGGTTGTGGACGATGCAGCCGACGTCCGGTCGCGCCGCATAGATTGCGCCGTGGATCGGCCGCTCCAGGTAGAGCGCCCGCGTTTCGCCCGCCGAAGGCCCGGCGGGTGCGCCGTCCAGGCCAAGGGCGACAATATCGCCTTCGTCCACCAGCTCCGGGCTGCGCGAGACCGAGATCATGTAGCGGCCGGCGTCCTCCGGATCGCGCAGGCTGACGTGGCCGAAGCCGTCGACCACCCCTTCATGGGCCAGGATCCGGTTGGCCGTCACCAGATCGGCGATCAGCGCGTTCCTGTCGGTCATCGATGCTTCCCTTCCTTCGCCGGCCCGCAGCCGAATCCGCGCCCGGCCGACTTTACCGCGCGGATACCGCCGCTTGACAGGCTTTCGGCGGTCGCTACTTGTCGGCTGCGGGCTCTGCCGCCGGGCCTGCCGGATATTCCCAGACAGAGTCGACCACGCCGGGCGCTTTCGATGCATCCCTTTCGCACGCATACATGCGGCGCGCTGCGCGCCGAGCATACGGGGCAGACGGCCCGCCTGTCCGGCTGGGTCCACCGCAAGCGCGATCACGGCAACCTGCTGTTCCTCGACCTGCGCGACCATTACGGCGTGACCCAATGCGTCGCCGAAGTGGGCGATCCGGCGTTCGCCGTCATGGACGAAGTCAAGCTGGAGAGCGTGCTGACGGTGACCGGCCCGGTCGTCGAACGCTCCGACGATACGGTCAACCCGAACCTGCCGACCGGCCATGTCGAGGTGAAGGTGGCCGAGGCGCATGTCGAATCCGCCGCCGCGCCGCTGCCGCTCCAGGTCAACAGCGACACCGACTATGGCGAGGAGGTGCGCCTGCGCCACCGCTTTCTCGACCTGCGGCGCGAGAAGATGCAGCGCAACATCGCCTTGCGCTCGGACGTCATCGCCTCGATCCGCCGGCGCATGATCGACCAGGGCTTCCGCGAGTTCCAGACGCCGATCCTGACCGCCGGCTCGCCCGAGGGCGCGCGCGACTATCTGGTGCCGTCGCGCCTTCATCCAGGCCGCTTCTATGCGCTGCCCCAGGCGCCGCAGATGTTCAAGCAGCTACTGATGATCGCGGGCTTCGACAAGTACTTCCAGATCGCGCCCTGCTTCCGCGACGAGGACGCCCGCGCCGACCGCTCGCCCGGCGAGTTCTACCAGCTCGATTTCGAGATGAGCTTCGTGACCCAGGAGGACGTGTTCGCCGCGCTGGAGCCGGTTTTGCACGGCGTGTTCGGGGAGTTCGGCGGCGGTCGGGCGGTGACAGTGCCGCCGTTCCCGCGCATCCCCTTCGACGAGGCGATGCTGAAATACGGCACCGACAAGCCGGACCTGCGCAACCCGCTCGAAATCGTCGACGTCACCGAGGCATTCCGCGGCTCCGGCTTCAAGATCTTTGCAAGGCTGATCGAGCAGGGCGCCGTCGTGCGCGCCGTGCCCGGGCCGGGCGCCGGAAGCCGCGCCTTCTGCGACCGCATGAACGGCTGGGCGCAGGACCAGGGCAAACCCGGCCTCGGCTATATCTTCTGGCGCGAGGGCGCGGGCGCCGGGCCGATCGCCAACAATCTCGGTCCGGAGCGCGTTGCGCAGATCGCGGAAGCCGCCGGCGCGGTGGACGGCGACGCGGTCTTCTTCGTCTGCGACAAGCCGAAGGCCGCGGCCGAGTTCGCCGGCACCGTGCGCACGAAGGTCGGCGAGGAACGCGGCCTCATCGCGCAGGACCGGTTCGATTTCTGCTGGATCGTCGACTTCCCGATGTACGAGATCGACGAGGCGACTGGCCGGTTGGACTTCAGCCACAACCCCTTTTCGATGCCCCAGGGCGGGCTGGAGGCGCTGGAGCGGGACGATCCGCTGGCGATCAAGGCTTTCCAGTACGACATCGTGTGCAACGGGGTCGAACTGTCCTCCGGCGCGATCCGGAACCACCGGCCGGAAATCATGGTCAAGGCGTTCGAGATTGCCGGCTATTCGGCAGCCGATCTGGAAGAACATTTTTCCGGCATGCTGAACGCGCTGAAATTCGGCGCGCCGCCTCATGGCGGCTCGGCGCCGGGCATCGACCGCATCGTCATGCTGCTCGCCGACGAGCCCAATATCCGCGAGGTCATCGCCTTCCCGATGAACCAGCAGGCCGAGGACCTGATGATGAGCGCGCCCGCCGAAGTGCCGGAGGAGCGGATACGCGAACTGCATATCCGGCTGCAAGTGCCGGCCAAAGCAAAGGCGGAGTAGGTAGGGCGCCACGATTCCCGTCGATATCGGGCTTGTCCGCAAGTTCGTCCGGATTATCCTGCGTGGGCGGAGTCCGGCCGCGGCGCGGTCGTTGCGCGCGGGCCCGGAAGTCCGGATCGGATGCGCCATGCAGCTGAGCCAGCCGACCAGAAAGACGATCGCCGGAGCCGGCGCCGCCTGGCTGCTGCTGCTTCCGGGAGCGGCTATTGCGGAGAGCCTGGAGCAGATTGCACGGCGGCAGGCACCGCACAAGGCGATCTACGCGCTCGCAACGGACCGGATCAGGGCCGCGTCAAATCTCGCCCACGCCGACGGCGCGATCTACTACGAGATTCGCGAAACCTGCACGGACTGGCGCATGCGGCAGCGCTTCCGGTTGCGCCTCACCCGAAACGAACGCGAAGCGGTCGAGACCGAGACCGATTCTGTCCTCGTCGAGGCGCGGGACGGCCGGAGTCTGACCTTTACAGTTGTGACTAAAGCTGACGGCACAATCACCGACCGCCTGTCCGGCATCGCAAGGTTAAGCCGGGTCGGCGGTTCCGGGGTGGTCGAACTGCGCGAACCCGAACCGGCGCGGATCCTGCTGCCGGCCGGCACCGTCTTTCCGACCTGGCACTACCTGAACGTCGTTCGCGAGGCCGAACGCGGGCGGCGGACGATCTGGTCGACGATTTTCGACGGATCGGAAGAGCGCGGCCGGCACAGCGGCATCAACGTCGTGGTCCTCAAGCAGAGTCCGCCGCCCGGCAGGGCGGAGGGCCGGCGGCTTCTCCAGCGTCCCGGCTGGCTGATGCGGGTTACCTATTTCGCGCCGGAACCCGGAGACGGACGTCCGACCTATTCATTCCGCGTGCATATGACCGACACCGGGATCGCGCGCGACATGCTGCTCGACTATGGCTCGTTCACCCTGACCGGCACCCTCAAGGCGCTCGAGCCGCTCGACCGTCCGAGTTGCTGAGGCGCCGGGGTCAGCCGGAGTTCCGGCGGGGCGTCCGCAGGCTCCGGCCCTTGGCGATGGCGTCGCGGCCGAGCTTGTCGCGCACGGCATCCAGCGTGTGCTCGACGGCGGCGCGCCTGCGGGTATCCGGGTCGAGCAGGTCCGCCTCGCCTGCGTCGTCCGGCGGCGACAGGTCGCTCAGTCCGATGCCGATCAGCCTGAAGGCCGTGCCGTCGCACTCGCCGGCCAGCATCGGAAGGGCGGCCCGGTACATGTCCTCGGCCAATTGGGTGGGCTCGCCCAGGCGGCGCTGGCGCGTCCGCGTTCGAAAGGCCGAGGTCTTCAGCTTCAAGGTCAGCGTCCGGCCGGCCAGTTCCGCCGCTTTCATGCGCCGGGAAACCGCTTCGCACAGCGGCCAGAGCCGGGTTTCCAGCGCCGCCGCATCGGACAGGTCTTCTTCGAAGGTGGTTTCCGACGACACGCTTTTCGCCGCGCCGCCGCGATGGACCCGGCGGCTGTCTTCGCCGCGCGAGAAGCGGTAGAGCCGGCTGCCAATGCTGCCGTAGCGCGCCTGCAGTTCCCGTTCGTCGAGACCCTGCAGCTGGCCCACGGTGCGGATGCCGTCGCGCGCCAGTTTCTTCCGCATCGCCTTGCCGACGCCCCAGACGATCCCGACCGGCTGACGGGCGAGAAACGCCCTGGCTTCCTCCCGGCCGACCACCGAGAAACCGTGCGGTTTGTCGAGGTCGGACGCGACCTTGGCCAGAAACTTGTTGTAGCTCAGCCCGACCGACGCCGTGACGCCGGCTTCGCGGCGGATGCGGCGGACCAGCCCGGCCAGGACGACAGCCGGAGGCGCGCCGTGCAGACGTGCCGTGCCGGTCAGATCGAGAAAGGCTTCGTCGATAGAGATCGGCTCGACCGCGGGCGTGAGGTCTTCCATCATCCGCCGAATCTGCCGTCCGACCGTCTGATATTTCGCCATGTCCGGCCGGATTACCACTGCGTCGGGGCAGGCTTTCAGCGCCTTGAACATCGGCATTGCCGAGTGAACGCCATGGATGCGCGCGATATAGCATGCGGCGGAAACGACGCCGCGACGACCGCCGCCCACAATGACCGGTTTGTCGCGCAGTTCAGGATCGTCCCGTTTCTCGACGCTGGCATAGAAGGCGTCGCAATCGATATGGGCGATGGCGAGCGCGAACAATTCGTCATGACGGAGGATGCGCCGGCCACCGCAGGCCGGGCAACGGCCGGCCTTTACCGCGCCGCCTGAATTCTCCGGCGCGGCCTCGTCGAGCACGGTATCGCAGTCGCGGCAGAAGGCGGTCATCGGCGATAATGCGTCACCCGTTGTGCCAACGCCCATCCTATCACAATAACCGCCCGGCCCCGACCGCCCGGCGCCTGAAAAGCAAAAAGCGCCGTCGGAGCCGACGGCGCTTGCATTCCCTTCGATTTTCGGGCGGACGGAATTGTCCGCCCCGGCGCTATTTGATTCTCGCTTCCTTGAACAGCACATGCTTGCGCGCGACGGGATCGTATTTCTTCTTTTCCAACTTCTCAGTCGTATTCTTGGGGTTCTTGAACGTAACGTAGAAGTAGCCGGTGTCCGCCGTGCTGACGAGCCGGATTTGCTGGGTGTTGGGGCGTTTGGGCATGGTCCGGATGCTCCGCCCGTCAGCCGGATAGGCGCCGGGTCCGCTGAATGATGTCAAGGCGCAGAAAATAGAGAGCCGGTCTCGCCTGTCAACCGGACGCCGGCATCGCTTCTAACGCATGTTTGTCGCGTCGATCGCGCGGTCTTCAGCGCGCTCCTGTCCGGTCGTAACGCGATCTTCCGGTTCCGGCGCCGATGCGGTCAGGGCCAGCCGGTACAGGCGCCGATCCGCCAGCAGGCTTCGTGCGATCTCCACTTCCACGTCCGGCGAGCCGCTCAGGGTGCGCGCAGGGCAGGCAGCGCGCAGAGTGCGAACGCCGGCGGCCGTCGGTTCGCTGTGCCGGCGCCAGGCGCGGAAGGCGTCGACCGACGCAGTCTCGCCGGCAACGAGCCGGGCGATCGCCCGGCGCGACGCATGGACATCTCTCCGATCGTTGCCGGTACAGATGTTCGGTCTCACGCCGAGAGCCTGGAGCGTATAGCCCGTGGGAGCATGAAACCGGGACCAGGTGAGAATAATCTCGCCGCCGTTGGGCAGAGAAGCGACGCTCTGGACGGTGCCCTTGCCGAAAGAATTGCTTCCGACGACGACGGCCCGGCCATTGTCCTGCAATGCGGCAGCGAGGATCTCGGAAGAAGAGGCGGTGCGGCCGTTGACCAGCACAACGATCGGCTTGCCGCGCAGCACATCGCCGTATCGGGCACTATAGCTGCGGCGACTGTTCGGATGGCGCCCGCGGGACTGCATGATCTCTCCGTCGTCCAGGAACAGGTCCGAAACCCGGATCGCCTGTTCGAGGAGCCCGCCAGGGTTATCGCGCAGGTCGAGGATGGCGCCGCTCAATTTCTGGCTGCCGATCGCCGTGCGCATCCGCGCCACCTTTCCGGCTGTTCTGCGGGCGGTGTCGTTGCCGAACCGGACGATCCGGAGATACACGGTATTGTCGTCGCGGCGCGCGATCACGGTCTGCGGTACGATGAATGCACGCGTGACGCTCACCAGGAGGGGCTGTTTGCGGGCGGTGCGCCGTACCGTCAGCCGGACCTCGCTGCCCCGGGGCCCGCGCAGGCGCCGGACGACGTTTTGCAGACTCATTCCGCGAATCGGTTCTCCGGCAATCGCCGCGATGATGTCGTTGTCCTTGAGGCCCGCTTTGTCACCGGGGGTGCCGGGCATCACGGTAATGATCCGGGTGAGGCCGTTTTCCGACCGGATGGTGACGCCGATACCGCCATACCCTTCGCGCAGGGCTCTGTTCTCGCGCGCTTCAGCAGGCGTGGAATAGCGGGAGTAGCGGTCGAGCGACACAAGCGCTGCACGGAAAACAGCGCGATAGATTTCTTCCGGCTGGGCGTTGCGGACTTTCACAGACACCTTTCCCGCGGCTTCGAAGGCGCGGACGGTGACTCCTGCCCAGCCGCGGAAATCGTCGGCCCCCGGTTGTTCGAGATGGGCCACGCTTTTGCCGTCGTATTGGATGGCGATCCTGCCGCCCGTCGGAATTGCACGCGCCTTGGGATCGACCTTCGACAGACCGCTCAGGCCCGACAACGCCACGTCCCGAATCGGAACATGGCGTATGTACCGCTTTGCCACGAACCGGTAGCCTGCTCCGATCACCGTTTGTCCGGCTTCGGAAAGGGGCGCTGAAATCAGATCGCTACGGCTCGCACAAGCGGTTGCCGCGACCAGGAGAAAGGCGATTGCATAGCGCAGACTCCAACGGGTCATGAAACGTCCGATCGATCGTCCGATGGCGTTGCCGGCCGGATCACATCGCTCCATTCGGCTCTCCGCACGTCGTCCCGTCCGGGCACAGGGGTCACCGATTTGCCATTCCTGCCTGCCCGCAGAAAAGAATTGCCGTGCACCGCTTTTTTGTCAAATTCTTTTTGTTCGCATTTACTCTATATTTCAAAAGGTTGAAAGTATTGGTTAAATCTCGCCTTTAAATTACGGAGTATTTTTGTCCGGCTCTTGGCTACTATCTTCCTCTTCGTTTCGCCGCTTTCCCGTCATCCAGAAGATCGAACAGCAGCCCCCCGGTAACCGGTACCGCATCGCGCAGCCGCACCTGCACCCTCTCGCCGATTCGGGCGTTCAGACCGGCCGGCGTACTGCGGGACCGGCGCTTCCGCCCGTCGAAACGGGAATAGCGGTCGGGCAGCAGGCTCATGGGGATCAACCCGCTCGCACCGTTCTCCAGCAAGGTGACGAACAGGCCGGCTCGCGTAATGCCGGAGACGGCCGCATCGAATTCTGCGCCGATCCTGTCCTGCAGGAAGGCGGCCGTATAGCGGTCTATTGCGTCGCGCTCGGCCGCCATGGCGCGGCGTTCGGCCGAAGAAATCCGCTCGCCCCAGTCATGCATTGCGCCATCCGCCCCGGCGGGCAGGCCATCGGGCATGCCGTCAGCCATTCCTCCGACGATGGCGCGATGCACGAGCAGGTCTGCGTAGCGGCGGATCGGCGAGGTAAAGTGGGCATAGCGCGGCAGGGCGAGTCCGAAATGACCGCAATTCCGGGGGCTGTAGGCGGCCTGGCTCTGGGCGCGCAGGATCAGTTCGTGGATCGTCCGGCCCTGGGGCAGCCCGGCGGTTTGCGCCAGGATACGGTTGAGGTCGGCCGGCCGAAGGCCGCTCGCAGGCATGGACACACCCAAATCGTCGAGGGCCATCCTCAGGGTCTCCAGACCGTCTGCAGTCGGCGGCTCGTGAATGCGGTACATGCATGGCCGGTTGCGTCGAGTCAGATGCTCGGCCGCCGCGACATTGGCGGCGATCATGAAATCCTCGATCAGGCGGTGGCTGTCGTATTGCAGCGCCGGCCGGATGTCGGTCACCCGGCCGGTCTCGTCCAGCCGGATTTGCCGCTCAGGAAGCTGGAGTTCCAGGGTCTCACGGGCAGCGCGCGCCGCGGCAAGCGCTGCCCAGGCGCCGTAAAGCGGCTCAATGACCGGTTTCAGCAGCGGTGCGGTCTCCGCATCCGGGGAGCCGTCACGGGCCTGCTGCACCTGCTCGTAGGTGAGACGGGCGGCCGAGCGCATCAAGGCCCGTTCGAACCGGTGGCCGACAAGCCTTCCGCCGGCGTCGATCGCTAGATGTGCAGCCACACAGGCCCGGTCCTCGTCCGGGCGCAGGGAACAAAGGTCGTTGGACAGGCGCTCGGGCAACATCGGCACGACCCGGTCGGGAAAGTAGACCGAGTTGCCGCGATTCAGCGCCTCCCGATCCAGCGGCCGACCGGGCCGGACATACCAGGCAACGTCGGCGATCGCTACGATCAGTCTCCAGCCGCCGGGATTGTCTTGCGCAGTGTCTTTTTCAGCCCATACAGCGTCGTCGAAATCCCGCGCATCTTCTCCGTCGATGGTGACCAGCGGGAGGCCGCGCAGGTCCTGCCGGCCGCTGCCGGATGCCGGTTTGAGGGCGGCCGCTTCGTCCAGCGCCGCATTCGGGAAGGCGTGCGGGAGATCGTGGCTGTGAATACAGATCAGGCTGACCGACTGCGGGCCGGACGCCGATCCGAATTTTCCGGCCACGCGGGCCAGCCGCGGGCCGAGCGGCTTGCCGGGAACGATCTCGGCCTCGACCAGATCCCCGTCCCGGGCATCGTTTTCCATGCCACGCGGAATCGCAATGTCGTGACGGAACCGGCGATCCGTCGCAATGAGCTTTCCGCCGTACGGCGCGCCACCCGTATCTTCGCGGAAGATTCCCAGCACCCGGCCCGGCGCACGGTCCAGCCGCTTCATGGTTCGGGCGGTCCAGACGCCGCCGGACCCGGAGATGCGCGCCAGAACCCGGTCGCCGACACCGGGCGGGCGGCCCCGCTCGGGCAGCAGCCGGATCGGTGGCGGCGCGCCGTCGCCGTCCCAGCGAATCGGCGCTGCCAAGACATCGCCGTCCTCCGTGACCGAGGTTACCTCGATGACCGTAACCTCGGGCAGTGCGCCGGCCGGCCGATGGCGGCGGTTCCTGGGCAGCAGTCCTTCCTTCTTCATGTTCCGGAGCAGATCGCGCAGCCGGATGCGGTCGGCGCCGCCCAGATTGAACGCCCGCGCGATTTCCCGCTTGCCGACCGGACCGCCGCTATCCCGAATATACTCAAGGACCTGCTCGCGGGTCGGAAAAGGGGAGCGGCCCCTCGGCTTCGCGGATCGCTTGCCCGTCACGCTGTTCCCTCTTCGCTTCCCGGAAGCCGGACCTGTGCGGGCATCGACGCTGGGGACCGGACCTATTTTGTCGGCAGGTTCGCGTCGTCCCCGGCGTTCGGCCCGCTCGCCGACGATCCCTTTCCGGCCGGCGCCTTCTTAGCGGCCCGTTTCTTTCCGGCCGCCGGTTTACGGGCACTCGTCTTCGCAAGTTTCGGCGCCAGCAGGGCCACGGCCTCTTCCAGCGTGACCGATTCGATGGTTGCCCCCTTTGGCAGGCTGGCATAAGTGCGGCCGACCTTGACGTAGGGGCCATAGCGGCCGGCGCCGGCAGTAACCGGCTGTTTTTTCTGCGGATGCTCGCCGAGCTGGCGCTGCTCGCCGCCCCTGCGCTTCTGCCGGGCTTCCGCGAGCAGCGATACGGCGCGGTTTGCGCCGATCTCGAACAACTCTTCCCAGGAGTCCAGATTCGCATAGACGCCGTCGTTCTGGACATAGGGTCCATACCGGCCGATGGCGCCGGTGATCGGCTTGCCGTTGTCCGGATGGGTTGCAACGGTGCGGGGCAGCGAAAGCAACTTCAGCGCGATCTCCAGATCGACCCTGTCCGGATCGAGCCCGCGGGGCAGCGAGGTCCGTTCGGGCTTGCCGGATGCCGTGGGGTCAGCCCGCTGGACATACGGGCCGTAGGGACCGGTCTTCAGTTCGATTGCGGCGCCACTCGCCGGGTCTGCGCCCAGTTGCCGGTCGCTGCTTGCGGCCGCGGTATCGCGCACGCTGTCGTCGACCACTGCGAGCGGTCGCGTGTAGCGGCAGGCCGGATAATTCGAACAGCCTATGAAACCGCCGTTGCGGCCGATCTTCAGACCAAGCCGGCCATCGTCGCAGGAAGGGCAGGCACGCGGCGCGGCGCCGTCTTCCCGAGCCGGGAAGAAATGCGGACCGAGCGCCTCGTCGAGCGCATCGATGACCCGGGCGCGGTCAAGTTCCATGGCGTCGGCAATTGCTGCATTGAACGAGGTCCAGAATTCATGAAGCAGTTTCTTCCAGTCGGCCCTGCCGTCCGAGACGGTATCGAGCTTCTCCTCAAGACCGGCGGTGAAGCCGTATTCGACATAGCGTCCGAAGAAATTTGTCAGGAAGCTGGTAACCACGCGGCCCCGATCTTCCGGGTGGAACCGGCGTTTTTCGAGCCGAACATAATTGCGATCCTGCAGCACCTTGAGGATCGAGGCATAGGTCGAGGGCCGTCCGATGCCCAGTTCTTCCAGCCGCTTGACCAGGCTGGCCTCGGTGTAGCGCGGCGGCGGCAAAGTGAAATGCTGCGCCGGGCGCACGGCGGTCCGGTCCACGGCTTCGCCATCGTTGATTTCCGGCAGAATCCTGTTGTCGTCATCCGCCGTAGCCCGTCCCGGTTCGGGCTCCCGGTCGGATGGATCGTCCCGACCCTCCCGGTAGAGCTTCAGAAAACCGTCGAACCGTATTGTCGATCCCGTGGCCCGCAGCCGGATCATCCGGTTCGCGCTCGCAATATCGGCCGTTACCTGGTCGAGGACCGCGCTCTCCATCTGCGAGGCGACGGCGCGTTTCCAGATCAACTCGTAGAGTTTTGCCTGTTCGGCAGTGAGGTGGCGCGCCACATCGCCCGGCCGCCGGAACAGGTCGGTCGGGCGGATCGCTTCATGGGCTTCCTGGGCGTTCTTCGCCTTCGTCCTGTAGCGACGCGGGCTCGCAGGCACATAGGAACTGCCGTAATCATGCTCGATCAGGCGGCGGCAACCGCCGATCGCTTCGCCTGAAAGCGCCGTTGAATCGGTACGCATATAGCTGATCAATCCGACCGTCTCGCCGCCGATATCCACGCCTTCGTAAAGGCGTTGTGCGGTGCGCATGGTGTGGTCGGCGCTCATGCGCAGCTTCCGGGAGGCTTCCTGCTGCAGGGTGGAGGTCGTAAAGGGCGGCGCCGGATGGCGCCGGACCTGCTTGCGCTCGACGCCGGCGCAGGCGAACGCTGCCGCTTCGATCGCCGCGACAGCAGCCCCGGCCTGGGCCTCGCTGGCGATGGCGAGCCGGTCGAGTTTCTTGCCGTCGAGATGGGTGAGGCGGGCGGTAAAGCGGTCGCGCCGCGGCGTCAGGAAATCGGCGTCGACCGTCCAGTATTCCTGAGTCCGGAAGCGCTCGATCTCGTCTTCGCGCTCGCACACCAGACGCAGGGCGACCGACTGCACGCGGCCTGCGGAGCGCGCGCCCGGCAGTTTTCTCCAGAGCACGGGCGAGAGATGGAACCCGACGAGATAGTCGAGCGCCCGGCGCGCCAGATACGCATCGACCAGATCCCGGTCGATGTTGCGCGGCTTCTCCATGGCCTGCCGGACGGCATCCCGCGTGATTTCGTGAAACACGACGCGCCGGATGTCGAGATTCTCGATCCGGTATTTTTGACGGAGCAGTTCCAGGACATGCCAGGAAATCGCCTCGCCCTCGCGATCCGGGTCGGTTGCAAGGAACAGGCTGCCGGCCTGTCTGGCGGCGCTTGCGATTTCGTCGATCCGCTTTTTCGCACGGGCGTCGACCTGCCAGGTCATGGCGAAACCGTTGTCCGGATCGACCGAACCCTCCTTCTCGGCCAGGTCGCGGACATGGCCATAGCTGGCGAGGACTCGCCAGTCCGCACCGAGGTATTTGTTGATCGTTTTCGCCTTGGCCGGGGATTCGACGACGACGACGTTCATGGCAGTCCGATCATCCGGTTTCGGGCGATGCGGGCGCCGCACCGGCCGGCCCCGCACATGGGACCCCGGCGCCGCGGCGTCAAGCAATTTGCGGACTATACCGCCACCAGCGCGACACGGTTGCCGGGATGGCGTTCGACCCTGCCGGCCAGTTCCAGCTCGAGCAGGGCGGCGGCGACGGTCGCCGAATCATCGCCGAACTCGCGGACCAGATCGTCGATCGGCGTCGGCGCCGGCGACAGGTAGTCGGCAAGCGAACGGCGGGCGTCCGCAGCGACGGCGTCGACCGCCGCGCGCGGCGCTTCTTCAGCAGTATCCGGCGGCAAGACTGTCGGTTCTGACGCGCCCGGCGCGTCTCGCAATCCGGGTTGCAGGACCTGCAGGATATCGTCAGCGCTCTCGGTGAGGATGGCACCGTCGCGCAACAGGCCGTTGGCGCCGGTACAGCGCGGATCGAGCGGTGATCCGGGGACGGCGAACACGTCGCGGCCCTGTTCGCCGGCACAGCGCGCCGTGATCAGCGAACCCGATCGCGCGGCGGCTTCCACCACAAGAACGCCGCTGGCTATGCCGGAAACGATGCGGTTGCGGCGCGGGAAATGGCGGCCTAGCGGCTTCGTGCCGACGGGCTGTTCGGCCAGGATGGCGCCGCGGCCGGCGATATCCTGCATCAATTCTTCGTGCTCGGACGGGTAGCAGACATCGATTCCGCCGGCGACGACGGCGATCGTGCCCGTCTCAAGCGAGCCGGCATGGGCGGCAGCGTCGATACCGCGGGCCAGGCCGGATGCGACAGCGACGCCGGCCTTGCCGAGCCCCTGTGCGATGGTGCGCGCGATGCGCTTCCCGTTCGACGAGGCATTGCGCGCGCCGACGATCGAGACGATCGGTGCGTTGCCCAGCGCTGCCGCACCGGCGAGCGAAATCAGCGGCGGCGCATCCTCAGTCGTCGCCAGGCGCCAAGGGTAATCCGGCTCCTGCGCCGCAACCAGCCGGGCGCCGGCCTTCCGGGTTGCGGCGATCTCGGCCTCCGCCGCAGCAACCGAAGCGATACGGACCGACTTCGACCGGCCGCCGCGGCGGGACAATTCAGGCAGCGCATCGAGCGCGTCCGCGGCCGAGCCGAAATGGCGCAAAAGATGCCAGAAGGTGACGGGGCCGACATTCTCGCTCCGGATCAGCCGCAGCCAGTCGGTCCTTTCCCGGTCCGTCAGCGCCTGCCGATGACCGTATTCCATGAAGTTTCCAGACCAGGGTTATTGGTTCGCTCTATGTTCCAGAAAACGGGGGCGCAGTCAATCGATAACCAGCGTCTCTAACTTTCAAATAAGTACTTTACTTAGTTATATTGCTATATATGGTGTAACTATCACGTTTGCATTTTGGAGACCTGCAGTGTCGAAATACGATCCGCTCGCGGACCATCTGATTGAATCCGGACAACCTGTCGTACCCATGACGTTCGAAGAAATCGAAGGAATTATCGGTACGGAATTGCCGCCTTCCGCGTTCAGGCATCGGCCCTGGTGGTCGAACAATCCCTCGAACAGCGTCATTACCGACGCCTGGCTCAGAGCAGGGTACAAATCGACGGACGTCGACATGCCGGGCCGCAAGCTGGTGTTCCGCAGGAGTGCACAGGATATTTCCGCACCTGAATTCAGGGGAAGCGGGCCGGTGCATGGCGATTCGACAGCAGTAACATCGAAACAGGCCGAAGCGGTGCCTTCGAATCTCTTCCAGCGAATTTTCGGTGCCCTCTACGGTACGGTGACCGTGAAGGCAGACACCGACCTTACCGAGCCGGTCGGTACGGAATGGGGTGCGGGGCGTTAACCGGAAATGACCACATACCTGATTGACACCTGCACGGCGATCTGGATTGCGAACGGCGATCCAATCCGGGAGCCGGCGGCAAGCACGCTACAGCAAATTCATGAAGAAACAGACGGTCTCGCAGTCTCTCCCATGACAGCGTGGGAAATTGCAATGCTCGAATCGAACGGGAAAATCGCTCTATCGATCGGCCCGGAAATCTGGTTCGACCAGATTTGCGCGTTGCCCGGAGTGGATATTGCCGAAATGCCACCGGCGGTGCTGATTGCCTCGTGCCGCCTGCCCGGTTCTCCGCCCGCAGACCCGGTGGACCGTATCCTGATCGCCACCGCGCGGACTTTCGGTTTTACGCTGGTGACCCGCGACCGCCATGTCCTCGATTATGGCGGCGAGGGCCATGTAAACGTCATGGGTTGCTGAGGCTTTGGTCGGCGTACCGGCAGCTGGAATCGCGGGCCGGAAATGCTGCAAATAGTACGCTGCTCTACGGGGCAAGCACGATCTTCGGTGCGGCGGCGCGGCCGCCGCCGATGTCGGCGAAGGCGCGGGCGCCCTCTGAGAGCGGCCGGACTTCGGCCCAGTCGAGCGAACCGAGGCGCCCGGCAAAGATCGCCGCTGCGGTATCGCGGAAGTCGGCGGCGCTGTAGGTGTAGGTTCCGATGAAGGTGATCTCCTGAAGGGTCATACGGCGGATGTCGAGGCCGCCCGCCGCCGAGCCGAGGCCGATATGCAGAATGGCGCCGCCCGGCCGTACAGCGGCGGACGCCAGCGCGCGTGTGGGCTCGAAACCGGCTGCGTCGATGACAAGATCGACCTCTTCCGGGCCAGTCTCCGTCACGGGGTCGTAGACGCGGAAATCGCCGGCCCGCGCCACGATGACCCGGCGCGCGGGATTGGTCTCGGCGATGTGGATTTCCGACGCGCCCTGTGCGCCCAGGACCAAAGCGGCGCCGAGGCCGACGGCACCGCCGCCGATCACCAGGCAGCGCATCTCTTCGACCGGCCCGTCGAGGACCTGCTGCGCCAGGCGCACCGCATGCCAGCCGCAGGCCAGCGGCTCGGCGAGGACGGCCTTCTCGGTCGGAACGCCATCGGGAATCGCGATGAGGTTGCCGGACGGCATGGCGAGCAACTCGGCGAATGCCCCTTCGCGCGGCGGCATGGAGATTATCTGGCGCGTCCCGCACAGATTGTCTCGCCCGGAACGGCAGGCCGGGCAGGCGCCGCAGGTCACCAGCGGATTGACTGCAACACGGCTGCCCACCCCTGGCCCATCGATCACGGTGCCTGACACTTCGTGCCCGAGAATCAGCGGCGCCGGGCGTCGCTCGTCATGGCCGGCCCAGGCATGCATGTCAGAGCCGCAGATGCCGACATGAGCAACCTGGATCAGCGCCTCTTCACCGGGTTCAGGATCCGGCGTTTCGCGATAGACCAGTGTTTCGGGCCCTGTGTAGACGAGAGCTTTCATTTCGCGGTGTATCCCCCGTCGACATACAGGATCTGTCCGGTGACATAGCCGGCCGAATCCGAACAGAGAAACAGGACGGGGCCGGCCAAATCGGCCAGTTCCCCGTTGCGCCCGATACAGGTCTGCGCAGCGTGCTTTGCCGCCAACGCCGGATCGCCGAACACCGGGCCGGTCAGCTCTGTCGGAAAAAAGCCGGGCGCCAGCGCGTTCGCCGTAATTCCATCGCGCGACCAGGCCTCGGCCATCGCACGCGTCAACTGGGCAACGCCGCCTTTCGACGCGCCGTAGGCGAGCCCGCCGGGAAAGGCGCGGGCGCTTTGCAGCGAAGCGATATTGACGATCCGGCCCCAGCCGCGCTCTCGCATCGCGGGAACCAGTGCCCGGGCGAGAAAAAACGGCGCCGCCAAATTGATGTCGATGGTCGTACGCCACCCCTCGTCTGTGACGGCATCGGCCGGCTCACGGGTATTGACGCCGGCGGCGTTGACCAGAATTTCGGGCGGGCCGAAGGGCTGCGCGGCGCGCGCCGCCGCCGCTTCGATTGCCGAAGCATCGGACAGGTCGGCGGTGACGGCCGCCGTCTCGCCACCAGCCACGGCGCGCCAGTCCTCGAGCGCCGCGCCGCGCCGGGCCAGGCCGACGACCCGCGCCCCGGCCTGCGCCAGCGTCGTGGCGATTGCCCGGCCAATACCCGAACTTGCCCCGGTAACACAGGCGGCTCGGCCCGCGACGCTGAACAGATCGGCGCGGTATAGTTCCGACATTTCATCAGCCGGCAGCGGAAAGGTCGAACGTCTCGTCCGGGAAATATTTTTTCAGCCGGATGTCTGCCGTGCGGGCGTGGCCTTCCATCCCTTCGAGCCGGGAAATACGGGCGGTTGCCTCGGCGACCGGTTTCGCTCCGTCGCGCGTGGCCTGCTGCCAGGTCACCAGCTTCATATATTTGTGCACAGAGAGGCCGCCAGTGTAGCGCGCCGCGCCGGACGTAGGCAGCACATGATTCGGCCCGGCAGACTTGTCGCCGTACGCCACCGTCGT
The DNA here is from genome assembly GCA_011523655.1 of Rhodospirillaceae bacterium. Classification (GTDB taxonomy): domain Bacteria; phylum Pseudomonadota; class Alphaproteobacteria; order Bin65; family Bin65; genus Bin65. The sequence goes on from WTGH01000059.1 coordinate 31,228, forward strand.
CTCTTCGCCGAGAAACAGCGAGCCGTAGCACTGCAGCCGACCGAGAAACCAGTCGAGGTCGGCAGCCTGGACATGCAGATGCTCGGGCGCATAGTCGTCGGCAATCCGGACGAGCGTCTCGCGGTCCGATACGACCATCACTTCCGCCATGTCCTGCCAGGCCGCTTCGGCGCTCTTCCTGTTGAGGTCGGGCAGCGTCTCTATGCAGAGCGGAACGAGCTCGAGCACCCTTTCGGCGAGCGGACGATGGGTTGTGGCGAGCCAGACCGGAGAATTGTAGCCATGCTCGGCCTGGCCGACGAGGTCCCAGGCGACAATATCCGGATCGGCGGTTTCATCGGCCAGGATCAGGCTGTCGGTGGGACCGGCGAACATGTCGATGCCGACCCGGCCGAACAGGATGCGTTTGGCCTCGGCGACATACTGGTTGCCGGGGCCGACCAGAATATCGGCCCGGGGCAGGCCGAACAGTCCGAAGGCCATCGCCGCGATGCCCTGAACGCCGCCCAGCGCAAGGATCGTGTCGGCGCCGCACAGGTCGGCCGTGTAGACGATTGCCGGCGCGATCCCGATACCGGGCCGGGGCGGCGAACAGGCGGCAATGTGGCCACACCCGGCGACCTTTGCTGTGGTCACCGTCATCAGGGCCGAAGCGACGTGGCTGTAACGCCCGCCCGGCGCATAACACCCCGCCGCCTTGCACGGGATCGCCTTCTGCCCTGCGATCAGCCCGGGGGAAATTTCGATCTGCATATCGCGGATCGTGTCCTTCTGGGCCTCGGCGAAGCGGCGGACATTGTCCCAGGCAAAGCGGATGTCGTCTTTCAGCTTTCGGGGCACCTGCTCCGCCGCGGCCTCGATCTCGTCGCGAGCCAGGACGATGTTGCCGTCATAGCGGTCGAACCTGGCCGCATATTGCTTCGCCGCTTCATCCCCGCCGGCCTCGATCCGGTTCAGAATGTCCAGGACCGCTGCGCGGATATCGCTTGCGTCGTCCGTGGATCTCCTGGAGGCCTTCTTGAGATACTCGACGGACATCGCGATCCTTATTTGTAGCTGTCGGGCAGCAAGGCAGTAGAAATTTCGGGCAGGTAGGCGATCAGCAATACCACAAGCAGCATGAAGAAGACGAATGGAACCGCGCGCCCCGCGATCTTGAGGATCGATTCGCCCGTCAGACCCGAAACGACGAACAGGTTCAGCCCCAGCGGCGGCGTGATGAAACCGACTCCGAGAGCCGTGATCATCATGACGCAGAACTGGATTTCGTTCATGCCGATTTCTTGGGCGAGCGGCAGGAGGATCGGCGCCAGAATGACGATGTTCGGCGTCGTCTCCATCACGCAGCCGGCCGCGATCAGGATGGCGATCATCAGTAGGATCAGCATGTAAGGATTTTCGGTCAGCGAGGTGACCGCAAAGACGAACCCTTGCGGGACGCCGAGCGCGGCCATCGCCTGCGCGAGCGGCAGCGACATTGCGATGATCGGCAGGATCACACCGTTGACCTTGGCCGAACTCACAAGCATCGCGGGAAAGTCCGAAAGCTTCAGGGTGCCGAGGATGAAGCCCAGGAAAATCGTAATTACGACCGCTGTCGCGCCGGCTTCGGTCGGCGTCAACCGCCCCGAGAAGATGCCCCAGAAGATGACTCCGGGAACAAGAAACGCGTACCAGCCGCTCCTCAGCGCCCGCCAGAGGTTGGCGGCCCATTCGGCTGTCGTGATGAGGTTTCCGCCCTCGTAGGCGTGACGGCGATTGACCACGATGTTGGTCACGAGGATCGATCCCAGGATCAGAAGCCCCGGAATCAGCGCCGCCTGGAACAGGGTGGAAGCCGAGATCCCGAGGACCAGCCCGATCACGATGTAGGCGATCGAGGGCGGGATCAGGATGCCGGTACAGGCGCCGGCGGCGACCAGCGCACAGGCATGGGGGCGCGGGTAGCCTGCTTCGACCAGCCGAGCGATCGTCATGCGGCCGACCGCAGCGGCGCCTGCGGCATCCGAGCCGGATATTGCGGAGAACATGCCGCAGACCAGAACGGTGGCGGAGCCGAAGCCGCCCCTGGCCCAGCAGGTCAACGCTTCCGCCACATCGAGGAACTTGCGGCTGAGACCCGTGCGCACCAGCACGTCGCCGGTCAGGATGAAGAGCGGCACCGCGGTCAGTGCGAAATGGTCGATCCCGTCGAACAGACTCTCGCCCAGCAGCGAAAGCGGCAACACGCCGGAAACGACCAGCATCGTCACGGCAGCCGCGCCGATCACGGCCCAGACCGGGACGCCCAGTGCGATCAGGATGACAAAGAGGATGACCGGGCCGTAGAAATCCCAGCCGATCGCCACGCCTTCCTGCTTCATCTGGTTCCAAAGCATGGCGCGATCCTCAATCGAAGAGCCGTTCGCCCTCGTATACGGAGCGCCCGGCAGCGAAGTCTGAGATGTCGCGGAGTAGCGACTGGATGAGGCGGAAGATCATCAGCGAGAAGCCGAGGGGCACGGCGGCCAGGAACCAGACCATCGACATGCGCAGGCCGTGGCTGACCGAGCCGAACTTCCATGACACCGTCACCGTCTCGAAAGACCACCAGACTGCGAGTACGGCGATGATCATCATGACGATGTCGCCGAAAATGTAGAGGCCGGCCTTCACCCGCGGCCCGACATAGTTGAACAGGACGTCGATGCGGATATGCGCCCGGTCGCGCACCGCCGCAGCGGCGCCGATCCAGGCCAGGTAGATGAAGGCGTAGCGCACGATCTCCTCGCCCCAGATCGAGGAGTAGGCGAACAGTTCGCGGCGAACGACCTCGACCGCCATGGTTGCGACGAGCATGGTGTAGAACACCAGCAACGCCCAGCGTTCGGCGTTTCGGTTCAGGATAGCCAACATGCGCTTCCCCCTTTCCGGACCGGGTTCGGCCGATCGGGTGGCGGCTCCAATCTACGCGGGCAGGATGCGCCGGGCGCGCCAACCGCACCCGGCGCGACGACAGCCGTCAGGCGTCGTGCACGTAGTACCGGCCCATTGTTGCGGCGGCCTCGACCAGCTTGTCGAAGGCGTCCATGGAACCGGCGAGGCCGGTCTTGAAGCTGTTCCATTCGGAGCGCTGGTACCCGCCGGCGTCCTGCCAGGCTTTCAGCTGGGCCGGGCTGAGCGAATGGAACTTGACTCCGGACTTGCGCAGCTCGGCCATCGCGAAGTTGCGCGCGGCGGGGACCTTGGCGAGGTTTTGCTGGAAGGTGATTTCCGCTGCAAACTCGATCCCCTGTTTGACGTCTCCGGGCAGGCCGTTGAACCATTCGAGGTTGCACGAATAGACCTGGCTGTCCGGCACCGCCTGGGTGAAGGTGATATGGCTGAGAATGTCCTTGAAGCCGAAGACGTGAAGCGCGCCGACCGCCGGGTCGAGCGCATCCGCAACCCCCTGCTTGATCGCCGAGGGGGTTTCGCCCCAGGCCACGGGCGTCGGGTTGGCCCCGACCATGCGATAGTATTGCTGCAGCATCTTGGAGCCCGGAACCCGGAACTTGACGCCCTTGAGGTCGGCCGGCGAGATGACCGCACCGGCGCCGCCCTTGCGGACGGCAACGACCCGCGGATCGATCACGACATAGTAGAGCGGCTTGAAGCCCCTTGCCGCGACCTTGGGATGGACCGTCTTTTTCCAGTGATCCGAGTTCACGAGGTTGACGAAGCGCTGATTGGCGCCGCACAGGTAGGGCAGGTTGATGAGGTCGACGACCGGCGCGAATGGCGCGAAATTGGACAGCGAATGCTGGGCCGCCTGGATCGTGCCGCCCTGGACCTTCTGGGCCAGCGCTCCGCCCGCGCCGAGCTGGCCGCCGGCTGCGAGCTTGACGTAAACCTTACCGTTGGTGGCGTTCTGGATGTTCTCCTTGAAGTCGAGTTGCATGATCGGATAGCTGCGATCCGCCGTCAGCACATAGGCGGTCCCGATCGTCATGATGTGTTTGGCGGCCCGCTTGCGCCGGGCTTCTTCCCGCGCCGTCTGGGCCGAGGCTTCGCTCGATCCAAGCACACCGGCCGCGGCCGCGACCGCGGCTGCGGTAAATCCGCCGGTACCGACCAGTTTGACGAAATTTCGCCGTTCGACCGATGCGATCTCGGCTTTGGTCTTTTCGTCTGTCATCTTGTTTCCTCCCTTGGGATGTTCGTCTATTGGGTGTTGCCGCTGCGTGTTTCGGCTGCCTCCAGCATCAGGACGCCAGTCACGAACAGAAGCGCGGCGGCAAAGAGGGTCAGCATCTCCGCCACGTCGCTGAACGGCGTGCCGAGGCCCGCGGCGCCCAATGCAACGCTGGCGAAGAAGACGAGAAAGCAGATCAGTGCGCCGACAAGGACTATGCGGCCTGTTCGAATCACCTGGGCGTCTCCTTACCCCGACAGCCGGCGACCGATTCGCCGTGCTGTCGAACAGTATCGAGGCAATTTGTCGCCAATGCAAGCGCTTTTATTTTGATTTGAAGCGCTTTCATTACAAAAATTCGGGATTTCTTAGAATGAAGCCGACCGGAAGATGAGATCGCGGCCCACACTTGAGGACGTTGCCGGAATGGCAGGGGTCTCGACCGCCACGGTATCGCGTGTCCTGAACGAGCCTGAACGGGTCAGCGCGAAGACCCGCAGCCGGGTCGAAGCCGCGGTAGCCCATTTCGACTACACGCCCCATTTCGGCGGCCGCGCGCTCGCCTCGAACCGGACCAACACCGTGGGCGCGGTGATTCCGACCATGGAGAATGCGATCTTCGCCCGCGGTCTCCAGGCGCTTCAGGAGGCGCTCGCCGAGGATGGGGTCACGCTGGTCGTTGCCACCTCGAACTACGATCCGGAGCGCGAGGCGCAGCAAATCCGCGCCCTTCTCGGGCGCGGAGTGGACGGCCTCGTGCTGATCGGCGAGGCGCGGGATCCGGCGCTTTACGAGACTCTTGAGCGCCGCGGCGTGCCGTTTGTCCTGGTCTGGTCATGGCGACGCGATTGTCCGTGGCCCTGCGTCGGCTTCGACAACCGGGCGGCGGCGCGCGCGATGGCGCAAAAGGTGCTCGATCTCGGCCATCGGCGGATCGCCATGATCGCCGGCGTCACCCACGGCAACGACCGGGCGGTGGCCCGGGTGGACGGCGTGCGCGATGCGCTGGCGGCGCGCGGCCTGCGGTTGGACGAAACCAACCTGATCGAGACCCCCTATCATCTCGATGCCGGCGAAAACGCAGCGCGGCAACTGCTGTCCGTGACGCCGCGTCCGACAGCAATCGTGTGCGGCAACGATGTGCTGGCCGCCGGCGCGCTCCTGGCCATCCGCTCCATGGGCCTGAGCGCGCCGGCCGATGTTTCCGTGACCGGCTTCGACGATATCGATCTGGCCTACGTGCTCGATCCGCCGCTCACTACCGTTCACGTTCCGCATCGCCGGATGGGTGCGGCGGCTGCGCGATTGCTGCTCCGGCTGCGCGCCCAGGAAGACAATGCGACCAGTGTCGTCTTCGAAACAGCGCTGGTGGAACGCGGCTCACTCGCCCCGTTGGGGAAATGACGGTCGCGAAGGACACCGACGAGCTTTCGCCGAAGGCCGTCGGAATATGGGGCGCAGCGCACTTGTGCTGCGCAAACGCCACTGTTGAGGGCGCCGGTCGTGTGGCGCGAACATCGGAAACGGAGAAGCGAAATGATCGATTTCGTCGTGCATGACGAGGGCGACAGCGTAGGAGTGGTCGTCGTCGAGGGCGTCGAGGCAGGCGCAGAACTCACCGGCTGGATCATGGACCAGGACGAGGAAATCACGTTCCGGGCGGCGAGCGATATCCCGATCGGCCACAAACTCGCGATCAAGCCGATGAAGACCGGCGACACCGTGATCAAATACGGCATCGACATCGGCCGCGTGGTGGCGGACATCGCGGTGGGCGAGCACGCCCATGTACAGAACATCAAGACCAAACGCTGGTAGGAGGAGACCCGATGGCAATGGATCTGGCGAACGCGACGTTCCGGGGCTACCGCCGCGAGAACGGCCGGGTCGGCGTGCGCAATCATGTGATCGTCCTTCCCGTCGACGATCTCTCGAATGCGGCGTGCGAGGCGGTTGCCAACAACATCAAGGGCGCCATGGCAATCCCGCACCCCTACGGCCGGCTTCAATTCGGGGCCGACCTGGAGTTGCACTTCCGCACCCTGATCGGCACCGGCGCGAACCCCAACGTCGCCGCAGTGGTGGTGATCGGCATCGAGGAGGGCTGGACGCAACGCGTGGTCGACGGCATCGCCAAGACCGGCAAGCCGGTCACCGGCTACGGCATCGAGATGCACGGCGACCACGAGACGATCATGCGGGCGTCGAAGACCGCGCGCGAATATGTTCAGTCTGCGTCCGAGGCCGTGCGCGAGGAGGCGCCGCTTGCGGACCTTTGGGTGTCAACCAAATGCGGCGAATCGGACACGACCTCGGGCTGCGGGTCCAATCCCACTGTCGGCAACGCATTCGACAAGCTCTACCCGCTCGGCGCCACAATGGCCTTCGGCGAAACCACCGAGATCACGGGCGGCGAGCATCTGGTCGCCGAGCGTTGCCGCACCCCCGAAATCCGCGAGCGGTTCATGTATATGTTCAACCGCTATCAGGAGGTCGTCGAGCGCCACAAGACCAGCGATCTCTCTGAGTCCCAGCCCACCAAGGGAAATATTGCGGGCGGACTCACCACCATCGAAGAAAAGGCCCTCGGCAACATCCAGAAAATCGGCCGCGATTGCCTGATCGACGGTGTGCTCGACAAGGCGGAAACGCCAGATGCACCGGGACTGTGGTTCATGGACTCGTCCTCGGCCGCCGCCGAGATGGTGACCCTGTGCGCCGCGGCCGGCTTCGTGGTGCATTTCTTTCCCACCGGCCAGGGCAACATCATCGGCAACCCGATCCTGCCGAACATCAAGATCTGCGCAAACCCGCGCACCGTGCGCACCATGGGCGAGCATGTCGACGTCGACGTCTCGGGCCTGCTGCGCAGGGAAATGACTCCGGATGAGGCGGGAGACGCGCTGCTCGACATGATGATTCGCACCGCCAACGGAAGGCTGACGGCAGCAGAGGCCCTCGGCCACCGCGAGTTTGTGCTCACAAGGCTCTACGAGAGCGCCTGAGCAGGGCGGCTGCGTCGCGCGGAAAATCGCGGGGCCAGGCCACGGAGCGTCTCGCCGGCGAGAGGATTCTCAACGGCCTGGCGCTCGAAGGGAGTGCCGCAGGTTCGGTGCTTCGCCCTGGGCGCCGGTCCTTCGAATTTCCGGCGCGCCGGTCAGTTTATCCTGATCCGCCGGTCGGGCTGCAGGGTCGCTTCCCGCCCGGCTTTCAGGCCGTGCCGATTTTCGGCTCCTCGCCGCGCAGCAGGCGGCGAATGTTGGCGGCGTGGCGAATCCAGATAATCACCGCGAGCAGGCCGGCGACCTCGGCTATCTGATGGTACGGGATCGAGCTGCCCTGCGCCGACGCACCGGCCCAGCCGAGGACCTTGGCGCCGATGGGCGCCGCGAGGAACGCGACCAGGGCTGACAGGCTGGACAAACGGGAAATCAGGGCAGTCGCGAGCCAGGTCAGGCAGGCCAGCGCGCCGACCGGCCAGCAGCCGGCGAGAAGGATTCCGAGCGCGGTCGCAACTCCCTTGCCGCCGCGAAACTTCAACCAGACCGGAAACAGGTGGCCGAGGAATGCGCCGACGCCGGCAGTCACCGCTATGTCCGGCCCATACAGGTTGTACGCGATCAGCAAAGCCGCGGCGCCCTTGCCACCGTCGAGCAACAGGGTGGCCAGCGCCAGACCCTTGCTGCCGGTGCGCAGAACGTTGGTCGCACCGATATTGCCCGAGCCGATTCGGCGCAGGTCGCCCTTGCCGGCGAGCCGCGTCAGCGCCAGGCCGAACGGGATCGAGCCGAGCAGATAGCCGGCCGCCAGCGCCAGGAGCAGGTAAGGCCAAGCAAAGGCCCAGCTGATCGGATCTGGCATAGCGTGCGGTCCTACGGCCTGCCTACCTCATCCGGTCGTGCAGCACCCGCCCTTCGACTACGGTGCGCATCGCCATGCCCTGGACCGGAAGGTTGTCCCAGGGCGCGTTCTTCGATTTGCTGAGGAAGGCGTCGGGATCGATGCGCCAGGGCCGGTCCGGATCGATCAACGCGAGATCGGCCGGACCGCCTTTCTTCAACCGGCCTTCGCCGAGCCCGAGAATGTCGGCGGGCCTGCAGGTCAGCTTGCCCAACAATTCGGCCATGCCGAGCCGGCCTTTGTGAACCAGCGCAAGGCTAAGCGGCAACAAGGTCTCCAGCCCGGCGATACCGTCCTCTGCCTGGGCGAAGGGCACCCGCTTGCTGTCCTGGTCGTGAGGCGCGTGGTCACTGGCGATGGCGTCGATCGTGGCGTCGGCCAGCCCTTCGACGATGGCCTCGCGATCCTCTTCTGTGCGCAGCGGCGGCGACAGCTTGGCAAAGGTCCGGTATTCGCCGATGGCGGTTTCGTTGAGCGTGAAATATGGTGGGGCGGTATCGCAGGTCACCGGCATCTCCCGCTCCTTTGCACGCCGGATTGCCTCGACCGCTTCTTTCGTTGAAATGTGCGCTGCGTGGTAGCGCCCGCCTGTCGCTTCCACGAGCCGCAGGTCGCGTTCGATCGTCATGACTTCCGCGACCCGCGGAATGCCGCGGAGGCCGAGGCGCAGCGCCATCTCGCCGCCGTTCATCACCCCGTTCTCTGCAAGCGCGGAATCTTCGGGATGCTGGACGATCAGCAGGCCGAAGGTCCGGGCATAATTGAGCGCGCGCTGCATGACCCTGGAGTTGGCGATCGCCCGGGTGCCGTCGGTAAAGGCGAGCGCACCGGTTTCCGCCAGCAGACCCATCTCCGTCAACTCGCGGCCTTGCAATCCCACGGTCGCGGCCGCGTAGCAGAAGACCTTGGTGGCCTTGACGTCGCGGGCACGCCGGGCGACGAACTCCACGCCGGCTACGTCATCGATCACCGGGTCCGTATTGGGCAGGCAGACCACGGTCGAGATGCCGCCGGCACTTGCCGCCGCGCTCGCCGTCTCGATGGTTTCCTTGTGTTCCTCGCCGGGTTCGCGCAACTGCGCGCGCATGTCGACCAGGCCGGGCGCCAGGATCAGGCCGCGGCAGTCCACCACCTCGACCGAAGGCGGCGGCGCGTCGCTGAACAGCCTGGGTCCGAGATCGGCGATGACCCCGTCGCTCGTAATCAGTGCGCCGGGTTCGTCCAGGCCGCTCGACGGGTCGATCAGGCGCGCGTTGACGTAGGCGACCGTACCATGGCGTTCTGCGGCCCCGGGCATCAGCTTTCTTCCGGTTCGGGCAGGTTGCGGGTCAACACCTCGAGGCAGGCCATGCGCACGGCAACGCCCATCTCGACCTGCTCCTGAATCGCGCTGCGGCCGATATCGTCGGCGACTTCGCTGTCGATTTCGACGCCCCGGTTCATCGGGCCGGGATGCAGGATCAGCGCGTCCGGCTTCGCGTTCGACAGCTTCTGCCGGTCGAGGCCGAAGAAGCGGAAATATTCCCGAATCGACGGCACAAAGCTGCCCTGCATCCGCTCGAGCTGGAGTCGCAACATCATCACGATGTCGGCGTCCTTCAGGCCGCGCGCCATATTGTGGAACACCTCGACGCCGAAGCGCTCCATCGTGCCGGGAACCAGCGTCGGAGGGCCGATGACGCGAACGCGTGCGCCCATGGTGTGCAGCAGGCAAATGTTGGAGCGCGCCACGCGGCTGTGCACGACATCGCCGCAAATCGCCACGGTCAGGCCCTGCAGCCGACCCTTGCGCCGCCGGATGGTGACGGCGTCGAGCAGGGCCTGGGTCGGATGCTCGTGGGCGCCGTCGCCGCCATTGACGACCACACATTCGACTTTTTGCGAAAGCAGATTTACTGCGCCGCTCTCCGGATGGCGGCAGACCAGCACGTCGGGGTGCATGGCATTCAGGGTAAGCGCGGTATCGAGAAGCGTTTCGCCTTTCTTGATCGAACTGTGCTCGATCGACATGTTGACGACGTCGGCGCCGAGGCGCAGCGCCGCCAGTTGAAACGATGTGCGGGTGCGCGTCGAATTCTCGAAAAACAGATTGATTACGGTCCGGCCGCGCAGCGTCGTGCCGGGTTTGGACGCGCTGCGGTTGCGCTCGGCGTAGTGATCCGACCGATCGAGCAGCAGGTTGATTTCTTCGGCCGACAGCCCTTCGATGCCCAGCAGGTTGCGGTGCCGGAAATCGAATTTCGGTTTTTTGAGCGCAACGACCATTAAAGCCTTCTTATAGGCGCGCCCGGCGGCGAAGGGCAAGGCGGCTTCGGCACGTCGCCGACGGTTATTGGCCGCTCAATCCGCAGGGGAACGCCGGGTCTCGCGCCGCCAGATATAGAGACCGCTGCCGATGACAACGGCGGCGCCAAGCAGCACCCAGATATCGGGCAGATCGCCGAACAACCACCAGCCGAAGAAACCGGCGAACAGCAACTGGACGTAAATGAAGGGCGCGACGGTGGAAGCTTCCGCAAGCTGGAATGCCTTGATCAGCAAGAACTGCCCGGCAAAGCCGAAAAACCCCACCAACAGCAGAATCAGCCATTCGATGCCCGTCATCGGGCTCCAAACGGCAAGCGCCATCGGCGTGGTAACCGCCAGGCCGACGACGCTGGTGTAGAAGAAGAGGGTGAGCGGGTGCTCGGAGAAACTGAGCAGCCGGGTCGAGACCTGATAGCAAGCGTAGCACAGGCTGGCGAGCAGCGGCAGCAGCGCCGCCCATTGGAGAAAATCCGTCCCCGGTCGCAGGATGATCACCACGCCGAGAAAGCCGACGGCAATGGCCGCGCGCCGCCGCCAGCCGACCGGCTCGTTCAGTACCCACGGCGACATCAGCGTGACGAGCAAGGGCGCCGAGAACACAAGCGCCGTGGCTTCGGCCAGCGGCATCAGGCTGATCGCGCCGATGCCTGCCAGGGTGCCGCCCGCCAGGAACAGCGAACGCAGCACATGCATCGCCGGGCGGCCGGTCCTGACCAGGCGGATGGTCGCCGGCGTCAGGAAAAGCGGCACCGTGAGCAGGAAATGGAACAGATAGCGCCCCCACACGACCATTTCGTACGGCTGGTATTGCGTCAGGTATTTCGCGCCGGCCTCCATGACGCTCAGGCAGAAGATCGCGCCGATCATCAGCAGGATGCCGAGCCGGGGCCGGGTCGTACGGGCGGGAGAGGTCAAGACGCGGATCGCAACAGGGAGGTCTGGCCGGGCGCAGGGCCGGTGTCGGCGGCGCGGCTTATTGGCAGAGCCGGAGGCTGGCGGCAACCCGTTGGCCATGCCGCCAGCGCGCCGCCGCCATGCGCCTTGCCTCTAAGCCCTTTCGGACGACGAGCCCCCCGTGCGGCGGCGCTGGCTTCGTTTGTATCGGTGGTTCGGATGGAAGCGGTCAGGCCCTTGTGCGGCGCTGCCGCTTTCACATCGCCCGCAGCATCTCCGCAATCTCCGTCCCGTGGGTCAGGCTCATCATGTGACCGGCGCCGGGCAGGTCGATCAGCGCCGCCTCGGGAATGGACTGTGCCACGAGCTTCGACAATCGGCCGTGCAGCGGATCGGTCGCGCTGCCGCGAATGACGGTGACCGGCGCCGCTATGGATGCGAGATCGGCGCTGCGCAGGTCGAGCCGCCCTACGGCGTCCAGCCCGACGGCCAGGCGCTCGGCCAGAGCGAGCATCCTCGCCTGTGCCCTGTCTTCCAGCCCGCGCCAATAACCCGGCCGGCCGTTGAAATAGTCGATGTACTGTTCCATTGCCTCTGCGTACCGGCCGGCGCGTACGGTGACGATGAAGTGGCGGTTCTGTGTCTCGATTTCTTCGGCCAGCGCTGCTTCGCCGGCCTCGCGCAACAGCACATAGGGTGCAGGTTCGAGCAGCGTCAGCCGACCGACCAGTTCCGGCCAGGCCAGCGCCAGCACGAGCGCGATCGTACCGCCATAGGAATGGCCGACGATATGGGCGGTGCGACCCCGGCTATTGAGCAGTTCGGCGCGGATAACTGCCGCGAACAGCGCAGCCTCGTCGCGCAGGGGCATCGGCTCCGGCCCGGCGAAGGCTTCGGTATCGCCGTAACCCGACGGGTTTACCGCGGCGGTGCGGAAGCGATCCTGCAGTATAGAAGCGACCGGCCGCCAGATCGACGCGCCGCTGGCGCCGGGCGGCTGGAACAGGATCAAGGGCGCAGAGCAGTCGTCGGGGCCGCCGGCCTCGTAGCTCACGGTGCGGCCGTCGCAATCGGCATAGTGCATGGCGGGGCTTCCATCGAATTCGTCCAGGGGAGATGCACGCTACCGTGTATCCTGACCGGTTTTGCGACGATATCCGGAATAACGACTATTACCGTTGCCAAATTCGGCAACGGCGGAGCAGCCGAAGTGGCCGGCCTTCGGGACGGTCCGGAGCATCTCCTTCCGGACTTGGGTAATGTTCCCTGTCATATGCAAGAAAGTACACAGCGATTCCGGCTGGTATTTTTCTGCAGGAAAAAATTGAATTTTGTTACACGCATATCTCAGGGACAATTCAATAATTTGATATCAAACAATAATTTCAATATTCTTAAAAGTAATGTTATATTATAACAAAACGGAAAATAGGTCGATTTTTATGGGTTCGGTCCGCATTCGATAATATCCCGTAATATACTAGGTAATAAATCATCGAACGGGGGATAAGTTATTCGCCTCGGCGAAACGAAATCGCGAAATTTCTTGTTGCGAAATTTGTCAATTCAGATAAAGTCGAGTATATTTTATTAAATCTGCTAATATACTTAGCATTGTAAGTATTTGATAATACAGCAGAAATCTATAAATTTGACAAGAGTCGGGCCAATTAAAGATTGGCTTTGCGTGACCAAAAGCGGAGGTCGAGGAGAGACGAAACAAACCTCAATGCTTTGAGTGAAATTTGTCCCTAGCTAGGAGGAAACTGCAATGGCAAATACTGTATTTCGCGCAGAGATGGATAAATGGCCGGAAGATCAGGCGGTAAAGACACACAACCGCTGGCATCCGGACGTTCCCATCGTCGAGAACTTCAAACCGGGCGATGAGTTCCGGGTGGAGTGCTACGACTGGACAGGCGGACAGATCAAAAACGACGAGTCCGCCAACGACATCCGCGATGTCGACCTGTCAAAGGTGCACTATCTCAGCGGCCCCTTCGGCTGCGAAGGCGCCGAACCCGGCGATCTCCTGGTTGTCGATATCAACGACATCGGCTGGCTGGAAGATTCGCAATGGGGCTTTACCGGCATTTTCGCACTCGAGAATGGCGGCGGGTTCCTCGACAAGCACTTCCCGGATGCGCGCAAGGCGTGCTGGGATTTCCACGGGATCTACACCTCATCGCGCCACATTCCGGGCGTGCGGTTCCCGGGGCTGATCCATCCGGGGCTGATCGGCACACTGCCTGACGCCGATCTGCTGAAGCGGTGGAACGATCGGGAATCGGCTCTGTTCAACACCGATCCGGACCGTGTGCCGCCCCTGGCGACTCTGCCTGACGGCCTGGCCGGAACGACAACGGCGCTGATGGGCCAGATGAGCGGAGATGCCGGCAAGGCAGCCGGTCTCGAGGGTGCCCGGACGGTGCCCGGCCGCGAGCACGGCGGCAACTGCGACATCAAGAATCTGTCGCGCGGTTCGCGGTGCTACTTCCCGGTCTTCATGCCGGGCGGCGGCCTGTCGATGGGCGACATCCACTGGTCGCAGGGCGACGGTGAGATCACGTTCTGCGGGGCCATCGAGATGGCCGGCTGGATCGACATCGGGGTCGACCTCATCAAGGGCGGCGTCGAGAAGTACGGGATCACCAACCCCGTCTTCACGCCGAGCCCGGTCGAGCCGCACTACTCCGACTATCTGATCTTCGAAGGGGTCTGCGTCGACGAGCACGACGGCTCCCAGAAGTATCTGGATGCGACGGTGGCCTATCGGCGGGCCTGCCTGAATGCGGTCGAATACCTCAAGAAGTTCGGCTATTCGGGCGAGCAGGCCTACATGATTCTCGGTACCGCTCCGGTCGAAGGCCGGGTCAGCGGAATCGTCGATATCCCGAACGCGTGCTGCACGGTTGCAGTACCGACCGAGATCTTCGATTTCGATATCCGGCCGAACAAGGCCGGTCCGAGCGTCCAGGTCAGCGGTGCAGACGCGGCATCCTGCAGCTAACTGACAGGACGAACCGGAGGCAGGGATGCTTTTTCCTGCCTCCGGTTGACTTTTTGTCGGGCGTGTAATTACACTAAATGTAGTTGCACTGAATGACGTGTAACCGTCGGAGGTACCGACTATGTTGGGACTGGCACTTCTCTGGGTCGGAGCCGTTCTGTTCCTGAACGGACTTTGGCTCATGGGCCGAATCGGGGATCGCGAAATCGCGATCATCAACATCTTCAGCGGTGGCGTTACGCTGCTGGTGGCGTTGTACCTCGCCTTTGGCCCGGGCAATAATTTGGCAGGACAACAGGCAGCGGGACTCACGCTGCTGTTCTCGTTCACCTACCTGTGGGTGGCGTATAACCGGTTTCAGGATGTCGATGGACGCGGACTCGGCTGGTACAGCCTGTTCGTCGCCATTACCGCGGTTCCGGTCGCAATCACCACGCTGCAGGGTGCGTCGACGCTCTGGGGCTACTGGTTCGGGCTCTGCTGGGCGGCATGGGCCGTACTCTGGTTCATGTTCTTCCTGCTGCTGGCGATGGAAAAACCCATTGCCAGGGTAACCGGAGTGGTGACCTGCTTACAGGGTATCGTGACGGCCTGGCTGCCGGGATACCTGCTTTTGGGCGGCTATATCGCCTGAGGTCTTCATCCCGAAGCCCATTTCGTAAGCCAGGGCGTGCCGTCCGTTTTCCGCGGACGGCACGCCGCTTTTTCTGTTATAAAGGTGCGGCGACAAGGGAGGGCGCGATGCCCCTGTATGAATATATTTGCCGGGACTGCGGGCCGTTTACCGAGATCGAAAAAATGGCCAGGGCGTCAGAGCCCATGCCTTGCCCATCCTGCGAACAACTTGCCCCGCGCGGCATCAGCGCGCCTTTTCTCGCCGATATGGACCCGAACAACCGGATCGCGCACGGGCGTAACGAAAAGAGTGCCCACGAACCCAAAGTCGGTAACGTTAAGAAACACGATCACAGTCACCACGGCCATGGCCATGGCAAGCATCGCCATGTCCACAAGGGCTCGCGCCCCTGGATGATCGGGCACTGAGTACCGGCCGGGAACCGGGCCTGCCTTTTTCGGACATCCTCGAAGAGAAGCCGGGGAACCCGGCGCCGAACATTCCGATAATGCGGATCTTTCCGTGCCGCCGTCCCAAGGTTGCGCCACGACGGCGCGGCATCGCTTTCGGTACTTGCTGAAACCGGATCCGAACCCTCACCGACCCGCCAATGTGTGCTAGGACAGGACCGCGCAAGGTCAAACGGGATCGGCATTCCCATGACTTATTTCTGGATCGCGCTCGGTAGCGCCATCGGCGGCGTGGGCCGCTACTGGTGCAATTCGCTGGTGACGGCCCGGTTGGGGCCGGAATTTCCCTGGGGCACAATGCTGGTGAATGTGGCCGGCTCGTTGCTCATCGGCGTCGTCGCGGCGCTCAGCGCCTCGATCGATCGCCCCTGGCCGGGGCCGGACGCCCGTGCCTTCATCATGGTCGGCTTCTGCGGCGGCTACACGACATTTTCCGCATTCAGCCTGCAGACGCTGGAACTCCTGCACAACGGCGAATGGATCCGGGCCGGGGGCAATATCCTGCTGTCGGTCGTACTGTGTCTGGTTGCCGTCTGGCTCGGCTATCTCGCCGGCAACGGCATCAACCAGATGAGGGCAGGCTGAGCCGGTCCGGGATCAAGCGACTGCGACCCGCACCGCTTCGATAATCCGGTCGGCTATGTCGTCGCGCATATAGGCGTGCATCGGCAGGCTGAGAATCTGGCCGCACAGGGCTTCGCTGACCGGCAGGGAACCTTCGCCCTCGCCCCAGGTGCGGTAGGCCGGCTGCAGGTGCATCGGCTCCGGGTAGTAAACCGCGGTCGGAATTCCGGATTCGCCAAGGCGCGTGCGCAGACCGTCCCGGTTCCCCGCCATAACGGAATATTGCGCCCAGCTGGAGAGGCAGCCCTCGAAGCGAGCCGGCGTCTGGACGACATCGCCCAAGCCGGCGTCGTACCGGTCTGCCAGCCTGTTGCGCGCCGCGATTTCGCCTTCGAAGGCCGGCAGCTTGCCGAGCAACACGGCGGCCTGCAGACTGTCGAGCCGGGCGTTGAGGCCGACCCGCTCGACCGCGTATTGAACGCTGCCCTGGCCATGCATGCGGATCGAACGCAGCAGCGCCGCCATCTCCGGATCGTCGGTGAAGACCGCGCCACCGTCGCCGTAACAACCGAGCGGCTTTGCCGGGTAGAAGCTGGTCGTCGTGACCGGTGCGAGCGTGCCGACCTTCCGGTTGCCGCGCCGGGCGCCAAAACTCTGCGCGGCATCGGCGATCAGGCTCAGGCCCTCGGCTTCGGCGACCTGGCTCAACGCTTCGTAATCCGCCGGCAGGCCGAACAGGTCGACGGCCAGGATAACCTTCGGCGTCAAGTTGCCGTCCGCCCGCACCCGGGCGATGCGGCCGATCAGATCCGCCGGATCCATGTTGAACGACTTTTCTTCAACATCGACGAAAACCGGCGCCGCGCCGAGCACCAGGGCCACCTCGGCGGTTGCGGTGAAGGTGAAGCCCGGCACGAAAACTGCATCGCCCGGTCCCACGCCCATCGCCATCAGCGGCGCCACGAGCGCGTCGGTACCGCTTGAAACGGCGACGGCATGCTGCGCGCCGCAGAATTCGCAAAGGGCCTCTTCGAGCGCCTCGATCTCGGGCCCCATGATGAAGCGACCATGGCGAAAGACCTCTGCGATCCGGGGTGCGATCGAATTCCTGAGCGCGGCATATTGGGCCCGGATGCCGGCAAACTCCATCTCCGGCACTTCCGCCTCCGGCAGGAAGAAGGCCTGCGGGCCGGTCACCGGTTCTGTCGCAGGCAATGCCGCCCTGGATGTCACGTTATCGCTCTCCGGTTTCCGGCGGGCTGGATCGCACTTCGGCGATCGTCGCCGTCGCCGTTCACGCGGCGGACTTGAGCTCCAGCCGGCGCCACACCGCGGACAGGGACGCCGCCAGATGCTCGATGTCGGAGTCCGAGTGGAGCGGCGACGGCGTGATGCGTAGCCGCTCGGTCCCGCGCGGCACGGTCGGATAGTTGATCGGCTGGACGTAGATGCCGTAGTCGTCCAGCAGCAGGTCGGAAATCTGTTTGCAGACTACGGGATCGCCCACCATGACCGGTACGATATGGCTGGCATTGTCCATATGCCGGATGCCGTGGTCGGTCAGCTGCCTACGAACATTGGCAACTGCATTGCGATGTTTCCGGCGCTCGGCGTCGCTGCTCTTCAGATGACGCATGCTCGTTATCGCTGCTGCGGCAACGGCGGGCGGCAGTGCTGTGGTGAAGATGAAGGCCGAAGCGTAGCTGCGGACAAAATCGACAATTGCGGCCGTGGCGGCGATGTAACCGCCGACGCATCCGAAGGCCTTTGCCAGGGTGCCCTCAATGACATCGATTCGGTCGGCGACGCCTTCCCGTTCGGCGATGCCGCCGCCGCGCGGGCCGTAAAGTCCGACGGCATGCACTTCGTCCAGATAAGTCAGCGCGCCATAACGCTCGGCCAATTCGCAAAATCGGGCGACCGGCGCAATATCGCCGTCCATCGAATAGACGGATTCGAAAGCGATGAGCTTGGGTCGGTCCGGATCCGCTTCCGCGAGCAATCGCTCCAGATCGTCGGCATCGTTGTGCCTGAAAATTCGCTTTTCGGCACGCGAGTGGCGGATCCCTTCGATTATCGAGGCGTGGTTCAGCGCGTCGGAAAATACGATGCAGCCCGGCAGTTTGGCGGCCAGCGTGCTGAGCGCGGCGAGATTGGCGACATACCCTGACGTGAAGACAAGCGAGGCTTCCTTGCCGTGCAGATCGCACAATTCCTGCTCAAGCAAGACATGGAAATGATTGGTGCCCGCGATATTTCGCGTCCCGCCCGCGCCGGCGCCGCAGCGGTCGACCGCGTTGCGCATGGCGCGCATGACATCGGGATGCTGGCCCATACCCAGATAGTCGTTGGAACACCACACCGTCACTTCGCGCGCCACACCGTCCTTGCGCCGCGTCGCCCTCGGAAAATCCCCCGCATGACGCTCAATATCCGCGAACACGCGGTAACGGCCTTCCCGGTGCAAATTCTCGATCTGCTGCTGGAAAAAACGGTCGTAGTCCATGAACATTCCCATTTGGTCGCCCCAATCGCCGCTGCCGGGATGCACGGGGCGAAGACCCGATGTTCCCCTACCGCTGATCGCCCGGGAATCCGTCACGGAAAATTGCCGCAAGGATATTGCCTCCTCTCGCGCCGCACCCGGTCCCGGATGCCGATCGAACCTTGATGCACGGTTTCGTATTACCGGCCTCCCCGGCGGTTTTCCCCGAGTATCGGCGAAATAATTGCCCCGCTGCCAATGCTGTCGTTCAACAATCCCGGAACCGGCCATCCGGGCAACCCGGCCACAGCCTGCCTTCAGCCGACGATGACCCCTTGCGCTGATTCAGCGGTCGGTTGGAATATCCGAGATTCTTTTTTCAGAAATGGACAAATTCGATCATCTAAATGCGTACCATCGCGGGTACCGGAATGCGCCAATTAAGGAGCGTCTGCCGGTGATCGGCAGACGCTTGCTCAAATCCGGTTGCCCCTGCGTGGCATTGGTGTTTTTCGCTCTTTCGAACCTGTGACTTGTTTTTTGATCGGGATTGGTCTAGGTCGGCGATTACCGGACGGCATACTGTTGTTTCGGAAGCAGGCTGAATGCATAGTTGACGATGCGTCATATCTGCTCGGAACCGAAACAATGTATCCGACCGGTGCAGGCTATATGTTTGCAGCCGCTGCCGATTTCGAGTTGTCGGGCTCTCGAAAGCGGTAGTTTCTTCGGACATTACTGTTAACCGCAAGGGAAGAATCAAGGATGTCTTCGCATTCGATTGACCAGAGCGGACTGACGAAAGGGCAGCTCCGCAAACTCAACGCGCTCTGCAAATCCGTGGGCCACGAGATCGGCGAGCGCGCTTTCGTCGAGTGGCTGTCGTCGCAGTCCGCCGAAGACGGTGACAGCAATGCGGATATGATTGCGGACACGCTATGGCCGCTAGTCGAGAACGGCAACCTGAAGATTCCGCGCGGCGGGTACCGGGTCAGGCGCGGCCGCGGCCGGATCATCGTCGAACCGGCCGGCTGACCGGACCGATTGACCGGGAGGCCGGCTGCCGCCGCTACCGGGCGGTCTTCGCGCAGATCGCCGCCAACAGGCCGGCCCTCCATCCCTCTCCAGGGCCTATTCCCATTTTTTTCGACCGGGGCGCCGGGAACTCCGGAGTTTGAACGACAAACTCCGGCTCCCGGCCTGCTTCTTTCCGGCACGGCGGCCAATCGGTGGAATTTCCTTTGCCGCGCCAGGCCGCAACCTGTTGGACCCATCGTGAAGAAACGAACTGAATCATTGCGGACCCGTTGCGACTGACGGGCTTCTGCGGGCATCGAACCTTCCTCAAATTCTGTCCGACGCTCCGGACGTTCAAAAGCCGCGCGTATTGTGAAGCCTGCATAAGAACGATCGAATCGCTCTTGACCGGCCCGGCCCGGAAGAAGTTACGCTAGCGGGCCTTCGCAATTCGGTTCCCGGAAACATTACTCCGTAAGCTCGCGAAAGCGTCTTCGTGTGTCTCAACAGTAATGACAGCCACATTCTCTCACGGTGACGATCCGGGACTAAACACGGCCGATTTACAGTCGCAGGCGTCGATACGCGGCGGTTCGGCGAAGGTCTGACTCGCTCGGCATGACGCGTTGAACACGGTCTGCAACTGCACCTTGGTCGAATGCGTTTCCGGACAATAATCGAGAACCGGCGAATCTCGCCCGTTCCGGGACGAACCTGAATGCGTCGATCCGGTGCGGCGACGGGGACTGCGGGAGAGGATTGCGCCCGGCGTATTATTCAACCGCCGCCTTACCATGGCTCCGTGACCGAAACGCCATTTCATTCGCCGGGACTATTAGCCGCCGGAGGAAATCGGAATCGCTGAATTCAACGAAAGGGTGACGCCGTGACCGGAAACGGGGACACTCATCGAGGCATGCACCGCACGGCCGCGGCTGTTGCCCACGGCCTGACTGCCCGCGAAGCGCCGGGCGCAGGCAGGGTCGTTGTCCTCGGCAACGAGAAGGGCGGAACAGGCAAGTCGACAACGGCGATGCATTTGATCGTCGCCCTGCTGCGCGAGGGGAAATCGGTCGCGAGCGTCGATCTCGACGGCCACCAGGGCACGCTGACCCGCTACATCGAGAACCGGCGCAAGTTCGTCGAAGGCGAAGGGCGGCGCCTCCGGCTACCGGAGCATCGCCGGATCGCCGGGCGGGAAACCGCCGCGATGGGCCTGCCCGGAGCGACCGGGCAAGCAGAGGCCGATGCTCTGATCGACCGGCTGGCCGCGACCCACGACCATGTCGTGCTCGATTGCCCCGGCACGGACAATCCGCTGGCCCGCCACGCGATTTCCCGTGCCGATATCCTGATCACGCCGATCAACGACAGCTTCGTCGATCTCGATCTGCTTGCCAGGATCGGCGGCACGCCGCCGCGCGTCCTCGGTCCCAGTGTCTACAGCCAGACGGTGTGGGAAGGCCGCCAGCGCCGTGCCATGAGCGGCGGGCGGCCGATTGACTGGATCGTGTTGCGCAACCGGCTGAGCCCCCTCGAGTCGCGCAACAAGAAGAATGTCGGCGCCGTCCTGGAACAACTCGCCGCCCGCATCGGTTTCCGCTGGCTCGACGGCTTCCACGAGCGGGTGATCTTCCGCCAGCTCTTCCTGCAGGGCCTCACGGTGCTCGACCTGCGGGAGAAAGGCGCCGGAGTCGCGCTTAACATGTCCCATGTCGCGGCACGCCAGGAGATCCGCCGGCTGGCGGATGCCGTGCTGGAGCGCGATACCGTCCCGGTTGCAGCCGCAGCGCGCGCTGAAGACGCCGAACCGTCCTTGGCCGGGTTGTAATCGGAAAGTGCCACCCAGGGGCCGCCCGGGGGCCGTGCCGCAACTGGCAGCTACCCCGCACTCTCGTAACGGCCGACCCTGGCGAAATCGAGGCTGGGCAGCCCGCCCCAGAAATCGAGCGATTCGGGCACCGGCGGCATCAGCCGCGGCGCGCGGGCGCCGGTTTCCGCAAACTCCTCCATGCCAAAGCTGAATTCGACGGTCATTCCGTCCGGATCGAGGAAGTAGAGGAAAATGCTGCCCGAGGGCGGATGGCGGCCCGGACCGTAGACGATTTCGACTTCGTTCTTCTTTAGCCGGTTGAGCGCGCGGCCGACATCGTCGATGTCCGTCACCATGAAATTGACATGGTGGAGCCGGTTCTCGTCGGCCCGCGCAATTCCGAGCGAATGGTGGAACGGGTTGGGGAAACATCGCAGGAAGGCGATCATGCCGTCGACCTCGTCGGACAGCACAAAGCCGAGATCGCGCATCAGAGAATCCCGCATCGCCGGCAGGTCCGGCGTCGAGACGACGACATGGCCGAGCCGGGCGATCCTGGCGAGGCGTGCGCCGAACGGCTCGGCCATGCGTTCCATGTCGATGAAATATTCAAGCGGGAGCCCGGTGCCGGGATGGCGGAAGCGCAGGCCGGGGCCTTGGTGCAATGCGGCGCATTCCTCCGCGTCGAGCCACGCCGGCGTGTAGCCGCAGCACTCCAGATGACGGAAGGCACGCTCAAGATCGTCTTCGGATTCGAGTTCGAAGCCAATTCGCTTCAGGCCGGGCTCGGGCGCCCGGTTCAGCAGGACGTTATGATGATCCGGCCCGCAGCGCAGCGCCGCCTGCCCGTCCGCGATTTCGGTCGCATCGAGGCCGACGATGTCGGTGTAGAAAGCCAGCGTACGGCCGAGGTCGGTCACGTTGAGTGCGACATAGGCGAGCCGGCTGTAGCGATAGTCCGCCGTCATCCGTTCCTCTCGAAACCTCTCCCGAACGGTGCGGCTTCGGGGCGCCAGGGTCAATCCGCGGCCCGATTATCTGTCCCCTTCGAGAATAGCGATCGCCTCGATCTCGACCTTGTACTGCGGCTCGGCCAGGGCGCTGACGCCGATCAGGGTCGAGGCCGGCATGCGGCCGTCGAAGAACTCCTTCCTGGCGCGGCCGATCTCCGGCCGGTCGGCGATGTCGGTGAGATAGATCGTCAGCTTGGCGACGTCGGCGAGCGAGCCGCCGGCGGCCTCGACCAGCTTCTGGATTTTCTGGAAGCAGGCGCGCGCCTGCTCATAGGCCGAGTCGCCGCCGATGACGCCGCCGCTATCGTCGGACGCCACCATGCCGGCAAGGATCACCTGGTTGCCGGCCTTCAGGCAGTTGGAAAAGATATTGCCCGGAAATTCCGGCGCCTCCGGCGCTGTGACCTGCTCGAACCTGACCGATGTCGGCATTTTTCCCTCCATTTTTCCGCCCGACCCGCCGGGCCGGCGATCGTTCACTGTCCAAAGGTTTCGGCCTGTGCCCCGTCCTCCAACCCCGCCGCCAGCGCCCTCGCCTGTTGCAGCGCCTCGCGCGCCATCAGGCCGCGCACCCGCGTCAGGCCAAGGTCGTGGCTGTAGAGATGTTCGCGCGCGTCGGCGTCTGCGGCCATGGTCTCCATGACCAGCCGGTCCTGCTCCAGGACGTGCCAGTGCCGTTCCTCCAGCCGGGTCCGGTAGAGGAACTGCCAGACATCGGCCTGCCAGCCGCTCACCTTGCGGTGGCGCCAGAAGAAACAGGCGGTGGTCTCCGCGTCGATCGGCGTCATGTGGGCAACGATGCCGAAGTTGCCGCCCGGCCCGCCGGTCGCAGGGTAGGGAATCTCCAGGCACACCGCCTGGAAGTTGCGGTCGTACCACTCGCTCCAGTCGAAGTTCAGGTCCTTCTGGCCGGTCTTCTCGAAGACGAAGCCGGTCTCGGTGTCGCGGGTGCGGAATTCGGCCTGCCGGGAGCCCTGCTGCATCGAATGGGCCGTCGTGTGCAGAAAGGCGCCGTGCATCGGATCCATGTTGTTGTCGATCAGGAAGCGGTAGGGGCAGCGCCATTCGGTGTAACAGAGGATCGCGCGGAAGGCCCCGTTCGTCAGCCGCTCGGGCAGGGCGAAGTCGGCCGGCGGCGCATCGGGATCTGACCCGTACCAGGCGAAGACCGCGCCGCGATGCTCGCGCACCGGATAGCTGCGCACGGCACGCTTGCCTTCGAGGCCGCAGCCGGGCTCGCCGGGAATCGCCGCCACCGTGCCGTCGCCGAGGATCTGGGCGCCGTGATAGACGCAGACCAGCCGGTCGCCGTCGTTGCGGGCAAGCGAAAGCCGCGCGCCGCGATGCGGGCAGCGGTCGTCCTGCAGGTGGAGCGCACCGTCCCTGTCGCGCCAGGCGACCAGGTTCCGGCCCCAGCGTTTCAGGGCGACGGGGCGGTCGGCGATCCGGTCCGAAGGGCAGATGCCGTACCAGCGATCGTACAGGCCGGTCGCCAGAATGGCTTGCGCCCGTTCATCGACCTGTCGTTGCGGAATGCGCCGCGCCATCGAACCGCCGCCGCCCTTCCGTCACCCGGCGCCGGCCGCGCCCGACCCGGACATGCCGGATTGGGCCGGATCGCCGAGCCGCTGCATGGCGGCCGGAAAATTGGCTTCGGTCCAGGTTTCGCCGTCCGGCGTCTTCAGCCCGGCCTCGTTCAGGGCCGCCGCCAGGGCCGGCAGGTCGTGGATGCCCGCCGCGAAGGCGGCCTCCAGCGCGGCGCTCAGCCGGTCCTCGTATCCGGTCGGCGGCGCCTTGCCGAACTGCCGCGGCTCGATGGAGAGGCCGTTGTGCGGCAAGCGCGGATGGTCGCCGCCGCCGGCGCCGCTCGATACCGGCGCCCCGGCCGCGGCGCCCGACGCCGCGGGTCCGTCTTCGGCAGCGCCGCCGGCTTCGCGCCGCGCCGCCGATTCCCGCGCCAGCCGGTCGCGCACCTTGAGGAAATCGTAGGAGACGAACATCTCGGTGCGGAACACGCCCCAGGCCGAGCGCTCCAGTTCGACATTGACCGCCTGGAGCCGGTCCGGCGGCAGGCGCAGCGTCACGATCTGGCCGAGGCCCATCGCGACGGTCCACGAGACGATCTCGACTCCCTCGGGCGGAAACCGCCGCCACCAGTCCCGCGCGTCGAGCGTTGCCTGGAATTCGCCCAGCGTCTTCGACTGATCGTGCTTCAGGAACACGGTCAGCAGAATATCACCGCCCTCGATGTCGCTCGGCCCGGTCATGGATTGCGCCTCGTTTCTGTCGCACCCAGTTCGCCGCGCTTGGCCGTACCCGCCTCTTGCAATCGGCAATTGCGAAATGGTAACATTATTGTTACCCAATGTCGATGATCGAGATTCGGGAATATATCGGCAGTGACGGCCGTAGCCCATACGCCAGATGGTTCGACAGGCTCAACGCGCAGGCCGCGGCCAAGGTCGCCGTCGCGCTTGTCAGGCTGCAACGGGGGAACGACTCCAACGTGAAGAGCATCGGAGCGGGTGTCCAGGAATACCGGATCGATTTCGGTCCCGGCTACCGGATCTATTTCGGCAAAGACGGCGATTCCCTGATTGTCCTGCTTGGCGGCGGAACCAAGAAGCGCCAGCAGCGGGATATCGAAGATGCCAAAGGGCTTTGGCGGCACTACAGGCGCCGCGAGTTGATGGGCGATTGAAGCTATGCCGCTGACAAGAGACTTCAGGGAAACGATCCGGGCGCGGACCGCGCGCGATCCCGCGTTCCGCGAGGAACTGCTCAAGGAAGGAGTCGATTGCCTGCTCGCCGGCGATGTCGACACGGGCAAGGCGGTTCTGCGCGATTTCGTCAATGCCACCCTCGGCTTCCGAGAACTCGGCGAATTGATCGACAAGTCGCCCAAAAGCCTGATGCGCATGCTCGGCCCGGACGGCAACCCGCAGGCCCGGAATCTGTTCGAGATCATCGGCTGCCTCCAGGAACGCGAAGGGCTCCGCCTAACGGTCCACCCTGTCCGCGAAGCGGTCTCGCCAGCCGCGAAATTTCCGCTCCCCTAATCCGCCTTCCCCCCGCGCAATGCCCGCAACATTCGCTCCGGCGTGAAGGGCTGGACCGTCGCCTGCGCGCCGAACGGGCGCAGGGCGTCGTTGACTGCGCACCAGACTGCGGCGATGGCGCCGATGATGCCGGCCTCCCCGGCGCCCTTGACGCCGGTTTCGGTGCCCGGTTGCGGGGTCTCGACATGGTCGATCAGGATGGGCGGCACCCGATCGGCCCGCGGCAGGGCATAGTCCATCAGCGAACCGGTCAGCAGGTTGCCGTCGCCGTCGTAGACGCAGCGCTCCATCAGCGCCGCGCCCAGGCCCTGGACCACGCCGCCGATAATCTGGCCGTCGACCAGCGCCGGGTTGACGACCCGTCCGCAATCCTCGACCACCCAATGGGTGAGCAGGTCGATCTCGCCGGTTTCCGGGTCGATGGCGAGACGGCAGGCCTGGATGCCGTTGGCCGCGTAGAAGGGCGCGGTCTTCGGCACGAAGCTGCGGGATGCGCTCAGATCCGTCGAGATTTCCGGCGGCAGCAGATGCTGGCGGTAGTGGGCGATCTTCGCGATTTCGGCGACGGTCAGCCGCGCAGCACCGGTACGGTCGCAGACCTCGCCGCCCGCCAGCGTCAGATTGGCGGCCTCCTCCTGCAAAAGGATCCCGGCGATTTCCAGCAGGCGCCCCGCGACCGCATCCGCCGCCCGCCAGGCCGCCGTGCCGCCTATGGACAGGCCGCGCGACGCCCAGGCGCCGCCGCCGGCGGGGCCATCGCTGTCGCCGGCCGTGACTGCGACATCCTCCGGTGCCAGGCCGAGCCGTTCGGCCACCAGCTGCCCGACGCCCGTCAGCGTGCCCTGCCCCTGGTCGGTGCAGCCGACCTGCACCCGCACCGCGCCCGAGGGCAGCATCGCCACCGTGGCGGTATCCTCGGCGGTGGCGTCGATCTCCTGCGCGCCGTAGACGCCGGCGCCCGGCGCGGTCAGCTCGACCAGCGTCGCCACGCCGATGCCCTCGATCCTGCCCGCCTTGCGCGCCGCAGCCTGGGCCGCCCGCAGGGCCGGGTAGTCCATCAGGGCTTCGAGCCGGTCGAGGCAGGCGCGGAAGGACAGGGCATCGGCCCGGATGCCGCCGGCGCTCGTGAAACCGCTGCCGTCGGCCGGATAGTTGCGCCGGCGCACCTCCAGCGGATCGAGGCCGAGCCGCCAGGCCGCGTCGTCGATCAGCACTTCCGACACCGCCATGGCGACCGGCTGGCCGACGCCGCGATAGGCGCCGGTCGGCGTCTTGTTCTGCGCCCTCACGGCTGCGGCCACATGCGCCCGTTCCGCCGTACAGGCCGCGCCGATCAGGGCCGCGGTCAGGGAAGCCTCGCCGGCGCTGCAGCGCGGATGGACCGAGTAGGCCCCGGCGCCGTTTTCCATCGTCGCGTCGAAGGCCACGATCCTGCCGTCCTCGACGGTTTCCAGACCGGCGTCGATGGTGAATTCCCGGGCATGGACGTCCGACAGGAAGGACTCCAGCCGGTCGGCCGCCCATTTGACCGGCCGGCCGAGCAGGCGCGATGCCGCGACGACGGCGAGTTCGTCGGCGTAAGCGTGCAGCTTGATGCCGAAGGCGCCGCCGACGTCCGGGCAGACGACCCGGACCCGGTGTAGCGGCAGGCCGAGCTGATCGGCCCAGACCTGCTGCATCTGGTGCGGCGCCTGTCCGGACTGGAACACCGTCAGCGATCCTGCCGCCGGATCGTAGTCGGCGAGCACGGCGCGGCCTTCCAGGGGCACGCCGGTCTGGCGCTCGAAGACGAAGCGCCGCCGGGCCGGGGGCGCGGGACCGGCCTCCCCGAAACTCCGCTGCAGCATGATGTTGCTGTCCGACGCCGGGTGGGCCTTGCGGTCGCGGACCGCCGGATCGGCATAGTCGCTCGCCGGCGGCATCTCCTCGATTTCGAGCCGGACGGCTTCGGCGGCGTCGCGCGCCCGGTCCGGGCTGTCGGCAACGGCCAGCGCGACCGGTTCGCCCTGGTAGTGCACGCTGCCGTCAGCCAGCGCCGGCTGGGGCGGCGGCCGATGCTCCGGGACCGTCGCCGAACGGGTGATCATCGCCTTGCAGACCGGCCGCAAGTCTCCGGCCGTCAGGACTGCCGCGACGCCGGGCATGGCCCGCGCCGCGGAGTCGTCGAGCGCAACGATCCGGCCGTGGGCGACCGGGCTGCGCAGGAAGGCGGCATGGAGCAGGCGCGGCGCCGCTATATCGCCGGTGAACCGGCCGCGGCCGGCTACCAGCCGGCGCGTCTCGGCGCGCGGGAGCGTTCGGTCGGTCGTATCGCCCATGGATGAAGCCGGATCGGATGGCGGAGCGGCGGCACTGTAGCCGCCGGGCGCACTGTCCGCCACACCGGCCGCCACACCGGCCGCCACACCGGCCGCCACACACTGGCCGCCACACCGGCCGCCACACCGTCCACCGTTTCGCCTCCCCGCTGGATCGGCAGGGCGGATTGGCGTATTCAGGACAGCGCCATGCCCGTTCCCCGCGACAGCAGCAGCCAGTCGGGCGCGTCCCCGGCAATCGGCCCCGCCGAGATCGCGGCGCTGGTCGAGCCCGACCGCGTGCACCGCCGTGCCTATACCGACCGCGCGGTGTTCGATCTGGAAATGGCGCGCATTTTCGGCCGCGCCTGGATCTTCGTCGCCCACGCCAGCCAGATCCCCAGGCCGAACGACCTCATCCGCACGCGCCTCGGCCTGCACGACGTGCTCGCGACCCGCGACGGGGACGGCCGCGTCCATGTCGTCGGGAACCGCTGCACCCACCGCGGAACGACCCTCTGCTCGGTCGAGCGCGCCAGTGCGGCGAGCCTGGTCTGCCCCTATCACGCCTGGACCTTCGGCCTGGACGGCACCCTGCGCTCGGTGCCCCATCGCAAGAGCATGCCCGACTCGTTCGATATCGCCGATCCGCGCCTCACCCTGTTCCGCGCGCCGCGGGTGGCGGATTACCGCGGCTTCGTCTTCGCCAGCCTGGCCGCGGACGGGCCGGGGCTGGAGGAATTCCTCGGCGACATGACGGAGGCGCTCGACAATCTGGTCGACCGGGCGCCGGACGGCGAGATCTTTCAGGACGGCGGCATCTTCCGGCTCGAATACCGCGGCAACTGGAAGCTGCACCACGAGAACGCCAACGACACGATGCATCCCGGCTTCGTCCACGAATCCTCGGTCAACGCCGCGCGGGAGGACGGGCGCGACTATGCCGAGCCGGTCTACGACGAGCACCAGGCCCACACCCAGCTCCTGTCCAACGGCTTCTCGGTGCGCGAATGGCAGTCGCTCGGCCTCAAGGGGCTGGCCAACGGCCACAGCTACATGGACGGCTTCTACAGCCAGGGCGTCCTCTCGCCGGACCGGGACGATCCGCTGTCCCGCGACTACCGGGCGGCGCTGGAAGCCGCGAAGGGGCGCGCGGCGGCCGACGCCATCCTGGGCATGGACCGCTTCAACAACCTGATCTGGCCCAACCTGAACATCAACGCGCAATACCAGCAGATCCGCATCGTCCAGCCGGTCGCGCCCGACCGCACCATCGTCCAGGCCATGTGCTTCCGGCTCGGCGGCGCACCGGAGGGCATGTTCCACCGCGCGGTGCGCTTCCTCACCAATCTCAGCTCGCCCGCCTCGATGATCTTCGCCGACGACGTCGAGATCTTCGAGAAGGTCCAGGCCGGCCTCGCCGACGGCAGCCGGGAATGGCTCGACCAGTCGCGCGGCCACGACGCGCCGGTTGACGCAGGGGCTGGCGGCGGCGGGGCCGGCAACGGCCGCCTCGCCTCGCCGGGCACCAGCGAATTGCCGATCCGCGGCCAGTTCCGGGCCTGGCTCGACTACATGACGGCCTGAGCGCCGTGGTGGACGGTCCTTCGCCCGAACCCGGCGCCCCCGAACCCGGTACGCCCAAATCCGGTACGCCCGACGCCGTGGACCGCGCTGCGGTGGAGGCCTTCCTCTACCGCGAGGCCCGGCTGCTCGACGACGGGCGCTACGAGGACTGGCTCGCCCTGTTCGACGAGGACGGCCTCTACTGGATCCCCGGCCTGCCCGGCCAGACCGACCGCTTCGGCGCCGTCTCGATCGTCCACGAGGACCGCACCGTCCTGCGCATGCGGGTCCGCCGGCTCGGCCATCCCCGGGCCTGGTCGCTCATGCCGCTGCCGCGCAGTTCCCACCTGCTCGGCAATATCGCCGTCGCCGCGGCCGGGGACGGCACCGTCGAGGCGGTCGCCGCGCTCCAGGTCGCCCTCTACCGGGCCGGTGACCGCACGCGCTACGACGGCCGCCAGACCATGCGGCTGCGGCCGAACGGCGGCGACTTCCGGATCGTCCTCAAGCGGATCGACCTGATCGACTGCGACGGCGTCCAGGGCGTCATGCCCGTCCCGATCTGAGCGGCGGCCAGGCGCGCCGCGCGGGGTGCGCAAGTGTCATGAAATGTCATGATTCGTCATGATTCGTGGCGGTATCCTCCTCCGTTGCGCATTCGCGGCCCGGCCTCATGGCTGAGACAGACCGGTCTATTTTTTTGCACTTTTTTTTCGCCGTAGAGCCGCTTCTTCGGCACAGAAACCGCAGAAATCCGCCATTTCCGTTCCGGCACCCGCGCGGAAAAAATGCACACTAGCGATAAATTCCCAGATTGCCCCTATCGACGGCCGCACGGATGGGGCGGCGCGGCCGCGGCGCCGGAAAGGCGGCTCCCGGCAGGTGTCAGGAAATGTCATGGTCCGTCATGTTTCTCCGTTTCCGGCCGAATTCCAGGCTTCAATGCGTCTTCCTTCCCCCAAGGATACCCTTGCGAAAAGCCGCGCGTTCGCGCCGCTATTCCTCCCCCTCTTCAGAGGGGGAGGTCAGGTGGGGGTGCCGTCGCGCTTGTACGGCCCTGCAGGCGCGCGGACACCCCCATCGACCTCGCTGCGCTCGGCCACTTCCCCCTCTGAAGAGGGGGAAGGACAAGTTTGCGGCGGCCTGGCCGTTTTCGCAGAGGAATCTCCCAGGCGGAGGGGGATTCGAGCGGCGCCGTTGGGGCATGTGCGGCGATGTCATGAAATGTCATGATTCGGTTGGGTCAGGCATCCGGCACTCCAAAACAGGAAGGGCTTTCCATCGTGTCTTTTCGTCGGACGGAGCCGCTGCGGTCCGGCGGAGCCGACGCTGCACGAGGCCGTCGCCTGCCGCCGAAGTGTTCATATAATGTTCCAAACGGTGGAGTCAAGGACTTCAGAGCGGTTATTCGACATCGGGTCCGTGCCGCCCATGCTGAGCGGGCCGGCGGCCGGCGGTGCGATTGCGTTTAGGGGCGATTGAGGATTGAACCCGACTCAGTTTGGTTGATTTTTCAGTTTCAACTAACAATCTTACTGAAACATAATAGTCAATTTTGATAATCGCCATCGGGCCGCGCGGGGGTGAGCATGAACCAAATGCAGACGAAGCCCGTCGCGCAATTCATTGAGCGGCTTCGGCAGACCGGCGGTCTGAAGGGGACCGACATCGCGAATTTCGCCGGCGTTTCCACGGCCACTGTGTCCCGGTGGGCGAACGGCCGGAAGTCGCCGCATCCCAGGACGCAGCTCATCATGTCGGACCTGTCCTATGTCGTGCTGCGGCTCAGTGAATATTACGACCGGGAGGAAATCCGCGCCTGGCTCTACGCCCTGCATCCGCAACTCGACGGCGCGCGCGCCATCGACCTGATCCATGGCGAGCGGACCGAAGAGGTGATCGCGATCCTGGATCGCCTCGACGCCGACGCCTACCTCTGAACAGGGCGCGTCCGTAGATCATGGCGGTTGGGGACGGCGTCCGGCCCGAGCGCCGGATACGCGACCGGCGGCTGCTCGACGCCCTGGAGGCCGTCGGCCAGGCGCCCTGTGCGGGCACGGTGTGGCGCTCGGTCCGGGAGGGGCGCGATCCGCTGGCCTGCTGGCGCTCCGGCGGCCGGTGGGACGACGGCACGCTGGACGTGCTCTACACCTCGGAAACCCGGGAAGCGGCGATCGCCGAGCGGCGCTTCCATCTGTACCGGGGCCAACCGATCCCGCCGTCACGGGTGCGCTATGAACTCTACGAGCTGCGGGTCTCGCTCGAAGCGGTCATGCGGTTTCCCGATCTGGAAGCTCTTTCGGCTGCCGGTCTGGATACCGGCCGATACGGGCGCCTCAGCTATCGGGAATTGCAGCGGGAATACCCGCGCTCGCAGGAGATTGCCGAAGCCTGCGCTTTCCTCGGCGCCGACGGCCTGCGCGTCCCGAGCGCCCGCGAACCGTCGTCATACAATCTGATCGTGTTCTGCGAGCAGGAAACGCGGATCGAGAAGGACGTCGTCAGGAACCACGGCGTGGTCGACTTCGACTGAACCGGCGTCGATACGGCGGACTTCCCGTTGACCGGATTGGAAAGCGTCTAGCGCTTGATGCCGAGCTGCATAATTTACGTAATGTCCAATGTCACTTTAGATCAGGCAGAAAATTAAGTAAATCGTCAATTGAATCTGCTTTTTTCCTCTTAACGTCCTTAAGGTAGGAAAGTCTCAATTTTCTAGCCGCATCTCGACACCAATTTGCATTTTTCAAACTAACCTTATAATCAAAATCGCCATTTTCCATCAATTCTTCAATTTCGCCATCAAGATCTATTCCGACCGTTGATGACAATGATGAAACAATGCCAATAAAATCATCAAAGCATTCATTTTCAAATAAGATTTTAGGATCACGCAAGACAGATTTTCCCTTCTCGGAGGTTTTCAAAATTTCTGAAACGGCGTAGCCCAAAAAATATCTTGTTAGGCCGTACTTCGCAAACGGTTTGTTTGTCAACTCCTCTATACCAGCATGCAAGGCATCAAAATACTCATAAAGCCAAAGCACCTTATATCCCGAAACATTTCGCTCTCCAAATATTCTAGAGTGAGAATCGTCCATCACCCTATATCGTTGATGACAGGTCCAAGGTTCGCCCAAGTCTATCGCAAGTAGCATTAATCCGGCATCTTCGTTGGAAATTACATCATATCCTTGATTTTTTTCGCCGCGCTTCACTTCATACCGATAATTCTTAAAATCAATCAGTTCAACTTCTCGTTTTAGTCGCTCTTGAATTGGATGATTTGAACGCAGGTCTCTCGCTTTAATTGCATTTTGATTATTACTATTATAAGTGATTTTCTCCGAAAGTGTCGAATTTCCCTTAATTGCGACAATTTTTGTAAGAACTCTCAACTCATCGGATATTGAAGATCTTGCCGTATGCAACGAGGTGATGCTTTGCGCGCCATTGACAACTACATAGTCGCGCACCGTAATAGCATCGTCTCCTTCAAATTCAATTTGCTCACAAAGCAAGGTAATCCCGTTGTGATATAGCGGGAAATTATTGTGTTCCTTAACGTCTTTTATACTCTCGAGTAATCCCTTATTTATTTTCGTATTTCCTAAAGAGAATCTGACGTTCTGTTCGAAAAGTTTTCCATCAGAAATTCCATCCAAGTTCACCAAGTCTTTCGCGTACGCCAAAAAAATACGGGCGCTTACTCCGTCTTTAGATTCATGCCTGATTGTTTCCGTATCTGAAACATCGAAAGAATAACTTTTTGGTATTCCGCCATTAACATTAATGTCTATTTTCTGACTAGCAATCCGCTCGGCATCGTATAGTTCGATATTATCCAACATTTGTAGTAAGGATTTAGCATCTTTCGATGCAAGTACATTTGTACAAAATACGCCAACAATAGAAAAGTTTGAATTTACTCTTTGTAAAAGATTGTTCCGTTTTATACAATTCTTTAATGCGTCACTAGCATTACCTTCCAACAATTTCGCAATAGTTTCCGTTGTGGCAAACTGTTCGAGGCTGCCGGAAAACTCCTTAAGATCTTTGTCCCCTAATGTAGAGCTATCTTTTTGACGTAGTTTAGTTTGGAAAAAGTAGATAGTTTCATTTTGTTCACTGACAAATATACCATCAATACCCTTATCTAATTGGGAGTCAACGCAAGCGTCATCAGCGTCCTGTGAATCAAGGCGAAAAATTTCCTCCAAAAACCAAAGCAAAAATCTTGCTGAGTCGGCATTGGCGCGATCGACGTAAGGCGGCAGTATATTTTGTTGAAGATTTTTCAGATGCAGGTCTTCGTTTTTCACCAGTTTATCCCTTCATTGTGAGGTGCTTTAGACATTTCATGCATTAATTAGTATTTACATTCAATAAAATAATGTTCACCAAAAATTCAACTAAATGTACAAAGGGTAGGTGCGGCGCGGGGAGTTTCCCGCGCCGCTTAAGCCCTACACGCTGTAATACATATCGAACTCGACCGGGTGGGTGGTGTGTTCGAGGTTGTACACCTCCTCCCACTTGAGCGCCATGTAGCCGTCGATCAGGTCGTCGTTGAAGACCTCGCCCTTGAGCAGGAACTCGCGGTCGGCGTCGAGGCTGTCCAGGGCCTCGCGCAGGGAGCCGCAGACGGTCGGGATGTCGGTCAGCTCCTCCGGCGGCAGGTCGTAGAGATCCTTGTCCATCGGGTCGCCCGGGTGGATCTTGTTCTGGATGCCGTCGAGGCCGGCCATCAGCATGGCGGCGAAGGTGAAGTAGGGGTTGCCGGCCGCGTCCGGGAAGCGGACCTCGACGCGCTTGCCGTTCGGCGAGGCGACATAGGGGATCCGGCACGACGCCGAGCGGTTGCGCGCCGAATAGGCCAGCAGGACCGGCGCCTCGAAGCCCGGGATCAGCCGCTTGTAGCTGTTCGTCGTCGCATTCGAGAAGGCGTTGATCGCCTTGGCGTGCTTCATCACCCCGCCGATATAGTGCAGGCAGGTCTCCGACAGGTCGGCATACTGGTTGCCGGCGAACAGCGGCTTGCCGTCCTTCCACAGCGACTGGTGGACATGCATGCCCGAGCCGTTGTCGCCGACCACGGGCTTGGGCATGAAGGTCGCCGTCTTGCCCCATTTGGCCGCGATCATGTGGACGCAGTATTTGTAGATCTGCATCGCGTCGGCTTGGGCGACCAGCGGCGCGAACCGGATGCCGAGCTCGTGCTGCGCAGGCGCGACCTCGTGATGGTGCTTCTCGGTCTCCACGCCCATCTGCTGGATCATGGTGACCATTTCCGCGCGCATGTCGGCGCCCTGGTCGACCGGCTGGACCGGGAAGTAGCCGCCCTTGACGCGCGGCCGGTGGCCCAGGTTGCCGTCTTCGTATTCGGTGCCGGAATTGTAGTGGCCTTCCTCCGAATCGATCTGGAAGAAGGTGTGGTTCATGTCGGCGGCGAAGCGCACGTCGTCGAACACGAAGAACTCGGCCTCCGGGCCGAAGAAGGCGTTGTCGGCGATCCCGACCTCCGCCATGTAGCTGACCGCCTTCTTGGAGGTCGAGCGCGGGTCGCGGCCATAGGGCTGGCCGGACGTCGGCTCCAGCACGTCGCACAACATGATCAGGGTCGATTGCGCGGTGAACGGATCCATCACCGCGGTGTCCGGATCGGGCAGCAGCGCCATGTCGGATTCGTTGATCGCCTTCCAGCCGGCGATCGACGAACCGTCGAACATGATGCCGTCCTCGAAGGTGTCCTCGTCGATGGTCTGCGCGGTCTGGGCGGTGTGCTGCCACTTGCCCCGCGGATCGGTAAACCGCAGATCGACGAACTGGACGTCTTCGTCGCGGATTTTCTTCAGTACGGAGTTTACGTCTGACATCTCGGTTTCCACTCTATTGGCTGATATGTCCGGGCTTGGATGGGTGCGAATCGCGAAGGGTCCGGTCCGGCTAGACGGCGTCGCGCCCGCGCTCGCCGGTGCGAATGCGGATGGCGTCTTCGATATCGGTGACGAAAATCTTGCCGTCGCCGATCCGGCCGGTGTGGGCATTCTGGATGATCGCCTCCAGGGCGCGTTCGAGCATGTCGTCGTGCAGCACGACCTCGATCTTCACCTTGGGCAGGAAGTCGACGATATATTCGGCGCCGCGATACAGTTCGGTATGGCCCTTCTGGCGCCCGAACCCCTTGGCCTCGACCACGGTCAGGCCCTGGATGCCCAGATCGGTCAGGGCCTCCTTCACCTCGTCGAGCTTGAACGGCTTGATGATCGCCTCGAGTTTCTTCATGGAATCGTCTTCACGGGAGCGTCTTCACGGGATCTCTTCGGGGCGGGTCCGGCGCAATTTCGGTTTGCCGCACAATCGGCATCCGGCCCGAAACGAGTCCGGGCAGCGGCGCGCGCGGCATACACACCCGATAAGCATCATTCGTGCCAACGGCAATGCGGCAAGTGAACCCCGGAAAGCCCTTCATTCCGGGACGTTTCCGCATACCGCATCGGCGCGCAAAGGCAAAGTGCCTAATTTCGAGGCAGCGTGCTGCGCGATCGGGCAGCAAGCCATCCCGCCATCCGGTCGATCGCCCGTTCGATGTTGGCGGCGCTGTTGCGGCGCGTGGCGCGACGCGCTACATTCGGGTATGAAGATCAGGCACAAGGGTCTGCGGCTCTTGCACGAGCGGGATAACCCCGCCCGGCTGCCTCCGGAACTCGCGCCGCGGCTTCGGCGAATTCTGTTGCGGCTGCAGGAGGCAACGCATCCGGGAAGTGCCGACGCGCCCGGATTTCGTCTGCATCCGTTGAGGGGAGATCGGCAGGGCGAATGGAGTGTGCGCGTATCCGGCAATTGGCGCGTGGTATTCCGCTTCGAGAGAGGCGAAGCCGTGGACGTTGACCTGATCGATTACCACTGACGAACAGGAGAGCGCAGAGTCATGAACGGCGACGACGAGCGGGTAGGCCCCATGCTGAACCCGCCGCACCTGGGCGAACTGATCCGCGAAGGTCTTGAGGAAACGGGCTGGAATGTTACCGAGACGGCGGCCCGCCTGAATTGCGACCGCGGGACCCTGTCGCGGGTGTTGAACGGCAAGGCCGGCCTGTCGGCAACGATGGCGCTGGCTCTGGAAGACATCGGCTGGGGAACCGCCGAGCACTGGATGCGCATGCAGGCGAGCTACGAACTGGCGCAGGTGCGCAGGAAGCGCGCGGCCTGATTCCGAACCGAAGATTCTGCATTCGCCTGACTGCCGGCTAACCGGCGAGCCAGCCGGCCATGCGGTCGATCGCGCGCTCGATATTGGCCGCGCTGTTGGCGCAGGAGAAGCGCAGGAAGCCCTCGCCGAAGGCGCCGAAGCTGGTGCCGGCGATGGCGGCGACGCCGATCTCCTCGAGCATGCCGTCCTGCATGGCGCGGGCGTCGCGGCCCGTGCCCTCGATGTTGGGGAAGGCATAGAAGGCGCCGGCCGGTGTCCGGCAGCGCACGCCGGGCAGCGCATTGAGGCGGTCGGCGATCAGGGTGCGGCGGCGCTCGAAGGCGGCGCGCATGGTCTCGACCGCGTCCTGCGGGCCTTCGAGCGCGGCGATTCCGGCAAATTGCGCGCTGGCGTTGACGCAGGAATGGCAATTGATCGACAGGCGCTCCGCCGTATCCACCCAGGCTTTCGGCCAGACGCTGTAGCCGAGGCGCCAGCCGGTCATGGCGTAGGTCTTGGACCAGCCGTCGAGCAGGATGGTGCGCTCGCGCAGATGCTCGTAGGCGAGCAGGGTAGTATGGGCTTCGCCGTCGAACAGCAGCCGGGAATAGATTTCGTCGCTCAGGATCGCGACATGGGGGAATTGCGACAGACCGGCGGCGAGCGCGTCGATCTCGGCCTTCGGCGTCACGCCGCCGGTCGGGTTGGCCGGGCTGTTCAGGATGATGAGGCGGGTCCGCTCCGTGATGCGGTCGAGCACCTCGCCGGCGCTGAAGGCGAAGTCGCGCGCCTCGGCCAGCTCGATCGGCACCGGCGTCGCGCCCGAGAAACGGATGACCGATTCGTAGATCGGAAAGCCGGGATTGGGGTAGAGGATCTCGGCGCCCGGCTCGCCGAACATCATCAGGGCGAAAAACATGGTCGGTTTGCCGCCCGGCATGATGAGCACGGTCGCGGGATCGATCTCGACGCCGCGGTGGCGCAGGATGTCCGCGGCCACGGCCTCGCGCAGGCCGGGTACGCCGGCGGCCGGCGTATAGCCGTGATGGCCGTCGGCAAGCGCCTTGCGCCCGGCCTCGACGATATGGTCCGGCGTGGCGAAATCCGGCTGGCCGATGCCGAGGTTGATGATGTCCTTCCCCCGGGCCGCCAGCGCGGTCGCCCGCGCCAGCACCTCGAAGGCGGATTCGGTGCCGAGCCGCCCGGTGCGGGCGGCAAGCTGCGGTGCGGTCATGTCCTGTCCTCGATGCGCCGGTCCCTGACGCGCTGGCGCGGGACGGCGCCGGTGCGTTACACCGGATACGGATAACCGACCGGGGCGGGGAGGGCAAAGGCCATGCTGGCGGTGAAGGCGCTGACCTTCGACGTGTTCGGCACGGTGGTGGACTGGCGGCGCAGCGTCGCGCGCGAGGCGGAGGCGGCGCTCGGGCCGAAGGGCTTCGACCTGGACTGGAACGGCTTCGCCGTCGCCTGGCGGGCGCGCTACCAGCCGGCGATGGAGCGGGTGCGCAGCGGCGGGCGCGGCTTCGTCAAGCTCGACGTGCTGCACCGCGAGAACCTGCTCGACGTGCTGGAGGACTTCGGTGCCGCCGGCCTGTCGGAGGCGGAGACCGACGACCTGAACCGGGCCTGGCACCGGCTCGATCCGTGGCCGGACGTCCTGCCCGGCATGGCCCGCCTGCGCGCAAACTTTCCGCTGGCGGCGCTCTCGAACGGTAACGTCGCGCTGATCGTGAACATGGCGCGCCGGGCCGGAATCCGGTGGGACGCCATCCTCGGCGCCGAGGTCGCGCGCGCCTACAAGCCGATGGCGCAGGCCTATCTCTCGGCCGCCGAGATGCTGGGGCTCGCGCCGCAAGACGTCGCGCTGGTCGCGGCCCACAATGACGATCTCAGGGCCGCCGCCGCAGCCGGCCTGCGCACGGTCTTCATACCCCGCCGCACCGAGATGGCGGACGAAGGCCAGACGAAGGACCTCGAACCCTGGGAGGGCGCCGACCTGGCGGTGGAGGATTTCGAAGACCTTGCGGACCGGCTGGGCTGTGCCTGAAAGGGCGCTTCGTAACCGGGCGGCAAGCGAAATTCGGTAATGGGAGCGGTATGGCTCCGCGCCCCCTCCCCTTGGGGAGGGGGTCAGGGGG
>WTGH01000018.1 GCA_011523655.1 Rhodospirillaceae bacterium
ACCCACGGAGTACCCCCCTCGCTTCCCATGACACAAACCCTGATACGTCACCCGCGAGCACGGCCCCTTGACCGTGCCGGGGCAAGCGCCTATCTTTCATCGCGAGGCGCAAGCTCGTCTTGCCCTCTTTCCGAGGCCCGCGTTCCGGCGCGGGCTTTCGTGTTTCCGGGGTCTGGAGAGTGACGCTTTTCGCCTATCTCGACGAGTTCGGCCACATCGGTCCCTACATCGGTCGCCAGCACCCCAGATACAAGGAGAGCCCGGTGTTCGGGCTGGCGGGCTTCGTCCTCCCGGCGGAAGCGGTGCGCGGCTTCGGGACCTGGTTCTTCCAGCGCAAGTGCGAGCTGCTCGCCTTCGAGATCGGGCGGTCCGGAGAACACCCCGCGCTGTGGGAGAAGAAAGGGGCAAGTCTCTACACGCTGGCCAACGTGACCCGGTATCCCGAGCTCCGAAGGTTCACGAACCGGCTGTTCAACAAGATCGAGCGGCTCGGCGGTTTCGTGTTCTACGTCGGGGTCAGGAAGACGGCGGCGCCGGGTGCGCACAATCCGAACCGGCTCTATGCGCGGGTGTTCCTGGAGGCAATCAAGCGGATCGACGGCCACTGCGCGGAGGACTGCGACCCGGCGGAGGAGTTCGTCCTGATACTCGACGAGCACGAGCAGCGTGCGGCGCTGCTGACCGAAGCGGCCAAGAGCATGTACGGACGGGGCCAGCGGCGCCGGCATCTTGTCGAACCGCCCTTCCATCTGGAAAGCCACCGCTACCAGACCATCCAGGCCGCGGACTGGATCGCCGGGCTGGTGGGACGGCTGGGGGCGATCTGGGCGGACCCGGCGGCATGGCCCGAGAACGAGGCGTTCCGGCGGTATTTCGAGCATCGCCTCAATCGCGTCAGCCGCAGAAGCGGGATCCGGAACTGACTAGGGGGATCGGGAATGCGTGGAGCGGGCGAGTCGCACGGCCCAGGCATCCCGGTGACGGAGCAGGTTCGCGATCCCCGGCAGGAGGCCACCGGAATCCAGGCTTCCCACGGCGGTACACAGAACGGCCAGTTGCAGGGAACGGCAATTTGGTGTGAATGAGAGCGAGACGGGGTTGAAGAGGATGATCGAAGGCATCCATTGGAAGACGATCTCGCGTTTCGAGTCGCACGACTTCGTTGCGAAGTGGTATCGGAAGGCCCATGGGAGAAACGCGTGTTCCGCGAAGGTAGGACAGATCAACGCGTGTTTCGCACATGGCCGGGAGTATTTCAGAAACGCGAGCGCTTCGGAGATGAGTGTGAAGCCGTTGCTTCTCTACTACGGCGTCCTTTCGTGCTGCCGCGGGGTGATCCTGGCGAACGATCCGGAGAAGAAGGAAGAATCTCTCAAGCCCCGGCATGGCATCGAGACCGTGGATTGGCGGAAGACCCTGAGTGGGGGAATCAAGAACGTTCTCGAACTGCAAATCCGGGCGGCTGACGGCACGTTTCGTGAACTTGTGGAGGTCTGCTGGCACCTGAGGACAGTGTATCGATTTCAGGGGCCGACGAACCGACTGGGGTCGTCGGGTCAGGCTCTCGGTGACTTGCGGTTCGCGACGGACGGGAGCTGCATGACGCTGGACGACTTGGTTTCCCGGTTGTTGCAAACGGGACTGGCGTATCCAGAGCTGACTGGAAGACGCGCAAAGATGTTTCGCGGTGCGAGGATTGCGTCGCACCCGCCGGGGGTGCATCTCGCATTTCCACTGATCGGCATTCCCGAAGAGCTGAGGAAGCTTGCGGACGGCCAGCGGGTGCGGATCGGATCGTCGAATCAGGTTGCACCGGGCCTTCGGCAAGGCGACGACGCAAAGGACACACTGATCTTTGTCTTGAGTGGCGACGAGACTCACCCCGATGCCTTCCCGGTGTCGCACTATGGAGGTGAGGGGGACTACATGGTGGTCATGCTCGACTTTCCCAACGGGGACAAGCTTACCGAGTTCATCAAGCTCTTTCTGGTTTCGTACATCCTCGGA
This sequence comes from Rhodospirillaceae bacterium, assembly GCA_011523655.1. Taxonomy (GTDB): domain Bacteria; phylum Pseudomonadota; class Alphaproteobacteria; order Bin65; family Bin65; genus Bin65. The sequence goes on from WTGH01000018.1 coordinate 2,008, forward strand.
ATGCTTGTGCGCTACCACCCATCCATCTGGACGGCACTGTTACGAAACGAAAAAGGGGACTTCGCGCAGCCCCTTCTCGTGGATGCGGTGGAGGCCATCGAGCGCGAATTCCCGGAACAGTTGTCGCATCAACTACACGGAATAGTGAGGAAGAAGACCTGACGGTCTCGCGAATGGCACATATCGATATTGGACTTGGAAGCGCGGACAGGGGGAGGGGCGCCGAGATCGTCGGCCGCTTTCGGAGATGGCACGGGCCAACGTGCGCCGAAAAGGGGTAACCGGGTTTCGACAATGGGGTATGACGGCGAAATGCGGTTGAGGAAAAACGGCGACACGGCATTGGTGGCGAAGCTGTGGCCGGCCAACGGTGCGCGTTTCTCAGATGTCAAGTCCATGCACCCGCACCTGTTGCTGGCGCGTCTGCACTATCGCGCCGCCGTCGGCCGCGTAGATTGCTCGAATGGGATCCCGCGTCGTCAATTCGCCGAGCACGTTTCCATCGGCGGAGAACCATTGGAGTCGCTTGCTGCTGAGAAGTCCAAAGCCTCCCTGCGATACAATCAGCCGCCCTTGGCGAAAGACGTCGAGAAAGGCCGCGAGCTTTTCCCTGTTTTCGATGACATACAGTCTTGTGGAAGTGAGGAAGTAGGCATAGCGACCTGCATCGGCGATCTCGCTTGGGCAGGTTCCAACATCGTAGACCGCGAGCGGTGAGCCCTCGGGCGAGAGATGTATGACCTTGCCCGAGTACGTCGCGAGGTAGACACCGCCATCGGCCGCAGCGAAGCTGGCAGCGTAAACCCAGTCCTGTGGCGTGTCTCCCGTGATGGTTATTTCGAGGCGTATACTGGCTACTTCGACGATCTGATCGGGTTCGGTGCGCGCGAAGTACGTCTTGTCGGACTCCCCGAATTCGAGCGTGGTGGGATCGACACCGGTCAAGAGCTCGAAGGCCTTGTTCACGGACTTCATCCGCTCCGTCGCGGTCGGGTCGTCCGGATTTCGGTCGGGATGGTGAGCGATCGCCAATCGTCGATACCTGTGCTTGATGTCGGCAGGTTTAACGGGAAGGGTCAGGCCAAAGAGGCGGAGAGCTTTCTCGACTTCGTGGCTCGCGCCGAACGAGCTGGTCCGCCTCACGACGCGCTCCCAGCCCTGCTTTAGCGGCGTCACGACGCCCCACACGGTTCGGCCAGAAAAGTCACAGCACCAAGCCTCATCGGCAATCGTGAAGACATATCGGTCGCCCCGGGGCGTCGCATCGACCGCCCGCACCTGTGACCTGAACTCCCCCCAGTAGTCGGTGTCGACGGTACGAAAGTGATCCACCACGCGGGGATCTTCACGCAAGTCGGTTTCCACCAGCAGGTTCAATGCCGTGTCGTAGACATAGAGCACGCCTAGGGTGTCCATGATGGCGATGTTGGAGCCTGGCGTGCCGCTGCCAATCCGGTAGACATCGTGCTCGAGAGACTTCTCGGCGATGATGCTGCCTGACCGATCCGCGCGGCGGAGAACGCACTTTCCGGTCGGTCGAACTCGGCTCTTCCCGGAGCGGTCGAGGAGCCAGGTCCCCGATCGGTTGACGGCGATGATGTCGAATGCGGGATCAGGCTGCTGGCTCTTTGTCAGTTTTCGCTCGTCAACGAGTGTCCAATTGGAATTGCCGGTAATCGTGAACGGCGGCACCGAGGATGGGGCCGTGGCTTGGACGTGGGTGAAGCGGTGGGCCTTCCCCGCTTTGTTCATCCGGTCGAGGATTCGGTTGAAGCGCCGCTTGTCCACTTCCTGGACAGAGTCCGGGACCAACTCGAACATCTCGATGCTTTGCTTGGCCGCCGCCATGAGTTGGTTGGACTTCATCCGTTGAACGATGAGCTTGCGGTACGCCTTCGCGATGACTTCTCCGACCGCGCCCTGGCGTTGTTCTGCGGAGAGGCCAGCGGCGAGCTTCGAGACTTTGGTGTGCTGGCCTTTGAAGCCGGCCTGGAACACGGGTCGCAATTCCGGATCGTTGTACTCGCGGTGGAACTCGTCGCGACCATCGACCTCCCAGGTCGGCGGGGAAGGCGGCAGCGGGAGGTAGTTCACGCAAGACCAGTCAAGCTCTGTGGGAGGCTCCCGTCGTCCAGACCCTTGGCTCGATTCGCGGTCCGTGCTAGCCCGTTCCGACGATACCGGCGGTGCGTCCGTGGCAGACTTGCTGAGCAGCTTCGAGAGATATCTGAGCATCGGTTACCCGTCCGAATGGTGTACGAGTTGGATGATGAGGGCGAGCGGCGTTCCAGGGGCCATGGATCCGAATGGCGCAAACCTATGAAGTTGGGGGTGGGGAACGATCCGTGCCGGAGCGCGAGTCGGGGACGATTGTCGAAATGAAGTCGCGGATTTCCTCGACCTCGTTCTCGCGCCCGGCCGCGATGAGGTCGCGTGCGATGGCCTGGGCCACGAACAGCGACGCTCTCGCGACCTTAATTTCCGTCTCGGTGGCGGGCCAGTGGCGGCGGTCGAGGGCCTCCATGGCAAGCTCGACCAGGACCTGGTTGGGGGAATGCGGACTGCCCTCGGCCGCCCGTTCGATGCGCTCCCACTGCGCGGGGGACACGCGGATGTGCTTGTGCAGGGAGCCGTCGGGCGATGTCGTCATGGTTTCGTGCTGCCTCCGGATGGGATTGCCGCCGCGGCGGGGAGGGGTTGGCGGCCGATTGCGAGCGGTCCGCGCCCCCGTTCGAGCGGGGGAAACGCCCGCGCGCGACGCGGACCCGGACGTGATTCCGTGCCGGTCGGCGCCGGTCGCGAGCCGGACCGCCATTCTACGCCCTGCCGATATACAGCACCTATAGGTGCTTGCAGGAAATCGCACGCAAACACGCTTTGACACTGCGGAGCCCCGAAAGGTGCTCGGTGCGGCAGGGGCGCGAAAAAGCCGCCGGGACCGCGCAGCCGAGGGTCGATTGGGAGCACCGATCGGTGGCAAGTGATTCCGGCACGCCAGGCGTCGACACGCGGGCCAACGAGCGCGGCATAGCCAGCCACCAGCAGCGATGGCCAGTCACGGCAACTCCTGCATCTTCAGATGCGTCGGGTGTGTGAACCACGCGCCGAAGGGCGTCTTGATCGCGCTTCCTGGCCGCTCAAGCCGTCGGGCGATGAAAGCCGTTGTGTAATCGGCATTTAGCCCGAGCGGCGCTTGAGCGGCAGCGCCCGCCGCGCACTTGCGGAGACAGTCCCCGGACCGCCGCGCGGCTTCCAGGCGGCACTATAGGAAGCACGGGGGAACAGATCAATGCATGTGGGCATGCGCACCGGCAGCATCACTTACTCGGCCCGCACTGTCGGCGTCGGTGCGGGCTTGCGCGTTACCGCCGCGCCGCAGCGGTCGCCGCACATGTTCCCGCAGCGTAGCGCCGGGCCGTGCACACGTTACTGCTCCGCAGCGTCGTTGCCTGTCGCGACAGCACGACGGGCGATTGCGGCGTGTAACGCGGCGCGCTACAGTAAATCATGAGGATCAGGCACAAGGCACTGCGGGCGCTGCACGAACGCGACGACGCGGCGCGGCTCCCTGCCGGACTCGTGCCACGGCTTCGTCGTATCCTGTTCCGTCTGCAAGAGGCGACGCATCCGGGCAGTGCCGACGCGCCGGGCTTCCGGCTGCATCCCCTCAAGGGCGACCGCGCGGGCCAATGGAGCGTTCGCGTCTCGGGCAACTGGCGCGTGGTGTTCCGCTTCAAGGACGGCGAGGCCGTGGACGTGGACCTGATCGACTACCACTGACCGAATGGGAGCACTGACCATGAACGACATTGCGAGCGATCGCGTCGGCCCGATGCAGAACCCGCCGCACCTGGGCGAACTCATCCGCGAGAGCATGGACGATGTGGGCTGGAACGTGACCGAGACGGCGGCGCGTCTCGGCTGCGAGCGCGGAACGCTGTCGCGCCTGCTGAACGGCAAGGCGGGGGTGTCGGCGAACATGGCGCTATCGTTGGAGGATGTCGGCTGGGGAACCGCCGAGCACTGGATGCGCATGCAGGCGAGCTACGAGCTTGCGGAGGCGCGCCGGGAGAGGGTCGCCGCCGAAGGGCGCGCGGGCGCGCTGCACGGATGACCGGTCGTCGCGCCAGCGCCGACGGACGCGATACTGTCCCGGTTACTGCCCTTCATTGGCTTTCGGCCAACGGTAGGCCGTCCGGCGCGCGTCCCCGAGCGGGCGGCGCGGTCTGATGCGCCTGTCGTGGAACGAGGTTCGCGCCCGCGCCGCTACCTTCGCTGAAGACTGGAAGGACGCGGCCTTCGAGAAGGGCGAGACGCAGAGTTTCTACAACGCCTTCTTCGACGTATTCGGGGTGCGGCGGCGGAACGTCGCGCGCTACGAGGCGCATGTGGCGAAGCTGGACAACCGCTCGGGCTTCATCGACCTGTTCTGGCCGGGCGTGCTGATCGTCGAACAGAAGAGCGCCGGGCGTGACCTCCGCAGAGCGTACGAACAGGCCGGGGAGTATTTCGACGCGCTGCCGGAACGCGAGCGACCGCGCTTCATCCTGGTGAGCGACTTCCAGACCTTCGAGCTTCACGATCTGGACGAGCGGGAGGCCGTCGCCTTCCCGCTCGCGGACCTGCCCGCGCATGTCGAGTCGTTCGGCTTCATCCTCGGCGTGCAGCGCCGAACCTTCCGCGACCAGGACCCGGCGAACGTCGAGGCCGCCGAGCTGGTCGGGCGGCTGCACGACGCGCTCGCCGATGCCGGACACCGGGGCCACGATCTGGAACGCTTCCTCGTGCGCGTCGTGTTCTGCATGTTCGCCGACGACACCGGGGTGTTCGAGCCGCGCGACATTTTCCTCGACTTCATCGAGACGCGCACGAGCGAGGACGGGGCCGATCTCGGGCCTTGGCTCGCGCAGTTGTTCGAGGTGCTCGATACGCCGGAGGACGAACGCGCCGCGACACTCGACGAGGACCTGACGCGGTTCCCCTACGTCAATGGTGATCTCTTCGAGGGGCATCTGCGGACCTTCTCGTTCGACGCGGTAATGCGCGGGGCGTTGCTGGACGCCTGCCGCTTCGACTGGTCGAACATTTCGCCCGCGATCTTCGGCGCGCTGTTCCAGTCGGTGATGGACCCGGCGGAACGCCGTAAGCAGGGGGCGCACTACACGACCGAGAAGAACATCCTCAAGGTGATCGAGCCGCTGTTCATGGACGACCTGCGCGCCAATTTCGAGCGGGTACGCAAGCGCCGGGGCCGTGGCCGCCTCGCGGCGCTCCGGCGGTTCCAGGCAAAGCTCGGTCGCCTGACGTTCTTCGATCCGGCCTGCGGCTGTGGCAACTTTCTCATCATCGCCTACCGGGAGTTACGGCTGCTGGAAATCGAGGTCATCCGCGAGGTTCGGGCAGCGACTGCCGCGACCGGGCAGGCGGTGCTCGATACCGCATGGCAGTCGGCGGTGGACGTGGACCAGTTTTACGGGATCGAGCTTGGCGAGTTCCCGGCCCGCATCGCTGAGACCGCGCTGTGGATGATGGACCACATCATGAACAACCGGCTGAGCTTGGAGTTCGGTCAGAGCTACGTGCGCATCCCGCTTGAGAAGTCGCCGCATATCACAGTCGGCAATGCACTCAATATGGAATGGGAAGCCTTTCTTGCTCCCGAGGCGTGTTCCTATGTGTTTGGGAATCCTCCTTTTGTGGGGCATCAGTGGCGGACGAAGCCCCAACAGGAGGACATGGCAAGGATTTGGGGAAAGACCGGGCAGGTCAACAGGTTGGACTACGTCACTTGCTGGCTGCACAAAGCCGCACGGTATGCGGTTGCGAACCGGTCGATAGAGATCGCCTTCGTTGCCACAAATTCGATCACACAAGGTGAACAATGCGGCATTCTCTGGCCTGTTCTGTTCGCCCAGGACTTATCGATCCGTTACGCGCACCGGACATTCCAGTGGAATAGCGAAGCACGCGGCAAGGCGGCCGTACATTGCGTCATTGTCGGCCTGACCTTTGCAAGGGATGTGGCACGCTGCATATACGAATATGAGCATGTGCGGGGCGAACCGCACGCTTCGGAAGTCCTACGCATCAACGGCTACCTGATTGATGGCCCGCAATATGCCGTGCCCGCTCGTTCCGCGCCGCCACCAGGACGGTTGAAGATGCACAAGGGCAGCCAGCCGACGGATGGCGCACGCCTCAAGAAGCCGGGTGGCGGTTATCTGAAGTTCAGCAACCTGATTCTGGATTCCGAGAACCGCAACGGGCTTCTGGCTGCCGATCCGAACTGCGAGAGATGGTTGAAGCCGTATGTCGGCGGCGAAGAAATGATTTCAAGCCAGTGGCGTTGGTGCTTATGGCTGAAGAATGCGGATCCCTCCGAACTGAAGGCGTCTAAGCCGATTGTCGAGCGGTTGGAACGCGTTCGCGCCGGGCGACTTCAAAGCCCGACCGCCAGCGTCCGGGAATTCGCTAGCTACCCAACACTGTTCACCCAGGATCGCCAACCTGACACTGACTATCTGGCGATTCCTGAAGTGTCGTCGGAGACACGAGAGTATATCCCAATCAGCATACTGCCGCCGTCCGTGATTGCCTCGAATCAACTTCGTATCATTCCTGGCGCGCCGCTCCATTATTTCGGAATTCTCACGTCCTTGATGCACATGTCGTGGATGCGGACGGTCGCGGGACGACTCAAGAGCGACTACAGATATGCGCCAGCGGTCTACAACTCGTTTCCGTGGCCAGAGATGACCGATATCCAACGGGGCCGGATAGAGGTGTTATCTCAAGCCGTTCTTGATGCAAGGGCCAAGTTTCCGGACTCTCCGCTCGATGTGCTCTACGACTCTGATGCCATGCCTCCCGCTTTGCGTACGGCGCATCGCAACCTTGATCGCGCTGTGGACCGGCTTTACCGCCGCTCCGGTTTCGCGACCGAGCGCGAGCGCGTCGAGCATCTGTTCATGCTATACGAGAAAATCCTCGCGCCGCTAGAATTCGGGATGAAGACCCCGCAGAAACGGCGGAGAACTTCAGCCGCGCGGCGCGATACTCGGTGAAGTCGGCGGATATGGGTGTGGGGGCTGATCTCCATATGGCCAAGCGGAAGGAAAACGAGGACGAGCTTTGTGCGCAGGATTGGTTGCGGCAGCAAGGTTACAGTGACATTCGGCGGCCTTGCGACGATCCACCTGACTTCGTCGTCGATGGCTACGCGGTTGAAGTGACCCGGCTGAATCAAAGAATAATCGTCGGGAATGACAAGCAGTCAATAGGGGAAGAAGAAGCACGGAAACCGCTCGAAGACCGCATACGGAAAATCATCGATCAGCTTGGACCGCCCGGAAACGAGGGATGTAGTTGGGTAATTGACTGCGAGTACGATTTTTCTAAACCGCTGCCAATCCCGAAGATCGTCACTCGCCAAATTTCGGAAGCGTTGACACCACTATTGCGGTCCTACGATGAGTCAACAGTTTCCGGCCTTCACTCCAAGTATTTCAATTACGACAAGCATGCTGGAGAGCCTCTTCCTTTGGGGTTTCCGCATTTCTGTCTGGATTGCGGTATCTGTCTCAATCTGGCAGAGTTTAACTATAAACCCGCAAAGTTCATCTTGCAGAACGTCTCGGATGGCTACGGAATAGGCTTGCCCGAGGAATTGATCGAAAGTATCCGGAACAGAATTCTCGATAAATCCACGAACGTTCGTAAACAAGGTAAGGTTGGAAAGTACAAGAGTTGGTGGCTGATCTTGGTGGATCATGTCTGCCATGTGCCGATGACGATTCTTTCAGAAGATCAATTATCCTTTGTCCGAGATCAACGTTACGATTTTTGGTCAAGGGTTGTAATTGTCAGTTCTCGGAATCCAAGCTGGCACTATGAATTGCTATCTCGGTAACGCGAGTTTATGTGTTCAGGGCCAGAGCGAGTTCGGATCAGTAGAAAAGGAAAACGATGCGCCTTTGTAGAACTTGTTGATACCAGTCAGGCATCTGGCGTGGAGCGGCACTGTTGTAGGCACAGTTCCGGCCTTGTTCGGGGGACGGGATAAGCTACGGAGCAAGCTTGAGAGTTGCTGAGCGGGGATGTACCAGCTTTCTTCGGCACCTGTAGCCAAGCTTGCGGGTAGTTCGGAATGAGAACGTCCGGGCGGAGCTTCAGGGGCTACCGAAGCTCCGAAGTGCTTGGAAAACATAAGGCGAATATCCTTGATCTGGATATCCTTGCTGCTCACGTTCACCAACGTGATTTTCACGGCTGGTTCGGTGAAACCAAGTTCGCGACTGGTTGGACCTTTCTCAATAGCGGTGGTTATGCGGATTTCTGGGCGAAAGAGCTTTCTGAAGAACCAGATGCCGAAGGGCACCAGGATTGCAAGTATAAGTCCCCCAATTACCTCCGCAGTGATTGCGTCGCCTAAAGTTTGCACGGCCACTCCTTCAGAACGGACCTATTCTCTTGCTGGCTCGTCACGCCAGCGGTGTCAAGGAAGGCCGCCTTGCGCTCGGGAGCGCCTCCGCAAAGTCGGCTTGAGGCTTGAGGCTCGGAGTCTCCATGGCTTTCGCGATCATCTTACCAACCTTTTCCGCTGCTTCGACAAGGTGCGCATCGTCAAGGTGGGCGTAGCCTGCCGTGGTCCGGTGCCGCCGGTGCCCGAGCAGCTTTCCGACCAGCGGCAGATTCTCGCCCGCCATGACGGCCTGGCTGGCTGCCGTGTGGCGTAGGTCATGCAGGCGCAGCCTGCCGAGTCCGGCATCGGCGCATACCGTCTGCCAGCACGTCGTAAGACTGTAGGTGCCCCGGCCTTCGGCGTGGCGCGGAAACAGGAACGCCTCTGGGTCACGCGCGCCGGGCAGCGCCTCGATGAGCGCCCGCGCGGCCTCTCCCAGGGGGACCGCGCGCGGGCCAGTCTTCGAATCTTCAAGGTTCAAGGCGTCTCCGGCGATGTCGCGCCAGCGCAGATCGAGCACTTCGCTGCGGCGGCATCCGGTGAGCGCCAGCAATCGGATCGCGGCGACAGCCTCGGGCCAGTGGGCTTCGTTGGCGTCGAGCGCGCGCCCGAGCCGGGCCAGCTCGTCGGCGTCCAGGAACCGCGCAACGCTGTTCCTCGGGTTCTTGGCTATGCCGAGACAGGGGTTGGAGCCGCGCTCGCGCAATCCCCATTCCTCCGCCCGGTTCATCATGGCGCGCAGGATTTCCAGGGCGCGGTTGGCTGCGCCGGGCTTGTCCTTGCTGGCCGCATCGAACCACGCGGCAACGTCCTCGGGGCCGATGCGGTCGAGCGGCATCTTGCCGAACGCGGGCAGGATACGGGCCTTGAGGTAGATGCGCATGGTCCTGCGCCCGGAGGGCTTCCAGTGCGGTTCGCAGCGCCGCAGATACTCGTCCGCGAACTCCCGCAGCGTCGGGGTCTCCTTCTCCCGCTGGATGTCGTCTGCGGGATTGCCGCGCGCGCGGATACGGGCGAGCATGTCGCGGGCGCGGCGGCGGGCCTCGGCAAGCTCCATCTCGCCATGCCGGGCGATGACGATGCGGCGGCTGCGGCCCTCGATGCGGGCCTGCACGATCCAGACCTTGCGGCCCGACGGGTGGATGCGCAGCCCGAAGCCGGGCAGCGCCTTGTCGAACAGGATGGTGTCCTTGCCGTTGGACCTGCTCTCGCGGGCAAGGCGCGGGGTGAGGTCAAATGCGGACATGGCGGATGGCTCCCTTCGGCTGGGTCTCATGTCCGGCCTGGGCCGGACGCACGGCGCGTAACTCCCGCCCGCCCCCTTCCTCCCTTCCGGCCAGGGCCGCATGGATGCGGTTCGATACCCGGTCGGCGGCGTCGGCAACGGAGCGGTCGGACAAATGGACGTAGCGCTCGGTCGTCTCGACCAGGGCATGACCGAGCAGCTTTGCGATGGTCACGATGTCCACGCCGTTCATGGCGGCGGTGGACGCCCAGCTGTGGCGAAGATCGTGCAGCCGCAGGCCGGGTAATCCGGCCTCGTCGCGGATGCGGTTCCATTGGGACGCGATGTTGTCGATGGGCCGCGTTGGCGGACGGGCCGGAAAGAGATACGGGCAATCCGCGCTGTATCGCGGGATCGCGTCGATCACCGCCCGCGCGGCACTGGACAGCCAGACCGTGCGCGGCCCGGACTTCGAGTCGGGCAGGAAGATGCGCTTGTCCTTGATCCAGTCCCATTCGAGCGAGGCGATCTCGCCGAAGCGGCAGCCGGTCAGCATCAGCAGCCGGACGATGGCGACGATGTTCGGGCACCAGAACTCGTCGCGGGTCAGCACGGCGTTTAGCCGGGCCATTTCCTCCGCCGTCAGGAACCGCTCCTTCGCTTGTGACTTGTAGCGCCTCGTGTTCTTGCAGGGATTGGAGTTGTGGCGGCGGTATCCCCATAGCTCGGCCATGCGCATCAACGCGATCAGGGCCGTCGGGACATGGCCGGCGAGGCCTTCGATGACGATGCGGATCTGCTGCACGTCGGTCTCGACGTCATAGGCCGGGACGAAGCAGAAATTCGGGTTGTCCGGCAGGGTCTGCGCGGTCATGGATGCTCTCCTTCGGGTGCGGGGTGCGGCCGCCGCCCGGCCGGCAATATGTATCGCGGCGGGCGGCGGCGCGAGGGTGTCGTTGCGGAAGGTCACGCAGCGGGCGGCCAGCGGTCGAGGATGCGCTCCATCGCACCGGCATTGGGCGCGAATATCCGGGCGCGGAACGAGACGATCTCGACGGTGCAGCCCATGCGCTTGAGCGCGTCCATGTCGGTGTCGGCCGGCCCCTCGATCTCGATGCGGTCGGCGCCCATCAGGCGGCGGCGCGCAAGCCGCCAGCCGTTGGAAAGCGCGAGCGCGTTGCCACGTCCCATGACCGCCTCGAAGGCTTCCGCGCCGGTCATGGCGGGGCCGCCGTCGAGGCCGAAGCTCTGGCGGACGGCGCGCACCTGCTCGGCGTCGAGCACGCGCCCGATGAGGGCGATGCCGTCGTCCGACGTGAGACGCCGCACCCGCATGTTCTCGGCCGGCAGGCGGTCCCAGACGGGCAGCAGCAGGCCGGTGGCGAGCCAGAAGCGGGAGTCCCGGTGCGACGGCAGGCCGGCGATCTCGGCGTCCCAGACGCGCCGCCACGCGGCCTCGTCGGCAGGGCGCCAGTTGGAGGCGTCGAGCTCGGCCCTCGCCATGGTCTCGGCCGTCGCGGGCCGGATGAGGCGCACCCGCTCCGTCACCCCGCCATCGTCGAGCATGCGCGACGCGGCCGGCAGGATGACGGCGGCGCGCTTCGAGCGGGCGTTGACGGCGAGGCGGGGCTTCCCGTCCGGACCCGGATCGCGCTCGCCGATCTCCAACGCCGATTCCGCCGAGAGCGGCGCCAGCCTGTCGCGGCGCACGATCTCGACCAGCTCGGTGGCGGCGCCGGTGCCGGGATGCTCATACAGTGTTTCCCGGCCGGCGATAACGAGGGAGTCGGCGGTCACGGTCTCCACGCCGACCTCGTAGCTGCCGGCCTCGACCGCCTGCTCGATGTTGGCGGCGATGCGGCTCTCCAGCTCGGCGAAGAGCTGGTTCTGCTCGGCGATGGGCAGCGCCAGGAGCCGGTTGAGGAACCGTGGCATGGGCGGCAGGTCTTCCTTGAGATTGCCCTCCCAGGTGAGCTTGAGCCCGGTGGCCTTCTCGAAGCGCTCCAGATTCCAGCCTTCGATGCTGCCGCGCCACAGCGCGCCGTAGAACTGGCGCAGTGCCGCCCGGGCGTAGACGCTCTCAAGGTTGTCGCTCTCGCGGAACAGCGCGGCATCGCTGCCGCCCATTGCGGTCTGCGAGTCCCGCTGGCCCCGGGTGATGGCGCCCAATGAGTCGAGACGCCGGGCGATGGTGGCGATGAAACGGCGCTCGCCCTTCACGTCGGTGGTGACGGGGCGGAACAGCGGCGCGGAGGCCTGGTGCGTCCGGTGGGTGCGCCCCAGTCCCTGGATCGCCTGGTCGGCGCGCCAGCCGGGCTCCAGCAGATAGTGGATGCGCCGCTCCGTGTTCCCGCAGGAGAGGTCGGCGTGGTAGCTCCTGCCCGTGCCGCCCGCCATGGAAAAGACGAGGATGCGCTTCTCGCCGTCCATGAAGGCGGCGGTCTCGGCGAGGTTGGCGGAGGCCGGCCGGCTGCGCAGCGCCAGGCGCTCGCCCTTGGCGTCGGTAATCCGGAGCACGCGCCGGGATCTTCCTGTCACCTCGGCCACCGCCTCGTGCCCGAAATGCTGCACGATCTGGTCGAGGGCCGTCGGCACCGGCGGGAGCGCGGCGAGCTTCTCGATCAGCGCGTCGCGGCGATCCTCGGCCTCCTTGCACATCACCGGATTGCCGTCCGGGTCCCTCGCGGGCCGGCTGAGGAGATTGCCGCCGTCGTCGGTGAAGGGCTCCTGAAGCTGCACCGGGAAGGCGTGCATCAGGTAGGACAGGATGGCGTCCCTCGGCGTCAGGTCGATGTTGAGGTCGTCCCACTCGGAAGCGGGGACGTCGGCGATGCGGCGCTCCATCAAGGCTTCGCCGGTCGAGACCAGCTGCACGACCGCCGACCGACCGGCTTCGAGGTCGGCCTCGATCGCGCGGATGGTCGAGGGGCATTTCATGCCGGTCAGCAGGTGGCCGAAGAAGCGCTGCTTGGTGCCCTCGAAGGCGGAGAGCGCGGCGGCCTTGGCGTTCTTGTTTAGCGTTTCCTCGCCCTGGACGATGCCGGTGGCCTTGAGCGCCTCCTCGATGTTGGCGTGGATCACCTTGAACGCTCCGGCATAGGCGTCGTAGATGCGCCGCTGTTCCGGCGTGAGCGGATGTTCGAGGATGTCGACCTCGATGCCGTCATAGGCGAGTGCCCGCGCCTGGTAGAGGCCGAGCGCCTTCAGGTCCCTGGCGACCACTTCCATCGCGGCGACGCCGCCGGCCTCCATGGCGGAGACGAACTCGGTGCGCTTCTCGAACGGCGTGTCGCCGGCGGCCCAGAGACCGAGCCGACCGGCATAGGCGAGGCCGGGCAGCGTCGTAGCGCCGGTGGCCGACACATAGGCGATGCGCGCGTCCGGCAGCGCGTTCTGCAACCTCAGCCCGGCCCTTCCCTGCTGGGACGGCCTGGTCTCGCCGCGCCCGGACTTCGACCCCGCCGCGTTGGCCATCGCGTGGGCCTCGTCGAAGACGACCACGCCGTCGAAACCGTGGCGGTCCTCCTCGTCGAGCGACCCGGCGAGCCACTCGACGATCTGCTCCAGCCGCGAGGGCTTCCCCTGCCGGGACGGCGAGCGCAGCGTGGCGTATGTGGCGAAGAGGATGCCGGCGTCGAGCGGGATCTCCATCCCCTGCCGGAAGTTGCCGAGGGGGATGACGTCGCTCTCCAATCCGCCCAATGCCGTCCAGTCGCGCCGCGCGTCCTCCAGCAGCTTGTCGGACTGCGAAAGCCAGAGCGCCTTCTTCCGGCCGCGCAGCCGGTTGTCGAGGATGATGGCGGCGACCTGCCGGCCCTTGCCGCAGCCGGTGCCGTCGCCCAGCATCCAGCCCCGGCGGAAGCAGACCGGGCGGGACAGAGCCTCGCCGTCCGATGTGTGGAAGGGGACCTCGATGGCCTCCTGGTCGTCTTCCGGGCAGACCAGGAGGGTCTCCCAGCCGGCTCCGCGAGCTCTTCCTGCCGGGCCTCCAGCTTTTCGATCTCGGCCTTCTCCTCGTCCGTCGGCGTGCCGGGCTGGGGCTCGACGCGGCCGTAGGCGGCGGTGTCGCTCCACGCGGTCTCGATCATCGGCACGGCCCACTTCCAGCGGGTCGCCAGCTCGTCGGCGGCGGCCCGGAGCTTCGCCATGGCGAGCGTCTCCAGCAGCGCCGGGTCCTCGAACCAGACGCCGTTCTCGTGCTCGTCAGCGAACAGGTCGCGCATGACCGTGCCGCCGGCGGCCTCGTACGCCTCCACGCCGACGAAGCGGGCGACGGCGGCGTTCGCCGGCACCCGCTCTTCGGTGAGCATGCGCTTCACCTGCCAGGCCGCGGGCCGGTATCGCTTGGGTCCTGGCCGTCGTCGTCATCGGTGGCGTCGGACGGGTCCCCAGTGCCGTCGTCATCGCCGTCCGGCGAGTATTCCCCGGCGGCGGAGGCGCCCGCACCGTCAGCGGCGGACGGGGCGCCGCCGTCGCCCCCGGAGTCGCCGTCCTCGGGCGCCGGCAGGCGGTCGTAGGCTTGCTCGACGCTGAGGTCGTCCCAGGCTTCCGCGTCGGGCGGCAGCGTGAACCCGGCGTCGCGGATGAGCGCGTGGGTGACGAGCTGCGAGGCCATCTGCCAACGCTCGGGGTCGCGCTCGCCCCGGCGCGTGTGGTGCTTCAAGGCGCACGCCATCACCACCCGCGCCATCGCGGTCTCGATGAAGTGCGCCTCGGTCTCCGCGATCCAGCGGGGCGAATAGCGGATCTCCTGGCCGTCCGTCGCCAGCGTCTCGCGGGTCGGATCGGGCCGGAGCGGCAGCCGCAGCACGAGGCTTCCGAAGAAGGGCTGCTTGCGCAGCAGCTCCGTCACGCAGTCGCTGACGCGGAGCGCCGATTCGCGATGCACCCGGGCGGCCATCACGCGGCCTCCCGCACCGGCTCTTCGGCGGGCTCTTCCGCGCGTCCCCCGAAATACCCCGCGAACTTCTCCGCGAGATCGTCGGCGTCGCGCTTGACCTGGGCGCGGGCCGCCGGGTCGAAGGCCTTGGACGGCCTGAGCGCGTCCGGCTCGACGCTCGCGATCTTCTCCTTCACCTGCGCGCAGAGCTGCGCCAGGGTCTCGTCGCCGAAGATGTTGAGGCGCGGCACCACGTCCACCAGGTCCCGGATGTTCGAGATCATGGTGTCGCGGAACACCAGCGGCTTGCCCTCGTCGTCCTCGCGCAGCCGCTCGGAGACCCGCTCGACGGCCTCGCCGAAGCGGCGGTAGAGGTCGCCCACCGCGCCGTGGAGCTGTTCCTCGACGTGGCGCTCGATGTCGCGCTTCACCCGCTCGGTGTCGTCGGAGGCGAGCTGGGCGATGAAGTGGTCAGCGTCCGGCACCGGCGCGATGCGATAGCGGATGGCGAACTTGCCCTGGAGAGCTTCCTTCGAGGGGTAGTCCTCGATGCGGAACAGCTTGCCGAGGTCGAGCCGGGACTGGTCGATGTAGTCGTCATAGTCCTCGATGAAGCGGGCGCGTTGGCGCACCACGCGCTCCCGGAGCCCGTCTATCAGCTCCGTGTAGTGCTCGTAATTGGCGACGGTGAGCAGCCTCGCGCCCTTGTCGTCCCAGGGGAGCGAGTTGGCATAGTGCTTCGTTCTCGCCTCGCTCATGGTGGCGGTGAGCGCGGCGAAGGCGGCCTTGGGCAGCAGGCGCTTGTTGTAGCGCCCGGCGCCGGTCGAGGCTTCGTGGGCGGCGGCGACGTGGTCGCTCGCCTGGCGGTCGTAGAGCCGGCCGGACCAGGCGGCGATGTGCAGGCCGACCAGCATGGCGTCGCGGTTGAGGTCCATCGGGTTCTCCTCTCGGGTTAGCGGAGTGTCCACACGGGAACGTCGAGGAAGGCGGCGAGCTTACGCATGGCCGCATCGAGGTTCGGCGCCCGCACGGCGTACCTGCGCGACGGGGCATCGCCCGCCGGGTAGTGCGTGACCCACCAGCACATGGAATCCTCCCTCACTGAGTCTTGGCGGCGGCCCAGCGGATGAAGGCGGGCGAGCGCTGGAGCGCGGGCTCCCGGCGGACGCAGGCGCCGACCAGCGATTCCCCGACCTCGCGCCGGAGCCTGGTGGCGTAGGTCACGATGGCGTCCAGGTTGACGTCGGAGGCCATGCGGTAGAGCGAGCCGCAGAGCGCCATCAGCGTGCTGGCGTTCTCCGGGATGTCGGCGTTGCCGGGATCGTCGAGGACCGCCCTCGGGTGGGGCAGCTCGCGCCACACCTTCAGGAACGCGGTGAACTCGACCGCGGCGGCCTCGCCCACCGTGCCCCGGAACAGCGCCCGCTCGATCTCGGGGTCGAGGCCGTTGCGGTTCTTGACGATTGTTGTTTCGCAGATTGTTTCGTGAGCGGCTGACCGGTTTATTTCGACGGGTCGATGCGGGGATTTCTCACATTGCTCCGGTTTTGCCGGACGGTTCGGTCGATCACGGCCAGGCGATGGCATGAGGGGCGTTTGCGCCCGGAGCACGGATAACGGCCAAGCGTGGCGCACCCGGCGGTGCGGCGCGGGCTGGCGGGGTGGTTCCCGTCACCGGTTCGGGCGACGCTCGAGCGTTGGACGGAACTGGTACGGAGAGGCGGCAGCGGTGCGGTCGCGGTCCGCCCGCTGTTTCGCTAGAACGGGTTATCGAGCTCGGGGAAGAGCGCCAGCTGCCTGCCGTCGTCGAGGGGGGTCAGGTAGTGGCGCTGGTCGTCGTAGTAGCGCCGGATCTGGGCGTCGTAGCGGTTTCCGACAGCGTCACCGAGCGCGTAGAGGAAGTCGACCATTGTGGCCGCGGTCTCGTCGTTGATCTCGTCTGGCCAGTCGATGGGGCAGGTCATGGGCGGAGTTCTTCGAGGGCGTGCTGGAGATGGTCGGCGTTGACGGTTCGGGCGTTGTCGAGGGCGGCGGCGGACAGCGCGTAGTGGGCGATGCGGTTGATCTGTCGCGGCAGGCCGCGCGCGCCCTGGAACAGGGCCTCGACGGCGGGGGGTTCGAACAGTGGGAGTTCGCAGCCGGCGAGGCGCAGGCGATGGGTCAGATAGGCGTCGAGCTCATGGCGTTCGAGGCCGGTGAGGTGGTGGCGCACGACGAGGCGCTGGGCGAGCGATTCGTGGCAGGCCATCGAGAGGCGCCGGCGCAGCTCGGTGAGTCCGACGAGGATGAGGCACATGCGGTTGTCGGAGTCCATGGCGAAGTTGGTCATCAGGCGCAGGTCTTCGAGGACGTCGTTGCGCAGGTGGTGCGCCTCGTCGATGACGAGGATGGGCAGTTGTCTGGCCTCCTGTGCGAGGCGGGAGACTTCGATACGGATGGCGTGATGGGCCGAGGCGCGGGAGCGCTCGACGCCGAGGCCGAGCTCCCAGGCGATGGCCTTGTACATGTCGAGCACGTTGCCGGTGGTCAGGGAGACGTAGTGCACGCGATACAGGCCTGGATGGAGCTGGGCGGTGAGGTGTCGGCACACGGTGGTCTTTCCGGAGCCGACCTCGCCGGTGAGCAGGCCGATGCCTTTGAGTTCGATGAGGTGGCCGAGCCTGGCCTCGGCCTCGCGCCGGGCGTTGGATTCGAACAGCTCGTCGGTCTCGGCGGGGGTCTCGAAGGGCAAGCGGGTGAAGGCGAAGTGTCGCAGGTACATCAGTCGTGCTCCTTGAGCTTTCGCAGGCTGAGCGGCGACGGCGGCGGCTCGGGGGCGGGGTCGCCGGGTTCGATCTGCTTGGAGTAGACGCCGCGTTTGACCGAGGTATTGGCGTAGGCGTCGAGGCGGGTGGCGTGGCCTGCGGGTTTTGCGTCGTGCACGACGTCGAGGGGGCGGTTCGGCGGTGCTTCGGGGTCGTAGCGCAAGATGACGTTCTCGCCCACGAGGATGGGGTCGACCTCGTAGAGTCGCCCGTGCAGGCTGACGGTGCGGTCCTTGTGCACGCGGCGCTTGGCCTCGAAGAGGCAGATGTCGTGGAGGTCTGTGGTGGCGTCGGGGTAGCGTACGGCGGCGCCGGCGAGGGCCCATTGCTCGAGCGGTGTGCGTCCCTCGAGGCCGCGATGGGGGGTGTTGTGGTACTCGCCCTCGATCCATGCCCAGAGGCTGCGGTTCAGCGTCTGGAGGCTGTCGGTGAGTTGCGCATCGAGGTGGGCGAGCCATCCGGCGCGCAGGGTTCGGAACCAGCGCTCGATCTTTCCCTTTCCCGCGGGATGATGAGGTCGTGCGTGGATGAGGGCGATGCCGAGCTTGGCGCACACCAGGGCGAGCTGTCGGGAGCGGTAGTTGGCGCCGTTGTCGACATAGAGGCGCTGGGGGATGCCGCGGCGGATGAGGGCGTTGGAGAACACGGGGAGGAAGGCCTGGACGTTCTCTGCGGTGGCGAAGGCGGCGAAGGGGATGACGCGGGTGGCGTCGTCGATGAAGGCGATGAGGTAGGACTTTCGCCGCGTTCGGCCGTGACGGAGCTTCGGCCCGTGCATGACATCGCTCATCCACAGCTCGCCGGCGTCGCGGAAGGCGAAGCGGCGGCGGTCGGCGCCGTCGTGGGGCTTGGAATCGAACAGGCCCTCACGGTGGAACAGCCGGTGCACGGTGGAGGGGGCGAGGGGGTAGTCGATGCCGGCGTCGCGGGCGGCGCGGATGACGGTGCGCACCGACCAGGTGGGATTCGCGGTCTTGAACGCGATCAGGCGTTCGGCGACTGAGGAGGGCAGACGCCGGGGCTTGCCGCGGTCGGCGCGCGGTTTGGGATACAGCGCCTCGAAGCCGCCATCGCGGTAGAGCTTGATCCAGTCGCGGATGGTGTTGGCGGCGACCTGGGTGCGGGTGGTGCCGGGGATGGCATAGGCCTGGTCGGCTTTGTCGCGCATCCGGGCGAGGAGGCCCGGCGTGCCTACGGGCAGATGCACCAAGTCGGCGATCACGCCATATCGGAACAGGGCGGTGGCCTGGCGCAGTTCGTCGTCGGAATGGTTCAACAGCGTGCTCCTCGGTCGTCTCGGGGGACTTCGCCCCGGGAGACGGACACGCTATGCAGGTACGGGCGGCGGGTCAGACCCCATCTTGTGTTGGCGCGCGCGGGTGCGATTCGTCGCTGCGAGTCCGTGAGGGTGGAACCCCAACGGTGCGGGCAGTACGGGGAGTTGTTGCGCGACCAGAGTGCGCAGCGCCCTGAGCGCGGTATCGGTCTCGAGCCGAGTCCGTACCGCGCCCACTTCGGCGATGCAGCGAGCAAGCTGCTCGGGGAGCAGGCCGATGACGATGCTCAGGACGTGGTGGACGAGCCGCACCCGACGCTCGACCCAGCGCATCGCCCCCGGGAGCTCGACCGGGTCGGTGCGCAACGCATCGGCCGCGGCGCCGAGGCTCGGCGCCTGCTCGGCGTGAGCCACCACCGCTTCGAGGGTGTCGAGCTCGCCGGGCAGCCGAGCCGCCAGACAGTCCGGCAGCAGGCTGATGGTGGTGTGGCTCTCGGGGCAGTACCAGCGAGCAATCCGTGTCCCGCGCGGGGTCTTGCGCGGATAAGTGCCATGGCGTGCCAGCGAACATCCCCCGTGGGGGTGATTCGGACAGCGCTCGAGGCTTGCAGCGCGCCACGCCTGGGCTCTAACGTATTGCTCGCCGGTAAGCCCCGTCTCATACCGAAGCTGCACCGGCCGTGGCCCGGCGGGGTCCGTCTCCCCGCGCGGGCCAACTCCACTGTCGAGAGAAGGAATGCCGAGACTACGGCGGCGGCGGGCGCGATTCCAAGCGGGGCGGAGATGGGCGCGTCCCCCAGTCAAGCTGGGGGCAGGCCCTGCGGACCGAGCGCCGCCACTCTCGCGACCACATCCCCACCGCTTCGACAACAATCATTCATGAGAAAGGCAACTTCACCACGACCGGGCGTGTCCCGGATTGCCCCGTTGTTCCAGGAAAACCGTCGACGGAATAATCCGGTCAAATCGCAGGGTGCTCCCACGAGATAAAGCGGGAAACAACAACGATGTTGCTGGCGAACTCCCAGCTCCGGGGGCTCGGGAAGGCGTGCTCCTTCGACTGGGGCTCGAAGCGGTGCAGCAGCTCGGGCTCCAGCTCGATGAAGAACAGCACTTCGGGAGCGATCCCGTTGGCCGCGCCCCAGGCAAGCCAGTCCCTGGCGTCGACCCGGATCTCCAGATGGACCAGGCGGTTGCTGAGCGGCGTCGGCATGCGGTGGACCACGGCGCGGTCGGCATCCCGGTTGCCGCAGGCGATCAGGGACGCGCCCTCGGGCAGCTCGTACTCGCCGCACTTCCGTTCGAGGAAGAGCTGGTAGAGCGCCGCCTGGACCATCGGCACGGCGGAGGGCAGCTCTTCGAGGTTGATGAGCCACAGGCCGGGATCGGTTGTGGGCGGCAGGAAAGCCGGTGGCGCCCAGGACGTGCGCTGGTCGAGCAGCCCGGCGACCGCCTGGTAGCGCCGCACGAGCGCGGGCACGTCGGCGGCGATGTCGTTGCCCCCGAAATCCTTGACGATGACATCGGCCAGCGCGCGCTCCAGCACGTTCAGCGAACGCCATGGGATGCCGCGCAGATCGACGGGGTCGAGGAGAAGCGCCCGTACGTCGACATACTGGCGGTTGACGGCGGCTGCGACCTGCCGGGCGATCATCGACTTGGCCGCGCCGGGCGGCCCCCAGACCATGGTCGGCTGGCGGGCCTCCACCAGTAGGGCGAGCACCTCGGCGAGCTCGCTGGGTCTCAGCGTGTAGTCGGCGGAGATGGTCTCAGGCAAGGTCATGGGCGTGCTCCGGGATGGCGGATAGGCGGCGCGGGCCGCCCTCTCCGGGCGCCCGGCCTTCACCGGGACGCCAGCGCCGCTCCACTCCTTCCACACCGGGGTGTGAGGCCGCCGCGTCTTGCGACGGTCCGGTGTGTCCGCGCCGGTCGAGACCGAAGGCGGTTGAAACCCATCGCGTCCTCGGTGCTGGAGGCCGCGGCCGGGGAAATGCCGGTCAATTCGGGCAGGGGAACGCGGGAGGGCGAGAGCGTGTGGCCGATGCGGCGCTCGATCTCGGCGTAGCGCCGGTAGAGTTCGGGGCGGAGTTCGGCCGCCCGGCGCAGATCGGCGCGGGATGCCAGGATGCAGAAGCTGCAACTCAGCCTCGACATGCCGGCGGCGTAGGCCCAGTGCGGCGCCTGGCCGGCCTCGCGGACGATGCGGAACACGTCCTCGGTCGAGAGGCCGAATATGGGGAGCCAGTCGAAGACCTCGCGGCCGGCGGCGCTCATGCGGTCGTTGCGCCGCCATGGCGCCTTCCCGGCTCGCGCCGGGCTTTCCTCGGCGCGCATACCCATGGCGTTGACGAGCCGGCCGCCGAAGCGCGGATGCGCCTTGAGATAGCGGCGCAACTCACGCTGGATCGGTCCGGCCTTGAAATCGCTGGTACACCAGCGCGCTTTGCTCGACGGCCAGAGGCCGCGTTCCTCCACCCGCTGGAGCAGGGTCTTGCCGGACGCGACCGGCGCGAAGATCAGCGGCACGCCCTCGGGGAGGGTCGCCTCGATATGCTCGATGGTGCCGGGCCACTCGACCTCGCCGAGCGGGGCGTGGACCGCGAGGAGCTGGCTGCGCGGAACGATCCGCGACAGCAGGATTGTCATCGCTTGCGAATCCTTGCCGCCGGAGTGATTGACGGCGACGAGGGCGCCGGTTTGGATCATCTCCCGGCACCGGGGCGGCGTCGGAATGTCGGCGATGCGGCTGGACATGGAGCGGTCTCCCCGGCGGCGGCGCGGGGGACCGCCTCTCGGCCCCCGGATCGTCCCGGCAACCGCCGGCCTCCGACTCCTGGCGCCGGGCCGCGAGGTATGGCGGTGCGAAACGCCGGAGGGGCGCGCGAAGGGATGCGGAATTGCCGCTGCCGGGATCGCGGAGACGGGGGTATCGTGCTAACCGTGGGAGTTGGAGCGGCTACGGTCTGCCGGGTGAGCCTGGCCTCCGGTGAACGCAAGGGAACTGAAGGAGAGAACGAGTGAACAAGTCGGACATTGCCGATCGTGTGGCGGGGCGGGCCGGAGTAGGCAAGTCGGCGGCCGGGGACGCCGTGGATGCCGTGTTCGAGGCGATCGCGGAGGCCCTGACCGGGGGCGAGGATGTGCGGGTCGCCGGATTCGGCACCTTCGGCACCAGAAGCCGTCCCGCGCGCACGGGGCGCAACCCGAGGACCGGCGAGAGCCTGGAGATCGCCGCATCGACGGCGCCGACGTTCAAGCCCGGCAAACCGTTGAGGGATGCGGTGAACGCGGGAGGCGCGTCGTAGGTTCGGCCCACCCGGCACCCGGCCGCCGATCCCGATCCAGGTCGCGTGTTGCAAGACGGGAGTGAGCCGACCGATGCCGAAGGAAGCGCCCAGATGGCAGGCTCATGCCGCAAGCGGCTACGATGGCGGTAGGTAGGAACGGGCCTGTCGATATGGTCTATGCGAGGCCCGAATTTAACGCCCCCTGGGTGGTTGCATGTAAGGCAAAGGACTGAGTCTATGGAATTTGACCCGACATTCTGGATCGTCGTGATTATCGTAGGTTTTTCCTTAGTGACTTTGGCTGGTGTTTTTGCATTTGGTCTGTTCATTTATGGTTCGCAGTGGAGAAGTCCTTTTCTTGTTCATGCTCTTGAATCACTTGTCATGCTTTTGCATGAAATTCGCCGTACAAAGCCTGTCGATAAAGCGGCAATGGAGGTGACAAAAGAGATTTCTAATTCGATTGAGTTGTACTTGGACAGAAGAAATAAGTTTTGGGAGTTGTTCGGCCAGATTGCACTTGCCGTCGTGGTTGTACTTGTTGTAGCTATCTTACTATTGACCAAGACAATAGACGCGGATGCTGGATTGCCAATTTTGACAGCTGTAGTTGCATTTGTAATCAGCAAAGGAATAGACGCGAAAGGAACTGACCGAAACACTGCCGTGCCACCTGCGGGTTTCGGACCTAGAGATGAATGATCTATATTGGATGATGGATCTTCAGTCCTTTCATCGGTACGGATATGCTGAAGTCTCCGGATGGTTGGACCCGATGTTGGGATGGACTGGGTGGATACAACCCCAATCAAGGCCGCGTGCAGACATGACGGTCTTCGCAGGAATGGGCGCCAATTTGTGCGGACGGTTCAGTTCGAGGACTGGGTCTAGAGTCCCAATGGATGTTAGCACCTCATGAACTAACCTGAGTTTAGGGAAAAGGATGTGTAGGTTACTGAACTCGCTGATCGCATCAGGAGAACATGGTCAGCATTCCGAGAATGGACAGAGCGGGAGAAGCAAGTGGCTGATGTAGATCCAGCATTGACGAACTCGATACGGTTTCAGAAGTTTCGGAGAGAATTGATAGGGAATATTCCTCGGATACCTAACAATCGGGAGTCTTTAAGTGCGATCGAGTCAAAACACCCAACTGATCTGCTTATCATCTACATGTGCTGGAGATTGCGCAATGTAGCCACTCGCCCTAGAAAAGTAACTGGGATGTTTGCTATTGAGAACGATGGTCGAGCTGCTGCGCTGAGAGCGAATATCGAGGCATTCGTTGAAGCGGTGGAGACTGGCGCAGACTTAGGTCCGTATCTTTCGCGAAAGGCACATCGACATGGCTATGTCATGGCCTCGGATCCGGAAAACAGCAACGCCGCAACATGGAATGACAAGGATTTTGTGCTCAATGTGATGGGGCTTCACCATTTCCATCTCGGTCTGAATATGCAGTCAAGTGGGTTGATGGATAGAACTGATGAGGTCTTGTTTGCGTCTGTACGCCGTGAGGAGGTCGAAATCTTGGGGCTGTTCGACCATTCCGTCTTTGAATGGACAGTCGACGACGAAATGGTGCCGGAGAGAAAGAGATTGTGGTCGGTGTATGATGAAATGCAGTTCAAGGATAGTGCGCCAGGAAGTATAGTGATGGGTGGATATGGAAACATGGGAATTACGACTGCGGGAACTCCATTAGTGGTAACGAAAAAGGCAATTGAGCATATCGCGATCATTAAGAAAATCGATCCGAAGCTCGACGATGCGGAGTATGTTCAAACACTCTTTGACGGGCATATTGCGCGGAAGAGGGTAAAGCTGGCTTGGTGCTATCGCCACCTCGACTTTGGGCTCGTGAATGAACCGTCTGACGATTTCGTTCTTTTCGGACCAGGCCCAAACTAGTTTAGAGGGGAGCCCCCGACAAAGGTGATGACTCGGTGGGTGTTGAAGGGTATGGGTATTCCCAAGCGGGAGCAGAACTAGACAGCCGGACTCCCGGTCTCGTTTCCTTATGAAGGTTTGGCGCATCGCACGATCTTCAGAGCGTCATGGCGTTGCCATGGTTCTCGTCGATCACTGGACGGCGGCAACCTCCGGCGGCGTGTCCATGTCGGCTTCGAGGCTGTCCGCAATTCTCGCGGCGGCGACCTTGACCGAGTGCCGCCCGAGGTGTGCGTAGCGCGCGGTCGTCTGCACCTGCGTGTGGCCGAGCAGCTTCCCGATCATCGGCAGACTCTCCCCGAGGGCGAGCGCCCGCGAGGCGAAGCTGTGTCGCAGATCGTGCAGGCGGACGTCTTCAAGCCCCGCCTCCTTGCGGACGACCTGCCACGACACGTTCAGCGTGCGCAGGCGGGTGCCGCGCACGCGGCCGGGAAACACCCAGGGGTTGCCGGGCCGGCGCGGCAGCGCGGTCAGGACCTGCTTCGCCGCCGGCGAGAGCGGCACCGCCCGCGCGCCGGTCTTCGCGTCGCGGAGCCGCAACTCGTCGTGTTCGAGATCGACATGCTCCCATTTGAGCGTCGCGACTTCGTTGCGCCGGCAGCCGGTCAGCATCAGCAGGCGCAGCGCCCCGGCCGCGCTCGCCGAGACCGTGCCCGCGGTTTCGAGCTCGGCCAGCACCCGGCCCAGCCGGTCGAACTCCTGCTCCGACAGAAAGCGCTCGCGCCCGCGCGTCGGATACTTCTGGATGAACCGGCAGGGATTGCCCCCGGCCGGCGCCTCGCCCGACTTCGCGGCGGTGTAGAACAGCCGGGAGAGCAGCGAGACCGTCTGGTTCGCCATGACCGGCTTATCGCGCATCCGGTAGTGCAGCGCCGCAACGTGGTCGGGCGTGACCTCGCTCAGGCGGAGCGCCCCGAACTTCGGCAACAGGAACTTGTCCAGGATATGGCGGCATCCCCGCTGCGTCGTCGGCTTGCAGCGCACGGCGACGTGCTCCGTCATGTACCGCTCGGCCATCTCGGCGATCGTCGGTCCGTTGGCCGAAGGCGAATCCTCGCCGGGCCGGCGCGGGGTCTCGCCCGCCTTCAGGCTGGCAAGCAGCCGTCCCGCCTCGCGCCGCGCCCGCTCGGGCGTCCACACCCCGTGGCGGCCGATGGTGACGCGGCGGGTTTTCCCCCGGGCGCGGGTCTGCACCATGTAGACCTTCGACCCCGAGGGATGGACGCGCACCCCGAAGCCGGTGAGGTCGCGGTCCCAGAAGAGGGCCTCGCGCCCGGCGACCGGCAGGGCGTCGACGGCGCGGCGGGACAGGACGAGCTTGTTCGGGCGTGGCATGGCGGGCTCCCGTGGAAAGTTCAGTTGGCGCTGGCGTGCTGGGGGCCGTCCGGCGGCGCGAGCCTGGGGCCGAGGTCGTCGCCGACATTGGCCGTGGCATGGCGCACCGAGTCGCGGGCGAGATGCGCGTAGCGCGCGGTCGTGGTCACCATCCGGTGACCGAGCAGGTCGCCGATCATCGGCAGCCCCTCGCCGAGCGCCAGCGCGCGGGAGGCGAACGTGTGTCGCAAGTCATGCAGGCGGACATCTCCGAGCCCGGCCGCCTTGCGCACCCGGTCCCAGGAGTCGTTGAGGTTGACCAGCCGGCTTCCCTTCTTCCGGCCCGGGAACACCCACGGATTGCCGGGGGTGCGGGCGAGGCCGTCGAACACGCGCGCGACGGCGGGGGTGAGCGGGACCATGCGCGTACCCGTTTTCGTGTCGGGGAGCCGCATCTCGCCGGTGTCGAAGTTGAGGTCGTCCCATCGGAGTCCAAGGATTTCGTTGCGCCGGCATCCGGTCAGCACGAGGAGCCGGATGGCCGCCGCCGCATGGGTCGAGGCGAGGCGCTTTTCCGGGGCCGTCCGGAGCGTCTCGCCGAGCAGGAACAGCTCTTCGCGGGTCAGGAACCGCTCGTGCTTCTCGACCCGGAAGCGGGGCACGCCCCGGCACGGGTTGGCGCCCGAGGGACGCCAGCCCCAGGCGTCCGACAAGTTGAACATCTTCACCAGAATGTCGGCCGCCCGGTTGGCGACGGTCGGCATGTGGTGCAGGCTGTTGTGAAAGGCGAGGATGTCCTTGTACTCGACGTCCGCGACGCGGCGTTCGCCGAGGGCGGGCACGATATGCTTGCGCAGCATGAGGCGGTAATGGGAAATCGTCAGGGGCTTGCAGTGCATTGCCACGTACTCGCGCTCGTAGCGCTCCGCGAGGTCGGCGACGGTCGGGTCGGGCGCGGGAGCAACGGGCGGTTCTCCGGCCTTGATGCGCGCAATGATGTCGGTGGCCTTCCTGCGGGCGTGGTCGACGGAGAAGTCGGTATCGCCATGGGTCCCGAGGCTGACGCGCTTCGAGCGGCCGAAGGCGCGCGTCTGGACGACGAAGACCTTCTTGCCGGAGGGGTACACTCGGACGCCGAAGCCGGGCAGTTCGTTGTCCCAGAAGACGGCGTCCTTGCCGTCGACCGAGAGACGGTCCACGGTGCGCTTGGTGAGGGTGCGGTACTGGCGTTCGGCCATGGTGCGGCGATCCTTCGGGGCGGCTTCGGCGCTGCCGGGATTCGATCCGATTTTCCCGTAAGCGCAGAGGAAGCATGGTGACGGCTACAGTGGGCGTGTGGTCTGACGGCCTCATCGCGGGGTTGTCAAGGTGGAGGACAGTGTAGCGATGGGGAATAACCCCGTCAACACAACAGCTTATCGCACGCCATCGCCCTCTGGGAGCGGCATGCGACGACGGGTGAAACGGGGCCGAATCGGCCTCAGAATTTGATGTATCTAATCGACACGAATGTGGCATCCGAACTCATGCGGCCGGCGCCAGTGCCGGCGGTTACGGCCTGGGTTGCGCAATGGGATGCAGAAGACCTGTTTTTGACTGCGGTCGGCGAAGCAGAACTGCGCTACGGCATCGCCATCCTGCCGGTCGGCCGACGCAGAAACGCGCTTGAAGCCTCGATGACCCGGTGGCTCAACCTGGGATTTGCCGAGCGCATTCTGCCGTTCGACAGCGCCGCCGCCCGCGCCTATGCGGAAATTGCCGCCGTTCGCCGATCCGCCGGCCGGCCGATCGGCGAGGCGGACTGCCAGATCGCCGCGATCGCCCGCTCCCGCGGCATGGCTGTGGCGACGCGCAACATTCGCGACTTCTCCGAAACGGGCGTCGAGACGATCGACCCGTGGGCGGCCATTTGAGGACGCCGGCCTTTCCCCTACGGGTTCTGCTCCAGCAGCACGCCGGCGTCGGCGGGCCAGCAGATCGTCTCGCGTTCGCCGGGATCGTACATGCGGTCGTTGACGCCGCGGTGCTGCTCGACCGAGACGTAGACCTCCGGCGCGATCTCGAACACGTCGGTCTCCAGCGATCCCCGGAACTCGGTCGTGGCGTAGGTGCCCTCGACCCGGTTCGCCATGTCGGGATGCTCGCCGGTGTGCATCAGGTCGGCGCGCACCGAGAAATGCGCCTCGCGGTCGACATGGACCGCCGCGATATAGTCCGGCACCCGGACGTAGAACATCCTGCCGTGAGCCTCGACCAGCACGATCGAGCCGGAGCGCGAGCGCACCGTGCCCCGGATCAGGTTGTTGTTGCCGATGAAGGAGGCGACGAAGCTGGTGCGCGGCGACTCGTAGATTTCCCGCGACGTGCCGGTCTGCTGGATCAGCGCGTCGCTCATCACGATCACCTTGTCGGCCATCGACATGGCCTCTTCCTGGGAATGGGTCACCATGATGAAGGTGATGCCGGTGTCGCGCTGGATCTTCTTCAGCTCGATGATCATCGACTGGCGCAGATTGTAGTCCAGCGCGCCGAGCGGCTCGTCAAGCAGCAGGACAGTCGGCTCGCTGATCAGCGCCCGGGCGAGCGCGACGCGCTGCTGCTGGCCGCCGGAAAGGTCGTGCGGCCGGCGGTCGGCGAGCGGCCCGAGGCCGACCATTTCCACCATGTCCCGGGTCCGGCGCGCCCGCGCCTCCCTGGGCACGCCCTGCATCTTCAGGCTGAACTCGACATTCTGGAGCACGGTGCGGTGCGGAAACAGCGCGAAACTCTGGAACATCATGGAGGTGTTGCGCTGGGATGGCGGCAGGTCGGTCACGTCCTTGCCGGCGAGCCAGATCTTGCCGCTGGTCACTTCTTCCAGCCCGCCGATCATGCGCAGGGTCGTTGTCTTGCCGCAGCCGCTCGGCCCCAGCATTGCGACGAACTCGCCGTGCCGGATTTCACAGTTGAAATCGATCACCGCGCGCACGTTGCCCGGAAAGGTCTTGTTCACCCCCTCGAGGATGACGTCGAAATCGGTCATCGGCGGTTCCGCCGTCGCATCGGCAACGGTTCTTCCGGCCCGGCGGGCGCTTCGGTCAGTCGGTCCTTTCCGTCAGCGCGCTCAGCAGCGACCAGATCGTCTCGAACGGCACGTCGGCGAAATCGCCCTCCGCCGCGACCTGTTTGAGCAGGCCGACGGCGCGCTGCTGCGCCGGATCGTTGCCGGCCGCCTCTTCCAGCTTGCCGACCGCCTCGCCGAGCGGCGCCTGACGTGCCGCCGCGCTGCCCAGCTCGCGCTCGACCAGAACCTTGAGTTGGCCGTGGGTCTGGAGCAGAAGGCCGCTGTCCGCCGGCCGGCCGAACAGGCCGCGCAGCCCGTTGGCGTTGAAGCGGTCGCGCAGGCCGTCCGGCATCGAATGGGCCAGCCCCTCCATTGCCTCGCCCAGGCCGAAGCCGGAGTTGAACAAGCCGCGGATCGTGTCCATCGTGCCGTCGTTGCTGCCGCCATACATGCGGATATGCGCGCCTTCCAAGGCGTTGCCCATGGCCTTGGCCTGGTCGATATGGACGTCGCGCTCGGCCTCGATGAAGAGCTTCGAAAGCTCCAGGAACATCGCGGCCTCGTTGTATTTCTTGAGCGCGTCGGCCTTGGCCTCCATACCGGCGGCCTCCGCCTTCAGCTTCTCCTCGGTCCGCTGCACGCGCAGCGCCTCGATCTCCATCTCGGCCCGGCCGCGGGCGCCGGCCTCGCGCTCGACGCCCTCGGCGGTGATCTTCTGGGCCTCGCTATTGGCATTGGCCTTTGTCAGCGTGGCCGCGGCCTCGCGCTCCGCCGCCTGCTGGCGCGCCTCGGACTGGGTCACCATGTGCATGCTGGCGATCTGCGCCTTGGCCTCTTCGGCGATCCGCTCGGCCGCGGCCTGCTTCTCGGCCTCGATGCGCCGGATTTCCTTTTCCGTCTCGGCGTCGGCGAGATGGCCGGCGGCCTCGGCGGCATGGGTCGCGCGGACACGGTCTGCGGTCGTCGCCAGCCGGCCCGCTTCGGCCGCCTCCAACTCCCGCGTCTTCTCCTCCAGCGCGATCTCCCGGTTGCGCTCCTCGACTTCGCGCGCCAGGAAGCGCCGGATATCGACCGCCTCGCGCTCCTGCTCCTTGCCGATCAGCGCGATCTCCCGCTCCCGCTCCTCCAGTTCGACGGCGAGCAGGCGCTTGATCTCGGCGGCCTCCTTCTTGGTGCCCTCATCGATGATCGCCGCGTCTTTCTCGATGCGCGCCGCCTCCAGGGCGCGTTCCTTGTCGATCTCCTCCTGCTGCACGGTCCAGCGTTGCTCGATGATGAAGCGCTGGGATTCGCTCATCGTCCGCGCCTTCTCGTTGGAGACTTCCTGCTCCTGGTTGGCGGAGGCGAACTCCTCCTCCTTGTCCAGTTCCAGCAGGTTGAGCTTCGTCGCCAGGCTGAGACGGCGGGTCTCCAGCGCCGCCTGCTCGGCCGCCTTGTGGCGTTCGATGCGCGCGGCCTCTTCCTCGGCGGCCACTGCGGTCGCCTGCGCGATGTCGGCCTTCTGGCGCTCGACCTCCTTCTGGATCAGGCCGATCTGCTTGTCCTTCTCCGCCTTCTCGCGCGCCAGCGCGCGGTCGATTTCGGCCAGCTCCTCTTCCTTGGCCTTGGCGATGATGGCGATTTCCTTGTCGCGGCGCTCCTGCTCCAGCTTCAGGGCCTTCTGGATTTCCGACGCCTCGCGCTTCTGGGCCTCTTCCGTGATCGCCAATTCGCGGTCGGTGCGCATCTTTTCGAGCTCGACCTCGTTGCCGATCTCCTGTTCTTCCACCGCCTTGCGCTGGTTGAGGATGAAGACCTGCTTCTCGCGCATCTGCAGGGCTTCCTCGTTGGAGACCGCCTTGTCCTGGTTGGCCCGGGCGGTCGCCTCCTGGCGCTCGATCTCGAGCAGTTCGAGCTGGGTATCCAGATCCTTCTGGCGGATCGCGACCGTAGTGCGCTTCTCGGTGTCGTGGACCTTGCGCCGCGCGTCGCTGGTGATCTCGGTGATGATTTTCAGGCCTTCGGCGTCGAACACGTTGTCGGTCTTGAAATGCTCCTTGCCGGTCTGTTCCAGGGTGACGACGGTGACCTCTTCCAGCGTCAGGCCGTTGGCGTTGAAGCTTTCGGTCACGTTGGCCTTGATCGCCTCGGCCATCGCTTCGCGGTTCTCGTGCAGTTCCTTGAGCGACTTGGTGGCGGCATAGCTGCGCAGGGCGCCGACCACCTTGGCTTCGAGCAGGCTGCGCACCTTCTCCGGATCGAAGGTTTTCTCGCCCAGGCTGCGCCCGGCGGTCAGCAGTTCCTGCTCGGTCCGGCCGACATGGGTGTAGAGTTCCGCTCCGACGTCGACGCGGACGTTGTCGTGGGTCAGAATCGCCTGGTCGCGCGAGCGGCTGACGATCAGCTTGATCGTCTCGAGCGAGACCCAGGTCACCTCATGGAAGACGGGCAGGACGATCGCGCCGCGGCCCAGGCACACCTTGGTGCCGAGGAAGCCGGTGCGGATAAAGCCCATGTTCGACGGCGCGCGCTTATACACCCAGATCGACAGGATGTAGATGATCGCGATGACGATGATCGCCAGCACGATGCCGACGATGATGTTCTCAACCATGCTTCCGCCCCTCCGTGTCGGGCATCCTCGTATGGCGGCCTGCCACCGGCCGCCGCCTCCCCGTTGCCGGCCTGCGATGGCCGTTCATTCGTCCGCCGCCCGAAATCACCGCGCGCTCCCGCCGCCGGACCGGCCGCGGGACCTGCCGAGCGTCTCGCGCAGTTCCTGGGTCGCATTCCCGTCTACCGTACAGGCCGCCGGGCTGCCGGCAACGACGACACCATAGCGATCCCGGGCCCCGACCGTCGAGACCATGCCGCGCCGGACGTCTTTCTGGACCTGTTCGGGGCTGCGGTCCAGCGGATTGCCCCATCCGCCGCCGCCCGCGGTCCGGAAGATCAGCCGGTCCCCGGGCGCCACCCTCACGCCGCCGGCCTTCGAGCCCGGCTGTTCGCGCGATCCGTCGGTTCGCACCACGATCTTTTCGGAGCACGCCCCGGCCTCGCCGCCGTTGCGGCCCCAGGGCTGCGATTGCTCCCGTTCGTCGCGCCAGCTCAGCGTGCCGGCCGTCCGGAACCTGTAGACTTTCTCGACACCGCAGCCGCCGCGATGCGCACCGGCGCCGCCGCTGTCGGCGATTGCCGTTACGCTCTCGACCGTGACGGAAAAATCCGATTCCAGCTGCTCGACCGGCCGGCTCCTGGCGCCGGCGGAAAGCGACCGGCCGTCCCCGCCGTCGCGCCCGGAGCGCGCCGGCGCGCCGCCGAACAGGCGGTCAGTCAGGGAAACCGTCCTGCCGCGGCTGTCCTCGCCCGTGAAAACAAGCTGCGGGCTGGACCCGTAGCCAGCCGCGGCGCCCGCTGCGCCCGCGAACTGGCCGAGCGCGCCGTTCAACACATCGTAGACCCGCGCCAGGGTCTGGGCGCCGTTGCCCAGCGGCGCCGGAAAACGCGGGTGCAAAAGGCTGCCCGGGGGAAGCGTGATGCGCAGCGGCGCCAGCACCCCGTCGTTGACCGCGATTTCCGGATCGAACGTCCGAACCAGCAGACCGGCGGCGATATGGGCGAAGACCGCATCGTCAAGCAGCAGGTTGACCGGCCCTTCGGCCTGGGCAGCCGTGCCGGTCCAGTCGAAAAACGCCTGCTCGCCCTCGCGCCATACCGCCAGCTTGAGTGTGAACGGTCCGTTGCCGCAGCCGTCGCTGTCGATCCTGTCCTCGAAGGACTTCGGCTCTTCGGGGAGATGCTCGGCAACGATCCGGCGCAGGGCCCGCCCGGTGCGCTCCAGCGCCGCAGCGCAGGCCTGCCGGTAGCTCTCGGCCCCGAAGCAGACGCACAGGTCGGCGATTCCCCGTTCGCCGGCCTGCGCCGCTTCGACCAGCGCGCGGAGGTCACCGTGGGCCGCCCCGGATTCGGGAATGTTGTTCAGCATGAGGTCCAGCGCCGCGCTGCTGGCCTGGCCATTTTCGAAAATGCGGATCGGCGGAATCCGCAGCCCTTCGCCGTAGACCGAGCGCGCGCCGTTCGGGGCGCTTCCCGGGGTCGCGCCGGCGCTGCCGGCCATCGGCGCCGTCGCGGCGCTGAAACCGACCG
Source organism: Rhodospirillaceae bacterium (assembly GCA_011523655.1). Lineage (GTDB taxonomy): Bacteria > Pseudomonadota > Alphaproteobacteria > Bin65 > Bin65 > Bin65. Next base: position 34,372 of record WTGH01000018.1, read on the forward strand.
GATCGCCGCCGGTTTCCGCGGCGAATACCGGAACGATCGCCGTCCACGTCCCGGCCTGAACGCCGGCGTAGGGATCGCCGGCCAGGAATACGTCGCCCGGACGGAGATCGCGCGACCGGTTGCGGGCCAGGTCGGCGACGGCCGGCACCGGACGGCCGATCAATGTGGCGCCGCGGGCGTCGGTCAGCGTCGCCGTTTCGGCCGCCTTCTGCCGCGCCGGTTCGGCAATCGCAGCCTGCGCCAGAACGTTGCCCGCTTCCTTGCGGATCTGACGCCAGGCCGCCTCGATCCGGTCGAGGGCGAGCGCGTCCAGCGCACCGCTCGGGGCGGGAGCGGCGCGCGGCCCCGTCGTCGTTGGGGACGCAGGTGTGCGCAGCGGGGCAGGATCCGTCGTGGCCGCCGACGGTTGCGCACCGTGGGCCAGCGCATCGGCCGCCCTCGCGAGCGCCGACCGGCGCGCCGCTTCCAGCGCCGCCTCGCGGTCTCCGTCTGCCGGCGCATCGCCGAATTCGAGCGCGGAGCGGCCGTCCACCGTCAGCCGGTAGAGCGCCGAAAGCGTGTTGCCGGTCACCTGTGTTTCGACCAGCTCGGCAGACCAGTCCGCGCCGAACCGCCGGTTCAGCACGGCATCGATGTCCGAAGCCGCGTCGGAGGGCGGTTCGGTCGCCGGCTCTTCCGGAGCCGCAGAACGCTGCCGGCGGTTGCGCAGCCCGGCGGCGTCCGCCTGGCGCAGCCGGTCGGCAAAGGTCCGGTCGAACTGCTCGCGGGTCGATTCCAGCATCGCGTCGAGCGACGGCGTCGAGGAACGGGGTGGTGTCATGCGGCGTTGCCCCCGTCCCGGTCCGGCGCGATGACGAGAGCGCCGTCGGCCCCGGCCGCGCCGGCATAGCGCGGATGAACCACCGCCGTCCAACCGTCCCCGGCGACCAGCGCCGGACCGGCGACCCGGCTGCCGGCGTCGAGCCGGTCCACCGCATAAACCGGCGCGGTCAGGAAATTGCCGTCGAGATAGATGCGCTGGTCGTCGACTTTTGCGCCGGAAGCGTCGCCCGGGCCGGACGGCCGCGGCGCGGATCGGCCCGGCGACGCGCCGTTGCGCCGTCCTGCCGCCCTGCCGCCGGCGACGGCGCGCAGCCGGACCAGTTCGACCGGCGCATCGAGCCGGACACCGTGACGCTGCTCGAAGACTGTCGAGAAGCGGTCCGCCAGGTCGCGCAGGCCCCAGTTGGGCAGGTTCACCGGATCAATGTCGAGCGTGAAATCACTGCCCTGACCGCGATAACGCACATCGGCCTGGAAGCGGAGCTGCCGGCCGGTTGCGGACTCGCCCTCCTCGTCCAGCCAGGCGTTGGCGCTGCCGCCCAGCGAATCGAGTATCTCTCCGACCGCCGCGGCGTTCGTATCGTCGAGCAGGCAGCGGCAGCTGTGGCCGAATTCCTGCCTGGGCTGCGCATCGACGAAGCCGCGGGCCGACATCGAGCCCGGCCGCGCCGGGATGACGACCGGCCCGTCGCCGCACAGGATGGCGAGCGCATTGCCGTGCAGCGGCCCGGCGCCGCCATAGGCGACCAGCGGCATCGACGCAACGTCGACGCCGTGCGCCGCCGCAGCCTGGCGCAGGGCGCCATACAGTTTCTCGTTGGCCAGGTCGCGAATGCCCTGCGCCGCCTGATAGGGGTTCACGCCCAGCCGGTCGGCGAGGCGGGCGATCGCGGCTTCCGCTGCGGCGCGGTCGGGCGCCCGGTCCTGCGCGGAACCCTGGTCGGACCCGGCCGGGATCAGGCCGAGCACGAGATTTGCATCGGTAAGCGTCGGCCCGTCGCCGCCGAAGCAGGCGGCTCCGCCGGCCGCGGCCTCCGGCCCGACGCGCAGCGCACCGTGGCCAGTGATCCGCACCGCCGCGCCGCCGCCGGCGCCAGCCTGGAAGACGGCGATGGACGGCAGCGTGAGGTTTGCGCCGGCAACCGGCGTCTTGCGGGACACGACGGGGGCGCCGTCGAGAACGATCCCGATCGTGCTCGCGCCGCCACCCATATCCAGGGCGAGCGCATCGCGACAGCCGGCATGCGCCGCCGCTGCGGCTGCAGCGGCAACGCCCGCGGCCGGCCCGGCATTGAGCGCATCGACCGGCGAGTCGCCGGCATGTGCGACCGACATCGATCCGCCGTCGGCGCGCGCGACACGGATCTCCGCCGCGGCTTCCAGGGTGCGCAGCGTGTCGGCAAAGCCCTCGAAATAGCGGGTAAGCGCCGGGCGCAGCACCGCCGTCGACACCGCCGCGACCGTCCGCTCGTAGTCGGCCGCTTCCCGGACGACATCGCTGGACAGGACGACCGGTATGTCGGCGGCGATTTCGCCGATCAGCGCCTTGAGCGCCCGCTCGTGCGCCGGGTTCGCCGCGGCGTGGAGCAGCGAAACCGCAATGGCGGCCGCGCCAAGGTCGCGCAGCGTCTGGATCGCGTCTCTTGCCCCCGCTTCGTCGATCGGCTGCCGGACCTGGCCGCCGGCCTCCATGCGCTCGGCAATGCCGAGGGTTGCGACAATGCGGCCGGCCAGCGGGCTCGCCCCCTGGCCGCGGCCGAGCAACAGCACATGCTCGAAGCCGGCCGTGACCAGCAGGCCGACGGCCGGCCCGTCTGTTTCCGCAGGGTCGAGCCCCGAGACGCCGTGAACGACCGTCGCGATGTCGCCGGGCGCGACGCCGGCCCCGGCGGCCAGTTCGCGAATGCCGCCGGCGATGGCGGAAACCGGATCGCCGGGGCTGTTCGCCGTCTTGAGCGCGTGCACCGTCCCGGAATCGTCGCGCAGCAACAGATCCGTGAAAGTCTTGCCGATATCGATACCCAGACGATGGGGCATGGGGTTTTCCGTCATTCCTCCCGCGCGCCGTCCGCGGGCCGGCGCGCAGGCGGATAATTCCCAACGCGGCCCGCGCCGTCAACCGATGCAGCGCCCGTTGCGGGGCGACCGATCGGCCCCTGCGTCAGGGCTTTTTTTCCGAAACCCGGTATGCTGTACTGCCGGCCGTTTCAACCACCGGACCCCGTTCGAGCCATGGCGCAGGTAACCGAGGGCCTACGTTCCCTTCGATTCTGGATCGTTATCGTCGGCCTCGTGATCCTGGCGGTCTTCGTCTATTTCTATCCGCCCTTCGAGAAACTGGTCAGCGACAGCATCCGGGGCCTGGCGTCGTCGACCATCGTCTTCTGGTTCGCCGCCTTCGTCGGCGTCGTCGCCTACGTCATCGCGCACTGGCAGTCGTTCCGCCAGCACTTCTTCCGCCGGGTCAGCGATCTGGACGCCGAAGGGCTGGTCTTCGACACGCTGCAGGTCGCGCTGCTGGTCGCCCTGATCCTGTGCGCGGGCGGCATTCTCCAGCTGATCGAGATGCTGAGCCTGCACCTGATCGATAAAGGCACGGTGCTCGACCCGCTTTTCGGGCGCAAGCTGCTCGCAATGATCGTGCTGGTGATCCTGGCGATCGGCTTCTACCTGCTGCACCGCATGGTGCGCGCCTTCCGGCTCGGCCGCCGCCCGGGCCGCACCCCGCCGCGCCGCAGTTCGAGCGCCTAGGCGGCGGCTATGCCGCCAGCGCGTTGAAGGCGTTGAGCGAGCTTTCGATCTCCGCCCGGTCCATATCCTGAACGATGAAGACGATGCGCGAGCGGCGGTCGCCGTCGGGCCAGCCGGTCATGTGGGTCGGTGGATGGACGATGTGCTGGACGCCGTTGATCAGCACCGGATCGGCGACGCCGGCGACGTTCACCATGCCCTTGACGCGCAGGACGCGCTCGCCGTGCCGGTTGAGCAGCATGCTCATCCACAGGCCGAACGCCGTCCAGTCCATCGGCCCGTCGAACCGGAGGCAGAAGGAGCCGACCCCGTGGCTGTGGTCGTGGTCGTGTCCGTCGCCGGAGGCCGCGGCGAATCCGTCCAGCCAGCCGGCGACCTCGCGCCGCTTGCCGCCGGTCGCATAGAGATCGTCGGTCAGGAGGGCGTCCGGATTCAACGGATCGGCGTCGATATCGAACACAGGCGCGGCGGCGTTGATTTCGCGCACGGCGGCGCGGACGACCCGGCCGCCGTCGTCCACCATCGCCGTCTTGGTCAGCACGAACCGATCGGCGATCGCCGCCTGCTTGACCGATTCGGGATGGCGTTCGAGCTGCGCCGCCCCGTTCACCGCATCGATAACGGTGACGACGTTGCCGAGCCGGAAATGATGCTGCAGCACCGGCTCGGCGAGGATCGTGTAGGCGATGGGCGTCGGGTCGGCGAGACCGGAGGTCTCGATGGCGACGCGCCGGAAGGGCGGGATCTCGCCCCGCGTGCGCTGGGAGAACAGGCTTCTCAGCGCGCCCTGCAAATCTCCGCGAATGGCGCAGCACAGGCAGCCGCTGTCCATCAGCAGGACGCTTTCCTCGGCATGCTCGATCAGGTGATGGTCGAGGCCGACTTCGCCGAACTCGTTGATGAGGACGGCGGTGTCGCGCAGGGCCGGCGACCTGAGCAGCCGGGCCAGCAGCGTCGTCTTGCCGCTGCCGAGGAAGCCGGTGACGATGTTGATCGGGATCAGCGTGTCGTAGGCGGTCATCGCGCCGCAAGGCCGGCGAGCAGCGCCGGGTCAAGGGGGTCGCAGCCTCGGCCGGTCAGATCCTCGGCCGCGATCCAGACCTCGGTGATGTTGTCGACGATCTTCGAACGTCCGGTGTGGGTCGACAGCACATAGGAACCGCCGCTGAAATCCGTGAGCTTCAGGCCGTAATGGCCGAGGATGCGGTTGGCGAGGCGGATGCGCTCCTGGCGCTCGCGCCGCCGGGTCACCTCTTCCCGGCGGCTGGCGAAGGCTTCGGGCGAAGAACTGCTCTCGGTCCAGTGGCCGCGCCCGCCGAGCACGCCGCACAGGCTGCACATGGCGGAGCCGCCGCGCCGCGACTATCCGCCGGGCCGGACCGGCGCCACGCTCAGACGAGCACCGATTCCGGCCGCGCCGCCCCTTCGCGCGGATAGCGCTGGATGAAATCGTCGGCGATCTCGTCGAAGGTGCACCAGCGCACGCCGGCATGCTGGCTGATATAGTCGAACACCCGCTCCAGCATCAGCAGGACCTGCGGCCGGCCGGCGACGTCCGGGTGGATGGTCAGCGTGTAGACCGCGTAGTCGTATTCCCGGTAGACCCATTCGAACTGCTGGAGCCACAGGTCTTCGATATCCCGCGGGTTGACGAAGCCGAAGCTGTTCGGCGCCGACTTGATGAACATCATCGGCGGCAGGTCGTCGAGATACCAACTGCCCGGAATGTCGACCAGGTCGGTCTCGACGCCGCGCACCAGCGGCTTCATCCACTCTTCCGCATTCTTCGAATAGTCGATCTTGGTCCAGCTGTCGCCGACCCGCGCGTAGAAGGGGTGGAAATCGTTGTTCATCAGGCTGTGGTCGTACTTGATGCCCTTCTTCAGCAGCAGTTCGTTGGTAACCGTGCTGAACTCCCACCAGGGCGCGACATAGCCGGTCGGCCGGCGGCCGGACAGCCGCTCGATCAACTCGATGCACTTGTCCAGAACCGCCTCTTCCTGCTCGGGCGTCATGGAGATGGGGTTCTCGTGGGAATAGCCGTGCATGCCGATCTCGTGGCCGGCGTCGACCACCATCTTCATCTGCTTCGGAAAGGTCTCGATCGAATGGCCGGGGATGAACCAACTCGTCCGGATGCCGAACTTGTCGAACAGCCGGACCAGGCGCGGCGAGCCGATTTCGCCGGAAAACAGGCCGCGGGAGATGTCGCAGGGCGAATCCTCGCCGCCGTAGGAGCCGAGCCAGCCGGCGACCGCATCGACATCGATCCCGATGGCGCACAGGATGTCCTTCTTGCCGCCCGAGGCTGCCGCTGCGGGCGCAGGGCGGGTCGGAGCGGCCAGCGGCGGGCCGCCGCCGGGCGCACGGCCGCCCGGGTCAATCAGGGAACGTGGCTGGTAGCGCGGCCCGATCCCGCCGGAAGCGCGGGTCGCCCGCATCGAATCGCTGGTCCTGTCGTCGCTCATGTCACCCTCGTCGCTCGGGTATCGCAATAGCCCGGAGAGTGTCGATTTTTGCGCCGAAGCGCAATGGGCGGATGTTCGGAAGGTTCGGGCGAGGCGGCCCGCACATGCCGAGCGTCAATCCGACCGGGCGTATCGCCCTGTCCCGCCATCCGGACCGATCACCTTATCCCCTCATCCCGACCGACCGGAGGGAGTGGAGGGATCTCGGCTTGAACGCGATGACAAGAACCCGAGTCCGGCGCCGGGATTCCTCCACTCTGCCGCCCCCTTCGACTTCGCTCAGGGCTGGCTCAGGGCGGCTCCGGTCGGAATGACGGGAGAGGAAAGAGCCGCAGTGGACAGGCCCGAATGCCGGGAAAGGGCGGGAGGGGACTGCGGCGCCTCCGGGGGGCGTCTTATTCCGCCGCCACCGCCATCGCGCTTTCGGCCGCCACCATCCGCTCGATCTTGCGCCGGGCGTGGATGCGCGCGCTGTCGTGCTTGATGTCGACCAGCGGGCGTTCGGGATCGGTTTCCAGGCAGGCCTGCTGCCGCTCGACGAAGTCGATGTCTTCCAGAAACGTGTTCCAGATTTCCTGGAACAGCTTGTCGTTGTCGGCCTCGCTGCGCGCCATGCAGCCGTTGTTGATCGCGAAATAGTAGTGGCAGCTGGTGTCGGTCTCTGGCGTCGCGCCGTGATAGATGCGCAGCGAGAACCCGCCGTCCTGGTCCCGGTTCTCGCGCGCGCCGCGGCCGCTCTCCAGGGCGCCGGTCCATTGCAGCACCGTGATCGGCGCGACATATTCGAATTCCTGCCAGCGGTCGACCTTCGCGCCCTCGGCAAACCCGGCCGCCTTGACGTAGGTCGGCGGCGGCTGGATGCCGTCCATCCAGCGGATGTAGTGGACGCCCGTATCCGTCCGCTTCGTGATCATCTCGGCGTTGACCTGGCCCATCTGGTCGCCGCCGCCGATGGTCTTGCGGTGGATGTAGGGGATGTGGGTCAGGTCCATCAGGTTTTCCATGACCAGCATGTAGTTGCACTTGAGGTGCATCCGGCCGTAGCGGACCGGCCAGTTCTCGGCGTCGTCGTTCCACGGCCAGTCGATCAGGGTCGAATCGTCGATCCGCTCCGGATCGCCCGTCCAGAGCCACACCATGCCCTGGCGTTCGACCACCGGATAGGCGCGGATGCAGGCCTGGGGCGGGATGCTGTCCTGACCCGGAATGAAGACGCATTCGCCATCGCCGTTGAAGGTCAGGCCGTGATAGCCGCATTCCAGGCCGCGCTCGGTAACCTCGCCGAGCGACAGCGGCGTCGCGCGGTGGCTGCACCGGTCTTCCAGCGCCGCCGCCTTGCCCGCCCGGTTGCGAAACAGCACGACCCGCTCGTTCAGGATGGTCCGCGCCAGAGGCTTTTCGGTCACTTCGTGAGACCAGGCGCCGACATACCACGCGTTACGCGGGGCCGGCAGCGTCGCGATGTTGTGCATGGCCATCCCTCCGGAAGGTATTTCGCCGGTAGCCTATACCAACAGGCGGGCGCGTCAAAGCGGGGAAAGCCGGCCGGCCGGGTCCGTCATGCGTCGCCGCTGCCGGTTCACCGGCGGGCGGGCGCGGGTTACATCCTCAACCGACCGACACTCCCTGAAGCACGGGCGAAAGACGATGGCCGACAAGCGGGAAATGCGCACCGAAACCGATACGATGGGCGCCGTGAAGGTGCCGGCGGACCGCTACTGGGGCGCCCAGACCCAGCGCTCGCTCGGCAACTTCCGCATCGGCGAGGAGCGGATGCCGCGCGAGGTGATCCACGCCTACGGCGTGCTCAAGCGCGCGGCGGCGGAAGTCAACATGGACCTCGGCGCGCTCGAGAAGAAGACCGGCAAGGCGATCGTCAGAGCGGCGACCGAGGTGATGAAGGGCAAGCTGGACGATCATTTCCCGCTGGTCGTCTGGCAGACCGGTTCGGGCACGCAATCCAACATGAACGCCAACGAGGTGATCTCGAACCGCGCTATCGAGACGATGAGCGGGACGATCGGCTCGAAGGATCCCGTCCATCCGAACGACCATGTCAACCGCAGCCAGTCATCCAACGACACCTTCCCGACCGCCATGCACATCGCCGCGGTCGTCCAGATCGAGACGCTGCTGCTGCCGGCGCTGCGGCATCTGCGCGACACGCTGGACGGACGGCGCAAGGCCTTTGACCGGGTAATCAAGATCGGCCGGACCCATACCCAGGACGCCGTGCCGCTGACCCTCGGCCAGGAATTCTCGGGCTACGTCCAGCAGATGAAATACGGCATCGACCGGGTGAAGCAGACCCTGCCGCGCCTTTCGGAACTGGCCCAGGGCGGTACGGCGGTCGGCACCGGCCTGAATGCGCCGAAGGGGTTCGACAAGGCCTTCGCCGCGCGGGTCTCGGAGATTACCGGCTTCCGTTTCCGCACCGCGCGCAACAAATTCGAGGCGCTGGCGGCGAACGACGCGGCGGTCGAGGCGTCGGGTGCGCTCAACGTGCTGGCCGCCTCGCTGATGAAGATCGCCAACGACATCCGCTTCCTCGGCTCCGGCCCGCGCTCCGGCCTGGGCGAGCTGGTGTTGCCGGCCAACGAGCCGGGGTCCTCGATCATGCCCGGCAAGGTCAATCCGACCCAGTGCGAAGCGCTCACCATGGTGTGCTGCCAGGTGATCGGCAACCACACGGCGATCACCGTCGCCGGCTCGAACGGCCATTTCGAGCTCAACGTGTTCAAGCCGGTGATCATCCACAACCTGCTGCAATCGATCCGCCTGATCGCCGACGCCAGCGTCTCCTTCGCCGACAATTGCGTGGCCGGCATCGAGGCCGACGAGGCGCGCATCGACCGGCTGATGAGCGATTCCCTGATGCTGGTGACGGCGCTCAACCCGCATATCGGCTACGACAACGCCGCCAGGATCGCCAAGACGGCCCACGCCGACGGCTCGACATTGAAGGAGGCCGGCGTGAAACTCGGCCTGCTGACGGAGGAACAGTTCGACGCCTGGGTGCGCCCGGAGAAGATGACGCGGCCGGGCTGAGGCGCGGATCGGCGATCCCGGCCCGGCAAACGAATGGATCAGGCGGCGCAACCCTCCGGCTTGAACACCCGCTCGGCCGAAGCCGGGAATTTGGCCAGCAGGGCCGCCGGACGGATCGGGCGCGCTACCAGGTTGCCGCCGCAGTTGGGGCAGATGCCGTTCAGCCGGCTCTCGGCACAGGCGGCGCAGAAGGTGCACTCGAAGCTGCAGATGCGCGCATCGGCGCTGTCCGGCGGCACATCCCGGTCGCAGCATTCGCAACTCGGTTTCAGGATCAGCATGGCGGTTGTCTCCCAATGACGGACCCGGTCGAGAAACGCTCGGTCACGATCCGCGGGCACCGGACCAGCGTATCGCTGGAGGCGCCGTTCTGGGAAGCGCTGAAAGAAATGGCCGCCGCCGAGGGCCGCTCGCTCACCGGCCTGATCGCGGAAGTGGACGAAGCGTCGGAAGGCAATCTGTCGAGCGCCCTGCGCCTCCACGTTCTGGCGTGGCTGCGCGGGCGGCTTACTTGAGCACGCCGGGCCAGTTTTTATTGGCTTTGCGGATGTAGCCGGGAATGTCCCGCTTCCAGGTCCGCTGCACGCTGCGGTCGTAGTTGAGGTAAAGCTTGCCGTCGACGACCGACCACTGGTCGACCTCGATCTTGACGGCATAGCCCTGGGCGACGCCATAGGCGCAATAGCCGCCATATTGCGGCGCCCAGCGCTCCGGATCCTGGCGGAACTTGTCCCGGTTGGCGGCGCTGGAGAAATACCAGGTCGCGCTTTTCCATACATGGGTGAATTCCGGCTTGCCAGCGACCGGTTTGCCTTCGGTGAAATAGGCGACCGGGTCGTAACCGCGGATCGCCATGCCGCCGGGCGCGAAGATTTCCCGCTTGGCGGCGGTCGCCGGCGCTATGGCGTAGGAGCCTGCAAGGGCCACGGTCGGCGCGGCGAGGGCTGCGGCGAGAAGGAAGCGGCGGGAGAGAGTCATCGGGGCCTCCGCACGGCACAGGGTTCGGGATCGGCTCTCATGTGGGTATCGCGAACCGGGCTTTCAGCACAAATCGACATAACAGCGCTGTGAAGCCGCTCGGGGCCACCCGCCGCGCGACGCGGCGTCAGGGTTGATCCGCCGCCGGCCGCCTCTAAAACACAAGCCGGTTGTCGCTTTCTTCCGCCCGTCGCGGAGCACGAGGGAGGTATCGGAGTGAGAGCCCGTCGCTGGGTCGGCGCCATGAGGCCGGGCGAAGCGCTGCCCGGCCGGAGCCGCGCCGGAAGGAAGGAGGCGGAAAGTGCGCCCGCCGCGGACGCGGCAGGGCTGCGCGGCCGGCTGCGCGCCGTGATCGACGGGCCGCACTTCCAGTGGGCAGTCACCGCGCTCATCACCGTCAACGCGCTCACCCTCGGCCTCGAAACCTCGAAGGTCGCCATGGCTCATGCCGGCGGGCTGATCGCCGGGCTGGACCGGATCATCCTCGCCGTCTTCGTTGTCGAGATCCTGCTCAAGATGGTCGCCTTCGGGCCCCTCGGCTTCTTCCGGCGCGGCTGGAACGTCTTCGATTTCGTCATTGTCGGGATCGCACTGGTGCCGAGCGCCGGGGCCTTCTCGGTCCTGCGCGCCCTGCGCATCCTGCGGGTCCTCCGGCTCGTCTCGATCGTGCCGGCGATGCGCAAGGTGGTGCTCGCCCTGCTCGCCAGCATTCCCGGCGTCAGTTCGATCATGATGCTGATGGTGCTGGTGTTCTACATCTTCGCCGTGATCGCGACGCGGCTCTACGGCGACACCTTCCCGCAATGGTTCGGCACGGTCGGCGAGAGCATGTATTCGCTGTTCCAGATCATGACCCTGGAAAGCTGGTCGATGGGCATCGTCCGCCCGGTGATGGAAACCTTCCCGAATGCCTGGCTGGTCTTCGTGCCCTTCATCCTCGTCACCAGCTTCGCCGTGCTCAACCTGTTCATCGCGGTGATCGTCAACGCCATGCAGGAGCAGCAGGCCTACGATCTCGAGGAGGCCCGCGATACGCTCGAACAGGATATCGCCGAGCAGACCATGAAATTGACCGAGGAAGCGAAGGCGCGGACCGAGAGCCTGGGCCGCAAGGTCGACGTTCAGACCGAAGAGCTGACGGCGGAGATCGGCGCGCTCAAGGCCGAGATCCGCGAACTCAAGTCCCTGATGGCGCAAAAATCGTGACTGTACTGCCCGAACCGAACTCGCCGCTCAACCGGGTGCGCCGCCGGGTCGGCGCTTTCATGGAGAGCCCGCGGGTCACGCGCGCGATCACCGCGGTGATTGTGTTCAACGCGATCACCCTCGGCCTGGAAACCTCGGCCGGCGTGATGGAGCGCGTCGGGCCGCTTCTGCTGCTCCTCGACGATATCGTGCTGTCCATCTTCGTGATCGAGTTGCTCGCCAAGCTGTTCGCCTTTGGCTGGCGCTATTTCACCAACGGCTGGAACGTCTTCGATTTCATCATCGTCGGCATCGCGCTCGCGCCGGCGAGCGGCGATCTCACTGTGTTGCGCGCGCTGCGCATCCTGCGCGTCCTGCGGCTGGTCGCCATCGTGCCCTCGATGCGCAAGGTGGTGATGGCGCTGATGGCGGCGATCCCCGGCGTCTCCAGCGTGATCGCCCTGCTGGCGCTGGTCTATTACGTCTTCGCCGTCATGGTGACCAAGCTCTACGGCAAGGCCTTCCCGGACTGGTTCGGCACGGTCGGCGACAGCATGTATTCCCTGTTCCAGATCATGACGCTGGAGAGCTGGTCCATGGGCATCGTGCGCCCGGTGATGGAGCAGTATCCCGGCGCCTGGATGGTCTTCGTGCCGTTCATCCTGATGACCAGCTTCGCCGTCATCAACCTGTTCATCGCCGTCATCGTCAACGCCATGACCGAGCAGAGCCAGGCCGAATCCGCGGCACTCAAGGAGGAGATGCACGCCGTCACCGAGGCCGAAGCCTCCGCCCTGATGCAGCGCATGGCAGCCCTGCAGCGCCAGATGGACGAGATCAAAGGGATGCTGGAGCGGCGTTAGCCGGCAGCTTCCAGCAGCAGCGCGGCGGTCTCCTCCGGGTGCGAGATCATCAGGTCGTGCGGGCCGTCGATGCGGCGGCACAGCCAGCCGGCTTCTGCCGCGACGCGCTCGTGGATCGCGTGGAAGGGCGACGGGTCGTTGGCGCTCGCCAGGATATGCATCCTGCGGCCGACCGTCCGCCAGGCACCGCTGAGCGGCAGGGGGTCAGTAAGGCAGCGCAGGGGGTGCGGCGTCACCTTGGGCTCGACCCAGGCCTGCTGCGCCAGATCGTCGAGCCAGGCGCTCGCCGGCAGGGGCGGCACCTTCCAGCCGCCGCCCCGTTCCGCGGCGGACCTCTCGAACGCCGCGACGCGCTCGGGCGGGGCCATATCGTTGACGCACTGCCCGTCCCCCGGCACGAAGGCGTCGAGATAGACCAGCGCGCGCAGCCGCGTGGCCGCGCGTTCCGCCGCGCCGGTCACGACCATGCCGCCATAGCTGTGGCCGCACAGCACGATGTCGTCCAGCCCTTCCCATTCGAGCAGGTTGACGATATCCAGGATATGGATCTCCAGGCCGGTCTCGCGCGTCAGCAGATGCGAACGGTCGGCGAGGCCGGTCAGCGTCGGCGCAAACACCCGGTGGCCCGCCGACCGCAGCCGGCCGGCGACATCCCGCCAGCACCAGCCGCCATGCCACGCGCCATGCACCAGAACGAAATCGGTCATCGGCCGGCCTCCCCCTCGGCGGCGGGGCCGTCCGCCAGATCGTCGGCGATGAAGCCGCGGACGATCTCGTCGATCGAACCGTCCGGGACGATGCCCAAAGCCTCGGCCCGGGCGCCGCGCGCCGCGCCGGGCCAGCCGCGGACGATCCTCATGGTCGCCGCGTCCGGCCTCCAGCGGATCGCGCCCAACCTGCGGTTGCCGGCGTTGCGCGCCACGGCCTCGGCCATGTCCGACGCCGTCGCCCGGATGCCGGAGAGCAGCAGCGTGCGTTTGAGGCCGAGCCGGTCGCCGGGCAGGTCGTGGGCGGCGATGAAGGCGTCGGCCGTGCGCCGGGGCGACAGGCAGGCCATCGCGACACCGGGCTCAACCGGGCAGTCGTAGTCCCGGCCCTGCAGCGGCTCACGGATGATCGAACTCGCCCAGGTCGAGGCCGCCCGGTTCGGCGCCGGCCGCACCATGATCGTCGGCAGGCGCAGCGCCCGGCCGTCGATATAGCCCTTGCGGGTGTAGTCGTGGATCAGCTGTTCGCCGACCAGCTTCTGGATGCCGTAGGAGGTCTGCGGCAGGGGCGGGGTATCGTCCTCGATCGTCTCCGGCAGGTCGCCGCCATAGACCGCGATGGAGGAGGCGAAGACCAGGCGTGGCGGGTGCGCCAGCCCCCGGCAGGCTTCGAGCAGGTTGCGCGTGCCGTCCAGGTTGACCCGGTAGCCGAGGTCGAAATCCTCCTCCGCCCCGGCGCTGACGATGGCGGCGAGGTGGAAGACGCTCGCCGCATCGCCGCCGACCAGCCTGCGCACCGCTCCGGCGTCGGCGATATCGCCGGTCGCCGCCTCGGCCCGCCCGCCGAGATCGTCCGGCGGGACGTTGTCGAACAGCACGAGGCGGCTGACCGGCGCCGGCGCGCCGTCCGGTCCGGCCAGCGTCCCGCGCTCCAGAAGCGCCCGCGCCAGCTTCCGCCCGAGAAACCCGGCCCCGCCGGTAATGATGACGCGCATATGTCGTTTCCGCCTATACGAATGATGTAAGCCAACTGCGCATTGTTGTGCGCGACTCGAACCATATTCGCAAAGGACGAGCCATCCAGTCTAAGAAATGACGAAATCGGCGTGCTGCTTGAGTTCCTGTCGCGTGCCTCTATGGCCCAAGGTTGCCAACAGCACCTTTACGCCTTCCCTTCGAACGAACTTGAACGCGGGCACAAAATCGCTGTCGCCGGTGACAACGACCACCGCCCGTACTTGGTTGCGCAGCGCCAACCTGGCCATGTCCATTCCGATCCGGATATCGACGCCCTTTTGCGTGATATCCAGGACGAAATCGTTGTCCGTAAGCGCTCGCGGTTGGGCGACTAACTGAGAAATGGTCCGGGGCTTGAGCCGCCAATGATTTGGAGACAAACGAGTCTCGCCCATTCGAAGCGCAAATTCGGGCTGCAAGATCAATTGGTCATACAGCCTCTGGCTCTCTCGAAAACGTTGGGTAGTCGCCAGGTTGCGGCTATTGCCCGTCACAGGGGTCCTGACGGCAGCATCGCTCGGCGGTGCATCGTAGTAGTAGATTCGAAGAAGTTCGTAGTCTGACAGTTCCGAGCGGGAGCGAATGGCGGTGCAGAGAGCGACAATGTCGGCCGCGGTCGCAAATCTGGAATGCTGCTCGTAAAGCTTCTTGGTGACGAATCCGCCATCGAGCAGGATTGCGTATTGCGCGCGCACTTCGGTCCAGGCTCAAAACAATTGGAGCCAGCCCACCCCTGGAAGCACTGAGTGCGACCGTTGGGATAGACTGGCTCGCTGGTCTATTCCGTAGCCCATTTAGCTTGCGCAGGATATAGCTGCCAATTCCCAGCACTTCAATAGCCATCGCAAATTCGAGACGTTGTGTTTTGCCTGAATTGAATGACACCCCCGCCGGCCGCATCCTCGCCACCCACGTCGGCAGCCTGCCGCGGCCCGACGACCTGATCGACCTGCTCGTCGCGAAGGACCGGGACCGGCCCTACGATCCGGCGCTGCTGGACCGGCGCGTCACCGAATCGGTCGCGGAGATCGTGCGGAAGCAGGTCGCGTGCGGCGTCGACATTGTCAGCGACGGCGAGATGTCGAAAATCTCCTACACCAACTATGTCAAGCACCGGCTCAAGGGCTTCGGCGATCCGGAGCCGCTGCGCTGGATGCCGTCGGACCTGAAGGCCCATCCGGACTACGCCGCCAGCATGCGCGCCAATGCCAAGCTGCCGAATCTCGACCCGCCGGCCTGCCGCGCGCCGATCGAGCCGGGCGATACCGGGCCGCTGGAGACCGATCTCGCCAACTATCGCGCGGCGGTGGACGAGGGAAAGCCGGCCGGCGCCTTCCTGAATGCCGCCTCGCCCGGCGTCGTCGCCCATTTCATGCCCAACGCATACTACGAGACGCGTGACGCCTATGTGCTGGCGCTCGGCGAGGCGCTGGCCGGCGAATACGAGGCGATCCACGAGGCCGGCTTTCTGCTCCAGATCGATTGTCCGGACCTCGCCATGATCCGCCACATGGAGTTCGCCGGCCGGTCCCTCGACGAGTTCCGCCACGCCGCCGAAGTCGGCGTCGAGGCGCTCAACCACGCGACGCGCAACATCCCGCCCGAAGCGATGCGCATGCACATCTGCTGGGGCAACTACCCGGGCCCGCACACCCATGACGTGCCCTTCGCCGCGATGGCGGACATCGTCTTCCGGGCCAGGCCGTCGGTCGTGCTGTTCGAGGGCGCCAATCCCCAGCACGGCCACCAGCACGAGGAGCTGGCGGACCTGCCGATTCCCGATGACAAGATCCTGGCGCCCGGCGTCATCGACACCAACACCAACCATGTCGAGCACCCGAAGCTGGTCGCCCAGCGGCTGTGCGCCTACGCCGATATCGTCGGGCGCGAGCGGGTCCAGGCCGGCACCGACTGCGGCTTCTCCACGCTCGCCAGCCTGCCGCGGGTCTGGCCCAGCATCGTCTGGGAGAAGCTGCGCGCCCTGGCGGACGGCGCGGCGCTCGCGACCGACCGGCTGTGGGGGCGGAAGGCCGCGTAGCGCGGTCAACGAACGCAATCGGACAGTGGCAGGGGATGAAAGGGAGGCGGCGATGACGACCGGCCTGGTCTGGGACGAGCGTTTCATGTGGCACGACACGGGCACGCGCTTCGGACCCGTCGGCGCGCTCGACTGGATGGAGCCCGTCGAGCCGCCGGAGAGCGCGCCGGGCAAGCGGCGGATCAAGAACCTGCTCGACGCCAGCGGCCTGTCCCGGTCGCTGGTCATGCTCGCGCCCGCGCCGGCGAGCGACGCCGACCTGCTGCGCGTGCATACGCAGGCCCATCTGGACCATATCCGGCGGGTGAGCGAATCGGGCGGCGGCAACGTCGCCCGGCGCTTTGCGACCACCCGGGTCGGC
Organism: Rhodospirillaceae bacterium; assembly: GCA_011523655.1. Taxonomy (GTDB): domain Bacteria; phylum Pseudomonadota; class Alphaproteobacteria; order Bin65; family Bin65; genus Bin65. Next base: position 50,610 of record WTGH01000018.1, read on the forward strand.
GCGGACGGGGAGGGGATCGCCCGCCTCGCCGCCGGCGCCGGCATCGCGGCGGTCGACGCCATGCTCGCCGGCACGGTCGACAACGCCTATTGCCTGCACCGGCCGCCCGGCCATCACGCCGAGCCGGACGAGGCCATGGGCTTCTGCATCTACGCCAACGCCGCCGTTGCCGGCAGCTATGCGCTGGACGCCGCAGGTCTCGAACGCGTCGCCTTCGTGGACTGGGACGCCCACCACGGCAACGGCACCCAGGCGGCCTTCTGGCGCGACCCGCGCGCGCTCACGATCTCGCTGCATCAGGATTGCGCCTTCCCGCCGGACAGCGGGGCCGCGGGCGAGACCGGCGAAGGCGCGGGCGCCGGCACCAACATCAACATTCCCCTGCCGCCGGGCTCGGGCGAGGGCGCCTATCTGGCGGCGTTCGAGCGCGTCGTCCTGCCCGCGCTCACCGCCTTCCGGCCGGACCTGATCTTCGTGCCCAGCGGCTTCGATTCCGGCGGCCACGACCCGCTCGCCCGCATGATGCTGACCAGCGGGAGTTTCCGCCGGATGACCGAACTGCTGCTGGCGGCGGCCGGCGACCTGTGCGGCGGGCGCATCGTCATGCTCCACGAGGGCGGCTACGCGCCCCATATCGTGCCCTTCATGGCGCTCGCCGTGTTCGAGGCGCTGAGCGGCAAAAAGACCGGCGTGACCGACCCCTTCCTGCCGGCGCTGGCCGGCAATCCCTGGCAGGCCCTCCAGCCCCACCAGGACCGCGCCGTCGCCGCCGCCGAGCGGGCCGGGCTGGCCGCCCTGCTGGCGCGGTAGCCGCCTGCGGGTGTCATGATATGTCATGTTTTGTCATGAAATGTCATGGCGCGGCTCGCGGTCCGCATGAAAACAGACCGGTCTGTATACAGCACTTTTTTTGCCACTTCCTGCGCAAAATCCGCAGAAATCCGCCATTTCCGCCCGACGGCGGGGCACAAACGGCGAAGCTCTGTGCATAATTTCCCAGATCTCCGCGCCGAACGGCCAGGCGGCTCTCGGCATGTGTCAGGGAATGTCATGATTCGTCGTGTTTCTCCATTTGCGGCCAGATACCGGGCCTCAAAGCGTCCCCCCTCCCCCAAGGATTCCTCTGCGAAAAGGGCCGGGCCGCCACCAACTTGTCCTTCCCCCTCTTCAGAGGGGGAAGTGGCCGAGCGCAGCGAGGTCGATGGGGGTGTCCGCGCGCCTGCAGGGCAGTGCCGGTGCCACCGCACCCCCACCTAACCTCCCCCTCTGAAGAGGGGGAGGGATAGGAGAGCGTCCCTTGGCGGATACTTGCGGCATTTCGCAGAGATATCCCCAAGGGGAGGGGGATTCGAGCGGCGCCCTCGCGGGATGTGCGGCATTGTCAGGAAATGTCATGTTTTGTCATGGCTGGGTCCGGTGGCCGGGACGACCCGCACCGGATGAATGTTCATATAATGTTCTTACAGCGGTTGTCAACCCGCAGATGACGCAAGGCGGCGGACCGGGCAACGGCGTGGCCATCGGGACCGGCAATCCCCGCGCCGCGCGGCGGTCCGCCGGGGACGCCGGGCCGAAGGAGACCCTCCCGACGCCGGCGCCCGCCGGCTCCACCTACTGCGTCAGCACCGCGCCCGGATCGCCGACGTCGACCACGCCGATGGCGCGGTGGGCCTTGTAGCCGAGCACTTCCTGGACGCGCTTCGGGAAGCCGCGGACCTGCTCCAGCGGCACGGTGAGAAACATGTTCTCCTCCGTGCGCAGCCAGCCGACGACATAGCCGACGAACATGCCGCGCCGCGCCTCGGCCACCGTCCGGTTGGCGCCGCCGCCGTGAATCGTCGAGCCGAGATAGAGCAGGGCCGAGCCGGCGGGCATCTCGGCCTGGAGGATTTCCGCCGGCTCCGGCTCCCGGTCGGCCGGCCACAGATGGCTGCCGGGCACGACCCGGGTGGCGCCGTTCGCCGCCGTGAAATCGGTGAGCGCGACCATCGCCTCGACCTCGAGCTGGGCCCGCGGGCCTCCGGCGATCTGGGCGGCGACCAGCGGCCCGAAGCGCCAGGCGTCCTCGTCGCGGTGCAGGCGCTGGGCGGTCTCGCCGGGCCGGATCTCGATGAACTGGCCGGTGTTGAACAGGTAGTCCAGGCAATGGGGCAGCAGGTAGTGGTCCGCGAGGCCGGTCAGCACCGGCGCCTGCATGACCTCGACGAAGGCGACCGACTTGGCGGGCAGGCCGTCGAAGCGCACGGTCGTCGCGCCGTAGAATTCCTCCATCGCCGGCATCGTCGGACGGCGCACGCCGGGCGCCAGGCCGGCGACGATCCGGTCGAAATCGGTATTCAACGCCTCAAGCTGTCCCGGCGTCAGGAAGCCGTCGACGACGGCGGCGCCGTCGGCATCGAGCGCGGCGATAAAATCGTCGGGCGGTGCGGCAGCGGACAATCGGGCAAGGCTGGCGGTCATTGCGGTCTCCGCTCCTGCAAAACGGCAGCGCGCCATTTTTCCACGAGTCGGCGGCAAGGGAAACGGCGTCGCCGGAACCGATGGGTCGGGCCCGCCGCCGAGTTCGCCGCGGTCGCCGCAGGCATCCGGCGTTTGCCGCGCCGCCGGCTTGCCGGACACGCCGGCCCCGCCTATCGTCGGCGGGAGCGGGCCGCCAGAGGAAACGGAGCGATGATTCCGGTCACGGACGAACTTCTGGACGCGATGGTTCGGGCCATTGTGGACGAGGTCGATCCCGAACGGGTGATTCTGTTCGGCTCCCGCGCGCGCGGCGAAGCGCGGCGGGAATCGGATGTGGATCTGATCGTCATCGAGGCCGAACCCTTCGGACCGGCGCGCAGCCGCCGCCGCGAATCGGCCCGGCTCTACCGCGCCACGGCGCATTTTCCCGTGCCCGCCGACATTCTCGTCTTCTCGCGCGACGAGGCGGACTACTGGCGCGATTCCCTGAACCATGTGCTGGCCCGCGCCTTGCGGGAAGGCAGGGTGCTGCATGAGCGACATTAAATGCGCCCGGATGCTGCTGCGCGTGGCTGAAAGCCGGTAGAGGGAAAATCGAGGGCCCTTCCTTGGACGGCTCCTGAAAGTCCACGGCAACAGGCGTAATCTGCCCGGCGATCGCGTGCGCGCCGGCCCTCGCCAGACGGCGGCGGGTTTCGCTATTCTGGCCCGACCTCGCCTGAACGGAAGCATCGATATGCCCGCGCTGCCCCACTACCGGGTCTACGCCATCAAATACGCCGAACGGATCGGCCGGCGCGCCGAGGTGTTTCTGGGCGGCGATCCGCACGACGCGCCGATGGCGATGGACTATTTCGTCTGGGCGGTGGTCGACCCGGGCAGCGGACGGGCCTGGGCGGTCGATACCGGCTTCAGCGCGGCCGACGCCGCCAAGCGGCAGCGCATCCATCTGCGCGGCGCGGCGGAGGGGCTGGCGCTGATCGGGCTGGACGCGGCGGCGCTTGCGGACGTCGTCATCACCCACATGCACTACGACCATGCCGGCGGATTCGCCGATTTCCCCGCCGCGCGCTTCCATCTCCAGGACGACGAGATGGCCTTCGCGACCGGCCGCTGCATGACCGAGCCGGCGATCGCCCACGCTTTCGAGGCCGACCATGTCGCCGCCATGGTCCACCGCGTGTTCGAGCGCCGGGTCGCCTTCCATGACGGCGACGGCGAACTGGCGCCGGGGCTGACGCTCCACCGGGTCGGCGGGCATACGAAGGGCATGCAGATCGTGCGGGTGCATACCGCGAAGGGCTGGATGGTGCTGGCCTCGGACGCGGCCCATTACTACGAGAACCTCGCCGACCGGCGGCCGTTCTGGATCGTCTACAATATCGAGGACTATCTGGCGGCGCTGGACCGGGCGCTGGCGCTGGCGGACGAACCGGACCTGGTGATCCCCGGCCACGACCCGCTGGTCTTCGAGCGCTTCCCGCCGGCGAGCGACGATCTGAAGGGGATCGTTCACCGCCTCGCCTAGGCATGGTTCCGGCAGCCGGCCGGCCTGTCGTTCCGTTTCGAAATTCGACACTTGACTCGTATCGATAAATCCATTGACTATGCGCGCAAATCGGAACAAACAGGGGGAAAATACCGTGCGCAATATTTTGACGGCGGCGCTGGCGGCGGGAGCGATCCTGGTTGCCGGCTGCGCGACACCTCATCTCGATATCGCCGAACCCGACGAGCGCCAGAAGGCGGAAGCCGCAGCGACGCTGCAGCACGCCCGGATCGGCCCGCCGCGCAATGTCGCCGCCGACCGGATGGTGCCGACGGTCAGACGGGTCATACGGCGGGTCAGGCTCGCTTCCCATGCCGTCTGCACGGATCTCAAGCTGCCCGAGGAGCGGTGCAAGCCGATGCTCGAAGCGAAGGTCCTTGTCCATACGAAGAAGAAGGACATCAACGCCTTCGCCGACGAGGACGACAATGTCGGCGTTTACGGCGGCCTCGTGCGCCACATGGGCACGGACGCCGAGATCGCGGGCGTGCTGGCGCACGAATTCGCCCACGTCATGTATGGCCATGTCGAGAGCAAGAAGATCAACGCGTTTATCGGCGGCCTGATCCTGGGCGGCCTCGCAGCGGCCGCATCGGCCGCCGGCGGCGGAGATAACCAGCAACTGGTTCGCGATTCGACGAGCCTGGGATGGGAAATCGGCGCGACCGCTTACAGCCCCGAAATGGAAATCGAGGCCGACCGGACGGCCGTTTACATCCTCCACAGAGCCGGGTTTCCACTCAATGCGTTGCAAAGCGCGCTGTTGCGCATGAACCGCGCCAGGGCGAAGCGGTCGTCCGGCACGTTCTCGGGAACCGTCGGTTTCCTCGAGACGCATCCGAGCGACGACCGCCGCCACGCGCACCTGATATCCGCGATGGAAGACGTGCGGGCGGGCAAGCCGCTGAAGCCGGTGGAAAAGAAATAGGCGACGCAACTCCGGGACCGCCCAAACCGGTTCAGTCAAGGCAGTTTCGCGATCCGCCCTTCGCTACGTCCCCTCGAGATTTCTCTGTGAAATTGGCCAGGCCGCCGGAGACTTGTCCTTCCCCCTCTTCAGAGGGGGAAGTGGCCGAGCGCAGCGAGGTCGATGGGGGTGTCCGCGCGCCGGTAAGGCCGTGCCTGACGCGACTGCACCCCCACCTGACCTCCCCCTCTGAAGAGGGGGAGGGAAAGCAAAGCGTCCGTTGGCGCATACTTGCGGCATTTCGCCGAAGAATCCTTGGGGGAGGGGGACTCGGCCGTTGCCGATCACCCGCCGCCCGCCATCCGCGCCGCCGCCTGCAGGAAGCCGACCAGGTCGTCCGTGGAATGGTGGATATAGTCGGCGTCGTGGCCGCTCATGGCCCAGTCGCTGTCCGTGCGGATATGGACCGTCGTCATGCCGCGGTCGTGGGCCGGCTTCAGGTTGATCGCGATGTCCTCGACCAGCACGGTTGCGCCCGGATCCATGCCGTGCCGGTCGAGGAACAGGTCGTAGAACGGATCGAGCGGCTTGGGATGGAAGCCGGCGGCAGCGATATCGAAGATGTCCGCAAAAAGCCCGGCGACGCCGAGCCGGTCGAGCACCGCCTCGGCATGTTTCACCGAGCCGTTGGTGAAGATGTATTTCGGGCCGTCCAGCCGTTCCAGCACCGCCGCCAGATCGCTCGACGCCGGGACCGGGCTGTAATCGATATCGTGGACGTAATCGAGGAAGTGGTGCGGATCGATGCCGTATTCCTGCATCAGCCCCTTCATCGTCGTACCGTAGCGCCGGAAGTAGCCCTTCTGTAACCGGCGCGCCTCGTCGTGCGGCAGGTCCAGCGTCTCGGCGATATAGGCGCCGATCCGGACGTCGACCTGGACGAACAGGTTGCACTCGGCCGGGTAGATCGTGTTGTCGAGATCGAACGCCCAGTGGCCGATATGGGACAAGTCGGGCACGGCCTCGCCTAGTCGGCGCGGATCAGCGTGCCGGTGCCGCTTTCGGTGAAGATTTCCAGCAGCATGGAATGGGGCACCCTTCCGTCCAGGATCACCGCGGCCTCGACCCCGCCCTCGATCGCGCGGATGCAGGTCTCGACCTTCGGGATCATGCCGCCTTCAATGGTGCCGTCCTCCATCAGCGCGCGCGCCGCCGCGACCGTCAGTTCGGGGACGAGGTCGCCGGCCTTGTCGAGCACGCCGCGCACGTCGGTGAGCAGGAACATGCGGATCGCCTCGCTGGCGGCGGCGACGGCGCCGGCGACCGTATCGGCGTTGATGTTGTAGGTCTCGCCCCTGGCGCCGATGCCGATCGGGGCGATGACCGGGATCAGGCCGCTGTCGAGCAGGTCTTCGAGGATTTCGGCATCGACGGCTTCCGGCTCGCCGACGAAGCCGAGATCGAGAATGCGCTCGATGTTGGAATCCGGATCGCGCCGGCTGCGCGTCAGCTTCTTCGCGCGGATCAGGCCGCCGTCCTTGCCGCTCAGGCCGACCGCCCGGCCGCCGGCCTTGTAGATCGACTGCACGACCTGTTTGTTGATCGAGCCGGACAGGACCATCTCGACGATGTTCACCGTCTCGGCGTCGGTCACCCGCAGGCCGTCGACGAACTCGCTGGTGATGTTCAGCCGCTCCAGCATTTTGCCGATCTGCGGCCCGCCGCCGTGGACGACGATCGGGTTCACGCCGGCATGCTTGAGCAGCACGATGTCGTTGGCGAAATTGTCGGACAGGCGCTGATCGCCCATCGCGTGGCCGCCGTACTTGATCACGAAGGTCTGGCCGTCGTACCGCCGCAGATAGGGCAGCGCCTCGGTCAGGGTCCGCGCCGTGCGCAGCCACTGCTTGGCTTCGGTCAGGTTGAACTTCCGGTCAGCCATGGGGCGGCCGTTCCTGTCTGCTGTTCCGGCGGCGATCGTAACGGAAGATGAGGCGAGCGTTTAGGCCGGGAGCGCGACCGTGGCAAGGGCGGCGCGCAATTCGGCGATGCCCGAGCCCTTTTCCGCGCTGGTCGCGGCGATATCGGGATGGCACGCCGGATGACGCGCGGCGGTGCGCGCCGTCTCCGCCAGGCAGGCTGCGAGTTCGCTCTCGTGCAGCTTGTCCGATTTGGTGAGGACGATCTGGTAGGAGACGGCCGAGGTGTCCAGCAGTTCCATGATCTCCCGGTCGCCGGGGGTCAGGCCGCGGCGGGCGTCGATCAGCAGGCAGACCCGGCGCAGGCCGGCCCGCCCGCGCAGATAATCGCGGATCAGCGCGTTCCAGCGCCGCACCTTGTCCTTCGACGCCCGGGCGTAGCCGTAGCCCGGCAGATCGACCAGATACAGCCGGCCGCCGAGATCGAAGAAATTGACCTGCTGCGTCCGGCCCGGCGTGTTCGAGGTCCGGGCCAGCGCCTTGCGGCCGGCAAGCGCATTGATCAGGCTCGACTTGCCCACGTTGGACCGGCCGGCGAAGGCGACCTCGGGCAGCGCATCCGGCGGCAGGCCGCCGACCCGCACGACGCCGGCGACGAAGCTGCATTGCTGCGCAAAGAGCAGGCGGCCGGCTTCGAGAGCGGCGGCTTCGGCGTCTTCGGCTTCAGGATGCGATACGGCGTCGGCCATGGGCGCCCGTTGCAATCCGGCTGTGGCCCGGCTACTTGCGTTTGCCGCGCCCGCCGGTGCTGCCGCGGCGGCCCCGCCCGCCCTTGGTGCGGCCCTTGCCGGACCTGTCGGCCGGCGGCTTGTTGCGGCTCTGCTTGCTGCGGCCCGGATTGGCGCCGGCGCCGGCCGGAGCGGCTGCCTTGCGCCGGGCCGGCTTTTTGGCTTCCGCCGCCCCGTCATCGGCGTCGTCCGCGGCGTCCCCGGAGTCCGCGGCGGCTCCGGCCTCGCCCTCGACGGGAACGAGATCGCGGATATTGCCGGCGCCCTGCTTCTTCTCCCATACCCCCATGCGCTTCATGATCACCCATTGCTGGCCGATCGAGAGCGTGTTGTTCCAGGCCCAGTAGATGATCAGCCCGGCCGGGAAGATCGCCAGCATGATGGTGAACACGAAGGGCAGCGCCATGAAGATCTTCTGCTGCATCGGATCGGCCGGCGGCGGATTGATCTTCTGCTGCAGAAACATCGTCAGCCCCATGATGATCGGCCAGATGCCGATATCGACATAGGGAATGCCCGACGGCCCCCAGGGCAGGATGCCGAACAGGTTCACGATGGTTGTCGGGTCCGGCGCCGAGAGATCCTGGATCCACCAGAAGAAGGGCGCGTGGCGCATGTCCACGGCGATGAACAGCGTCTTGTAGAGCGCGAAGAACACCGGGATCTGGAGCAGGATGGGCAGGCAGCCGGAGGCCGGGTTGATCTTCTTTTCCTTGTAGAGCGCCATCAGCTCCCGGTTCATGCGCTGCTTGTCGTCGGCATAAAGCTCGCGCAGCTTCATCATTTCCGGCTGCAGCTTCTTCATCCGGCTCATGGAGCGGTAGGAGCGGTTGGCGAGCGGGAAGAAGACGATCTTGACCAGGATGGTCACGATCAGGATGGCGACGCCGAAATTGCCGACATAGCCGAAGATAATCTGGAGCAGCCAGTAGAAGGGCTGGGTCAGGAAGAAGAACCAGCCCCAGTCGACCAGCCAGTTGAACCGCGGGATGCCGAATTCCTCCTCATAGGTCTTGAGGGCGGCGGTTTCCTTGGGCCCGGCCAGGATCCGCAGCGTCCGCACGGTCTCCCCGCCGGGTGCGATCCGGAGGTCGTTCTCCGTCTTGAAGTAGGTCCGGAAGACGTCCTCGTAGCCTTCGAACTTGTCCCGGTGATCGAAGGTGAATGCGTATTTTCCCTTCTGGTCCGGGGCCAGCGCGACCGCCCAGTACTGGTCGCTGAAGGCCGTCCAGCCGCCGGTCGTGCGGTAGGTCTGGGACTCGTCCCTTATGTCCGAATAGTCCAGGGGGCTGTCGAAGATCTCCTGCCCGACCGTGATGTAGTTTTCTTCGCCCGGCTCCTTGATGGTCGCATGGCCGCTTTCGCTGAGGATGAAGAAGCCGAAGGTTTTCGGCTCGCCGTGGCGGTGGATGAAGCCGGTCGGGCGCAGCACGAAGGGTTTGGCGCTGCGGTTCGCGACCCGGCGTTCGACCGTCACGAGATATTTCCGGTCGATCGAATAGGTGCGGCGGAATTCGACGCCCTCGCCGTTCGTCCAGGTCAGCGTTACCGGCTTGCCGACTTCGAGCGTGTTGCGGTCGGCCTGCCAGACGGTGTCCGGGCCCGGCACGACGCCCTCGCTCCGGCCCGGCACCTCCCAGGTCATGCCGACATAGTAGGCGCCCTTCGTGCGGCCGGGGCGCAGCAGGTGGATCCGCTCCTGCTTCTTGATGGTTTCCCAGTGCCTCTCCAGCGTAAGGTCGTCGAAAATCGCGCCGATCCGGCAGATCGACCCGGTGACGACGTCGGTCCTGATGGCGATTCGCAGGGACTGGCCGTCGCTGCTCCGGCACTCGGCCAGGGCCTCTGTGCGCGGCAGGATGGGTTTGTCGTCGACGACGCGGACGGGAGCCTTCGAGCGGGACGGTCCGGCGCTGTCCTGACCCTGCTGCGTGTCGGTCTGCTGGCCGCTGTCCCGCTGGCCGAGCTTCTCCTGCGGGGCGAAGATGATCTGGAACCCGAAGATGATGGCGATCGAAAACAGGATCGCCATGATCAGGTTGTGGCTGTCCGTCCGTTCAGGTCCCACGCCGCGGCTCCATCGGGCGGCGCGGCGGCACCGGGTCGTAGCCCGATCCGCCCCAGGGATGGCAGCGGCCGATCCGCTTCAGGCCGAGCCAGCTGCCGCGCAGGGCGCCATGGTCGCGGACGGCGTCGGCCGTGTATTCCGAGCAGGTCGGCGCAAAACGGCACTGGCGGCCAAGCAGGGCCGACAGGGTGAGTCGGTAACCCTGGATCGCGATCAGGATCAGGCGCGCAGCGGGGCTCGGCGACGGTACGGCGGCGGGCGGCATCGGCTCAGGCGGCCTCCCCGCGGGCCGCGGCGGCCGCGGATTCGCCGTCCGGGCGGCGCAGTTTCTTCAGCCGACGGAGGGCCTCGCAAAGATCGCGCTGGAGATCCGGCCACGGCCGGGTCAGCGTGGCCCGGCGCGCGATCAGCACATAGTCGGTACCGGGCTTCGCCAGCCGCCTCAGATCGCCGGCGGCGAGCGCCCTGAGCCGCCGCCGGGCGCGGTTGCGCTCGACGGCGTTGCCGACCTTTTTGCTGGCGGTCAGCCCGAAGCCGATGTCCGCCGGCCGATCTGTTTGGGTCGTTCGATCCGTTCGGGCCGTTCGGGCCGTTCCGGCGTTGCGCACCGCACAGGCCTGCAGGACCAGCCCCGGCGCAATCCAGCGGCGGCCCTTGTGCCGGACGCGCAGGAATTCCGGGCGGCGCCGGAGACGCCGAAGGGTCGGTTCTGCTGCCATCCTCACGGGCTTTCCGCTGGCCGGATTGTGGGCGATCCGTCGATAGCGCTGCGTTCTTGCGTTGCCGCCGCGGGCGCGCGGGCGGCGGGTCAGGCCGAAAGCCGCTTGCGGCCCTTGGCGCGGCGGCGGGCCAGAACCTGGCGGCCGGCCTTGGTCGCCATGCGCGCGCGGAAGCCGTGACGCCTTTTGCGCACCAGCACGCTGGGCTGGTAGGTGCGTTTCACCGTACACACTCCATTGATTTTGCGGCGCCGAACCGGGTTTCCGGCCGACGCATGCTGCCGGCAAACCGCCGGCGGCGGCCCTGTTTGCCGAAGGGATCGCCGGCGCGGCAGGCGCCTGAAAACCGTTCTGCGGGATATACGGATGCGGCGCCGGTCGGGTCAACACGGGCGCGCCGGGGCAGGCGGCGACGAATCCGCACGTTTCCGTGACTTGAACCGCCGCCACACGCACCAATGTCCCCAGTTGCCCAGGCCGCCGGCGTTTCCGGTGCGGCCCTGCCGTCCGGTCGGGACGATTTGCTCTGTCGGATCGCTGCCCGCCGCGCTATGGAGCAGTGTTGTGACCCAACCGGAAACCGCCGTTCCGTGACCGAGCCGCCGAACAGCCCCGCACCGAACCCGCCGAACGCCCGGCAGCCCGCCCGACAACGATGGGCGCGCGTGCTGCCCCTGGCCATCCTGCTGTGCGGCCTCGCCTTGTTCCTGGCGATGGGCTGGCACCGCTACATCAGCTTCGAGCAGTTGCGCGAGCATCGCGAAGCGCTCGAACAGTGGGTCGCCGCCCGCGGCATCCTGGCGCCGGTCATTTACGGGCTGGCCTATGCCGTCATGATCGCCTTCTCGATCCCGGGCGGCGCCGTGGCGACCATCGTCGGCGGATTTTTCTTCGGTCTCGTGACCGGCTCGATCGCCGTCGTCGTCTCCGCCACGGTGGGCGCAACCATCGTGTTTCTCGCCGCACGATCCGCCTTGGGCGCGATCCTCCGCCGCAAGTCGGAAGGCTGGCTGCACCGGATGGAGGAAGGGTTCCGGGAAAACGCCTTTTCCTATCTGATGGTCCTGCGCCTGATTCCGCTCTTCCCCTTCTGGCTGGTCAACCTCGTCCCGGCATTCCTGGGCGTCGGCTTGCGCACCTATGTGATCGCCACCTTTTTCGGCATCATGCCCGGATCGATCGTCTATGTCAGCCTGGGCAACGGGATCGGCGCGTTGCTCGAGAGCGGCCGGACGCCCGATCTCGGGATCATCTTCAGGGCGGAAATCCTGCTGCCGCTGGTCGGCCTGGCGATCCTTTCGATGCTGCCGGTCGTCTACAAGCGCTATCAGCGCCGCAAGGCGGGCGGCCAGCCGGATGCAGCGCCCGGCGATTGACGGCCCGCCATGACAGGCCGCGACGGGACGGGCCGCGACGCCTCCATCGTCAACGGCCCCGAATACGGCTACGGTAACGGCCGGCACATCCTGCGCCGCCGGCCGGCCTGGAGCACCGGCCTGTCGACCAGGCTGCTGATCCTGACGGCGATCTTCGTGATGCTGGCGGAAGTCTTCATCTATCTGCCGTCGATCGCGCGCTACCGGCAGGTCTATCTGGAAAACGTCCTGTCGGACGCGCATCTGGCGACCCTGGCGCTGGACGCCGCGCCGGACAACATGGTGAGCCCGGACCTGAGCCGCCGGCTGCTGTCGCATGCCCGCGCGCTGGCGATCGTGCAGCGCCGGGCGGACGGGTCGCGGCATCTGATCACCGCCGGCATGCCGCCCAGGGTGACGAGGCGCGTCAGCCTCGGCAATCCGGATTTCCTGCGGCTGATCTGGGACGCCATCGCCACCCTGGCCGTAGGCGGCGGCGAGGTGCTGCGCGTCGTCGGCCCGTCGCCGCGCGACCCGGCGACCGCCCTCGAGGTCCTGATTTCCGATGCCGCGCTGCGCCAGGGCATGCTGGAATATTCCCAGCGCATCCTGATCCTCTCGCTGATCATTTCCTTCTTTACGGCCCTGCTGGTGTTCCTGACCCTGCACTGGCTGATCGTGCGGCCGGTCCAGCGCCTGACCGACAATATGGTCCGGTTCAGCGACGACCCGATGGACGAGGCGGGCCTGTTGCCACCGACCGGCCGCCTGGACGAAATCGGGCTGGCCCAGGACGAATACGCCCATCTGCAGCAGAATCTGCTCACCACCCTGCGCCAGAACGAGCGCCTGGCGGCGCTGGGCGCCGCGATCACGCGGATCAACCACGACCTGCGCAACATGCTCGCCGCCGCGCAGCTCGTTTCGGACCGGCTGGCCGGCAGCGAAGACCCGGGCGTCAAGCGGATCGCACCGACCCTCGTGCGCTCGATCGACCGGGCGGTCCGCCTGTGCACCCAGACCCTGGATTTCGCACGCGATTCGAAAGCGACCCGCCGGGCCGAATATTTCTTCCTCAACGAACTGACGCTCGAACTGGCGTCGCTTCACGGAACCGAATATCCCGGCACCGCGTTCGTCAGCGACATGGCCGGCGACCTGACGATCTTTGCCGACCGCGGACAGGTCTTCCGCGCGCTGTCCAATCTCATGCGCAACGCGGCGCAGGCCGGCGCGCAGACCGTGACCGTCGGCGCCGTGGCGGCCGCGGGCCTGGTGACCGTCGATATCCGGGACGACGGGCCCGGGCTGCCGGAGGACATCCGGCAATCCCTGTTCAAGCCGTTCATCACCCGGCCCGGCGCGGCCGGCACCGGGCTTGGCATGGCCATCGCGCACGAAATCGTTTCGAGCCACGGCGGGGTGATCGAACTGGTCGCGACCGGACACGCGGACACCCATTTCCGCATCACCCTGCCGCAGGGCGCGGCCCCACCAGCCGAAAATCCACCGGACGAACCTCTGCCGGGCTAGAGCCTGTCCGTTCCTCCCGAAACCGCCGGCGCGACCTGGGACGCCCTTGTGACAGGCTCAGGGCACGCCCTTCGATACGCCCCGGCCTTCGATACGCCCCGGATTAAATCCGGGGCTACTCAGGGTGAGGGTGAAGGGGAATAAACTCACTACACACCCTCATCCCGAGTAGGCGCGCCAGCGCCGTATCGAGGGGCGTATCGAGTGGCCTCAAGCCGGCGGCGCGTCGAGAAACGCCAGGAAGGACAGCAGGCCGATCAGGCTCACGAGAAGGGCCCCGGCGAGGTTCATCGTGTGCCGAAACAGATCGGCGCGCCCGGCCCCGCCCGACCTGTCCATAAGGCGCATCGCCGTCTGCCGCGCCAGAATTGCGCCGACTCCCAGCGCACAGATGCTGGTGCCGATCCCCAGCGACATGGCCGCGACCAGGAGGATTCCCGGATAGACCATGTCGTTGGCCACCGCGTACAGCATGACCAGCACGGCGCCGGGACAGGGAACCATGCCCGCCGCAAGAGCGACGAGACCGCCCTCGAAAACGCCGCCGTGCGGATGGGCGTGCCCGTGTGCGTGTGCGTGAGCGTGCCCGTGTGCGCTTTCAGGCCCGTGTTCATGCCCGTGACGATGGCCGTGCGGGCGTCCGGCCGTGCCGCGGTCCGCCCTTCGCATCAGACCGCGCACGGCGTGCCAGAGCATGTACAGGCCGATGGCGAAGATGATGAGAAAACTGGCCGCGCGCACCCCCGGCAGTTCGGAAAGCCCGACCCCGAAGCCGGCGCGAAGCGCAAGATCGGCCAGCCACACGATGACGACGGCCGCGATGACATGGACGACCGCGATCTGTGCGGCCATCGCCACGCCGCGCACGACCCGGACCTCCCGTCCCAGGAAATACGAGACGATCACCAGTTTTCCGTGGCCGGGCCCGAAGGCGTGGATGGCGCCGTAGGCGAACGCGAACGTAAGGGCCAGCAGGAAGGAAGGCAGACTGCCGCCCCGGCCGATCGCCCGCATGCTGTCGGCGATTTCGGCGTTCAGGCGGCGCTGGAATTCGACGACGGGCCCGGCGGCGCCGTTGCGGGCCGCGGCCCCGGCGTCGGCGAGTTCCATCGCCGCACCCTGCGCGGCTGCCGCCGACGGCGCCGGCAATTCCGCTGCGAGAAAGGCAAGACCGGCGACCGCTGCCAGAGCAACGGCCAGGGCAAGCCGGCGGCGTGCGGGGCATCGGGAAACCACGGCTCAATCCCGGCAGCGCCGCGCCGAACGCCGGCGATGTATCTTCGATGTCATGAACGCTCCGTCGCCCGGGAGCCGGCCGCTCGCCCCCCGCAAAATGGTCCGGCCAATCTCTTTTTTCCAGACGCCGCAAAATGCTCTACTGTGGCCGCCCGAGCGAATCCGGGCAGAGACAGGACCGCGATATGAGCGTCCCGGGCGATGCGCCGGCTGCCGGCCGGCGGCTGACTGCACCCGATATCGGCGCGCGCAAGGGCGGCACGCCGGTGGTCTGTCTGACCGCCTATACCACGCCGGTCGCCCGCCTGCTCGATCCCCATGTCGACCTGCTGCTGGTCGGCGACAGCCTGGGCATGGTGCTGTACGGCCTGGACAGCACGCTCGGCGTCACCCTCGACATGATGATCGCCCACGGCCAGGCCGTGATGCGCGGCTCCGAGGCGGCCTGCGTCGTCGTCGACATGCCGTTCGGCAGCTACCAGGAATCGGCGGCCCAGGCCTTCCGCAACTGCGCCCGGGTGATGACCGAAGTCCGCTGCCAGGGCGTCAAGCTCGAAGGCGGCCGGGACATGGCGGAAACCGTGGACCGTCTTGTCCGGTGCGGCATCCCGGTCATGGGCCATGTCGGGCTCACGCCGCAGTCGGTGAACGCGTTCGGCGGTTTCAAGGCCCAGGGGCGCGACGAGGCGGCGGCCGCCCGCATCGCGGCGGACGCGGCGGCCATCGCCGAGGCCGGCGCCTTCGCCATCGTGGTCGAGGGCGTGCCCGAACCGCTGGGCCGCCGGATCACCGGGGACATCGCCGTGCCGACCATCGGGATCGGCGCCTCGCCGGCCTGCGACGGCCAGGTTCTCGTGACCGAGGACATCCTCGGCCTGTTCGCGGAATTCCAGCCGAAATTCGTCAAGCGGTACGCCGAGCTCGCGCCGGCGGTCGGAGACGCCGCGAAACGCTACGCGGCGGAAGTGCGCACCCGCGAGTTTCCGTCGGCCGATTTCTGTTTCGGCGCCGCCAAGCCGGCCTGACAGGGTTTGCGGCCGATGGCGGCGTTCCGCACCCGGGTGGTCCGGTCGATTCCCGCGCTGCGCGATACGGTGGCGCGCTGGCGGCGCAACGGCGAAACGGTCGGCCTGGTGCCGACCATGGGCGCCCTGCACGAAGGGCATGTCGAGCTGGTGCGCCGGTCGCGCGCGCACTGCGACCGCACGGTCGTGTCGATCTTCGTCAACCCGACCCAGTTCAATCCTGACGAGGACCTCGACCGCTATCCCCGCCAGGAAGAGGACGATCTGAAGGCCCTGTCCGACGTGCGCGCCGATCTCGCCTTCATCCCGGCGGTCGGAGACATCTATCCCGAAGGCTTCGCAACCGCCGTCCATGTCGACCGGGTGACGACCGGCATGGAAGGCACCGTCCGCATCGGCCATTTCGACGGCGTCGCCACGGTGGTCTGCAAGCTCTTCATGCAGACGCAGCCGGACAAGGCCTTCTTCGGCGAGAAGGATTATCAGCAGCTCATGACCGTCCGGCGCATGGTGCGCGACCTCGACATGCCGCTCACGGTCGTGCCGGTGCCGACGGTGCGGGAGGCCGACGGCTTGGCCCTGTCGTCCCGCAACGCGTATCTCTCGCCGGAGCAGCGCCGGATTGCCGCTTCCCTCAACCGTATCCTGCGGGAAACCGCCCGGGCCATTGCCGGCGGCCGCGCCATCGACGCCGCAACGGCGGCGGCGCGCCAGAGCCTGCTGGACGCCGGGTTCGACGCCGTCGACTATGTCGAGTGCCGCGGTGCGGCGGATCTCGCCGTGCTGGAGACGCCGGACCGGCCGGCCCGCCTGCTGGCGACGGTGCGCCTCGGCCCGACCCGGCTGCTCGACAACGTCCCCGTAGAATAATTCAGGTGGAGTGATTCAGGCGGACTGATTCAGGCGGAGCGATTCCGGTCAGCCCGCCCGGTCTGTCCGGCGGCCCGCCAGCGCCGGCAGCAACAGCACCAGCGCGATGGCGCTGAGGACCAGGGCCAGCGCCAGCAGTTCGCGCCAGCCGAAGGGCTCGCCCAGCAGCAGCGCGCCGCTGGAGACGCCGATCACCGGGATCATCATCGTGCCGATCGAGGCGACCGTCGCCGGCATGACGTGGACGACGCGAAACCACAGGGCGTAGCCCATCACCATGCCGACGAACAGGACATAGAGCCCGGCCAGCGTCGCCTCGACGCTCGCCCGGTGCAGGACGAAGGGCTCGCTGACCGCCGCGATCAGGCCGATCGGGAACAGGCCGATCAACAGTTGCCACCCGGCCAGCGCGTTCATCGAGACGTTCCACTCGTGAT
Source organism: Rhodospirillaceae bacterium (assembly GCA_011523655.1). Lineage (GTDB taxonomy): Bacteria > Pseudomonadota > Alphaproteobacteria > Bin65 > Bin65 > Bin65. The sequence goes on from WTGH01000018.1 coordinate 67,476, forward strand.
GCTTGATGACCAGCGTCCCGCCGGCCCAGGTGACCGACGCCAGCAGGATGAAGAGGAAGCCGAGCGGCCGCTCGCCCTGCCACAGGTCTCCGGCCGCGCCGAAGCCGGCGGACAGCAGGACGGCGACCCCGGCGATTCCCAGCGCGATGGCGACCACCACGCGCGCCGTGATCCGTTCGCCGAGGAACAGGCCCGCCAGCAGGGCCGTCCACACCGGCAGCGTGTAGCAGACGATGGCGGCGTGGCCGGCGCCGACGATCTGCAGGCCGAAGCCGGTCAGCACATGCCAGCAGGTCATGTTCAGGAAGGACGCCGCGACCAGGCGCGGCCAGATCCGGCGCGGCGCCTTCCAGCGGCTGCGGTCCTGCAGAATGCCGAGACCGAGCAGAACGGCGCCGGCGACGCCGCAGGTCAGCGCGCGGAACTGCCAGACCGGCAATTCCAGGAACACGATGCGCATGGCCGGCCAGGTCGTGCCCCAGACCATCCAGAGAAACACCAGCATGACGAGGCCGCCAAGGGGGACTGCGGCACGGGGGACTGCGGGGCGGGGCGGCGCCGGGCGGGCGCGGTCCGGCATCGCGGGTCAGCGCGGCCCGGGCGCGCGGCGGCCGGCCACCGGCTCGCCCGTCGGCACCAGCAGGACCAGGGCCACCGCCCCGACGATCAGCGCCAGCGCGATCAGGTCGCGCAGGCAGAAGGGCTCGCCGAGCACGACGACGCCGCTGACGACGCCGACGACGGGCACCATCAGCGTGCCGACGGCCGAGACGGACGCCGGGAAGATTTTCACCACGCTGAACCAGGCGAAATAGCAGAACACCAGGGCGATCAGCACCAGGTAGGCGGTCGACCACCAGACGGCGGCGCCGGCATCGCCGTAGTCGAAGCTGCCCAGAACGAGCCAGATTGCTACGATCGGCGCCGTACCCAGCAGGAGTTGCCAGCCGCCCAGCGCGACGACGCCGATCCGCCACGGCGTGTGCTTCTGGATCAGCACGCCGACCGCCCACAGGGCCGCGCCGGCGAGGGTGAGCGCAAAGCCGAGCGGCTCCGCGCCGATGACGCTGAAATCGTGGGACATCAGCACGGCGACGCCGGCCGCGCCGAGGGCCAGCGCGGCGATCCGGCGGCGCGTCATCGCCTCGCCGAGGGCGAGCACGCCGAAGACGGCAGCGAACAGGGGCATGGTGAAGGCCATGATGACGGCATGGCCCGCCCCCATCATCGATACGCCGAAGCCGATCAGGACGAACCAGCTCGTGATGTTGAACAGGGCCGCCAAGCCAAGCCGCAGCCACTGTTCGCGCGGGGCTTTCCAGGCTTCGCCCGAGGCGCGGCTCACGGCAACGGCGAGGCCCAGCAGCAGAAGGGCGGCGGCGACCCCGCTGAACGCGCGGAATTCCCAGACCGAGACCTCGGAGACGATGATCTTCATCATCGGCCAGTTGACGCCCCAGCCGAACGCGACTCCGGTCAGCAGGGCATAGCCGCGCAACGGGTAAGGCGAAGCGGCGATCCCGGCCACCTAGCCGTGGCCGCCGCGGATCGGCGCCACATACTGCGCCTCGGTATCCCAGGGAAAATGGATCCAGGTGTCCTGGCTGACCTCGGTAACGTAGGAATCGACCATCGGGCGGCCGGCCGGTTTGGCGTAGACCGTCGCGAAATGCGCCTTGGGCAGCTTGTCGCGAACCACCTTGGCGGTCGCGCCGGTATCGACCAGATCGTCGACGATCAGCAGGCCTTCGCCGTCGCCCTCCACCGCCTTGAGCACCTTGACCTCGCCCTTGACCTCGTCGTCGTAGGTCGAGACGCAGAAGGTGTCGATCAGGCGGATATTGAGTTCGCGGGCGACGATGGCGGCAGGCACCAGGCCGCCGCGGGTCACCGCCACGACGCCCCTGACATGGTTCAGGCTGCTCAGGCGCCAGGCCAGGGCCTTGGCGTCGCGATGCAGTTCCTGCCACGAAACCGGGAAATGGCGGGTGTAGCCCTGCTGCGGTTCGGCGGCCCTCTCGGCGTCGGACATGCCGGTCTTTCCTTCCCCGGTTGCGCGCTGAGGGCGGATATAGGCGCAGGCGCGCGCGGGAAGCAAGGTGACGGCTTTGCAGGCGCGCTGGCCGGAAGTTGCGGCGCGTAGGCTACGCCGCGAGGACGACCCGCCCGACGATCCGGCCGGCCTTCATGTCGTCCAGCGTTTTCTGCGCCTCGCCGAGCGGACGCCGCTCGACAGGCAGGGCGGGGATTTTGCCGGCCCGGGCGAGCGCCATGAGTTCGGTCATTTCCGCCGGACTGCCGACATAGCTGCCGGTCAGCGTCATCGCCGTCAGCGGCAGGAGCGGGACGGAGAGCGGCAGCGACCCGCCCATCAGGCCGACGACGATGACGGTGCCGCGCCGCGCGACGGCCTTCATCGCGAAGCCGAGCGAAGCCGCCGCGCCGACGAAATCGACGACCGCGGGCGCGCCGCCGCCGGTCAGTTTGCGGATCTGCCGTGCCGCGTCCGCCGCGCCGCTGTTGACGACATGGTCGGCGCCCCTGGCGGCCGCCGCCTCCAGCTTGGCGTCGTCGATATCGCAGACGGTGATCGTCGCGTCCGTGACGTTGCGGGCGATCGCCAGCCCGGCGAGGCCGACCCCGCCGGCGCCGATCAGCACGATATGGCCGGCGCCGGTCTTCGCGGCCTTGCGCAGCGCCGAAAAGGCGGTGAGGCCCGAACAGGCATAGGTGCAGGCGATTTCGACCGGCACATCGCCGTGATCGAACAGATATTTCGCGTGGGGCACGATGAGGCGGTCGGCAAACCCGCCGTTCCGGGTGACGCCGAGCGAGCGGTTGTCCGGGCAGAAATGCTCGTCGCCCGCCGCGCAGACCGGGCAGCCGCCGCAGCCTATCCAGGGATAGACCACGACGCTGTCGCCGATTGCGACGCCGTTCGCCGTCTCGCCCATCGCGATAACCGTGCCGGCGATCTCGTGCCCCAGGCAGAAGGGCAGGTCGCAATTGCCGGTCAGATCCGCCTTGCGGTCGCCGCCGAGGTCGAAATAGCCGTCATGGATGTGCAGGTCGCTGTGGCACACGCCGCAGCCGGTGACCTGGAGCAGCACCTCGTCGCCGGCGGGCTCCGGCGTCGGCAGGTCCATCTCGACCAGGGGTTGGCCGAATTCGACGATGGCGCAGCAGCGCATGGCGGGCTCCGTTTGCGGGCAAGCGGGATTGTGGCGCCCCTGTTAGCGCATCGCTTGGGAATTGCGAAGGGAGCGCGGCAGGATGCGCCGGCGGGCCGGTTTCCCTCGACCCGGCGGCCCATGGCCAGCATAGTGTCGCCCCGATTTATTCAGGGGTTCATTGAGGGGATGGACAATGTCCCGTTTCGCGCTCGATCATGCGTCGGCCGAATACAAGGAGGCCCGCGCCCGGCTGCTCGCCGCCGAGGAGGCGCTGCGCGACCGGGCCGAGGAAGTGGCCGCCCTGCGCCGCGCCCTGCCGGCCGATACGCCCGTGCCCCAGGACTATGCCCTTACCGAACTGGTCGGCGGCAAAAGGCGGACGGTGACGCTGTCGGACCTGTTCGGCGCCCAGCCGACGTTGATCCTGATGCATTTCATGTGGGCGCCGGCCGACGACGAACCCTGCCCCATGTGCGCCCTGTGGGCCGACGGCTATAACGGAATCCAGCCGCATCTGCGCCAGCGCACCGCCTTCGCGGTCGCGGTCAAGAAGGATATCGAATCGATGGCCGCCTTCGCGGCCCGGCGCGGCTGGACCGGCCTGCGCCTGGTCTCCTCGGCGGGCACGAACTTCAACCGCGACTTCGGCATGGAGGACGACGACGGGGGCCAGCGGCCGGGCGTCAGCGTCTTCATCCGGGCGGATGACGGCAGCGTCCGGCATTTCTACACGGTCAGCGCCGGTCTCGGCGACGGCAGCTTTCGCGGGATGGACCTGCTCAGCCCGGTCTGGAACTATCTCGACCTGCTGCCGCACGGGCGCGGGGAATTCATGCCGAAACTCGCCTATTGAACCGGGGCCGCCGCCTGATATGAGGCGGCACGAGACGGCGCGCCAAAAGCAAGAGGAAACGGATCATGGCCACCCGGCAACCGGAGGACGGCGGCGCCGTCAAGGCGCTCTGGCGCTATCCCGTCAAGTCCATGGCCGGCGCTTCGCTCGATGAAGCGGCGGTCGCCGACGGCGGCATCCTGGGCGACCGCGCCTATGCCGTGATCGACCGGACCAGCGGCAGGGTGGGGAGCGCCAAATATCCGAAGAAATGGGCCGGCCTGATCGCGCTCGCGGCGGATTTCGTCTCCCCGCCGCAGGCCGGCGCGCCCCTGCCGCCGGTGCGCATCGTCTGGCCCGACGGCACGGCGGTTGCGAGCGACGGGGGAGAAGCGGACGCGCGCCTCTCCGAAACCCTGGCACGGCCGGTCACGCTCACGGCGCAGCGCCCGGAAACCGTCAGCGTCGAGCGCCTAGACCCGCTCGCCGACGAGGAGACCGTCGTCGATATCGGCGCACTGATGATGGCCGGCCGGTTCTCCGACTACGCCGCCCTCCATCTCATCACCACGGCGACGCTGGCGCGCCTTGCCGAACTCCGCCCGGAGTCGGCGTTCGACGTCCGCCGCTTTCGCCCGAACATTCTGATCGCCTCGCCGGACGGCGCGCCGGGCTTCGTCGAGAATGGCTGGGTCGGGCGGGAAATCGCGATCGGCAGCGACGTGCGTCTGCGCATCTCCGACCCGGCGCCGCGCTGCTCGGTCCCGACGCTTGCTCAGGCGGGGCTCCCACAAGACCCGCAGGTCCTGCGCACCGTCGCCGAACACAACACGGTCCCCGTCCCCGCCCTCGAAGGCGAGGCGCTGCCCTGCGCCGGCGTCTACGCCTTCGTCATCCGCGGCGGCACGGTGAAAAAGGGCGACCCGGTGCGGGTCGACGGCTAGCGACAAGGGGATTTAGCCAGAAGCCATGCCCATTTACCTCCCCCTCTTCAGAGGGGGAGGCCAGGTGGGGGTGCCGTGACACCGGCACGGCCTTACCGGCGCGCGGACACCCCCATCGACCTCGCTGCGCTCGGCCACTTCCCCCTCTGAAGAGGGGGAAGGACAAATTTGCGGCGCCAGACCTACCAGGCGGCCACCACCTCGTCCATCGCGGCGTTGACTTCGGCGGCGTGCAGCCGGCCCGTCTTGTTGGTCGGCGCGAGCGGTTCGTGGAGGAAGAATTCGGGCAGTTCGTCGTCTTCGACCGTGAAGCCGGCCTGGCGATTGAATTCCTTCTCCAGCCTCAACGTCTCGATGCCGATCTCGTCGATGAAGTCCGGCGGTATGTCGATATTGTAGGAATCGTTGATCGCGTCGGCGATCAGCTTGCGGTTGACGTCCGTCACCGTGCGGCCGAACACGCACAGGCCGAGGGAATCGGCGACCGCGCTGTTGATCTGGACCTGGTAGCTGCGCTCAGCCAGGTCCTTCATCGGCTTGCCGGCGCTGTCGTAGTGCGGCAGGTTGCCCGCCGTGTGGTCGGCGCCCTGGGCGGTCAGCATCATGGAGACGCCGGTCACCTCGATGACCCGTGGATCGTAGGCGCTGATCGCCTGCTTCTTGATCACCGGCACCCGCTCGATGCCGTAATGCGCGCCGACCCGGGCGGTGCCCTGGGCGAGGATGCGGCCGCGCTCGTTGCCGACGCGGATATCCTCCAGGGCCCGCTCCATGAAGGCGACGTCGCCGAATTCGGCCTCGCCGTGATCCATCAGGATCGCCAGCATGGCGCCGACCTCGATGGTATCGATGCCGAGATCGTTGGCGACGAAGTTGAGCCGGGCGATATCGTCCGGGTCCTTGATGCCGCAATTGGTGCCGAGCAGGCCGATGGTCTCGTATTCCAGCGGCGAGACGACCTCGTTGCCCTCTTCGTCGTTATAGATGTTGGAGCATTTGATCAGGCAGCCGGGCATGCAGGCGTGGGAGGGATCGCCGCCGCGCTCGACATTCTGGTTGTAGATAAAGTCGCCGCCCGCTTCGAATGTCTCCTCCTTCGGATCGACGATCTGGCCGGCACTGAAATTGCGCACCGGCAGGGCGCCGGTGGCGTTGGTGTAGTCGGCCATCATGGCGGTGCCGTAGGTCGACATGTTCTGGACCGCCGGCTGCTCGCGCAGCATCGCGCCGTATTGCTTGATCGCGCCCATCACCTTCGGGCGGTCGTGCAGCGGCGGCATCTTGGTCTTGTCGACGACGATCGCCTTGACCTTCTTGAGGCCCATGACGGCGCCGACGCCGCCGCGCGCCGCGATGCGCACCGGGCGGTTCTCGGCGTCGCTCACCGCGATGCCGGCGAGCAGGCCGCAATATTCGCCGACCGGGCTGCAGAGTGCGACGCTGGTCTTCCGGCCGTATTTCTCGTGCAGCAGGGCGGCTGCCTCGATATTGCCCTTGCCCATGTAGGGTTCGGCGGTGTCCCAGCTGAAGGCACCTTCCTTGTCGATATGGATGACGACCCAGTCGTCCGCCGCGCCGTGGAGCGTGAAGCCGGCGATCTGCAGATGGCCCATGGCGAGCGCGAAAGTGCCGCCGGCGTTGGATTCCTTGATCCCGCCGGTCAGCGGGCTCTTGCAGCCGATCGAGAGCCGGTTGGCGTTCGAGAAGTTGGTGCCGGCGAACGGCCCGGCGGAGAAGATCAGCGGGTTGTCCGGCGACATCGGATCGACCGTGGCGACGCCGTCCTTCAGCAGGGTCTTGGCGATGAAATAGCGCCCGGCCTCGGCGAACTCCCGCCCTTTCAGCTCGCGGGATGTGACGGTGCGGGTCGCAAGATCGATATCGAGATAATGGCGCATGACAGCCCCGATGGTTCCGGTCGTATGGCGGGATTTTAGCGGGTCGTGCCTGCGGTGTGTGGGGAAATTATGTCGTCCCCTCAATCGTCATATCGACCGAGCAGCGTTTGCGATTTTCGCCGGCCTGCAAACCGCGCTAAACAGAGCGCCCCGCACGACCGAGGAGCGACGCCCCATGCCCGTCATCAACCGCATCGCCGATTTCCACGACGACATGACCGCCTGGCGCCGGGACATCCATGCCCATCCGGAAACCGCCTTCGAGGAGAACCGGACGGCCGATATCGTCGCCGACAGGCTGGAGAGCTTCGGCATCGAGGTGCATCGCGGGCTGGCGAGGACCGGCGTGGTCGGCCGGCTGAAGGCCGGCGCCTCGGACCGGACCATCGGGTTGCGGGCCGATCTCGACGCCCTCAACCTGCTCGAAAAGAACGACTTCGACTATCGCTCGAAGCGCGACGGCAAGATGCACGCCTGCGGCCATGACGGCCACATCACCATGCTGCTCGGCGCGGCGCGCTACCTGGCCGAGACCCGGAATTTCGACGGCACCGTGCATTTCATCTTCCAGCCGGCCGAGGAAGGCGGCGCCGGCGGCAAGGTCATGGTGGACGAGGGGCTGTTCGAGCAATTCCCCTGCACGGCGGTCTACGGCATGCACAACTGGCCCGGCATGGCGCGTGGCCGGATCGGCGTGCGCACCGGCGCGATGATGGCCTCGGCGGACATGTTCCAGATCCGCATCCACGGCCGGGGCGGCCATGCCGCAATGCCGCACCATGCCGTCGATCCGGTAGTCGTCGGCGCGCAGATGGTCGGCGCCCTCCAGACCATCGCCAGCCGCACCAACGATCCGCTCGACAGCGTCGTGGTCAGCGTCACCCAGTTTCACGCCGGCACGGCGGACAATGTGATCCCCGACGAGGCCGTGCTGTCCGGCACCTGCCGGGCGCTCTCGCCGGAAGGGCGGGACATGATCGAGCGGCGCATGAGGGAGACGGTCGCGGGCATCGCCGCCTCTCACGGCATCGCCGCCGACCTGGACTACCGGCGCAACTATCCGGTGCTGGTCAACACCGCCGAAGAGACGCAGAGGGCCGCGCGCGCCGCCGCGAAGGTGGTCGGCGAGGCCAATGTCGCGGTCGACGATCCGCCGGTCATGGGCTCCGAGGATTTCGCCTTCATGCTCCAGGCCAGGCCGGGCAGCTATGTCTGGATCGGCAACGGCGTCGGCGAGGAAGGCGGCTGCATGGTGCACAATCCGCGTTACGACTTCAGCGACGAAATCCTGCCGGTCGGCGCGAGTTACTGGGCCGCGCTGGTGGAGCAGGAGTTGCCCCGGGGGTAGACGATCTAGGGCGTCCGTTCCCGGATGGCGTGGAATGTGTGGGTCATGTAGGCGGCGGCGACGACGGGCATGACCAGGTTGAGCACCGGCACGGTCATCAGCATGGCGATGACGAAGCCGGCCCGGAAGACCCGGCCGCCGTTGGCGCGGCGCAGCGCCGTGCGGTCGGCCTTCTCCAGCCGGCGCATGGCCACCACGTCGTAATATTCCCGGCCGGCCAGATAGCCGTTCAGGGTCCAGGAAATCAGGAAGTTCAGGCCGGGCAGCAGCAGGTAGAGCGGCAGCACGAGCAGGTTGAGCAGGAGCAGCAGCCCGGTGAAGCGGAGCACGCCGACGATATCCTCGCGCAGGGGGATGTCCCGTGCGGGCGGCAGGTGCGGATAGTGCCGGCGCTCGACCGCCGCGACGACCCAAGACAGGAAGAAGCCGGTGATCATCAGCAGGACCGCCGGCGCCACCAGCAGCACAGCGAAGAAGATCGCCAGCCCGGTAAAGGTGTCGACGATCCAGTTGGCCCAGCCCCAGCGGAAAATCTCGAAGCCGGTCAGAAGCCAGGCCACGACAACCCACAGGACGGCGAGCGACGCCACGGTCAGCAGGAGACTGACCAGCACGACCCAGCTTATGCGCGGGTTGAGCAGGGCGCCGAAGGCCCGGGCGAGCGACCCGGCGGTCTGGACGGCTTCGTTGGACGCCATGGATATTTCCCTTCCCGCAATCTTCCCTGCGTGAAATGCGGCCCCGCGTGAAATGCCGCGCAGCCTGCCGGCCGCAGGGACCGGCGCTCTTGCCGCCGCCGCATACTGCCTTTAGTTGGGGCTACATTTGGGAACGGGCCCGCACATTTCCACCGGAACGGACACAATCCCCCATGAGCGCCCCATGAGCGACGCCGCTTTCGACGTTGTCGGCCTCGGCAACGCCATCGTCGACGTGATCGCCCCGGCCGACGACGCCTTCATCGCGCGGCACGGGCTGCGCAAGGGCGGCATGACGCTGGCAGACACGGAAGCGTCCGAAGCGCTTTATGCCGCCATGGGGCCGGCCACGGAAATGTCCGGCGGCTCGGCGGCCAACACCATGGCGGGGATCGCCTCGCTCGGCGGCCGGCCGGCCTTTTTCGGCCGGGTGCGCGACGACCAGCTCGGCGCGGTTTTCACCCACGACATCCGGGCCATCGGCGTCGGCTACGAAACCCCGCCGGCGCGCAGCGGCGACGCGACCGGACGCTGCCTGATCCTTGTGACGCCGGACGCCGAGCGCACCATGCAGACCTGCCTCGGCGCGTCGGCGCAGTTCGAACCGGAGGACGTCGACGACGCCGTCGTCCGCAACTCCGGGATCGTCTATCTGGAAGGCTATCTGTTCGATCCGCCGCCCGCCCGGGCGGCCTTCTACAAGGCCGCCGAGGCGGCCCACGCCGCCGGGCGCAAGGTCGCGCTGTCGCTTTCCGACGCCTTCTGCGTCGAGCGGCACCGGGCGGAAATCCGCGCCCTTGTCGACGGCCATATCGATATCCTGTTCGCCAACGAGGAAGAGATCGTCTCGCTTTACGAAACGCGCGATTTCGCCGGCGCGCTGGACGCGGTGCGCGGAAAATGCGCCATCGCGGCGCTGACCCGGAGCGAGAAAGGCTCGGTCGTCGTCTCCGGCGCCGACGCCTTCGAGGTTGCCGCCGAGCCGGTCGCCGCCGTGGTCGACACCACCGGCGCGGGCGACCTGTACGCCGCCGGCTTCCTGCACGGCCTCAGCCGCGGCGCAAGTCTTGCCGAGTGCGCCAGGACCGGCGGCCTGTGCGCCGCCGAAATCATCAGCCATATCGGCGCCCGGCCGGCTGTGGCGCTCAGGGAACTGGTAACGCAAAAGTTGGGTTGACGCTTGCCGGCCGCTGCCGGAAGCAGGGCGGCGCGCCGGGACGAACGGGCCGTCAAGGAACGGGACATGACAAACGCCGCGGAAAAAACCGCGCCGACATGGCGGCAGGCGCTGGCCGCCTATCGCGACCCGCGGGTCATCACCATGTTCTTCATGGGCATCTCCGCCGGGCTGCCGCTCATCCTGGTGTTTACCACGCTCTCGGTCTGGCTGCGCGATGTCGGGGTCAGCCGCACCGCCATCGGCTTCTTCAGCTGGGTCGCGCTGACCTACGGCTTCAAGTTCCTGTGGTCGCCGCTGGTCGACCGGTTGCAGCTTCCCGGGCCGCTCTCCCGGCTCGGCCGGCGCCGGAGCTGGGTCCTGCTGGCCATAGCCGGCGTGATCGCCGGCCTGATCGGCATGGCGCTCACCGACCCGAAGAGCGACCTGTGGCAGATGGCGCTGTTCGCCTTCATCGTGGCGTTCAGCAGCGCGACCCAGGATATCGCGCTCGACGCCTTCCGCATCGAGAGCGCGCCCGACCATATGCAGGGCGCGACCGCCGGCGCCTACCAGGCCGGCTACATGCTGGCGGTCAAGATCGTCGGCGGCGCGCTCGCGCTCTATCTGGCGGAATTCATCGACTGGGGCACGGCCTACGCCGCCATGGCCGCCTTCATGCTCATCGGCGTCGTCACCATCCTGATCCGGCCGGAGCCCGTGGCGGCCCGCATCGGGGCGACCGACGAGTTGCTGGCCAGACTCCAGGCGGCCGCAGGCCTGCGCGGCGGCCGGCAGACCGCCCTTACCCGGATCGCGACCTGGTTCAGCACCGCCGTGATCGGGCCGTTCACGGAATTCTTCACCCGCAACGGCAGCTGGACCCTGCTGATCCTGCTGCTGATCGCGGTCTACCGCCTGTCCGACATCACGCTCGGCGTCATGGCGGGGCCCTTCTATATCGACCTCGGCTTTTCCAAGACCGACATCGCCAACGCCACCAAGCTGTTCGGCCTGTTCGCGGCGATCGGCGGCGCCCTGTTCGGCGGCTTCGTCGTGGCCCGGATCGGCGTTCTGCCGGCGCTGATGACCGCGGCGCTCGCCGTGATCGCGACCAATCTGCTGTTCGGCTTCATGGCGCTGATCCAGACCGACAGCTTCTGGCTGCTCACGGCGATCGTCAGCGCCGACAGCATCGCCGCCGGCATGGCCGGATCGGCCTTCATCGCCTATCTGTCGTCGCTCACCAACGTCCAGTACACGGCGACGCAATATGCCCTGCTGACCTCGATCATGCTGCTGCCGGGCAAGCTGGTCGCCGGCTTTTCGGGCGTCGTCGTCGATGCCGCGGGCTATGTGCTGTTCTTCGCCTACGCCTCGGCACTGGGCGCGCCGGCGGTCATCCTGATCCTGGTGCTGGCACGCCTGGAGCGGCGCGGCATCATCCGCCGCAAGCGCGAAGACGGGCAGAAGGCCGAGGGCGCGCCGGCCGCGGGGCCGGCATAGAGCGCGCCGCCGCTACTGCAGCTCCATCGCGTAGCCTGCGGAGCGGACCGTGCGGATGACGTCGGGCGCCGGGCCGACATCGAGCGCCTTGCGCAACCGCCTGATGTGCACGTCCACGGTCCGCGGCTCGACATAGACATCGTGGCCCCAGACCGAATCGAGCAGCTGCTCGCGCGAGAAGACCCGGCCCGGATGTTCCATGAAATGGCGCAGCAGGCGGAATTCGGTCGGGCCCAGATGGGTCGCCTTGCCGGCGCGCGTCACCTTGTGGGCGGCCAGGTCCATCTCGATATCGGCGAATTTCAGGTTCTCGGCCGAGACGGCCGGCCGGGTCCGGCGCATGACGGCGCGAATCCGCGCGACGAGCTCCTTGGGCGAGAAGGGCTTGGTGAGATAGTCGTCGGCGCCGCTGTCCAGGCCCCGGATGCGGTCGGCTTCCTCCGATTTGGCGGTCAGCATGATCACCGGAACGTCGCGGGTCTCACGGCGCCGGCGCAGCTGGCGGCACACCTCGATACCGGAGACCGCCGGCAGCATCCAGTCCAGGACGATCAGGTCCGGGCGGCGTTCGCGGACCGAGATCAGGGCATCCTCGCCATCCCGCGCGTCATCGACCTCGAAGCCCGCCTCTTCCAGATTGTAGCGGAGCAGCGTGACCAGCGGCGCCTCGTCTTCGACGACAAGGATGTAGGGCTTCATCGGCCTTCCCCGGGGCGCCGCCGCGCTATTCGCCCGTCGGCGCTTCGACCTGGTCGTATTCCTCGTCGCCGCCCTTCGGGCGCGATTGCAGCAGCGGGCGGCCCTCGACCAGATAATAGATGGATTCGGCGATGTTCGTCGCGTGGTCGCCGACCCGTTCAATATTCTTGGCGATGAACAGGAGATGGGTGCAGGAGGAAATCCTGCGCGCGTCCTCCATCATGTAGGTCAGCAGTTCGCGGAACAGGCTGACATACATTTCGTCCAGTTCCTCGTCGCGGCGCCAGACCGCGATCGCCTTCCGCGTATCCCGGTCCGAATAGGAATCGAGAACCTCGTTGATCATCGACAGGGCGAGCCGGACCATGCGCGGGATCGCGTGGGCGGGGCGGACCTGCGGATGCTGCGCCAGGGTGATCGTCCGTTTCGCGACGTTGGTCGCATAGTCGGCGATCCGCTCGAGGTCGCTGGCGATCTTGAGCGCGACGATGATTTCGCGCAGGTCGGTCGCCATGGGCTGGCGCAGCGCCAGAAGCTGGACGACGAAGGCGTCGATCTCGCGCTCCATCTCGTCGACCCGCCGGTCGCTCTCGACCGTGCGCGCCGCCAGGTCGGTATCCCGGCGCTGCATCGCCTCGAGCGCATTGGCGAGTTGCGCCTCGGCAAGGCCGCCCATCTCGGACACCTTGTTCTTCAGTTCGTTCAATTCCTGGTCGAACGCGCTGACGATATGTTCCGATGCCATTTCCGGTCTTCCCTCGGGCCGCCTCGCCGTCTGCCGGTCGTCCGGGCTCGGGCGCGCCGGTCTAGCCGAACCGGCCCGTGATGTATCCCTGGGTCTTCTCGTCCCGGGGATTGGTGAAAATCTGCGGGGTCTCGCCCTGTTCGATCAGATCGCCCAGATGGAAGAAGGCGGTCTTCTGCGAGACCCGCGCCGCCTGCTGCATCGAATGGGTGACGATGACGATGGTGTAGTTCTGGCGCAGTTCGTCGATCAGCTCTTCGATCCGCGCCGTCGCGATCGGGTCGAGGGAGGAACAGGGCTCGTCCATCAGGATCACTTCGGGGCCCACGGCGATCGCCCGGGCGATGCACAGGCGCTGTTGCTGGCCGCCGGACAGGCTGGTGCCCGGGTCGCCGAACCGGTCCTTCACCTCGTCGAACAGGCCGGCCTTGCGCAGGCTCTGCTCGACCAGTTGTTCGAGATCGGCCCGGTCCGCGACCAGGCCGTGGACCCGCGGGCCGTAGGCGACGTTGTCGAAGATCGACTTGGGAAACGGGTTCGGTTTCTGGAACACCATGCCGATGCTGGCGCGCAGCTGCACCACATCCACGCTGTCGGCATAGATATCCTGGCCGTCCAGCTCCAGCCGGCCGGTGACCCGGCAGATGTCGATGGTGTCGTTCATCCGGTTCAGGCAGCGCAGGAAGGTCGACTTGCCGCAGCCCGACGGCCCGATCAGCGCGGTGACCTCCCGCTCGCCGATATCGAGCGACACGTCGCGCAGGGCGTGCTTCTCGGCGTAATGGACGTTGACGCCGCGGGTCCGCATCTTGACCGGATTGCGGTCGGCGCCGGCGGGGTCCGCCTCCGCGGCCTCGGGCGGCGGTGCGGTCACGACATGCTCAACCGATTTCTCGTTCATGACGGCTCCTCACCAGCGGCGCTCGAATTTCTTGCGAAGATACACGGCCGACGCGTTCATAACGACCAGGAAGGCCAGCAGCACGATGACCGCGCCGGAGGTCTTCTCGACGAAGCCGCGTTCGGGGCTGTCGGCCCACAGGTAGATCTGCACAGGCATCACCGTCGACGCGTCGGTCGGCCCGCCGGGAATGTCGACGATGAAGGCGACCATGCCGATCATCAGCAGCGGCGCGGTTTCGCCCAGCGCCCGCGCCATGCCGATGATCGTCCCGGTCAGGATGCCCGGCATCGCCAGCGGCAGGACATGATGCGAAACCACCTGGACCCGCGACGCGCCGAGGCCGAGCGCGGCTTCGCGCACCGAAGGCGGCACCGCCAGGAGCGAGGCGCGGGCCGCGATGATGATGGTCGGCAGCGTCATCAGCGCCAGCACCATGCCGCCGACCAGCGGCGCCGAGCGCGGCAGCTCGAAAAAGTTCAGGAACACCGCCAGGCCGAGCAGGCCGAACACGATCGACGGCACCGCCGCCAGATTGTTGATGTTGACCTCGATCAGGTCGGTCAGCCGGTTCTTCGGCGCGAACTCCTCCAGGTAGACCGCGGCGGCGAGTCCGACCGGGAAGGCCAGGATCAGGGTCACGAGCATGGTCAGGAAGGAGCCGACGATCGCGCCCCAGATTCCGGCCTGCTCCGGTTCCCGCGAATCGCCGGTCGAAAAGAAGCCGGTATTGAAGCGCGTCTCGATGCGGTTCTCTGCAGCCATCCGGTCGTACCAGACGAGCTGCACGTCCTTCACCTTCCGCCCCGATTCGGGCAGGTCGCGGCGGATCGCACCCTTGGTCAACTGGTCGATGTCGGAAGACGCCTTGACCCAGATCGAGATGTTCTTGCCGACCAGCCGCGGGTTCGCGATCGCATGGCGCTGCAGGGTCCGCTCGGCGTCGGTGCTGAACATGGCGATGAGCCGGTTTTCCTTCTCCCGCCCGCGCACCCGGTAGCTGGCGACCAGCGATTCGATCAGCGCGCCGCGGAAGTCGCCCTCTTCGCGCAGCGTCTGCGGATCGGTTTTGCCATCGGGCGCAATCAGTTCTTCGTCGAGGAAGACATCGACCTTGATCCAGGTCTGGTAAAAGGCCGAATAGCCGTTCGCCGCGATGGTGCCGGCCAGGAACAGCAGCATCAGGATGGCGAGCACGATTGCGACGACGCCATAGGCCCGGAAGCGCCGCTCGGCGCGCAGACGCCGGCTCAGGCCCTGCCGGACCTTCTCCTTCTGGCCCTCGATCAGCACGCTGTCGGCAGGATCAGTCATATTTTTCGCGGTATTTCTGGACCACCTTGAGGGCGATCACGTTGAGGCACAGGGTGACCAGGAACAGCGCCAGGCCGAGGGCGAAGGCCGACAGGGTCTTGGGGCTGTCGAATTCCGGGTCGCCGGTCAGGTTCGTGACGATCTGCACGGTCACGGTGGTCACCGCATCGAACGGATTGACCGTCAGTTTGGCCGAAAGGCCGGCCGCCATCACCACGATCATCGTCTCGCCGATGGCGCGCGAGACGGCGAGCAGCACGGCGCCGACGATTCCCGGCAGCGCGGCGGGCAGGACGACCTGGCGGATCGTCTCCGAGCGGGTCGCGCCCAGCCCGTAGGAGCCGTCGCGCAGGGCCTGGGGCACCGCGTTGATGATGTCGTCCGACAGCGAACTGACGAACGGGATGATCATGATGCCCATGATCAGGCCGGCGGCGAGCGCGCTCTCCGAGGCGACCGACAGGCCGACCGCCGCGCCGGCATCGCGGATCATCGGCGCGACGGTGAGCGCAGCGAAGAAGCCGTAGACCACGGTCGGAATGCCGGCCAGCACCTCCAGGACCGGCTTCACCGCCGCCCGGACTCGGCGCGAGGCGTATTCCGACAGATAGATCGCCGCAAACAGGCCGACCGGCACGGCGACGACCATCGCGATGACCGTGATCAGCATCGTGCCGGCAAAGACCGGGATCGCGCCGAAGGCGCCGGACGCGCCGACCTGGTCCTCGCGGATCGCGGTCTGCGGGCTCCATTCCAGCCCGAACAGGAAATCGACCGGCGAGACCTTGGTAAAGAAGGCCAGCGCCTCGAACAGCAGGGAGAGAACGATGCCGACGGTCGTCAGGATCGCGATGGTGGACGCGACCATCAGCAGCAGCAGCGCAACCCGTTCCACCCGGACGCGGGCGCGCATCGTCGGGGCGATGCTCCGGTAGGTCAGCAGCAGCCCGACCGCCGCCAGGATCGCCATGGCGGCCGCAAGGATCCACGAGGACAAGGCTTCCAGCCGCAGATATTGCGCCGCACCCTGTTTCATCAGGGCGGTAACGTCCCCGCTCACCACGTCGCCGGTGGCGTAGTTGCGGATATTGTTGATCAGGAGCTGCTTCTGTTCGGCCGGCAGCGCATCCCTGGGCTTCGTCTCGCCCAGCACGGTCACCCTGTCGGGCAGGCCGTTCCAGACGATACCCTCGACAATCGCGCCCTGGAACGAAATCCAGAACACGAACAGTGTGAAGGCGGGGAGAGCCATCCAGATGGCGACATGGGCGCCGTAATATCCGGGCAGCGAATGCAGCCGGGACTGTCCGCGCCCGGCGGCGGCCCGGGCGCGGCCTCGGCCCAGATAGAAGCCGAGCACCGTCAGCACCAGCAAGGCCGCCAGGATCGCGCCGTAGTTCATCCTTCTCCGCCGTACGAATACGGCAACCGCTGCGAACCTGCCGGGTCCGTTTCCCCGTCGGCCGCGCGTGCCGTTTCGATCGTCACATCGTCAAAAAATAATGAACCGGGCCTTCTACATCGTCAGGTCGGGCAGGGATTTTCCGGCCGAGATAAAGTCTCTCATTTCAGCCCGCGGCAGCGGGATCAGGCCCTTGCCGATCAGGTAGCCGCGCTTGCCGATCGCCTTCCGGTTCATGAAGGCGCGGACATACTCCTGGATACCCGGAATCTGGCCGACATGGTTCTTCTTGACATAGAAGAACAGCGAGCGGCTGACCGGGTATTTCTGCGCCGAAATGTTCTCGAAGGTCGGCGGGACGCCGTCGACGATCGAACCCTGGACCTTGTCGCCGTTCTGGTCGAGGAAGGAGAAGCCGAAGACGCCCAGCGCGTTCGGATCGGCCTCCAGTTTCTGGACGATCAGGTTGTCGTTCTCGCCGGCTTCGACCCAGGCGCCGTCCTCGCGGATGCCGCGGCAGACGCCCTTGTACCGCCTTTTGTCCACCTTCTTCATCGCCTTCAGGCTCTCGAAGGTCTTGCAGCCGCCCTCCATGGCGAGTTCGTTGAAGGCGTCGCGGGTGCCGGAGGTCGGCGGCGGGCCGAGAACCCTGATGGCGACGTTCGGCAGGGCCGGGTTGACGTCCTTCCAGGTCCTGTTCGGGTTCGGCACCAGCCTGGCGCCGTCCTTGTGACCTTCGGGGACCAGCTTGGCAAGCGCCAGGAAGATGTCGCGGCGGCTCAGCTCGATACGCTTTTTCTTTTTCGAATTCGCCACGACGATGCCGTCATAGCCGATCTTGAATTCGGCGACCTTGATGCCGTTCTTCGTGCAGCGCTCGTACTCGCTCTTCTTGATGCGCCGCGAGGCGTTGGTGATGTCCGGGGTCTTCACGCCCAGACCGGCGCAGAACAGCTTGAGGCCGCCGCCCGAGCCGGTGGCTTCGACGACCGGCGTCTTGAACTTGCTGCTCTTGCCGAAGCGTTCGGCGACGACGGTCGCGAACGGGTAGACCGTCGACGACCCGACGATGCGGACCTGGTCGCGCGCCGCGGCCTGTCCTGCCGCGCCGGCCAGGGCGAGCGCTCCGACGGTGGCGAGCGTGATTGTCTTTTTCACGGATGTTTCTCCAGATTGAAAGCCGCGCTGCGGACAATCCGGATGCTACCGGCGGCGCGCTGCCGATTTACTACAGTTTTGCGTCAGATTTGTTACGGCGGCGGCGTTTCGGCTGCGGGTCGGCTGCGGGCCGCGGCGGCGAAGTGCGCCGAAGCCGCCCTTGACCGGGCCGGCCATATGCCGTTGAACCGCCGCAGATCCGGCAAACCCACGAAATTCGGGAGGCCCCGACCATGACGACTGTAGCGGGGACGACAGCGGCGGGCGTAACCCTGCACGGCGAACTCAAGCCCGGCTATGACGAGATCCTGACTCCGGAAGCCCTGGAGTTTATCGCAGACCTTCAGCGCACCTTCGGCCCGCGCCGGGCGGAGCTTCTGGCGCGCCGGGAGGAGGTGCAGGGCAAGCTGGACGACGGCTGGCTGCCGGACTTCCTGCCGGAGACGAAGCATGTGCGCGACGGCGACTGGACGGTCGCGCCGATCCCGGAGCCGCTGCTTGACCGGCGGGTCGAGATCACCGGCCCGGTCGACCGCAAGATGGTCATCAACGCGCTGAATTCCGGCGCGCGGGTCTTCATGGCGGATTTCGAGGATTCCAACGCGCCGACCTGGGACAACAACATCCAGGGCCACATCAACGTGCGCGACGCCGTGCGCGGAACGATCGAGTATGACGATCCGGTCAGCGGCAAGCATTACGAACTGGGCGAGAAGACCGCCGTTCTGATTATCCGGCCGCGCGGCTGGCACCTGCCGGACAACTATATCCGCGTGGACGGCGAGCCGATTTCCGGCAGCCTCGCCGATTTCGGCCTGGTGTTTTTCCACAATGCGAAAGCGCAGATCGCCCGCGGCCTCGGCCCGTATTTCTACCTGCCCAAGCTGGAAAACCATCTCGAGGCGCGGCTGTGGAACGACGTGTTCGTCCATGCGCAGGAGAGGCTCGGCCTGCCGGCCGGCACGATCAAGGCGACCGTGCTGATCGAGACGATCATGGCCGTCTTCGAGATGGACGAGATCCTCTACGAACTGAAGGACCACATCGCCGGCCTGAACTGCGGCCGCTGGGACTATATCTTCAGCTACATCAAGCGCTTTCGGAACCGGGCGGATTTCACCCTGCCGGACCGCGCCCAGGTGACGATGACGGTCGGCTTCCTGCGCAGCTACTCGCTGGAGCTGATCCGCACCTGCCACCGGCGCGGCGCCTTCGCCATGGGCGGCATGGCGGCGCAGATCCCGATCCGGAACGATCCCGAGGCCAGCGAGGCCGCCATCGGCATGGTGCGGGCCGACAAGGAGCGCGAGGCCGGCGACGGCCATGACGGCACCTGGGTCGCCCATCCCGGCCTGGTGCCGGTCGCGCTGGAGGTGTTCGACCGGCTGATGCCCGAGAGCAACCAGCTCGCCCGCCAGCGGCAGGACGTGCATACACGGGCCGCCGACCTGCTCGCCGTGCCGGACGGCACGATCACGGAACAGGGCGTGCGCAACAACATTTCGGTCGGCATCCAGTACACGGAGGCCTGGCTGCGCGGTAACGGCTGCGTACCGATCAACAACCTGATGGAAGACGCCGCGACGGCGGAGATCTGCCGGTCCCAGCTCTGGCAGTGGCGCAAGCACGGCGCGTCGATTACGGATGGGCCCCCGATTGACGACGATCTGCTTGCCCGCCTGATCGCCGAAGAGGCGGAGCGGATTGCCGGGGCAAGGGGCGAGGACGCCGAAGCGCTCGCCGCCCTCGACGAGGCGCGCGCCCTGTTCTGGGACATGACGGCGTCCGACGAGTTCCAGGAATTCCTGACCCTGCCCGCCTATCAGCGGATTTCGGCCGACGCGGCGTAGCACTCTGCCGAGTCCCCCTCCCCTTGGGGAGGGGGATTTGAGCAGCAGTTTAGCCCATTTTCGGCGGATTCCCGAAGCGGCGGAAATTCCCGTTTCCCGCAAAATTTCCGGTTACCCGCCCCCGGCCTTCGCCTCCCGGCGCATGACGTAGAGGCCGACGACGATCAGCACGGCGGCGCCCGCAATCGTGACCGCATCGGGGAATTCGCCGAAGAAGATCAGGCCCAGCAAAACGGCCCAGGGGAAGGTTGTGTAAACGAAGGGCTGCAACAGCGAGGCCGGCGCCGCGTTCAGCGCCAGGATCAGCGTGTAGTGGGCCACGGTGCCCAGGATGCCGGCCGCAATCAGCAGCAGCCAGGTCTCCGGGCTCGGCCAGACCCAGTCGATCCAGCCGATGAGGGTCGTGAACGCAAGGCCGGCGAGCACCGTCCACAGGAGCGTCGTATCCTGCCCGTCATAGTGCGCGGTCAGGCGGATCAGCACCTGGTAGACCGCCCAGATCAACGCCCCGGCGACGGGCAGCAGGTGATACCAGTCCAGGTCGAGGAAACCGGGGCGGATGATCGCCAGCACCGCGAAGAACCCGACCCCGACAGCGATCCAGCGCCGCCAGCCGACCCGCTCGCCCAGCACCGGGACCGCCAGCGCCGTGACGATCAGCGGCACGGCGGCGGCGACGGCATGAACGTCGGCGACGGGCAGGTAGCGGAAGCTCAGCACGAAGACCGCGATTTCCGCCACGAGCACCATGCTGCGGACGAACTGCAGCCAGGGCTTCCGGCTCTTCAGCTTGGCGGGGACCGTGCGCGGCCCGGCGATCGCGACGACGATCGCGGCGAAGATCACGAAGCGCACCCACAGGATCTGGCTGACCGCCAGGCGCTGGGTCAGTTCCCGGGCGAGCGTATCGACCGCGACGAAGAAGAACATCGACAGGCACATGATCGCGATGCCGCGGACCGGGTTGTCCTGGGCGGTCATCGCGGCGGCTGTCGGGGAGGATTGCCCAGGAGGCGCTCCGGCGCGCTTATTCGGCGGCGGACGGCAGCCGGTCGCCGGCGTCGTCGACCAGCGCCCTGACCACCAGGCCCTTCAGATCGATGCCGACGCCGCATTTGCAGCCGGGGCAGCCGACGCATTCGTCGAGGCCGAGGTCGATGGCGTTGTCCAGCGCCGCCTCGCGGCCGGCCGCGGTCGTCAAGGGATCGATGCGGATCATCTGCAGCTTCAGCAGCGAGAAGGGATTGCCCCAGCGATAGCCCTCCGCCGGGTCCGGCAGGTCGGCCGGGTCCATGTCGCCGGGCAGGCCGCCGCCGAAGTTGCGCATATGCATCGGGCAGTTGTTGAGACAGGCATAGCATTCGATGCACGAGGTGAGTTCGTGATAGTCCGCCGGCGCCTCGACGTTCAGGTCGTTGCCCTGGGCGGTCTGCAGGCGCCCGCGCATCTGCCGGGCGATGCCGTCGCGGCGCACCACCAGGTCGGCGACCGCCGGGAGGGTCGCCACCGGGCTGATCCGGTCGCCGTCGCGCGCCCGGGCGCGGCAGGCAATGCGCGGCCGGCCGTTGATGTCGATGGTGCAGACGCCGCAGTTGCGCGCGCGGCAGCCGTAGCGGAAGGCGAGGTCCGGCATGGTCGTCGCCTGGGCCTGGAGGAGGACGTCGAGCACCATCGGCTTCTCGTCCTCGGACCGGCGGGCATAGTCGAACTCGACGACGGCCTCCGCGCCGTCGCGGACGGTGACGATTTCCACTTTCATGGCCCGCCCCTACGCCCGCGTGCTTTCGCCGATGGCGGCTTCCGTGCCGCCGATCGCCATCTCGGGCGCCATGACCTCTTCGACCGCGCCCTTGCCCATGATCGCCTGATAGCGCGCCAGCAGCTTCCTGTCCTTCACGCCCCTGGGCAGCATGCGCAGCCATCTCAACTGAATCTTCCGCTTGGTCTCCTGGAGTTTGTAGGAGATCAGGCGTTTCACCGGCGTGCGCTCCCGTTCGAGCCGGGCGATCTGCCAGCCGTCGTCGTTGAGGCGGACCACCGTGGAGTAGGGCTTCGAAAAGGCGGAAACGGTCTTCCTGTCGAAGCGCACATGGCCGCCCAGGCTGCCGTCGCGCTCCCGCGCCGCCGCGGCGACGGCCCTGGCGCAATCCAGCAGGTTGCGCAGTTCCTCGAACTCGATGAACGCCTGGTTCCACATGCCGTAGTCCGGGATCGCCACCTCGTCGAGCCTGGCCGTCGATTCGGCGATCACCTTGTCCATCCGGTCCAGCTTTTCCGCCGTCCGCACGGGCCCGATATACTTCCAGGCCTCCTTCTGCAGCTCCAGCTTGAGGGTTGCCGCCGCTACGGTGCCTTTCTGGCCGAAGCGCCGGTTGACCCGGTCGATCAGAGGCTGGAAGGCCTCATCCCCGGTCCGGCCCCCGGTCCGGCTCTTTGCCTGACGTGCATGGCCTGCTGCCGCCGCGCCGGAACGCCCGCCGAAGACGGCGCCTTCCGTCAGGGATGTCGAGCCGAGGCGGTTCGCGCCGAAGACGCCGCCCATGGCGCCCCCGGCGGTAAACAGGCCGGCGATGCCGTGTTCCGCGTCGCCGTCGCCCGCGCCGCCGGCCGAGGCGCCGTACGCGTCGGCCCGGATGCCGCCCATGTGATAGTGGGCGCCCGGGCGCACTTCCCACGGTTCCTCGAACTTCGCCGCCTTCTTGCCCAGCGCCTGGCGGGCGTTGTTGTAGGAACTCGGCAGGCAGGTTTCCCCGAACCGCTGAAAATAGGGGCCGGACAGCGGCAGTTCCTTGTTGGCGGTCATGTCCAGATAGGCGCCGCCATTCGGGCTGCCGCGGCCGTCCTCGACCGCGCGCAGGATCGCCGACGCGCACTCGGCACGGGTCCGGATGAAAACGCTGTCGAGGATGATCTTGCCGTTCTTGTCGCGCAGAACGCCCAGATAGCTGGCCATCACCGGCTCGCCGGCGCACAGGCCCTCGTAGGCCGGCGGAGAGGCGAGGCAGAAGGGCAGGAACTGGATCTGCTCCATATCGACCAGGTCGGCGCCGGCGCGCAGCGCGACGGCGTAACCGTCGCCGGTATTGCCGCGCATGGTGTCGGTGTTCGGGAAATACAGGCTGGAGACGCCGCCGGCGGCGATCACCACCGAGGGCGAACGCACCGCAAGGAGAACGCCGCGGGCCGCGTGGTAGATCAGGCCGCCGGCGATCTTCCTCTTGCGGCCCGACCCGTTGGACACGTCCTCGGTGACAAGGTCCAGGAACCAGGCGTCTTCGATATAGTCGACGCGGTTGCCCTGGACGATCGCGTTCCAGTTGGCGTGGCCGAAGGCGATGCCGCTGTTCTTGTGGCCGACCGACCGCCGCCGGGTGTGTCCGCCGAACGGCAGGGGGAGGGGTTGCGGGCCGGACCGGTCTTCCTTGATCGGGGGGCGCAGGCCCTGGGTGCGGTAGCGGTCGTAGGCGGATGTGCTGTCGCTGGCGAACGCGTCGGTGATCGCCCGCACGGGCAGGTCGCCGCCGGCCATTTTGAGGTTTTCCGAGAGCACTTCTTCCGAATCGTCCGCCGCGCCCGATCCGCGCACCGTCGCGATGCCTTCCGAAATCTTCGTGTCGGACGCGCCGACCGGATCCTTCGAGACCGACAGCACCCGCGCGCCCGCATCCGCCGCCGCCCGGGCCGCCTGCCCGCCAGAGCCGCCGGAGCCGACCACGACCACGTCATAATCCAGCCATTCGATGTCAATTGTCATCGGAAATCCCCTGCCCCGGTCCCGGCGCCGGCAAGCGTTGTATCGCGGCCGGTATAACCCGCGAATACGCATGCGGGCAAATGCACGGGAAAATGGGTGGTGAGTCGGTTTGACTCTTCGCGCAGGACAAAGCCCGGAATTCTCTTCGAATCCCTCCCTTGTTACCCCGGATGGAGCGAAGCGGAATTCCGGGGTCCAGAGTCGCCCGGCGCGGTCTTGCCCTGTGGCCCTTCGACAGGCTCAGGGCAGGCCCCTGGTCCCCGGATCGCTGCTGCGCAGCGTCCGGGGCGGCACCGGGCAGGCGTTGGACGGCGGGCCGTTTTCAGGCCGCTGCGTGCTCGATAACGTCAAACTGACTCACCATCGGCAAATGCCGGGGCAGCCCTTCTTGCCGGGGTTATCGCACCCGCTGGATCCAGGCCGCCAGCGCCTTCATGTAATCCGTCAGGATTTCCCGGGTCGCTTCGTCGGTCAGCGCGCCGGCTTCGTCGAATTTCGTGTGCGCAGCGCCGACGAAGATTTCCGGCCGGTTCATCACCAGGCCTTCCAGGAAAATGAACGACCGGCGCAGGTCGTATTGCGCCCGGGCGGTGCCCAGACCCCCCATCGCCGCACCCATGACGCCGATCGGCTTGTCCTTGAAAGGCTGATCCGGCACGCGGGAAATCCAGTCGATGGCGTTCTTCAGCACGCCCGAGACGCCGTAATTGTATTCCGGCGTTGCGATCAGCAGCCCGTCCGCGGCGCGGATTTCCTCTGCCAGCGCGGTCACGACCTCCGGGAACGCCTTCTGCTTTTCGTCGTCGTTGTAGGGCGGGATTTCGCCCAGCCGGCCGAACGCGGCGACGGTCACGCCGTCCGGCGCCGCGGCGCCCGCCGCCCGGATCAGGTTGCGGTTGAAGGAGCCGGCGCGCAGGCTGCCGGCGATGCCGAGAAGGTTCATGCAATTCGCTCCGGGATCGGGAAATCGTCCGCCGTGACCTATCCGGCTTCCGGCGGCCCGGCAAGATCGCCCGCTGCCGCCGGACGGCATGACCCTGTTGCGGATTTTGCAACCGGAGTGATTTCCGGCGCCGCCCCCGAGGGCGACAGGGCGGGACGGACTGACGCTTCCGCCGGGCCTGCGAAGGGTGCTAACGGAGGGCGCCAACCGACAGCGGAGAGATCATGACCGGCGCAGCAACCGCTCCTTCCGACAATCTCAGGACCGGCGGACAAATCCTGGTCGACCAGCTGCGCATCCACGGCGTCGAGCGCGTGTTCTGCGTGCCCGGCGAAAGCTATCTCGCCGCGCTCGACGCCTTTGTCGACGCGCCGGAAATCCATGTCGTCACGGCGCGCCAGGAGGGCGGCGCGGCGATCATGGCGGAAGCCCACGGCAAGCTGACCGGCACGCCGGGCGTCTGCTTCGTCACCCGCGGGCCGGGCGCGACCAACGCCAGCGCCGGCATGCATATCGCGTTCCAGGATTCGACGCCGATGGTCCTGTTCGTCGGCCAGGTCGCCCGCGCCACGGCGGACCGGGAAGCCTTCCAGGAAATCGACTACCGGCGCATGTACGGCCAGCTCGCGAAATGGGTCGGCCAGATCGAGGACCCGGAGCGCATCCCGGAGATGGTCTCGCGCGCCTTCCACACGGCGGTCAACGGCCGGCCGGGACCGGTCGTCCTCGCGCTGCCGGAGGACATGCTGGTGCAGCGCGCCGGGGTCGGCGACGCGCGCGCCTTCCGGGAAATGCAACCAGCCCCGCCGCCGGAAGACATGGAACGGCTGCGCGGCCTGCTGCTCAAGGCCGAGCGGCCGATGGCCCTGCTCGGCGGTGGCGGCTGGGACCGGCAGGCCGTGGCCGGCTTCGAGACCTTTGCCAAGGCGTTCGACCTGCCGGTTGCGGTCTCGTTCCGCTGCCAGGCCTATTTCGACAACCGGCTGGGCCAGTATGCCGGCCATGCCGGGGTCGGCGCCGACCCGGCGCTCAACGCACGGATCGCGGCGGCGGACCTGCTGCTGGTCGCCGGCGCCCGTCTCGGCGAGGTGACGACCGGCGGTTACACCATCGTGCGCCCGCCGGTGCCGGAACAGACGCTCATCCACGTCCATCCCGGCGCCGAGGAGCTGGGCCGCGTCTACCAGCCCGCCCTCGGCATCAACGCCGGGATGAAGCATTTCGCAGCGGCGGCGGCGGCGCTGGAGCCGCCGGCGTCGACACCCTGGAGCGCATGGCGCAAAGCCGCGCACGACGATTACCTCGCCTTCCTCAAGCCGCTTGCAGTGCCCGGCGACGTCCAGATCGGCGAGATCGTCGCCTGGCTGAGCGACCGGCTGCCGGAAGACGCCATCGTCTGCAACGGCGCCGGCAACTACAACACCTGGCTGCACAGGAATTTCGTCTTCAAGGGCTACCGGACGCAGATCGGCGCGACCTCCGGCTCGATGGGCTACGGCACGCCGGCGGCCGTCGCAATCGCCCTGGCCGAACCGGGTCGGGTCGTCGTGAACTGGACCGGCGACGGCTGCTTCCTGATGCACGGCCAGGAGCTGGCGACGGCGATGCAGTACGGCGCGAAGGTCGTCAACATCGTCGTCAACAACGGCATGCTCGGCAGCATCCGGATCCACCAGGAACGGGACTATCCGACCCGCGTCTCCGCGACGGCCCTGCGCAACCCGGATTTCGGCGCGCTCGCCGAGGCCTACGGCCTGCACGGCGAGACCGTGCGCACGACCGACGATTTCGCGCCGGCTTTCGAACGCTGCATCGCGGCCGGACGGTCCTCGCTGATCGACCTCCAGGTCAGCCCGGACGCCGGCACGACGACCCGCTCGGTCAGCCAAATCCGCGACGCCGCCCTGGCGCGGCAAGGCTGACGGACGGCCGCCTAAGCTGTATGTATGGACGGCGGGCGAAGGCACTTGCCGCAAAATGAAGGGAAGGACCGCTTCGATGAGCGACGTCGATATCTACAAGACCCAGAATTTCGGCAACAGCAGCGGATGGGGCCGGGCGCCGGCGCTGCTGATCGTCGATTTCGTCAACGGCTTCACCGATCCGGCGCGCTTCGGCGGCGGCAACATCCAAGAAGCGATCGCCAACACCGCGGTCCTGCTCGACGCCTGCCGCAGCTACGGCCTGCCCATCGTGTTCACCCGGGTGATCTATGCCGACGACGGCGCGGACGCCGGCGTGTTCTGCCTCAAGGCACCGAGCCTCGCGACGCTGACCGAGGACAATCCGGAAAGCCATGTCGTCGATGCGCTCGAGCCGCGCGACGGCGAGCTGATCGCGCGCAAGCAGCAGCCCTCGGCCTTCTTCGGCACCAACCTCCATTCCTGGCTTACCATGCGCGGCGTCGACACGATCATCCAGACCGGCTGCACGAC
This sequence comes from Rhodospirillaceae bacterium, assembly GCA_011523655.1. Classification (GTDB taxonomy): domain Bacteria; phylum Pseudomonadota; class Alphaproteobacteria; order Bin65; family Bin65; genus Bin65. Next base: position 94,232 of record WTGH01000018.1, read on the forward strand.
CTCGGGCTGCGTCCGCGCTTCGGTGATCGACGCGCTCAGCTACAACTACCGCAATATCGTCGTGACCGACTGCGTCGGCGACCGGGCGCTCGGCCCGCACGAGGCCAACCTGTTCGACATGGGCCAGAAATACGCCGACCTGCTGACCTGCGAGGAGACCCTGGCGGCGCTCGCCCAACTCATGGGCGTCCGGGCGGAGGCCGCGGAATAGGGCTGCCGCGGAGCGCGGGCCGGGCGGCTAACGGACCGCCGGGGTGTAGGAAAAGCTAAGACCGAGGAACTTCTGGAGCGGGTCCAGATCCAGTTTCTGGCCCTTCCCCTGATTCGCCTGTGCGGACAAGGCGCCGATATAGCCGACGATACTGGCGATCGGCAGGGGCCGGGCGGGCCTGAGCGCAATGGTGAGCGTGCCCGGCGCGAGCAGCCATCGCGCCGTCGCACCCAACATTTTCGGCGCGAAGGACCCGGAGAAGCGGGCGGCCGCGCCGGCCAGCCCCCCGGCAATCCCTTGTCGCATCATCTTTGCAGTAATCTTCGGCCCGTCCGGGTTCTGCTTCGATTGCGCCTCGGCCATGACGGCCAGCATCTTGTCGACGCCGCCGAGATCGGTAAGCGCGTAGGACAGGCGGTGCACGCGCGTCGCGGAGAAGAGATCGAGGACCATGCCGAGAGCGGCCTCCGGCGGCATCGATGCCGCGCTGCCCAACCCCAGCTTTTCGAGCAGTTTCGGGTCGGACAGCCGGACGAAATCCAGGCCGTCGAACCGTCCGGCCAGGTCGAAACGCATGAGCCCGCGCATCGTCACAGTGCCGGCCGTCAGATCGATCGATCCAGCTTCCCAATCCAGCTCGTAGGTCTGCACGAGGTCGATCACCAGATCATGCCGGCCGAAAGGAGTCAGCGCGCTGCGCACTTCCGCGGTGTCGAACAGGCTGCCGCCGATCCGCATGCCGGTGAACGTCATATCCGCGAAATGCGGCAGCTCCGGGTTCCGGTAGTCGTAGCGGCGGACGGCAATTGTCTCTGCGGTCAGCGTCATGGTCACCGACTTTTTCGGGGCGCCCGGTTTGTCCACCGCAGCCCCCGGCAGCGTCACCGCGTATTTCAGGTTCCGGATCGTCAGGACGCCGTTTTCCTCGGCGACCGGACCGTAGCTGTATTTTGCGCCGTACCGGCCATAGGTGTGAAAAACGCGCTCGGCTTTCTGCGCCGGCGTCAGCGATTCCTGAGCGTGTGCCGCGCCCGGCAGGCCCACGGCTAGGGTGGCGGCGAACAGCGCGATGGCGCAGGCGCGCGCTGCGGTCAGCATCGAACTTGCGCGGCGGCCCGCACGGACGCACCGGGCCTCATACCGCTTCGGCCCATTTCTTCTCAAATTCCCACACATCCTCGAATCCCATCAGCTTGCTGAACTCCTGGAAATCGTACAGCGGCGCATCCGTGCCGATGCTCGACCCGGTCTCGCGGATCTGCGCGTAGACCCGGCGCAGCGCCTCGCCGGCCGCCAGGAAGCCCGCCGCCGGATAGATTGCCATCGTGTAGCCGATCGCCCGGTAGTCGGCGACCGGCAGGACCGGCGTGCTGCCGCCCTCGACGACATTCACGAGCAGGGGCTTGCCCCGGAAGGCCGCGCCGATCCGCTGCATCTCCTGTTCGTTCTCGGGCGATTCGATGAACAGGATGTCGGCGCCGGCTTCGGCGAAGGCTTCGCCCCGGCGCAGCGCCTCGTCCAGCCCGTACAGGCCGCGCGCGTCCGTCCGGGCGACGATCAGGAAATCCTTCGAGGCCCGCGACGCCGCGGCGACCCTGAGCTTGGCGACCGCATCCTCGAGCGGAATCACCCGGCGGCCCGGCGTGTGGCCGCATTTCTTGGGAAATTCCTGGTCCTCGAGCTGGATCGCCGCAGCGCCCGCCGCCTCGTAGCCGCGCACCGTGCGCTCAACGTTGAGCAGGCCGCCATAGCCGGTGTCGCCGTCGGCGATCAGCGGCGTCCCGGTCACGCCGACGAACTGGCCGACCCGGCCGACCATGTCGGTGTAGGTCGCCAGCCCGGCGTCGGGAATGCCGAGATGGCTGGCGACGGTGCCGTAGCCGGTCATGTAGAGCGCGTCGAAGCCCATCGCGTCGGCGACGCGCGCCGAGATCATCTCGAACACGCCCGGCATCGACATCCATTCGCGCCTGCGGATCTTCCCGGCCAGCGCCGCATTGGCCGCCTTTCGATCTGCCGTCATCGCCGAACCGCAGCTTCGCGGACGTCCGGGCGGCGCTTTCCGGCAGCCGCGCCGGACCGGCCGTTGCATCTTCCATCAGTCATCGAAGGGCCCTTTATCCGTGATGGTGGCGTACGAAGGCCATGACGCTGCCGTAGGTCTGCTTCACGCGGGTTTGCACCTTCGGCATCATATCCCGGCCGCGCTCGGGCCAGTCGTGCGCTTCGAACAGTTTGGTGAAGTTTCCGTATTTCTCTCTTGCCGTCTCGGCGATCGCCTTGGAGTCCCAACCGGGCGTCCGGTATTGCCTTGCGGTTGCCCCGACGCCGCGCGACGGCGCCGGTTGCCCGGCGGAAAGTGCGAGGCGGCTGTTCATATACATCCGCAAAGCCGCATTGATACGGGTCTGATACCCCGGCCCGCCGGCTTTGAAGAATTCGAGAATATCCGTGTCCAGCCGGACCGAGATGGCCTGTTTCCGGCACGGCATGACAACCCTGGCCCGGGCCTCGTCAAATTCGCCTTCATCGGGGTCAGCCGCAGGTTCGAAGCCCGCGGCTTGCTGTTCGCGAAGGCGGTCCCAGTCGGTCCGGTTCTCACCCCGCTGAAGGAGGGCTTCGTTCAGGGACATGCGCTCGATATTGTTCTCGTTCATTTCGTTTCGCCGGTCTTGCAGAGATGATTCGGCGTCTGCCGTTTCTGCGGGTGTAGACGAGGGCAACAAGGATGTCCGCGCACCGCCCGACAGCTTTCCACCTGTCTTCGTTCGACCTGACCGATGGCGTCTCCACGACCGCTTCGTCGAATATCGTGATCGCATCCCTGAAGTCGATTCCATGTTTGTCGATATTGGCGAGGCGCTTCGCCTCGTCCCATTCGAAGCGGGCCTCTTCATCCGGCCGCATTCGACGCGCCTCGGTGCGCGGCGGCAGGTCGGCCGCTTCCCGGAGTCACGGTACGGCAGGTCTCTTGTGCGGACGGCGATCCGTCCGCCGCGGAGATCGGGTTTGCCGACGCGATTGTATATACGAAGGGACCTGTCCCGGTCAAGTATCCCTCCGGCCCGCGCGAAGGAGAATTCAACCCATCAGCACCGCGCCGACCGCCGGCCGGCCGGCGATGTCTTCGAACCATGCGGCCAGCGCCGGCCAGGCCGCCCGCCAGTCCTCGCCGGGCAGCTGCCGGTCGAGATGCGCCAGCATGGCCGCGAGCGCGATATCGCTGCGCGAGAATTGCGCGCCCACGGTAAAGGACCGGTCGCCCAGCATGCTGGCGGCGGTCGCCAGGCCGTCCCGCACCCGGGTGCGCCGGCGCGCGATCCAGTCCCCGTCCCGTCCAGGGTTTTCGGCCGGTTCGCCGCGGGCGCCGGCGATGTAGAGATCGACCGCAGCGGCGTTCACGCCTTCGGTGAGCGCTTCCCAGGTCTTGACCTCGAAGACTTCGGCCGGGTCCGACGGCATCAGGGCGGGCACCGGACGGACGGTTTCCAGATAGTCCAGGATGGTCCGCGGATCGTAGAGCGCGAATCCGCCCCCGAAGCGGACCAGCGGGTTCCGGTTCAGCGGGTTTTCCGACACGCCTTCGCCGGGGCGCCAGGTCATGTCCTCCACCAGCCGGTAGGCCAGCCCCTTTTCGCGCAGCGCGATCAGCACCCGGCTGGTATCCGGACCCGGCGCGGGCGAGATCACGGCGATCGGGCCGCCGGGCAGCTGCCCGGCGTCGGCCGGCGTGCGCCCCGGCCCCGGCCCGCTCAGCGCCTTGGGCGCCGCCGCTTCCGCAACTGCCGGTGCTTCCTCGTCCTGCCGGCGCGGCGCGGGCGCTCCGTTGCCGGCGGCGATCAGCTCGGCATAGTCCCGGCGCTCGAGCAGGAGCGACGTCGCCGCGCCGAAGACCAGCCCCCAGAAGGGCGCGCCGATGCCCAGCAGGTTGACGTCCACGCCGGGGATCAGGTCGGTCACCGTCACGATCAGGCTGACCGTCGCGCCGATGGCGAAGCGGCCGCCGAAACCGGCCGTGAAGGCCTGCTGCAGCACCGGCAGCATGGCCAGCCCGCCGATGATGTAGATGAAGGATTCCGGCACCGAGAGCGCGAGTCGGGTCACGACCGGTGACAGCAGGCCGAAGGCGACCGCCAGCGCCGCCCACAGATAGGCGCCGACGAAATGGAAGCGCACCGGGCCGGACGAGGACAGAATCGCGTTGACCGGCCCGGTCATGCAGGTGTTGACGCTACCATAGGCGCCGAACAGCAGCGAGCCGGCGCCGCACATGAAGGTGCTGGTGTTGGTCGGCGGATCGTGGCCGGCGACGCGCAGGATGGCGATACCCTGGGCGTTCTGCAGCGCCAGCACGGAAACAAGCAGCGGCAGGACAAGATCGAGCAATGCGGCCTTCGAGAACACCGGGTGGATGGCCTCGGGCCGGGCGGTCTGCAGCGTCAGTTCTCCCTGGAGCGCGAACTGGCCGCCCTCGACCGCCATGTAGCCGGCGGCGAGCAGCGCCATCAGCACCGGCGGCAGGACGCGGGCGACCGGCTTCCAGAAGGAGAACACGACCCAGGCGATCAGCGCGGCCAGCGCGATCTTCAGTTCCTTGTCGAATGCGTCGACCGCCAGGAGACCGAATTTCAGGAATACGCCGGCGACCATGGCCATGACGATCGGCTGGGGCACGAAGCGCATGATCGCCTTGAAGCCGCCGCTGAGGCCGAGCAGGATCATCACGGCGCCGGTCACCATGTAGGCGCCGACGATTTCCGCAAACGGGTATTTGAGCAGGGCCTGGCCGGCGATGGCCGTGCCGGAGATCGTCCAGGCGAAGGCGAGCGGCTGCTTGTAGAGCCAGCTCATCGCGAAGGTGATGGCGCCGCCGGCGACAAAGCCGATGAAGATCCACGACGACAGGGTTTCGGTCGAGAGCCCTCCGGCGATCCCGATGGTCAGGATCAGCGCGACCGGCCCGGTCGAGGCGAAGAGAAACGCGACGACGGCGTTCGCCAGATGGTGCGGACGGACGGCCAGCAGCGTCTCGGCAATTTTCGGGCGGTCGGCGGTTGGCAGTTCGAACACGGGATGCAGCGGGCTCGTTCGAATTCTTTGCACCGCCCGGATTCGCGGCGGCGCATGGCGGGCGCACGTTAGCGGCGGCGGCAACGGCCGGTCAACGCGCCGGATCGGTCCGCCGCGGTGCGGGGACCGGGCCCGGGAACCAGACCGGGAGATTGGACCTGCCGGCGGACCGGCTCTATTCTGCCGGCGCAAATCGAACGGATCCGGGGAGGGCGACATGGCGGTCGGCACGCTCGACAAAGAGGCTGTAACGGAGATTCCGTCCCACGACGAAATCGTGGCGCGCGCCGAGCGGGTCGCGATTGCGCTCCGCGACAACGCGGCCGAGGCCGACGACCTGCGCCGCGTGCCCGACGATTCGGTCGGGCTGATGAAGGAGCAGGGCCTGCTCAGGGTCATCCAGCCGCGCCGGGCCGGCGGCTGGGAAATGTCGCTGCGCGCCCATCTCGACGTTATCGGCGCGCTGGCCGAGGGCTGCGGCTCAGCCGCCTGGGTCGCCGGCGTCGCCCACGCCCACAGCTGGATGCTCGGGCATTTTCCGGAGCAAGCGTTGCAGGACGTCTACGGCGCGGACCCGACAAACCTGGTCGCCGCGGTCATCGGCCCGCGCGGCCGGGCGGTGCGCCGCGCCGACGGCAGCCACACGCTGGAGGGGTTCTGGCCCTTCGGTTCCGGCTGCCACCACGCCGACTGGCTGATCCTCGGCGCCGAGGTGTTCGACGAGGCCGGCGAGCTGATCGAACCCGGCGATTTCGTCGTTCCGGCCGGCGCTGTCGAAATCCGCGACGACTGGTATGTCGCCGGCCTCCAGGGCACCGGCAGCAATTCGCTCACTTGCAAGGGCCTGGAAGTCCCGGCCCACCGCTTCCTCTCGATGCCGAAGCTGTTCGACCTCGATACGCCGGGCCTGGAGGGCTATGACGGCTGGCTCTACCGGGCGGAGGCGGTGCCGGTGCTCGCCCTGTGCATCACCGGCAGTTCGCTGGGCATCGCCCGGGCCGCCCTGCCGGAATATCTGCGCGTCGTGCCCGGCAAGGCGCTGGCCTATACCCACTATACGGCGGAGGAATTCGTCGGCACCCAGATCAACGTTGCCGAGGCCGCGACCCTGATCGATTGCGCCCATTTCCTGCTCTACCGCATCGCCGACGATATCGACCGCTACGCAAAGGCCGGCGAGCGGATGCCGATGGAGATGCGCGGCCGCATCCGCATGGACTGCGCCCAGGGCGTGCGCTTCTGCATGGAGGCGGTGGACAAGCTGTTCCACACCGCCGGCGCCTCGGGCCTGTCGCTCAAGGGCTCGCTGCAGCGGGCGTGGCGCAACCTGCACGCGATCAACATGCACGGCCTGCTGGCCTACGACACCAGCGCGGAACTCTACGGCCGGGTCATGCTCGGCCTGGAGCCGAACACCGAGATCATCTGAGCCGCCGGCCCGCGGCCGCCTATTTCCTGTCGAAGCGGATGTCCTGCTTTTTCAGGAAGGCTTCGATGCCGCGCCGCGCCTCCTCGCTGGTCTGGGACAGGGCGCTGGCGACATTTTCGGTGAAGCTGCCGGCCATGCGGTCCATGTCGGCGATGCGCGGCAGAGCGTTGATCATCATGTAGTTGCTGATCTTCGCGTTGCCGGCGATGTCGTCGGCCAATGCCATCGCCTTGTCGAAGGCGGTGCCGGCCGGCTCGATATAGTGGCCGAGGCCGAGGCGCAGGCCCTCCTCGGCGTCGTAGCGCCGGCCGGTCAGCATCATTTCGCGCATCCGGTCGGCGCCGATGATGCGCTGGACCCGGACGCTGGCGCCGCCGCCGACATAGATGCCGCGCCGGCCCTCGGGCAGCTGGTAGAAGGCCGACGGCTCCGAGACCCGGACATGGCAGGCCGTGGCGATCTCCAGCCCGCCGCCGATCACGCCGCCCTGCATCGCCGCGACGACCGGCACCGGGCCGAATTCCAGCAGGTCCAGCGTCTCGTGCCAGAAGCGCGAATGGAGCACGCTGTCGAAGGGCGGCCGGTCCTTGTGCTCGGCGAGGTCGAGGCCGGCGCAGAAATGGCTGCCGGCGCCGCGCACCACGATAGCGCTGGTCTCCTGCGGATCGAGCGCGTCGACGAAGGCGCGGATATCGCGGATCAGCCCGTCGCAGACCGCGTTGCGCTTCTCCTCCCGGTCCAGGGTCAGAACGGCGATCCGCTCCTGCCGGGAAACGGTGACATAGTCGGTGGCGTAAACCTGTTCCATCGGGCGCCCGCTCGTTCGTGCCGGTTGAGTGGCACAGCCTATAGACAAAGCCGCAGCAGGTGAGAAGGGGCGTGTCGCGGGGGGCATCGGAGCAAATGGCGCCGGGAACCGTACCGGCTACTGTCTTCCGCATTCCCTCCATGCCACCCCGGATGGAGCGCAGCGGAAATCCGGGGTCCAGAGCCACAGGCAAATGTCTTTCAAGTTGCTCCTGGACCCCGGATCAAGTCCGGGGCGGCATTTTTGATTTGATTGCAAAAAATGTCACCAAACCCAAGCGGGACCGGCGTTAGAGCCGGTAGTCAGCCCAAGGTAGAGACATTTGTGTGGGTTTCAGGCAGATTTTTATATAATCATTCATAAATATGGCCGACGCTGCCGCACCACCCCGCCGCCCTCAATACAGCAACCCCGGCAGCCACAGGGCGAGGCCGGGCAGCAGGACGAGCAGGACGACCAGCGCCGTATCGGCGAACAGGAAGGGCACGATGCCGCGATAGACGGCGCCGAGGTCGATATCCGGCAGCTGGGCCCGAATGACGAAGATGTTCATGCCGACCGGCGGCGTGATCAGCCCGGCCTCCGCCACCACGACGACGAAAATCCCGAACCAGACCTTGTCGTAGCCGATGCCCTCGGCGAGCGGCAGGAAGACCGGCACCGTGATCAGGATCATGCTGAGCGAATCGAGGAAGCAGCCGAGCACGAGATAGACCGCCAGCATGAGCAGGATGACCAGCCAGGGATGCAGCGAGCCGGCGCCGAACAGGTCGGTCACCGCCTTGGGCAACTGGGTCAGGACGATGAATTCCTTGAACAGGAAGGCGCCGAGCACGATGAAGAACAGCATGGCCGTGGTCGAGACCGTCTCGGCCAGGCTGGCCCGGAAGCCGGCCCAGTCGAGGGTCCGGGTCGCCACGGCGATGACAATGGCGGTCAGCGCGCTCACCGCGGCCGCCTCGGTCGGGCTGAACACGCCGAGATAGATGCCGCCGACGGCGATACCGAATAGCAATACGATCTTCCACAGGCCGAACAGGGGCAGCAGCCGCTCGGCGAGCGCCAGGCCGGGCATTTTCGGCACCCGGCCGGGCGCGACCCAGCCGATGATCGCGATAACGAGGACATGCAGGGCCGCGAGGGCGAGGCCGGGCAGCAGGGCGGCGGCGAACAGCTCCGGCACGCCGGCCTCGGCGATGATGGCGTAGAAGATCAGGATGACCGAGGGCGGGATCAGGATGCCCAGCGTGCCGCCGGAGGCCACGGTGCCGGTCGCCAGCTTCTCGTCGTAGCCGAATTTGCGCATCTCCGGGATCGAGACGCGCGACATGGTGGCGGCGGTGGCGAGGGACGAGCCGCAGATCGCGCCGAAGCCGGCGCAGGCGCCGATCGTGCCCATGGCGAGCGCGCCGCGCAGGCCGCTGAACAGGGCGTTGGCGGCCCGGTAGAGGTCGCCGGACATGCCGGAGCGGGTCGCGACGACGCCCATCAGGATGAACAGGGGCACGACGGTCAGCCCATAGGCGTCCTCTCCGACCAGGTAGGAGGAGGTTTCGCCCGCCGCCAGCCCGGCGTTGCGCCAGCCGTCCATGACCGTGTAGCCGAGCAGGCCGGTGATGCCGAGGGCGGCGCCGACCGGAATCCGGACCAGGATCAGTCCGAAAACCGCCAGCAGGCCGAGGACGCCGTAGACCTCATCCGGCATCGGGAATCGCCCGAATCCGCCCGTTTCCGGTTTTTGAACGAATCATCGTTAATGTGCGGTCAGAGCGCCGCGTCGCCGCCCTGGTCGGGCGGCCCGCGGCGCAGCCAGTGGACCGCGACCGCCACGCCGGCAAGCGCGGCGCAGCCGAGGCCGATCAGCATGGGCAGCCAGAACCAGAAGCGGTTGATGTCCAGCGACATCGTGTTTTCGCCGAATTCGAGCTTTTCCAGCGCGACCGGCAGCGCCTCGAAGAATGAGACCGCCAGAAAGACGATAATCAGGAGCAGGCCGATCCAGCGCATCGCCCGGATCGGCCGGCCCGGCGCGATCTGGTCGATCAGGTCGACGGCGACATGCTCGTCGCGCAGGGTGACCGCGGGCAGGGCTATGAAGATGCAGGTCGCGAACGCCCACACCATGATGTCGACATCGTTCTCCCCGGTCCAGTTCGCGACGTAGCGCAGCGTCACCGAGACCGTGGTGAACAGCATCATGAATACGAGGAACAGGGCGGCGGCGAGGGAAAACACCCCCGCCGCCCGGTTCAGCCCGGTCGGCGGCCCGGTCGGCGGCCCGGCTTGATCCTGGGACAAGAGCCGGAGTCCGACCGATTTGGGTCTGAACGGCGGCCGGCGCTAGTTCCTCAGGAAGTTGCGCGAGGTCTTTTCGTGCTTCGCCGCCAGCGATTTCATCATGGTGTAGACCGCGCGCGCCGGCAGGCCCTTCTTCTCCAGGGCGGCGATCCGGGCCTCGGTCACCTTAGCGCCGACGTCGCGGAACTTCTTCGCTTCGGCGTCGGACAACTGGATCGGCGTCATGCCGGCCTTCATCATGATCTTCTTGCCGATCGCGTCCAGCTTGTCCCATTCATGGCCGATTTCCTTCTCCCGGCCGGTCACGCTGTCGTCGATGACCTTCTTCAGCTTGGCCGAAAGGGAATCGTACCGCTTGGCGTTCATGTTGACCGAGAAGCTGGCGACATAGCTGTACATTTCGGTGGTGTATTTGGTCACCGGGCCCATGCGGAAGGCGATGCCGGCGCCGCCATAGTCGATGAACGCACCGTCCAGCGTGCCTTTTTGCATCTGCTCGACGATCTGGGTCGGCGGCAGGCCGCGCGGCGTGGCGCCCAGGGCCCGGATGAAGTCCCGGATCGTCTGGGAGGCGAAGCGCAGGCGCAGCCCCTTCATGTCCGCGGTCGTGCGCACCGGCTTCTTGGCCGTGTGGATGTTGCCGGGCTGGTGGGTCAGCAGCACCAGCACCTTCACGCCCTTGTGCTCCCCGTCGAGATACCTGGCGCGCAATCCTGCATCGTTCAGCACCTTGGTGCCGATTTCCGCGCTGCCGATCAGGAACGGCATGTTGGACATCTCGGTCAGCGGGAAGCGGCCGGGCGTGAAGCCGTGGACCGACCAGGTCACGTCGGCCCGGCCGGTGCGGGCGATGTCGTAGTATTTCGGCGGCGGGCCCATCTGGGCGCCGGGAAAGAGCTTGAAGGCGATCTCGCCGCCGGATTTCTGCTCGACCTCCTTGGCCCAACGGGCGAGCCACTGGGAAAACGAGTGTTTCGGCGTCACGAAATGCGCCAGCTTCATCTCGATTTTGGCGCTGGCCGATGCGGACCAGAGCACCGCGCCGGCGAGGGCCGCAACTGCGGCCGCTGTTTTCAGATGATGCATGTTTTTCCTCCCGTCGCGCCCCGGCACCGTTGCCCGTACAGGCGCTTTGCAGATTTCAGCCCGGCGCCGGCAACGGTCCGGATGCCGGCAGGCGCTCAACCGTCCAGCAACGGCATGCGATCCAGCCATTTCTCCACGTCCGCCGGATCGTCGAACAGGGTTTCCAGTTCCGCCTTCGCCGTGGACCGGGTCTGCCTTGCCGACTGTACTACAGACGGGTCGAAACCTTCCACCCTCGTACTGATTTCCAGCCGGATGCCGTTGTTGTCGTAGAAATAGACGGAGAGGAACCCGTCGCCGAGGTCGATCGGCTCGGTGATCTCCACGCCGCAGGCCCGGACATGGGCGCGGATGTCGTCGAAGCGCCGGTGCGGCGTGTGGAACGCGACATGCTGCATGCCGCCGATATGGTCGCGGTCGGCCTGCGGCACCCCTTTCGGATACTCGAACACGGCGAACAGCGAATCGTTGCCCATGTCGAAAAAATAGTGGCGTAGCTGGTCGTAGGGCGGCTGGCCGCGGTCCGCCGCATAGGGCACCCGGCGGACATGAACCAGCTGCATCCGCAGCACCCTGGTATAGAAATCCAGCGTCCCTTCGAGGTCGTCGGTGACGATCGCCAGATGGTCGATGCCGCGCAGCGGCATGCCGGCCGGCGCGCTTGCGTCCGCGGTGTCCGGGGCCGATTGTGGCGTTCCGTCCATTGTCCTCACCTGTGCTATGGCCGGCGATCCGGCTTGCGCTTACGGTAGATCGGGGAAAGCCTAGGAGTCCCGGCAATTTCAGTCAAATGGCCGTTCCGGTTCATGGCACGCCCTACGCACCGGGCGGACCGGCGAAACCGGGCGTCCGCAGGGCGATGAGCCGGAGACGGGGCCAGCGAAAGGGGAAGCCATGTTGATCGGCAAGGCGCGTCCGCTCAGAAGCGCAATCTGCACGGCGGACGAGACCAGCATCGCGGTGCGCGGGCGCGACCTGTGCGGCGACCTGATGGGCGGCCTGTCCTTCACGGAGTTTTTCCTGCTCCATCTGACCGGCAAGGCGCCGACCGCTGACCAGGCCTTTTTCCTCGACGCCATGCTGGTCGGCCTCGCCGAACACGGCGTGACGCCGAGCGTCCAGGCGGCACGCATGACGCTCGCCGCGGCGCCGGAATCGCTACAGGGCGCGGTGGCGGCCGGGATCGCCGGCGCCGGCTCGGTGGTGCTGGGCGCGGCGGAAGAGGCGGGCCGGCTGCTGGTGCGGGGCGTTGCCGAGGCAGGCGAGGAGGCGGACGCCTTCGAAACCGCCGCCCGGCGCATTGCGGAGGAAATCCGCGCGGCGCGCCGGCCGATCCCCGGCTTCGGCCACCCCTTGCACAGGCCCGACGATCCGCGCGCGACGCGCCTGCTCGCCCTGGCACACGAACGCGGGGCGGCCGGCGGCCACACCCGTTTTCTAGAAGTTCTGGCGCCGGTCGTGAACGAGGTCTGGCAGCGCAATCTGCCGGTCAACATCAACGGCGCGATCGCTTCCATCATGCTGGATCTGGACTTCCCGATGGAGGCCCTGCGCGGGGTGCCGATCCTGGCGCGGACCGCCGGCCTGCTCGGCCATCTGTACGAGGAGAGCCAGCGGCCGATGGGCTTCCTGCTCGCCCACCACGCCGAAGCGGCGGTCGAGTATGACGGCGAACCGCCGCCGCCGGACAAAATGGCAGGGCGGGAGTGACCGGTCCGTGACGGGATTCCTGCACAATCCCGCGGCCGAAACCCGGGATCCGGCGGAACAGGCGCTGCGCGACGCCGCCCGCTATCCCGAACAGATCGGCTATCTGCTTGAAAGGTCGGACTTTTACCGGGCCAAGCTGGCCGACGCCGGCATTTCCCGCGTTGCGGACGCCGGCGGCCTCGACACTATCGCCAACCTGCCGTTCACGGAAAAGGACGAGCTGCGCAAGAGCCAGGCGGACCATCCGCCGCTCGGCAGCCATGTCGCCGCGTCGTGGGACGAGATCGTGCGGGTCTATTCCACCAGCGGCACCAGCGGCGACCCCTGCTACATCGCGATCACGCCGGCCGACCTCGACGTCTGGACTGAAATCTCGGCGCGCAGCTACGCCGCCTGCGGCATCCACCGCGGCCGCCGCGTGGTGCACAATTACGGCGCCGGCCCCTTCGTCGCCGCGGCGGCGACCGACATGCTGACCCGCAACCGCATCGCCCACATCCCGGTCGGCACGGGCAATACCGAACGGTATGTCGCCGGGATCCGGAAAATGGGCGCGACGGCGATCATGGCGACGCCCTCCTTCGCCCTGCACCTGATCGACTGGCTCGAGGAACGCGGCATCGCGCCCCGGTCGCTCGGCATCGCGCGCATGGCAGTCGCCGGCGAGCCCGGCGGCGGCGATCCGGTCATCCGTAACCGGATCGAGACGGCGTTCGGCTGCACGGCGAACGAGGCGATGGGCATTGGCGATATCTCGATCACCCTGTGGGGCGAGTGCGAAGACCAGGGCGGCATGCATTTCAGCGGCCGGGACTTCGTCCATATCGAGCTGATCGACCCGGAGAGCGGCGCGGCGCTGCCTTTCGAGGACGGCGCGGAAGGCGAGCTGGTCTACACCGCCCTGCGGCGCGAGGCCATGCCGCTGCTGCGATTCCGCAGCCGCGACCATGTTGTTGTCAACGCACGGCCCTGCGCCTGCGGCCGGACGAGCGTGCGCGTGCGCTGCATCGGGCGGACCGACGACATGCTGATCGCGCGCGGCGTCAACCTGTTCCCCTCTGCGTTGCGGGCGGTCGTGAACCGGTTCGCGCCCCATGTCGGCGAAGTCGTGATGATCCGCCCCAGGACGCGCGGCGTGATGCAGGAGCCGCCGTTGCCGGTGGCGATCGAACTGGCCGCCGGCGCGGAGCCGCCGCCGGACCTTGCCGGGCGCATCCGGGCGGCGATCCGCAGCGAACTGATCGTCGCGACCGAGATCGAACTGGTGCCGCACCTCTCCCTGCCACGCAGCGAATACAAGAGCCGACTGGTCGATTTCGGCAAGGCCGGATAGCCTTGCACCGCATTCCTTCAGGAGACGAGCCCGTGAACGCACCCGTCACTCTGCCGGACCACCGGACCGGCACCGTCGAGTCCGGCGACGTCACGATCTTCTACCGGCATTTCGGCGCGCGCCCTCCCGACTCCGGGGCCGGCACGCCGATGATCGTTTTGCACGGCCAGTCCTACTTTTCCTACGACTGGATCGGCATCGCCGACGAACTGGCCCGCGGGCCGGCGGGCGGCCGCGAGATCGTCGCCATGGACATGCGCGGCTTCGGCAGCTCCGGCTGGAGCCCAAGCGAGGCCTACAAGGTGCAGGATTTCGCCGCCGACGTACTGGCGGTGGCCGACAGCCTGGGCTGGGACCGCTTCGTCCTCGCCGGCCACTCGATGGGCGGGCGCAACGCCACGTACACCGCCTCGGCGTATCCCGGCCGGGTCGAAAAGCTGATTTTGATTGATTACGCACCGACAAACGCGAAGGCGGGATCGATGCGGGTGATGAACCAGTCGGTCGACATGCCCGAATCGTTTTCGGGGTTGGATGAGGCGCTGCGCTATTTCGGCCTGGACCCGGCGACCGTGGATGCAAGGAAGCGCGCGCGCTTCGCGGCCTATCTCGGCACTTTCGGCGGCAACTACACCGTGTCCCGCGATCCCTATTTCCGGGAAGTCTTCCGCAAGGCCCGCGACGAGGGCATCAAGCCGGACCACGGCGCCGACCTGTGGGACTGCCTCGGCCGGGTCGCCTGCCCGATACTCGCGCTGCGCGGCCGGCAGTCCGACATGTTCGCGCCGGAGACGGCGGAGAAGGTCAGGGCGGCGAACGCCAACGTCACGCTGACCGAGGTCGAGGGCGGCCACAACATCCCCGGCGACAACCCGGCCGGCCTGATCGCGGCGCTGCGGCCATTCCTGGCGGGCCGGACCGCGGACGCCTGAGCCGCGCCCTGACGCCGCCCGCGCGCCGCTTCCGCAGCGCAGCGCAATTTCCTGTATACATCACGCCGAATTTCAGGGGCGCCGCCAGATCGTCCGACCGCGGAATCGGTGCCGAACTCCGGCATACATCGCGCCTGTTTCATCAAAATACTGTATACTGAATTCCGAGAAGGCGGATGGTCCATTGTGTACATCCTGCCGGACCGGCGCCGCGTCAGGCCCAGACGTCCCTTGCAACCCTTACGATGGTTTCCAGCTTCGCCCTCTCGTCCTCTTCGCGCACCGGGTTGCCGGCAACCGTCGAGGCGAAACCGCATTGCGGGCTCAGCGACAGGCGCTCGCGGTCGATATAGCGCGCCGCCTCGTCGATCCGGCGTTTCAACTCGCCCGCGGCTTCGATTTCCGGGACTTTCGAGCTGACGATGCCGAGAACGACGCTCTTGTCGTCCGGAACATGGCGCAGGGGCTCGAAACCGCCGGCCCGCCCGGTATCGTATTCGAGCATGAAGGCATCGACCCCGACGTTTTCGAACACCCGTTCTGAGATCAAGTCGTAACCGCCTTCGGAGAGCCATTTCCCGCGGAAATTGCCCCGGCACATATGCATGCCGGCAACCGTGTCGCCCCGCCCGCGCACGGCGGCGTTCATCGCCTCGATATACAGGTCGAGCAGCCGGTCGGGATCGCCGCCGAGGGCGCGCACCCGCTCGCACACCGCCGGGCTGCCGAGCATGATGAGCGGCACCTCGTCGAGCTGGACATAGCGGCAGCCCAAAGCGGCAAGATCGGCGATTTCCTGCCGGAAAATCGCGCACAGATCGTCGAAAAACGCCTCGTCCGTGGCGTAGCCCGAGCCTTCGATCGTTTTCGACAACCGCCAGAAATGCAAAGTGGACGGCGACGGCATGGTGATTTTCGGCTCGGCGGTCTTCGCCGCGGTCTTGAGGAAAGCGAACTCTTCCGTCGAAATCGGTGCCGCCTTGCGCAACGGGCCGACGCAATCGGCGGCGATGAATTCCTGCTCCGCGCCGGATTCGTCGTGGAAGGTGAACAGGGATGGCGCGACATCGAAGCCGTCGATCGCATCGACCCAATGGCCCCAGTAGGATTTCCGGCGAAACTCGCCGTCGGTCACCATTTCGAGGCCCAGGCCCTCCTGCATCGCCACGACATCGCGGATTGCCGCCTGCTTGGCCGCCTCGAAGGCCGCATCGCCGATCTCCCCCGCGCTGTGGGCCTTGAAGGCGTCCTTGAGCCCCCGCGGGCGCAGCAGGCTGCCGATATGCTCGGCGCGGAACGGCGGGTTGCGTCTCGCTTTCGTCGGGGCGGTCATCGTTACGGCCTCGTTTGATTGTTGTTTAAGGAACGATCATTAATGTCGGCAACGGCTGGCATAGCGCAAGAAGCACGCCGGGCTAACCGCCGACCCAGGCGATGCGCAGCATGTTGGTGGCGCCGGGGGTGCCGAAGGGCATGCCGGCGGTGATGACGATCGGCTGGCCGGCCTCGGCAAAGCCGTGCGTCTTCGCCATGTCGACGGCGTAGTCGACCATCTCCTCGACGCTGTTGGCATCGTGGGAGAAGAAGCAGGACACGCCCCAGGCGAGCACCAGCTTGCGCGCCGTCCGGTCGCTGCCGGTCAGGCACAGGATCGGCGCCGCCGGCCGGGCGCGCGACGCCCGCAGCGCCGTCGAGCCGGACATGGTGTAGGTGACGATCGCCGCGGCGCCCACGGTATCGGCGACCTGCCGGGCCGCCGCCGTGATCGCGTCCGACGCCGTCGGATCCGGGATCGCGGCGCCGGCGTCGATCACGCTGCGCCAGGTCGGGTCGGCCTCGGTCCGGCGCACGATCCGGCTCATGACGTCGACCGAGCGGACGGCATGGCGGCCGACCGCCGTTTCCGCCGAGAGCATCACCGCGTCCGCGCCTTCGTACACGGCGTTGGCGACGTCGGAGGCCTCGGCGCGGGTCGGCGTCGGCGCGGCGACCATCGATTCCAGCATCTGGGTGGCGACGATCACCGGCTTGCCGGCCGCCCGGCAGGCCCGCACAATCCGTTTCTGGACGCTCGGCACCTCTTCCGGCGGCAGTTCGACGCCGAGATCGCCGCGCGCCACCATGACGGCGTCCGACAGGTCGACGATCTGGGCCAGGTTATCGAGCGCCGACGGTTTTTCGATCTTGGCCAGCACGCTCGCCCGGTTGCCGGCCAGCGTGCGCAGCTCGGCGACATCGTCCGGCCGCTGCACGAAGGAGAGCGCGATCCAGTCCACCCCCTGGTCGAGCGCGAAGGACAGATCCATGCGGTCCTTCTCCGTCATCGCCGACAGGGGCAGCACCGCGCCCGGCAGGTTGACGCCCTTGCGGTCGCCGATCGGGCCGCCGGCGAGGACCGTCGCCGCGATATGGCTGTCCGAACAGTCGGCGATCTCGAGCCGCAGCCGCCCGTCGTCGACCAGCATCTGCTGGCCCGGCGCCACGGCGCGGTAGACCTCCGGATGGGGCAGGCAGACCCGGCCGGAGTCGCCGGGCGCCGGGTCGGTGTCGAAGCGGAAGGCCGCGCCCTCGGACAGATCGACCGGGCCGGCAGCGAATTCGCCGATGCGGATTTTCGGCCCCTGCAGGTCGGCCATGATGCCGATCGGCCGCTGGACCTCCCGTTCGACGGCCCGAACAGCGCGGATGCGCGCCCGGTGGTCCTCGCGGCCGCCATGGCTGAAATTGATCCGGAACACCGCAACGCCCGCCTCATACAGGGCGCGCACGGTCTCCGGCGCGCTGCTCGCCGGGCCCAGCGTCGCGACGATCTTGGCGTTGGCGCGTAGTCTCTGCATGGCGTCCTGCGCTCCCGGCCTGCCCTGACGGCCGGCTCGTCCCACGATCGGGCCACGATTGGGCCGGCAGCCGGTCAGGCGATCAGAATCGCCCGGAAATCGTTGACATTGGTGTGCGTCGGCCCCGTGACGACGAGGTCATCCAGGGCGTCAAAGAAGCTCCAGGCGTCGTTGTCGGCCAGAAAGGCGGCCGGACGCAAGCCCCGTCGGCGCGCCCGCTCCAGCGTTTCCGGGCCGACGATCGCACCGGCATTGTCCTCGCTGCCGTCGGCGCCGTCGGTATCGGCCGCCAGCGCCCACACGCCCGGCATGCCGTCGAGCGCCCCGGCGAGACCGAGCAGGAATTCCGTGTTCGGCCCGCCCCTTCCTGTTTCGGGGCCGCCGCCGGCGAGGGTGACGGTGGTTTCGCCGCCGGAGAGCAGGAGCAACGGCCGTTCGCCCTGCCGTTTCGCGGCCCGCTCCCGCGCCAGCGCGGCATGGTCCCGGCCCAGGTCGCGGGCCTCGCCGGTCAGGCCGTCGCCCAGCATCTCGACGGAGAGTCCCTCGGCCTCCGCCAGCCGGGCCGCGGCGGCGAGCGATTGCGCCGGCGTTGCGATCAGCCGGTAGTGCGCCCCGGCAAGCCGCGGATCGCCCGGCTTCACCGTTTCGTTTGCCGGGTCGGCGAGCGCCGCGGTCACCTCCGGGCCGGGCGCGATGCCGTAATGTTCGAGCACCCGGCGGGCGTCGGCCAGCGTGGTCGGGTCGGCGACGGTCGGGCCCGAGCCTATGGTCGCCGGATCGTCGCCCGCCACGTCCGATATGGCGAGGGTCGTCAGGCGCGCCGGCGCGGCCCGGGCGGCGAGACGCCCGCCCTTGATCGCCGACAGGTGCTTGCGCACCGCGTTGAGCTCGTGGATGTCGGCGCCCGCCGCCAGCAGGGCCCGGGTGACCGCCTGCTTGCCGGCCATCGTCACGCCGGGCGCCGGCAGGCTGAGCAGGGCCGAGGCGCCGCCCGACAGCAGGAACAGCACCGCATCCTCCGCCCCGGCGCCGCGCGCCAGCTCCAGAATTTGCGCGGCGGCTTCTGCACCGGCCCGGTCCGGCACCGGGTGGGCCGCTTCGAGGACGCGGATGCGGCGGCAGGGAACCGAGTGGCCGTAGCGGGTGACAACCAGGCCTTCGAGGTCGCGCTCCGGCCATGCCCGTTCGACCGCCTGCGTCATGGCGGCGGCGGCCTTCCCCGCACCGAGAACGAGCATCCGGCGCGCCGGCCCGAAGCCCCGACTTCGTTCCAGTTCGGCCAGGACCGGCGGCAGGCAGCGCTCCGGGCGCGCCACCGCGACGGCTTCGTCGAGCAGGCGGCGCAGCAGCGCCGGCGGGTCGGAGGCCGGCGCAGTCATGGCGTTTGCCGAAATCGAAATCCGCCAATCACGATGGGCCGCCGCCGCAAATCGCCTTTCGTTGAAGGAGGAGATTCTCCTGCGGCGAACACCTGCTCTGCTGCGAAAACGTACCGCCGGACCGGTTGCGTGTCCCTCGATACGGCGCTGGCGCGCCTACTCGGATGAGGGTGTGTAACAAGTCCACTCCCGTTCACCCTCATCCTGAGTAGCCCCGGCCCCCGGCCGGGGCGTATCGAAGGGCGCCGGTTTCCGCATGGTCCGGTCATTCGCGAAAAATCCGGATTACTCCGGCCCGTTCTCGCGCACCCAGTCTTCGGTATCTTCCAGCGCGGCGCCGAACCGGTCGGCGAGATCGTCGATGCCGGCTTCGTCGATCACCAGCGGCGGGCACAGGGCGAGCGTATCGACGATGTTGCGCAGGATCAGCCCGTGCTTCTCGGCATTCTTGCGGAACACGGTGCCGACCACGCCCGGCCTGGCGAAGCCCTTGTGGGCGGCCTTGTCCCGGACCAGTTCGATGCCGGCGATCAGGCCGACGCCGCGGACCTCGCCGACCAGGTCGCTGCTCCCGAACTGGCGCAGCCGGGCCTGGAAGCGGTCCTGCACGCTGCGAACATGGGCGCCGATATCGGCCTCGCGGTAAATTTTCTGGGCCTCGATGGCGACCGCCGCGGCGACCGGATGGCCGGAATAGGTGTAGCCGTGGCCGAAGGTGCCGATCCGCGCGCTCGCCTCGACCATGGCGGCCCAGATCCGTTCGTTCACCAGCAGGGCCGAGATCGGCAGGTAGGAGGCCGACAGCGCCTTCGCCATCGAGATCATGTCCGGCTCGATATCGAAGGTCTGGCAGCCCCAGGGGTTGCCGGTGCGGTGGAAGCCGCAGATCACCTCGTCGGCGACAAACAGGATGTCGTATTTCTTCAGCACCGCCTGGATTTTCGGGAAATAGCCGCGCGGCGGCACGACCACGCCGCCGGCGCCCATGATCGGCTCGGCGAACATGCCGCCGATCGTTTCCGGGCCTTCATTCAAAATCAGTTTTTCCAGGTCTTCCGCGCATCTGGTGGCGAAGGCGTCCTCGTCCTCGCCGTCCCGCGCCTCGAAATAGTGGTGCGGGCAGGTCGTGTGGACGATCCGGTCGATCGGCAGGTCGAAGTCCATATGGTTGGGCGGCAGGCCGGTCAGGCTGGCCGAGGCGATGGTGACGCCGTGATAGGCGCGGCGCCGGGAAACGATCTTCTTCTTCTCCGGCTTGCCCATCGCGTTCCAGTAGTACCAGATCAGCTTCATGGCCGTGTCGTTGGCCTCGGAGCCCGAGTTGGAGAACAGGGCCTTGGACATCGGCACCGGCGCCATCTCCAGCAGGATCTCCGCCAGCTCGACGCCGGGCATGTGCGACTTGTGGGTGAACTGGTGGTAGAAGGGCAGGGTCCGCAGGGCATCGGCCGCCGCCTCCACTAGGCGGCTGTTGTCGAAGCCGAGCGCGGCGCACCACAGGCCGGCCATCCCCTCGATATACTGCTTGCCGTCATCGTCCCAGACATGGATGCCCCGGCCGCGCCGGATCATCAGCG
This sequence comes from Rhodospirillaceae bacterium, assembly GCA_011523655.1. GTDB lineage: Bacteria > Pseudomonadota > Alphaproteobacteria > Bin65 > Bin65 > Bin65. The sequence goes on from WTGH01000018.1 coordinate 114,902, forward strand.
GGCCTTCTTCCTGGTGCAGCTTCAGGTTGGTATAGGGGTGGACGACGGCAGCGATATCGCGGGCCGCCGGCGAGTTGGCGGCGTGGCGGTCGGGTGCGGACATGAAGGTCTCCAGGCTGGAACGGCGGAATCGCGGCAATATAGACACGGACGAACGGCGCGCCAGTGACACGGACGCCACGCCCTTGCAAACCGCGGCCGGGCGCGCCTAATCAGCCTCATGCCCGAGAACGAACCCCTTGGGGCCGTACGGCGCTGGCGCCACCCGAACGCGCTCGCCGGCCGGCCCGGCGCCTTCTGGATCGGGCCGCTGGCGGCCGCCAATCTCGCGCTGCTGGTCGCGGCCTGGTTCCTGCCGATCATGACGCTGACCCGGTTCTGGTTCTGGAGCGACCGGGTCTCGCTCTGGGAAACGGCGGTGGGCCTGCTGGAACAGGGCGAAATCCTGCTGTTCCTGATCGTCGCCGGCTTCTCGATGGTCTTCCCGGCGGCAAAGCTGCTCGCCGCCGGCTGGGTCTGGGCGCGGGTCGATGCGGCGAGCGGCGGCGGCCACCGGGCCGTGCGCCTCATGGAGGCGTTGGGCCGCTGGTCGATGATCGACGTCTTCGTCGCTGCGCTGATCGTCGTCGCGGTGAAGGTCTCGCTGGTCGCCGATGTCGGGGTGCACAGCGGCATCTACGTCTTCGCCGCCGCCGCCGCTGGGTCGATCGCCCTGATGGCCTGGATCGGCCGGGCGCTCAGGCGCGCCGCAGCGGGCGCCTGACGCGCCGGAGAGCCGGCTCCGTGCCGCGGTGCCCGCCGCCAAGCAGAGACAGGCGACGGCGACGATGAGCAGGATGGGCGTTATTCGGCTGGTTCGCCTTCGCCCTTGCCGCGAGCGCGACCCGTCAGGCCGAGTCCTTCGAGCAGGCCGGCCAGCCGCGCGGTTTCCTTTTCAACGGCGGTCAGCCGCGCGCCCAGCCGCCCGGACGTGGTAAGAATCAGCCCGGCCAGCGCCACGCCGACGGCGCAAATGGCAACGATTATCGCGGTATCGCCTTCCATGCGTCTTGCAATGTTCGACTATGGCAAATGGCGTCAAGCGGCGTCGCGGCTTCGATCGAGGCCCGGCGCGCCGGAGAGCCTGCCTTCCACACGGGCGACGCGCTCCTTGATTGCGCTCAGTTCCTTATGCATGTCGTTGAAGCAATCCTGCCAGCGGGAATCGACGCGCCACATGAAACCGAGAATGGCCAGCGCCGTCGCAATCACGGTGAGGATCGTCGGATATTCCATGCAAACAGTACTCCAGATTGCCGGACTGCGCCGACAACGCAACTCAAGCCCCCCATTCGAGACCGGGACTACGACCGCTTTTCCCGGCCCGGCGCGCCGGAAAGCATACCCTCGACATGAGCAACACGTTCCTTGATCGCGCTCAGTTCCTTCTGCAGGTCATTCTGCAAATCGTTGAAGCGATCCTGCCAGCGCGCATCGACGCGCCACATGAAGCCGAGAATGGCCAGCGCCGTCGCGATTACGGTCAGGATTGTCGGATATTCCATGCGGCGCGCTATCCCGGTGCCGGTTCAATGCCCGAGCCAAAACATTTGCAGTACAAATAATAGCGCCCTGCGGTTAATCCGTCAACCTGCCTGTCGTCCCCGCGCTACGGCGGGCCGGGAGCGTCTCGAAACCGAAATTGCCCCGGAGCGGGACGCCCCGCCGCCGCGGCTCAACCTGAGGCGGACAGGCTCTAGAAGAACACCATCAGCAGCACGATGCCGGCCACGCCGCCCAGAATGAAGGCGATGGCGCTGACGATGCCGGTCAGCGTCGCCCAGTCGGCGGCGCGCCAGGTCTGTCCTTCGATGTTAAACATGACCTCGGACCGGTCGCCGTCGCCGTCGACAAAGCGCTTCAGCGCGGTCTCGCTGCCATGCGCTTCCTTGATGGAAACGACGGTCACCAGAAACATCGTCAGGGCCGACGTCAGCGTGCCGATGCCGAATATCAACACGGTCGCCAGCGCGAACCAGTGGAACACGCCCTCGACCCCGCCGGTCGTGGCGCCGCTCATGAAGCCGATGATCAGCGCCGTGCCGGCGCCGTTGCCGAACAGCAGGAAACGCGTCGACTCGAGCAGATTCCGGAACATGATGTTCCGCCGCATGGAGACAACCTTGTAGCCCTCGCGAAGCCACTCCTCGGCGGTTTCCTCGCGTTCGAATTCGTTGATTTTCTTCACTCGGCCGTCACCTTGTCAGGATTGTCGTTCGAATATTCGATGAGCCGCACATAGTCGGAACCCGCATTGCTACCGGCGGCGAAGGAAATGACCCAGTCATCGATGCCGACGGGCTTCGTCGCCAGCGCGGACGCCAGGAATTTCTCGCGGGTCGGTTCATCCGGCATCCGTTCCAGGACCGCTATGACGAACCGGCCGACGATATAGCCTTCCAGGCTGTACGGCCCGGCGACGCGGGCGGTAGCCTCCGGGCTGGCCCGCCTGTACCGTGCAAGCGCCGACCGGAACCGCCGTACCAGTGCAATGCTCCCCTTGCGGACGTCCGGCGTTATCCTGGCGACGACCGCCGGTTCGAAGGAGCGGTCCAGCGATCTCCTGAGCAGATCGGTATTCACGATGGACAGCAGCCCCACGGCATAGGTGTCGCCGAGGGTCCGCGCCATGTTGATCGCATCCACGGCGTTCGTCGTGGTGGTCGCGAGCATGACGACGTCCAGGTCGGCCTTCTGCAGCAGAAACACGCTGCTATGAACCGAATGCGAGTGCCAGGAATAGGACGCCTTGGCCAGTATGGGCAGGCCCAGGGCCTTCAGCGCTTCGTGGTAGCTGTTCAGGACGGACCGGCCGAACGCATCGTCCTGGTAGATGACGCCGAACCGGCGGGCGCCCAACTTGTTGAACATGTGGGAAACCAGCCGGCGCGTTTCCTCGCCATAGGAGGTCCGCAGGTTGACCACGTTCGGAAATCGCTTGCGGTCGCGCAGGAAATCCGCGCCCGACACGATTCCGACGAACGGCATTTTCGCGCGGCGCAGTATCGGAGCCATGCGCCGCGCCGTCGGAGAGCCGATGCCGCCGATGATCGCGAACACGTTGTTGTCGGAGACGAATTTCATCGCATCGGCGGCGGCCTTTTCCGCCTGATATTCGTGGTCCCGCGACACCAGCTCGAGTCTCCGGCCGTTGACGCCTCCCTGCAGGTTGCGTTCGTGGAAAGCGGCAAGAATGCCGGCGCTGACCTGCAGACCGGCGTGCCCGCACGGGCCGGAGAGACAACTGCTTTGACCGAATGTAATCGAATCGGCCGTCACGCCCGGCGCCTTGGCCCCGGAGCCCCCCGAACCGCCGACTAGGAATAGCAACACAAGCATGAAAACTGAAAGCGGCCTAACGGCTACGGCCATCTCATTTCTCTGACTTCGCAGTTGCGGTTTTCGCCCGCTTTTCTTTTTCCGGCTTTGCCTTCGGCGGTTTCCCCGGCTTTGCACCCGCCGTTTTTGCCGGCTTCGGCCCGGCTTTCCTTGCCCGGGCGGGTGCCTCATCGTCTTCTTCGTCGGTCCGGACGGTCGTTCGGGTCACCAGCGGCCGTTCGTTTTTCTCCGCCGATGCCGCGACGCCGGTCGACGCGACATGGCGATGGCTGAAGATGGAGAGATCGTCGAAGATCAGGGACCGCGGCCGGGCGCTGCTCAGATGGTGGCGTTCGCTGCCCGCTGCGTGAAGACGCCCGCTGATCAGGAAACGGTCCGCCCCGGTATTCTCGAAACCGTGGCGGCGTTTCTCGCTGGCGGTGGTCAGGGAACGGCGTCCGCCGACCAGCTGGTCTCTTACGGTCGCAGGCCGCCCGGAAGCGCCGGCCGATGCGACCCCAGCCGGTATGCGGCCGACACCCGGCACGAAGCCGTCGACCATATTGATGTCGATCGCCGAAGCATCGCCGGGATTGACCGCCGAAAGCGTCGCGTCGCGGAAAATACTGCGCATCCGCTGCCAATAGCGCGTCACCGTCACCGAAGAGGACTGTTTGCGATAGACGGTCAGCAACTCCGAAAACATCTTGGCGCTGCTTCCCGCCTGCATCAGACGCTCCTTCGCCCTGGCTCGGGCGTTCGTCACCACGGCCTCGGCCTGGCCCCTGCTGCGCGCCAGAAGCTGCTCCGTTCTCCGTCTCGCGTCGCTGACCGACTGGATGCTCTCCGCGATTGCGTCGCTGACGTCCCGGAACGCCGCGACGGTTTCCTCGATGGGCCGCAAATCGACGATATTGAGCGCCAGCAGTTCGATGCCGATATCGTTGGCCTTCAGATAGGCCGTGGTGCTCTTGAACAGGTGCGCCTGGATGAGGTCGCGGTTGTTGGTAAAGATCAGGTCGATATAGTTCCTGCCCATAATGTCGATCAGGCGTTCGCGCACGATCAGCGTCAGGACGGTTTCGGGATCGACCGTTGCGTAGAGGTAATTTCTCAGGTCGCCGATTTTGAACTGCAGCGCGACATCGGCTTCGAACAGATTCGCGTCGCCCGAGAGTATCGAAAAGGAGACGGCGCCCTTTTTGCCCTGCGTCGCAACGTTGCTTCGGGTTATGCGCATGACCTTGCGGACCCGGGCCCGTTCGACGAACGGCAGGGCGTAGTGCAGCCCCGGCGGAATTTTCAAGTTCACCACCTTGCCGAAACGGGTCAGCACCGCTTCTTCTTCTTTCTTTACGACGTAGAAGCCGCTCGCCAGGACCGCCAGCACCGCAAGGGCCGACAGCGACGCGGAGATGATCTTCCTCCGCGCGCCCAGAAAATCGAAAACCGCGTAGATGGCGCGTGTACTCGGCGCCAGGTCTTCGGGAATTTCCGGCATGGCTTCGGCCCGCTATTCCTGCGCCTTCGCCGGGCCCGGCGGCTGGCCCGGCGTCGGAACCGTCCTGCCGTCGAGATATTTGAACAGTTCGTTGTCGGCGGGCAGGATCAGGGTTGTGTTCTTGTCGATGATCGAATCGTAGCTGTCGAGCGCCCGGATGAACTTGTAGAAGGCCGGATCCTGGCGGTAGGCCGCGGACAGCGTTTTCAGGGCATCGGCCTCGGCGCGGCCGAGGATGGCGGTCGCTTCGGCATGGGCGGCCGCCATGATCTTCTGATGTTCGTTGATCGCGAACGCCTCGATACCGATGGCCCGTTCCTCGCCCTCGCTGCGGTAGCGCGCGGCGATGCGGGCGCGTTCGGAAATCATCCGCTTGATGACGCTGGGGCGGTTTTCCGCCGGCAGGGTGTATTCGACCAGTCCGGCGCGCAGCACATCGATGCCGTAATCCGATGCGGCGACGGATTTGATCTGATCGAGAATTTCCCCGGCGATCTTGGCCATGTCCTCATGCGCCAGGCCGAGGCTGACGAAGGCGTCCCGCGACTTGTTGCTGACGACGATGCCGACGCTCGACCTGTACAGGTCGCTCAGCCGCTTCACGGCATTGGCTTCGGTGCGGATGGCCTCGACGAAACGAACGGGATTGGCGACGCGCCACAACAGATAGCCGTCCACCAGGACGTTCTTCTGATCTTCGGTGATGAACTCCTGCTTGAGGCCCGTCAACGGGCGCACGCGCCGGTCGATCTTGTAGACCATCGAAATCGGCGTCGGCAGCTTGAAATGGAGGCCCGGACCTTTGACCGGCGGAACGATCCTGCCGAAATTGGTCAGGACGCCCTGCTCCGATTCGTCGATCACATAGTGTATGTCCCAGGCGAGGACGCCCGCGAACAGGACCGCGGCAGCGGCAGCGATGGTCTTGCGCCTGCTCATGGCCGGCCTCCGGAAGTCTGGGTCTTGTGTCCGGCCTTGTCTGCGTGTCCCGGACGCTTGAGGCGCCGGTGCCCGGCGCCGGATGCGCCGTTCGAGTTTTTCCACACGGCGACCTTTTTCAGCGTTGCCTCATTGGGCACGATGATCTTGCTCCGGCCGGCGAGCGACGTCTCCAGCTTCTCGCGCCACAACATGTAGTGGAGCACGTCGGGCGCCTCCCGGACGGCGCCGGCAACGTCGCGGATCGCCTTGCTCTCCGCCGCCGACGTCACAGATCTCCGCGCGGCTTCGCCCTTCGCCTGCTGGACCTCGTAGGCCGCGTTGCCGTGGGCCCGGGGAATCAGCGAGACGGTCAGGCGCTGGGCGTTGACGATGATCCGCTCCCGGTCGTCCTGGGAACTCGAGACTTCGCGGAACGCGCTCATCGAATCGTTGACGGGGTTGACCGAGAGTAGATTGACTTTCACCAGTTCAATCGCGTCGAGCAGGGCGCTGTCCCCGCCGGCCATCAGGTTCTTGAACACCCGCCCGATATGGGACTGCAGTTGCGCCCGCTCGACGTTCAGCAACCTGTCGAGCGTCCGCCCTGCCACGAACTTGCGCAATTCCTTGCGGACATTGTCGCCGATCACCTGCTCCGGATTCGCGACCCGATAGTAGTAGGTGTAGGGGTCCTTGACCCGATACTGCACGTTCAGCGACATCGACATGAGGTTGACGTCGCCGGTGAGATATTCGTTCGCCGTGCCGCTGGTAACGGACTTCACCACCCGCACCGGCCAGCGATCCGCCTGCACGAAGGGCCAGGGCGCGAGATAGTGGAGGCCGGGCGGCAGATCGCGCCACACCACCGCGCCGAACAGCCGCCCGTAGCCGACCTCGCCGTGCCGCACGACCATGAGGCCGCTCGCCAGGAAGGCGACGACCAGCGCGGCCAGGATGCCGCCGCCGGCCGGCGTGCGTGGGCGGAACAGGCCCCTGACGGGCTCGTTGCCCGTGAGCCGGGCCCACCAGCGCCCCAGCGGCGTCGTTACCGGGCGCAGGTTGGAAAACAGGTCCTGATAGCCGGTCTTGAACGCGCCGGCCCGGAAGCGCCAGAGCATGAGGGCGAAGAGACCGAATGCACCGGCCCATTGCAGGGTCAGGAGCGCCGGCGAATCGGACGCGTCGAGATTGACCGCAAGCGACAGGCCGAAGGCGATCATCAGGAGGTCGACGGCGATGCCCAGCGCCAGCGTTACGGCGATCACGGAACCGACATAGACCGAGGCGAACCGCGCGCCGAACTGGCTCGCGACGATGGCGATGGTGCCGGTATTGGTCGCCGGGCCGGTCATCAGGAAGATGAGTGCAGCGCCCGGGCTGAAACCCTTGGCGACGAGGGCCGCGGCGATCGGGGTGCTGGCGGAGGCGCAGATGTACAGCGGGATCCCGACGAGGACCATGACGGGATAGGAGAGCCAGCGGGCGTATTCGTAGGCCATGAGGTCGCCGGGAATGGCCAGGTAGATGACGCCGCCCAGCAGCACGCCGACCAGCAGCGCGAAAAGAATGTCGTCCGCGACCTCGATGAAGCCGTAGCGCAGGATGTGTCTGCAGACGGTGCTGAAGGAGAGGCCGCTGAGATCGCGCCCGCCGACCGTCGGCGGCTCGGTGCGGACTTCGGGAAGCGACAGGAACTCCCGGTAGAATTCGGGCTTGATCCAGGTCATCGACCGGGCGCGCCCGACGCCCTGGTTCATACGCGCCAGCCAGGTCACGAAGAAGGCCTTGAAGGCGGCCGGGCTGATGTAGCAGTCGTCGTCGCCCGGGATCAGCGTCTTGTGGCTGTGATCGTGGCCGTCGTGGTCGTGGGAATGGTCGTGGCCGTGATGGTCGTGATCGTGGTGGTCGTGATCGTGGTCGGCGTCGCCGGCCGCCGGCTCGTCGGCGTCGGCGCCGCGGATCATCCCGATGCAGAAAATGCCCGCCACGACGCCGGTAATGAAGCTGATGAGCGGCCGGACCACCGCGGCCACGGGGCCGAAGAACGCGTTGGTGACGAGGATCGAATCCGCGCCCGTCTCCGGAGCGGTGATCAGGAACGACATGCAGGACGAACGCGAGGCCCCCTTGCGCCGCATTTCGGCGACGACCGGGACCACGGAACAGCTGCACAGCGGCATCGGCACGCCGATGGCGGCGCTGGACGCGACGGATTTCAGGCTGTCATGGCGCAGCCATTTCAGGACCGCGTCCCGCGAAATGAAGACGTGAATCAGCCCTGCCAGGAACAGGCCGAGCAGAAGCATCGGCCCGAGCAGCAGAAAAGAAGACCAGAGAAAATCAAGAAAAAGGATTAAGTTTTCCACCAAGCTTTCCCGCGCAGTTTGCGCCCAAAAAAACACTATGTCGCGACAGCGGGAGCGATGTCAACAATTGCCGCGCGAGGACTATTTCCATTCGCCGAAACCGAAAAGAAATTCAATTAGTTGCAAAAAACCGACCGCCATGTTGCAGGAAATTTATGCATTGTAGTTTTGCGATTCTGTTATATTATAAAATTTAACTGCAAAAAATCGGACAAAAGATGGACATTTGCGGCGGTCGGCGCGCTTGTCCGAACCGGCAAGCCGGGAGACCCGTTCGACCGCTTCCCGCGTCCGGTTTTCCGACCGCCCCGCGGTGATCCGGAACCGGACGACGACACCCGGCGAAGGCCGCTTCCGCGCACTGCGTGCAGAATTTTCGTACTGCCCAGCGTTTTCCGGCCCAGCGTTTTCCGGCCCAGCGTTTTCCGGCCCAGCGTGTTCCGGCCCGGTGTTTTCCGGCCCGGTGTTTTCCGGCCCGGTGTTTCCCGGCCCGGTGTTTCCCGGCCCGGTGTTTCCCGGTTGCCGACACCGATACGGCATCCTGCATTCCGCCCGGCGGCGTCCGCATGAGACCCGGCGAAGCCGCAGTGTTTCGATCTGCGTGTTTCGATCTGCATGATGCGCGTGGAAGATTCAGGGCTGCTTGCAGAAAAAAGTTATGTTATCTTGTAATGAAATAATTTTCTTGTCCGGCATTTTTCATTATCAGGGACAGACGATATTGGCTTGCGCAGGGAGCCAGTTCTCGAATCCGGAATATTCCGGTGTACGGGCGCCGACTAGATCCGCCTCACGGCGGGAATGGCGGAGCATTCGGCATCGGTCCTGCCGGTCGGAGTGACTTGCGAACCGGCGGAAGTTCTGATCGAATCCGGCCGGGATCGATACGAGCCTTTCGGCCGGAATGGTACGGGCAGCCATGAATAAAGGTCTCGTTTTCGCGGTACTCTTTGCCGGAGCGGCTCTGCACGCGCCGCAGGCGCGCGCCGCCGAAGTCGTCGTCAGCATCAAGCCGATCCATTCCCTCGTCGCTGCTGTGATGGGCAAGACCGGCGAGCCGCGCCTGCTGCTGGGCGGCGGCGTGTCGCCGCACACCTATCGGATGCGCCCGTCCGAGGCCCGGGCGTTGACCGGGGCCGATCTCATCGTCTGGATCGGCAGGGATTTCGAGAAATTCCTCGATCGCCCGATCGCCGGTCTCGGCTCCGGCGCGAGGGTCGAGACCTTGCGCGACGCAGCGGGGATGCGGCTGCTGCCCGCCCGCGGCGGCGGCTTGTGGGCCGAAGGCCACGACGAGCCCCATATCGACGAGCGCGCGGCACCCGGCCACGATCACAGCGGGTTCGACATGCATATCTGGCTCGACCCCGCCAACGCCCGCCGCATTGTCGAGGTCGTGGCAGAGTCGCTCGTTCGCATCGATCCCGGCCGCGCCGACACCTATCGAAAGAATGCCGCGGCGACGCGAGAGCGGATCGCCGCCCTCGAGGAATCGTTGCGAACGCAACTGGAGCCGGTCCGGCGGCGTGCGTTCATCGCCTTCCACGACGCCTTCCAGTATTTCGAGTTCGCGTTCGGCCTCAACAGCAAGGGGGCCGTCGCCGTCGATCCGGCACGGCCGCCCGGCGCCAGGCGGCTCGCGGAGTTGCGCGCCGCCCTTGCCGATTACGATATCGGTTGCGTGTTTTCCGAACCGCAGTTCGAGCCGGATCTCGTTCGGGCCTTTGTCGAGGGGACCCGAATCGGGACGGGAACGCTCGATCCGCTGGGCTTCGGCGTCGAGCCGGGCCCGGACGCCTGGTTCGCGATCATGCGCGGCCTGGGCGACGCCGTTGCGGACTGTCTCGGCAGGCCCTGATTTCTCCGGCGCCGTCCTTCGTTCCGCAGGCCGGGCGGCGTGTACTGATTTTTCCGCGGCGCTCCCCTAGATTGGGGAGGCCCGATCCCGAACGGAGAGAAATCCCGTATGGCTCCCGAGGCCCGGACATCCGGCTGGTACCGGATCCTTTCCTGGCTCGTCCTTGCGGCGGCACTCTACGCTTTGCTCGTGGCGGTCGGCGTCGTCGGCAAGGGCTTCCGCCTGGCGTTCGGCGGTGCGGAGGGGGTTGGGGCGCTGTTCGAATTCGCGACCAACCCCTTCATCGGGCTGGTTCTCGGTATCCTTGCAACCGCCCTGATCCAGTCGTCCAGCACGGTCACGTCGATCATCGTCGGCCTCGTGGCGGGCGGTATGCCGATCGCCATGGCGATCCCCATGGTGATGGGCGCCAATGTCGGAACGACGGTGACCAACACGCTTGTCAGCTTCGGCCATCTCAAGCGGCCGGCGGAGTTCAGAAAGGCGTTTGCCGCCGCCACGGTTCACGACTTTTTCAATCTCCTCAGCATCGCGATCTTCCTGCCTCTGGAGCTCGCCTTCGGCCTGCTCGAGAAAATGAGCGGCGCCGTGGGCCATGCCGTCGAAAGCATCGGGACGGTCGACGCCGGCGGAAAGGGCGTCTTCAATACCGTCATCGGCGCCGGGACCGAATTCGTCGAGTCGCTGACGGCGCCGCTGCCCGACGTCTGGGCCGGTTCGGTCCTGATCGTCGGCGGAATCGCACTGATCCTGGTGTCGATCCTGTATCTCGGCAATGCGCTGAAGACCGTGTTCGTGGGCAGAGCCAGGAGAATCTTGCAGGCGGCGGTCGCCAGGGGTCCGGTGACCGGGATCTGCTCCGGCACCCTGGTCACGGTGCTGGTGCAATCGTCGTCCACCACCACGAGCATCATCGTGCCCCTGGCGGGAAGCGGCGTGATCGGGCTGCGTCACGCCTATCCGTTCACCCTCGGCGCCAACATCGGCACGACCGTGACCGCGCTGCTCGCCGCGACGGCGATCGTCGGCCCGACCCATGCCGTCGCGCACCAGATCGCGATTGCGCATTTTCTCTACAATCTGCTGGGCGTCGCCGTGATCTACAGCATCCCCTGGCTGCGCGAGATCCCGATTGCGGGCGCGGAGTGGATCGCACGGCTCGGCAGCGAACGAAAATGGGCGGCCATGGCGTATATCCTCTCGGTATTTTTCGGCATTCCGGGCGCGCTTGTGTATGTGACGGCATAGGACGTTCGACAACCGGGCGCGTCGCGCTCACCCACGGCGCCAAACGGGCCGAGATGGACGCGAAGCTGCATGGCGACCTCCGGGCCATCCTCGAATGGACCGGAACCGGGCGCGAGACGCCTGTTTGACAGCGATCGACACCACCGGCTCATCGGCTCGGGCGGATCGAGCGCCTTGAGGCGGTTGAGCCCGAGACGGCGCAGGGCCCGGCTGACGGTGGCTGTCGAGACGCCGAGCTCGGCGGCGATCTGGGCGCCGGTAGCCGGCAACTACGCCCCCCGATCCACCCTACTCTTCCGTCGCATGAAGATGCGCCGGGCGCAGCGGCGGCCGGCGGATGGCGGAACGGCTGCCGCGGAAACGCCGAAATCCCCGCCGCCGGTCGACCGTCAGGCGGCTTCTTCCACGGTGACCACCAGGCGTTTCCTGAAGCGCGCCAGGGCTTCCTCCAGCCTGCCGATTTTGGTGGCATGGCGAGGGTCGAGCATGCGGCGAACCTCGCTTTCCTGAATGCCCATCTCCGCCGCGAAGGCGCTATTGGACAATCGCTGCTCGCGCAGGGCCTCGTAAAGCGCCGCCTTGGCGGCCAAGACCGCGCCGGGAACCGCCGCGGGGCGCCCCTTGGCCGGGCTCGGCGCCGGAATGTCCTCGCGCCGCACGATGCGGCCCGCGAGCGCTTCCTCCAGGCAGTCCGCGGCTTCCGCGACCGCCTCGGCGAGCGTGTCGCCGTCCGTGAACGCCTCGTCGAAGTCGGGGAAGGTAACCGAATAGCTGCCTTCGCGCTCCTTGTGGAGGTCGATGGGGTAGCTGTATCGCGTTGCCATGATCGGAACTCCCTAAAGGTCGTCCGGGTCGATGCCGAGTTGCTTGCACATGCCGCGGAGCGTGCCAGTCTTGAGGGGCTTCCTGCGGTCCTTCACCACGGTATGGCGCTCGCCGTAATAGAGCGTGCCGTGGCTACCCTTGCCCCGCGTGCGGTCGAACCTGACCGCGATCCCGTTCCTGCGCGCCAGCTTTCTCACCCTCGCAATGAATTCACGGCCGTTCACGGACGGCAATTTCGCACAAAAATGCGCGAACGGGCAAGGGTCGTCTCGAACAATTTCGGGCAGGGCCGAGGCGTCAAAGCCGGAGGCCGATTGACACGAAATTGGCGGTCGGGGTAACGGCGACTGTGGCGGAAGCAGGCGGGCGCGTTGTGTCGCCGACCTGCTGACTTAGCCCTGACACGGAAAAGCATGTCATTTTCAAATTTCCGACAGGTTCTATAAATTATTGTCTTTATTGACTATTTGGTGCCGCAAGAGGGACTCGAACCCCCGACCTCCTGATTACAAATCAGATGCTCTACCGGCTGAGCTATTGCGGCACTGTGCTCCCCCGCCCCCGGCAAATACGGATTGGGCGCGGTTTCCGGGCCGCCGGCGATATCGGGCGGGCGCTCCGAAACATCAAGGGGTTATCGGGAGACTATCAGGCGGCCAGCCAGCGGGCGAGCGCCTTGTCCGGGTCGGCGAGTTCGTCCACGGCCTCGTACCAGGAGGCTTCCCAGCCCTGCTCCGGCAGGCCGGTGAACACCATCAGGTTGAGCGGATAGGCTTCGCTGTCGGTGCAGCGGCGGAAATCGTCGCGGAACAGGAAGACCGGCTTCTCCCAGGCGATCGCCATGCCGAGCTCGACCATGACGCCCTCGTCCGGCGGGCAGCCGTTGACCACGGCGAACAGGCCGTCGCTGTCGCGGACGTCGCGCAGGTCGGCCTGGCCGATGCGCCAGGCCCAGCCGGGCGCCGCCTTATCGACCTGGTTGTTGCGTGCGAACGGCTCCCAGACCTCGGCGCCGAGGGCCTCGAGCGCGGCGGCGAGCTCCGCCAGCGGTCCGGCGCGCTGCTGGCCGGAAAAGCCGTAGGGATTGGCGAGATAGAGGGTTTTCCGGGCCATGACGCCGCGTCCTGGAAGTTTGCAATCGGCCGAACCGCCCCGGACGATAGGTCATGCCCGCCCGCCGGTCCATGCTGCGGCCAGCCGCGTCGGCCGCCGGAACGACACCGGGCCGCAGGCGAACGATCACGGGCATAATTCCTATTTTTCACTTTTTATTTTGATCGTTCATTTTCATATTTCCGCTTAAACTATTGAACTTAAAGCGGTTTCCGGAAAATCAAAAATCGGGACAGACCGGTCTATATACCGTGTTTTTTTGCACCCGGCCCGGCCGTTGCTCCCGTTATTTGTTCATATAATGTTCCCATACCCCGATGTCAAGCCTGGCCGGCGCGGGCATGGGCGCTTCCGTCCCGGCGGCCCCGGCGGCGATCCGCACCGCGACGGCCGGCGCCCCCCGGAAATCCGAAAGCCCGTCTCCCGCCCCCTGCGCCACCCGTGCCGCTTGTCCGGCCGCGGCGCGCGCCGGTAATGTCGCCGTCTGACAGGCCATCATCGAAATTGCGGAGCCTCCCATGACCGGCAACGGCGCCATCGACAAGTCCAGACTGCCCTCCCGCCACACCACGGTCGGGCCGGAGCGCGCGCCCCACCGGGCGTTCCTCTACGCCATGGGCGTGACCGAGGAGGAGGTCGCCCAGCCGCTGGTCGGCGTGGCGGCGGCGTGGAACGAGGCCGCGCCCTGCAACATCTCCCTGCACCGCCAGGCCCAGGCGGTGAAGCACGGCGTCGCCGCGGCCCGGGGCACGCCGCGCGAATTCGCCACCATCACCGTGACCGACGGCATCGCCATGGGCCACGAGGGCATGAAGGCCTCGCTGGTCAGCCGCGAGATCATCGCCGATTCGGTCGAACTGACCATGCGCGGCCACGGCTACGACGCGCTGGTCACGCTCGCCGGCTGCGACAAGAGCCTGCCGGGCATGATGATGGCGATGTGCCGGCTCAACGTGCCGGCCGTGTTCATCTACGGCGGCTCGATCCTGCCCGGCCGCTACCGCGGCAAGGACGTGACCATCGTCGACGTCTTCGAGGGCGTCGGCCAGCACGCCGCCGGCCATTGCGAAGACGAGGATCTGCGCGAGCTGGAGCTGGTCGCCTGCCCGTCGGCCGGCTCCTGCGGCGGCCAGTTCACCGCCAACACCATGGCCTGCGTTTCCGAGGCGATCGGCCTGGCGCTGCCCGGCTCGGCCGGCGCGCCTGCGGCCTTCGAATCCCGCGACCAACTGTGCGAGAAGTCCGGCGAGGCGGTGATGGAGTTGCTGCGCCTCAACCTCCGGCCGCGCGATATCGTGACCCGAAAGGCGCTGGAGAATGCCGCGGCGGTCGTTGCGGCAACCGGCGGCTCGACCAACGCCGGCCTGCACCTGCCGGCGATCGCCAACGAATGCGGCATCGACTTCGACCTCTACGACGTCGCCGAGATATTCCGCAAGACGCCCTACATCGCCGACCTCAAGCCGGGCGGAAAGTATGTCGCCAAGGACATGTACGAAGTCGGCGGTGTGCAGGTGGTCATCAGGGAACTGCTGGATGCCGGCCTTCTGCACGGCGATTGCATGACCGTCACGGGCCGGACGCTGGCGGAGAACTGCGCCGGCGTGACGTTCCCGGAAGGGCAGGACGTCGTCTACCGGGTCAGGGAGGCGCTGGCGCCGACCGGCGGCGTCGTCGGCCTCAAGGGCAACCTGGCGCCGGAGGGCGCCATCGTAAAGGTCGCCGGCATCGCGCCGGAAGGCCAGACCTTCACCGGCCCGGCGCGGGTCTTCGAGTGCGAGGAAGACTGTTTCGACTATGTCACCAAGGGCGGGGTGCAGGAGGGCGACTGCCTGGTGATCCGCTACGAGGGGCCGAAAGGCGGGCCCGGCATGCGCGAAATGCTGGCGACCACGGCGGCGCTCTACGGACTCGGCATCGAGAATGTCGCGCTGATCACCGACGGCCGCTTCTCCGGCGGCACCCGCGGCCTGTGCGTCGGCCATATCGGGCCGGAAGCCGCGGTCGGCGGCCCCATCGGCCTGCTCAGGGACGGCGATAGCGTCACCATCGACGCGCCGGGCGGCACGATCTCGGTCGATCTCAGCGACGCCGAGCTTGCGGCGCGGCGCGAGGCCTGGCAGCCGCGGGAAAACATCTACGGGTCCGGCGCGATCTGGCGCTACGCCCAGACCGTCGGCCCGGCGCGCCACGGCGCCGTCTGCCACCCCGGCGCCCGCGCCGAGGGGCATGTGTATGCGGATCTGTAGGGCGGTCTAATTCGGCCCCGGTGCGCCCCTCGATACGGCCCCTGCGGGGCCTACTCGGGATGAGGGTGTTGTAATAGGTTCACCCCCTTTCACCCTCACCCTGAGTAGCCCCGGCCCCCGGCCGGGGCGTATCGAAGGGCGGGCTGCCCCTTACCCCGTCGTGCGCATGAACCTTCGCGGCTCTGCAATCAGCACGATCAGGATGCTGAGGCCGGCGCAGGCGGCGAAGCCGAGGGTGAGCGGCAGGACGGTGCCGTCGAAGGCGTCGCCGATCGCCCAGCCGAGCGCCGAGCCGATGGCGGTCGAAACGAAGCCGGTGATCGACGAGGCGGTGCCGGCGATCGCGCCGTGGGGTTCCATCGCCAGCGCGTTGAAGTTCGGGAAGCACAGGCCGACCATGAACATGGAGAGGCTGAAAAAGACCAGCAGCAGGACGAGCGACGGCTCACCGGCCCAGGCGACGGCGGCGAAGGCGAGCGCGAGGGCGAGCTGGATCAGCAGCGCGCTGTGGGACATGCGGCGCATGCCGAGGCGCGACACCAGCCGGGCGTTGACGAAGGCGGAGGCAATGCTGAACAGCGCAACGCCGCCGAAGGCGACCGGGAACCAGGCGTCGATCCGGTAGATGCCGACGAAAATCTGGTGCGACGACGCGATATAGGCGAGCAGCGGCCCGAAGGTCAGGCTGACGGTCGCCATGTAGCAGAGGGTCTGCCGGTTGTCCAGCACGGCGCCCGCCGCGCCGGCGAAGCTGCGCACGGTGAGCGGCCGGCGCGCGTCCTTCGGCTGGGTCTCCTTGAGGCGCAGCCCGGCCCACAGCGTCAGGATCGCGCCGACGCCGAGCAGGAACCAGAAAATGTCCTGCCACGGCCCGATCAGCAGGATCCCGGCGCCGATCCCCGGCGCGACCACGGGCACGAGAATGAAGATCACCATGATGAAGGACATCGCCCGCGCCATCGCCCGCCCGGCGAAGCGGTCGCGCACGACGGCCACAGCGATCACCCGCGCCGCGCCGGCGGCCACGCCCTGGAGCAGCCGCGCGGCCAGGTGGGTGTCGAAATCGAGCGCCGCCACCGCCGCGACGGTCGCCGCCATGTAGACCGCCATGCCGAAACAGAACACCGGCTTGCGCCCGTAGCGGTCGGAGAAGGGCCCGAAGATCAACTGTCCGATGCCGAAGCCGACCATGTAGCTGACGATCACCAGCTGCTGGTCGTTCATGTCGGTGAGGTTGTAGTGGGCCTCGATGGCCGGCAGGGCCGGCAGCATGATGTCGATGGACAGCGCCGTGATGCCCATCATCAGGGCGATCAGCAGGATGAACTCAACGCCGATCCGCGGCGGCGCGGCGCTGTCGGTGGCGGGGCTGGAAATGGCGGGGCTGGAAATGGCCGGAATCCGTTCGGGCGGGGGGGATTGTTGCCGCGTCAGATGCGCATCAGCGTCGCCGTGGCGATGGCGATCAGCTTTTCCGCGCCGTCTTTCACGGCGAACACGTCGGCCCGGGCGATGGCGGTGCGCCGGGTCGCCTTGACGACATGGCCCCGGCCGACAAACAGATCCCCGGCGCCGGGCGCCAGGAAGTTGATCTTGTATTCGGCGGTCCGGCATTCGCCGACCAGCGAGGCCGCCGCCCGGGCGCAGGCGGTATCGGCCAGATAGCTTACGGCGGCGCCGTGGAGAAAGCCGCCGCGCTGCACCAGGTCGTCGCGGAACGGCAGATGCACCTCCGCCTTGCCGTCGCGCCAGAATTTCAGTTCGGAGCCGAGCAGGCTGCCGAACGCCGACGGGGCCAGTTTGCCGCCGGAACCGGGAGCGTCGCCGCTCACGCCCCGCCTCCGACGATCTCCCGCTCGGTGGCGAACCAGATCGGCGAGTTTGCCAGGTCGATGAAGCGGGCCTCGTCCTCCAGCAGCGCGCGCCCGGCGGCCCGTCCGGCCTCGGTGGAGAACCCGGCCTGCACGGCCTCAAGGCTGTCGAACCAGAGCTCAGCGACTCCGTCGAAGGGCTCCGGTGCGCCACGGACCTTCGCGGCGGCGCCAGCGAGGTCGCTGTCGAAGCGCGTACTCTGGACGTAGCGCCGGATGCCCAGCGCCGCGGC
Source organism: Rhodospirillaceae bacterium (assembly GCA_011523655.1). Taxonomy (GTDB): domain Bacteria; phylum Pseudomonadota; class Alphaproteobacteria; order Bin65; family Bin65; genus Bin65. The sequence goes on from WTGH01000018.1 coordinate 132,447, forward strand.
GTGGCGGCGGACCAGCGGCGCGTGGGTGTCGCGCCAGTAGGCGTCGAACTGCTCCGGGTTCAGGTCCGGCCGCCGGCGCAGGCAGAAGGTGATCTTGAACATGGGTCTCCCTGTAGACGGTCCTGCGCCGGCCGCCCAGCGATCCGGCCGCGGCGCATCACCGCCCGAACTCGGTGTGCCGGGCCGCCCGGCGTGCGCCTCAGGCAGCCGCCAGTTCGCACCAGATCGGCGTGTGGTCCGACGCTTTCGGCCGGCCGCGCGGTTTCTGGTCGATCTTGCAGTCGGTCAGCAGGTCGGCCGCCTGGGGCGACAGCAGCAGATGATCGATGCGGATGCCGCGGTCGTTCTGCCACGCGCCGCCCTGGTAGTCCCAGAAGGTGTAGGCCCGAACATGCGGGTTCAGGGTCCGGAACGCTTCGGTGTAGCCGAGCGCCAGCAGCCGGCGGAAGGCGGCGCGGCTCTCCGGCCGGAACAGGGCGTCGCCCTGCCAGGCTGCCGGATCGTGGCAGTCCTCGCCCTGCGGGATCACGTTGTAGTCGCCGCCCAGGACGACCGGCTCTTCCAGCGCCAGGAGGTCGCGGGCATGGGCGATCAGCCGTTCCATCCAGGCCAGCTTGTAGGCGAACTTGTCCGTATCGGCCGGATTGCCGTTGGGCAGGTAGATGCTGGCGACGCGCAGGACGCCGGCGTCGGTTTCCGTGACCGCCTCGATATAGCGCGCCTGCTCGTCGCCGTCGTCGCCGGGCAGCCGGGTATGGACGACTTCGAGCGGCGTCTTCGAGAAGATGGCGACGCCGTTATAGGATTTCTGGCCGCTGATCGCGATGTTGTAGCCGGCCGCTTCCAGTTCCATGCGCGGAAAGCTCTCCTCGGTCGACTTGATCTCCTGGAACAGTGCGATGTCCGGGCCGAACTCGTCCAGCCAGGCCAGCACATTCGCCATGCGCGCCTTGATCGAATTGACGTTGAAGGTCGCGATCCGGGTCATCGGGCCGGCCGCCGCTGCAGATGGGGCCTGCTCACCCGCGGCTCAATCGACCGAAAAACTGGTGCCGCAGCCGCAGTTCGACGTGGCGTTGGGGTTTTCGACGGCAAAATAGCTGCCGATCAGCTCCTGCTTGAAATCGACCTGGGCGTTGCCCAGGAAATCGAGCGAGATTTCGTCGACCACAACCTTCACCCCGTCGCGCTCGAAGACCGTGTCGTCGTCGTTGACCGCGTCGTCGAAATCGAAGCGGTACTGGAAGCCGTTGCAGCCGCCGCCGTCCACCGCGACCCGCAGCATCAGCCGCTCGTTGCCTTCGGCGGCGCGCAGTTCGGCAACGCGCCGCGCGGCGTTTTCCGTGATGCCGAAGAGGGGTATGGCGGAATCGGGCATGGGCGGGTGCCGGGTCTCACTCGTACCAGCCCCAGAGTTAGGGAAACGGCGGCGATAGTCAATTTCGGAACCGCCGCCGCAACGGCCTTCCGGGCGCCGGCGCCGGCTCGCTGCTACCTGCTGGCCGATTGCCCGGAACGCACCCCGGCCCTAGGTTTCCGGACCATGAACCGAGCCGAAGCGCCCGACCGGACTTTCGGCGTCCGCCATGCGCCCTATGCATGCGATCCGGCGCGCAGCCGCGGCCGCCTGCACACCGAGCCGGAATGTGCGACGCGCACGGTGTTCCAGCGCGACCGCGACCGGATCGTCCATTCGACCGCGTTCCGCCGGATGAAGCACAAGACCCAGGTCTTCGTCTCCCACGAAGGCGACCACTACCGGACGCGGCTGACCCATTCGCTGGAAGTCTCGAACATCGCCCGCTCGGTCGGTCGCTGCCTGGGCCTGAACGAGGAACTGGCCGAAACCCTGGCGCTGGCGCACGACCTGGGCCACACGCCGTTCGGCCATGCCGGCGAGAACGCGCTCAACGACTGCATGGCGGACTATGGCGGCTTCGACCACAACGCCCAGACGCTGCGGATCCTGACGCGGCTGGAGCGCAAATATGCCGAATTCGACGGCCTGAACCTGACCTGGGAGACGCTCGAAGGCGTGGTCAAGCACAACGGCCCGCTCGTGAAACCGTCTGCCGGACCGGCCGCGGAGCCGGCGATGCAGCCGGTTCCCGAGCCGATCGCCGACTATGTCGCGCAGCACGATCTGGAGCTCGATACCTGGCCCGGGCTGGAGGCGCAGGTTGCGGCGCTGGCCGACGATATCGCCTACAACAATCACGATCTGGACGACGGCCTGCGCGCCGGCCTGTTCACCGTCGCCGAGGTGCGCGAGGTCGGTTTCGTCGACGAGACGTTCCGCCAGGTGGTGGACCGCTATCCCGATCTCGAGGAGCCGCGGCTGAACAACGAGGCGAACCGCCGGCTGATCAGCCTGATGGTCAACGACCTGCTGGCTGAGACGCGGCGCCGCCTCGCAGCCTATCGGCCCGGCGATCCGGACGCCGTGCGCCGGCGCGGCGGTGCGACGGCGGCCTTTTCCGGAACCATGGCGGCCAACGACCGGGCGTTGAAGACGTTCCTTTACGAGAATATGTACGCCCATCCGAAGGTCAGGCGCGAGACCGACGAGGCGCGCGACGTGCTGCGCAGCCTGTTCGGCCTGTTCTTCGACCGGCCCGACCGGCTGCCCCTGCCGTGGCGCCGCCGCGCGGAAGCCGGCGGCGAAGCCCGCCGCGCCCGCGTCATCGCTGACTATATCGCCGGGATGACCGACCGGTTTGCCCTGAACGAACATGACCGGCTGATCGCCGCCGAACGCTGACGGACCCGCTTCGCATGAACGTTTTTCGCCATTTTCGCGACGAGGTCGCGGGGGTGCTGGCCGCACTGGCCGGGGCCGGGGACCTGCCCGCCGACGCGGATTTCGAGCGCGTGACCTGCGAGCCGCCGCGCGATGCCAGCCACGGCGACATGGCGACCAACGCCGCCCTTGTCCTGGCCAAGGCCGCCGGCGCGAAGCCGCGCGACCTGGCCGGGAAGATAGCCGAAGGCCTGCGCAGGCTGGATAGCGTGGCTGCGGTCGAGATCGCCGGCCCCGGCTTCATCAACATCCGGGTCGCCGACGGTTTCTGGCAGCGCCGCGTGGCCGATATTCTCACGGCCGGCAAGGCCTATGGCGATACGGATGTCGGCCGGGGTGAAGCCGTCAACGTCGAGTTCACCAGCGCGAATCCGACCGGCCTGCTCCATGTCGCCCACGCCAGGGGCGCCGTATTCGGCGATGCGCTGGCCGCGCTGCTGGAAAAGGCCGGCTATGCCGTCACACGGGAATATTACATCAACGACTGGGGCGGGCAGGTCGACATCCTCGCCGAATCCGTGCTCAAGCGGATGCGCCAGCTTGCGGGCGAATCCGTGCCGGAGGCCGAGTTCGACGGCCTCTATCCCGGCCGGGAGGTGATCGAAGCGGCGGAAGCGGCGCTGGACCTGCCGCCCGGCGAGCGGCCCGATCCGGCGTCCGGCAGCGAGGAAGACCGCGTCCGCGCCCGCGACTTTGCCGTCGCGTACATGATGGACCGGATCCGGGGCGACCTGGCCGCGCTCGGCGTCCGTCACGACGTGTTCGCGTCGGAACGGTCGCTCGTCGAGTCCGGCGCCGTCGACGCCGCCTTCGCCGATCTGGAAGCGCGCGGGCTGATCTATACCGGCGTGCTCGAGCCGCCCAAGGGCAAGCGGCCCGAGGACTGGGAGGAGCGACCGCAAGCGCTGTTCCGCTCCACAGATTTCGGCGACGATATCGACCGGCCGTTGAAGAAATCGAACGGCGACTGGACCTATTTCGCCACGGACATCGCCTATCACCGGGACAAGTGGAAGCGCGGCGCCGGGCAGTTGATCGACGTGTGGGGCGCCGACCACCAGGGTTACATCCCGCGGATGAAGGCGGCGGTCGACGCCATCACCCGGGGCGGGGCCGCGCTCGACGTGAAGGTGGTCCAGCTTGTCCGCCTGATCCGCGACGGCGCGGTGGTGAAAATGTCCAAGCGGGCCGGCGATGTCGTGACCGTCCGCGACGTCGTCGACGAGGTCGGCAAGGATGTCGTCCGCTTCGTCATGCTGACGCGCCGGAACGATGCGCCGCTCGATTTCGACTTCGTCAAGGTCACCGAGCAGTCGAAGGACAACCCGGTCTTCTATGTCCAATACGCCCACGCGCGCAGCTGTTCGGTGTTCCGCCAGGTGAAGGACATCCTGCCGAATCTCGATGCCGGCCACGCTTCCCTGGTAAATGCCGACTGCTCAATCTTGACGAATGAAGGAGAATTAAGTCTAATCAAGAAGCTTACCATGTGGCCCAGAGTAATCGAGAGCGCAGCCGAAACACACGAGCCGCACAGAATCGCCTATTACTTGTATGATGTTGCGGCGGACTTTCATGCGCACTGGAACCGGGGGCGGGACGATCCCGATTTACGGTTTGTCCGGCCGGATGATCTTCCGCTCACCCTGGCCCGGCTGGCGCTGGTCAAAGCCGTCGCAACCGTCATTGCCTCGGGCCTGATTCTGTTCGGCGTCGAGCCGGCAGAGGAAATGCGGTGACCGACGACGACTATGACGATTATGAAGACGCCGCCCCCGGGGGGAGTGGCTGGGGGGCCGGCTGGATTTCCGTCGTCTATCGCTGGCTGCTCGGCATCGGGGGAGTCGCGGCCCTGGTCTTCGGCGGCGTCTATCTGCATTACAGCTTCGGCGGCGGGGCCGGGCCGGAACAGGGAAGCGTCCCGCTGATCCGCGCGGCGGAAGGGCCGGTCAAGATCCGGCCGGAAAATCCGGGCGGCCGGACGGTGCCGAACAAGGATCTCGACGTCTACAAGGAAATCGATGCCGCGCGGCTCAAGGGACTGCCGGGCAAGCCGTCCGAGGACCTGCTCGCGCCCGGCAAGCCGCGCCCGGCGGCAAAGCGGGACCCCGTTCCGAAGGGGCCGGTCTGCCATCCGGTGCCGACCCTGCTCGCCGATACCGGCCGCTACCGGCTTGCCGCGCTGAAGCTCGCATCGTCGAAACTTGCCGCGTCGAAGCCGGCGGCTGCGGAGAAGGCGGCCAAGCCGCGGGCGAAGCGGCCGATACCGAAGAGCGTGCCGAAGGCCGCGACGAAAACCGTGCTGAAATCCGTACCGAAATCCGTGCGGACCGCCAGGGCCGCCCGTGAGGCCGATACAGGCAAAGCGGGCGCGGGCAAGGCGGCCGTACGCAAGGCCAGTACGGGGAAAACGAGCGCCGGCGTCCGGAAACCGGCCGTCAAAAACCGCCGGACCGCGAAAGCCGGAAAGTTCCGTATCCAGCTCGGCGCTTTCCGGACGCGGGCCAAGGCCGCCCGCCACGGGCAGGGCCTGCAGCGCAAACACCACGGCCTGCTCGGTCAACTGAACATGGTCGTCGTGCGGGTCGACCTGGGCTCGAAAGGCATCTTCTACCGGCTTCGGGCCGGGCCGTTCGCAAACCGGCACTCGGCGCGCGAGCTGTGCCGGTCGCTGGGCAAGCGGCGGATCGACTGTTTCCTCGTTAGCGGATAGGCGTTCGTTGACGGTCGGCGCGACGATTCTCGGCTGCGCGTCGGCCCGGCTGTCGGAGGACGAACGGCGGTTCTTCGGAAGCGCCGATCCTCTCGGCTTCATCCTGTTCGCCCGCAATATCGAAACGCCGGACCAGGTTCGGGCACTGGTCAACGAGCTGCGCGAGGCGGTCGGACGCGGCGATGCGCCGGTGCTGATCGACCAGGAGGGCGGCCGGGTCGCCCGGCTGGGGCCGCCGTTCTGGTACCGGGCGCCGGCCGCGGCCGTGCTTGCCGGCATCCATGCCGAAGATCCGGACCGCGGCGCCGAAGCCCTGACGCTCAGCACGCAACTCATCGCCGCCGACCTGCTCGACCTGGGAATCGATGTCGACTGTGCCCCGGTGGCCGACCTGGCGATCGCCGGCGCGCATGACGTGATCGGCGACCGCGCCTATGGAGCGACGCCGGAACCGGTTGCGGCGCTCGGCCGGATCATCGCCCGGACGCTGCTCGAAGCCGGCGTGATCCCGGTCGTTAAGCATATCCCCGGCCACGGTCGCGCCCTCGCCGACAGCCACCGCGAACTGCCCGTGGTCGACGCGCCGGTCGACCTGTTGCGCAGGACGGATTTTGCGCCGTTCTCGGCGCTGGCCGACCTGCCCTGGGCCATGACCGCCCATGTGGTTTACGAAGCGCTGGACGCGACCGCACCCGCGACCTTGTCCGAACTGATGGTCAGCACCATCATACGCACCCAGATCGGGTTTCAGGGGCTGCTCTTGAGCGATGACCTGTCGATGCAGGCGCTGGAAGGGCCGTTCGACCGCCGGGCGCGGCAATGCCGGATCGCCGGATGCGATATCGCGCTTCATTGCAATGGCGACATGGAAGAGATGATACAGGTCGTCGAGGGGGCCGGGCATATGGACGATGCCGGCCTGAATCGGGTGGAAGCGGGCCGCGCCATGCTGGGAACGCTGGCAGACTTCGACCGGGAGGCAGCGCTTGCCCGCGTGGCGGCGCTGCTCGGGGGCCACGCGGACTTCGGCCGGAGCGCCGGTTCTTGAGCGGCGAGTTTTCCCAGGCTGTCGTCATCCTGCTGTTTGCGGGCGCCGCCATCGTGGCGATCACGATGCACGAAGCGGCGCACGGCTTCGTGGCCGCCCGGCTGGGCGATCCGACGCCGGCAGAGCACGGACGGCTGTCGATCAACCCGCTGCGCCATCTCGATCTGGTCGGCACCCTCATCGTGCCGGCCGCAATCCTGTTTCTGCCGACGCCGAGCCGGTTCATTTTCGGCTGGGCGAAGCCGGTGCCGATCGATCCGCTCAAGATGGGCAGACCCCGGCGCGACATGCTTCTGGTCGCCGCCGTCGGGCCATTGACGAACATTGTGCTGGCGGTGGGTTTCGCGCTGATCCAGGGGCTGCTGCAACCGGTCGGCCTGGCGGAGGGCATCGTCGCCGGCGTCTGCTCCGCGATGATTTTCGTGAATGTGCTTATCGCGCTGTTCAACCTCATTCCGCTGCTGCCGCTGGATGGCGGACAGGTGGTCCTCCACCTGCTGCCGGAGAATCTCGCCTGGCGTTACAAGCGGCTGGAACCCTATGGATTTGCCGTCATTCTGGGCATCTTTTTCCTGTTGCCGCTGGTGTCCGGCTGGCTGGGCGGCGCGATCGATCCGTTCGATGCGGTGATCCGGCCCCTGGCCGAAGGCCTGATCCGGCATTTCGAGACCGTAACCGGCGCAAGCGTCATCCGATTGTGGTAGGCTGAACCGCCATGGACGACGAATTCGAGATGGAAGACGCGCGGCCGGCTTCCGCCGACGACCGGCTTTTCCTCGATCTGCAGGGCTTCGAAGGCCCACTCGACCTGCTTCTGGCGCTCGCCCGGGACCAGAAGGTCGATATCACCAAAATCTCGATCCTGCAGCTCTCGGAGCAGTATCTGGCCTTCATCGCGCGCGCCCGGACGCTGCGGCTGGAACTGGCGGCCGATTATCTCGTCATGGCGGCCTGGCTCGCCTATCTGAAGTCGCGCCTGCTGCTGCCGCGGGACGAGTCCGCCGACGAGCCGAGCGGCGCCGAAATGGCCGCGGCCCTCACCTTCCAGCTCAAGCGGCTCGAGTCCCTGCGCGAAGCCGCCGGCCGGCTGATGGCGCGGCCGCAACTGGGCCGGGAACGGTTCGTGCGCGGCGCGCCGGAAAACACGGCCGTCGTTTCCAGCACGGTCTTCGAGGTATCGCTGTTCGACCTGCTCAGCGCCTATGCCAGGAATCGCCAGCGCCTCGGGCATTCGGTGCTGCGCATCGTGGAACCGGCCGACCTGCTGTCCATCGAGGAGGCGCGCGAACGGTTGAAGGCCCTGCTGGGCGACTTCCCGGACTGGACGGAGCTGGCGGCCTTCCTGCCGGAGGATCTGCGCGAGGGCCTCACCATACGGTCCGCCGTCGCCTCGACGCTCGTCGCCAGCCTGGAAATGGCGCGGGCGGGCGACGTGCAGATCCGGCAGGACAGCGCCTTCGGGCCGATCCTGCTGCGCGACGGCCGCAAGCGATGAGCGGCGCCGGTTCGCCGGAAAACCCGGCCGCCGCGCCGGAATCCGGCAGCACGGCCGGCAGCGATCCCGTGGCAGCCGACAGCCGGGCCGACAGCAGGCCCGACAGCAGAACAGTCCGGCTGATCGAGGCACTGCTGTTCTCCGCCGCCGAACCGGTCCGCGAGTCGGACCTGGCGCAGCGGCTGCCGGATCCCGGCCAGCTCGACCCGGCGCTGAAAGTCCTGCGCAGCCTGTATGAAAACCGGGGCGTCGAGCTGTACAGGGCGGGCGACGCCTGGGCGTTCCGGACCGCGCCCGACCTGGGCGACGCCCTCAGGATCGAGCGGTCGACCGTGCGAAAACTGTCCCGAGCGGCGGTCGAGACGCTGGCGGTCATCGCCTATCATCAGCCGGTCACCCGCGCCGAGATCGAGGAAATCCGTGGCGTCGGCCAGAGCCGCGGCACTCTCGACCTGCTGCTGGAAGCCGGCTGGATCAAGCCGGGCCGCCGCCGCCAGACGCCGGGCCGGCCGCTGACCTGGATCACCACCCAGTCCTTCCTCGACCATTTCGGCCTGGAGAATGTCGGCGATCTTCCGGGCATCGCGGATCTCAAGGCCTCCGGCCTGCTCGACAAGCGGCCGGCCATCGAGGCGTTCCGCGACATGGCGGGCTCTCATACGCCGGAGGACGCAGAGAACGCGGGGGAAGCGGCGGAGGGCGCCGATCCGGCAGAGGCAACCGCCGATACCGACTGACCGGCGCGCGAACCTGCGGCACATTGCGACTGCAAATCATTTGCAACAATGCTAAGGGCGGACGGTATCGCCTGTCTGCCGAAGTCGCCTTGTGCCCGCCGATTCGCCCGTTGCCACGCTGAACGCCTCCCCCGGAACCGTGAGCGCGCCGCCGCTCAGGCCGGCGCGCGCCGTCTGGGGGCTCGGGCTGGCGGCGGTTCTCAGCGCCGTCCTCCTGCCGATCGCCGTGGTGCTGGCGCATCTGTTCGTCCCGACCGGCGATCTGTGGGCCCATCTGTCGTCGACCGTCCTGCCCCGCTATGTCGTCAACACGCTGTGGCTGATCGCTGGCGTCGGCGTGCTGACGCTGATCGGCGGGGTCGGCACGGCCTGGCTGGTCAGCCTGTGCCGCTTTCCGGGCCGGCGGTTCTTTTCCTGGGCGCTCCTGCTGCCCTTCGCCATGCCGGCCTACGTCATCGCCTACACCTATACCGGGCTGCTCGATTTTGCCGGTCCGGTCCAGAGCGGGCTGCGCGACCTGTTCGGCTGGTCGGCGGGCGATTACCCGGCGCCGAACATCCGGTCGCTGACCGGCGCGATCGTCATGCTGAGCCTCGTCCTGTACCCCTATGTCTACCTGCTCAGCCGGTCGGCGTTTCTCGAACAATCCATCTGTTCGCTCGAGGTCAGCCGCACGCTTGGCTGCACGCCGGCGCAGGCGATGCGGCGGGTCGCGCTGCCGCTGGCCCGGCCGTCCATCGTCGCCGGCATGGCGCTGGCGCTGCTGGAGGCGTTGAACGAATTCGGCGCCATGCAGCACTTCGGCGTCGATACCTTCACGACCGGCATCTTCCGCGTCTGGCTGGCGGACGGCAGTCCGGCCGCGGCGGCCAAGCTGGCGTCGGTTTTCCTGATCTTCGTATTTGCGATCCTGGTGCTGGAACGCCGGTCGCGCGGGCGTGCCGCTTTCCACAATCTGTCCATCCGCTACCGGCCCCTGCCGGGATGGCGGCTTGCCGGCTGGCGCGCCGCCTTCGCCGTCATCTTCTGCGCAACGCCGATCGTCTTCGGTTTCGCGGCGCCGGCGGCAGCGCTGCTCTGGTGGACCTGGCTGTCCGCCGCCGAAGTCGTCAATGCGGACTTCGTCCGCCTCCTGATCACCAGCGTCGCCCTCGCCGGTTCGGCGGCGCTCATCACGGTCGCCGTCGCCCTGTTCCTCGCCTACGCCGCCCGGCGCTCCGCCAGCCGCCTGTTCCGCGGGCTGACGCGGCTGGCGGCGATCGGCTATGCCGTGCCGGGCGCCGTTCTCGCCGTCGGCATCGTCATTCCCTTCGCGGCGCTGGACGAACGGATCAACGCCTTCGGCGCGGACGTCTTCGGCCTGTCGCCCGGCCTGATTTTCAGCGGCACCGTATTCGCGCTCCTGTTCGCCTACGCCGTGCGCTTTCTCGCAATCTCCTACGGCGCCGTCGACGGCGGCCTCACCCGCATCACCGGTCACATGGACGATGCCGCGCGGACGCTGGGCGCCAGCGCGACCGGCGTCGTCCGGCGCATCCACGCGCCGATGCTCCGGCCCAGCATCGCCGCCGCCGGCCTGTTGATCTTCGTCGACGTCCTGAAGGAGCTGCCGGCAACGCTGCTGCTGCGGCCGTTCGGCATCGATACCCTGGCGCTGCGGACCTACGAATACGCCACCGACGAACAGCTGGTCGAGGCGGCGCCGTCGGCGTTGGCGATCGTCCTCGCCGGAACCCTTCCCGTGATCCTGCTGTCCCGCGCCATGCGGCGCAGCAGCGAGCCGCGGGAGGCCGAGGGCGTCGCGCCGATCGCGGCAGGGGCGCCGCTATGATGTCGGCGCCGTCCGGACCCGGATTGTCGATCGACTCGCTGAGCCACCGGTTCGACCGGGTGACGGCGCTTGAGGCAATTTCGCTCGAAATCGGCGGGGGCGAGATCCTGGCCCTGCTCGGGCCGTCGGGCTGCGGCAAGTCCACCCTGTTGCGGCTGGTCGCCGGGCTGGAAGCCATCCAGCACGGCACGATCGCCATCGGCGGCCGCGCGGTCAGCGCCGCGCCGGGCCTCAACCTGCCGCCCGAACGGCGCGATGTCGGGTTCCTGTTCCAGGACTATGCGCTGTTCCCGCATCTGAGCGCGGCCGACAATGTCGCCTTCGGACTGCAGCATCTGGGCGACGCCGAACGGCGCAAACGGGTTGGCGAAGTGCTGGAGCGCGTCGGCGTATCGGCCCTCGCCGACGCCTTTCCCCACACCCTGTCAGGCGGCCAGCAGCAGCGGATCGCCCTTGCCCGGGCGCTGGCGCCTTCACCCGGCATGCTGCTGCTGGACGAGCCGTTGTCCGGTCTCGACGCGCGTCTGCGCCATGGCCTGGCCGATACGTTGCTCGCCATCCTGCGCGAGACCGGGACAACGGCGGTCGTGGTGACCCACGATCCGGAAGAGGCCATGTATGTCGCCGACCGGATCGGCGTCCTGCGCGACGGCAGGCTGATGCAGTTCGGCGCGCCCGCCGCCGTCTACGACCGCCCGGCCAACCCGTTCGTCGCTAATTTCCTTAGCGATTCCAACCGGTTGAACGGCATTGTCGGAGAATCGGGAACGATTGACACGGGCTGGGGGCCGGTCGACTCCGGGGGCCTGCCGGCCGGCGCCGCGGCACAGATTCTCGTTCGCTACGAGGGCATCGGCTTTGGCGGCGACGGTGCGGTGCGCGCCCGGGTTCTGCGCAGCCGGCCGATTGGCAGCGGCGCGGTTATCGTGCTGGAGGCGGCGGACCGGCCGGGCGAAACGCTGTATGCCCGTGCGCCGGCAGCGCGCGCGCCCCGCGAGGGCGATTGCGTCGCGGTGACGCTAGACCCGGCGCATGTGTTTGTTTTTCCGTCGGCAAACGCTAAATAGCGCTAAATAGATCGGGCGCAACGAACCGCGCCGGAAAGGCGCGTCGGCCGGCTGCGCAAAGCCATTGGAACGCGGCCGGATCGCCGGAATGAGACCGGAAGCAGACCGGGCAGGGGAGAAGTGGAATGGGCCTGAGCATCTGGCAAATCCTGATCATCGTCGCGGTCATCCTGCTGCTGTTCGGCGGCCGGAAAATTCCCGGATTGATGCGCGACCTGGGCAGCGGCATCACCCAGTTCCGCAAGGGCCTGAAGGCCGATTCCGAGTCCGCCGCCGCCGGTGGCGACGACGCCAAGGTCATCGACGGCAAGAGCGGCCAGACCGCCGGCGCCAAGGTCGACGAGGTCGAGAAAGCCTGATCCACGGCGCACCGGAAATCGTGCCGGTGGTGGTGTCGGGGCTGGAGGCCGGGAAGCACGGGCCGCGATTGTAGGGCGATGTTCGATCTCGGCTGGATGGAAATGGCGATGATCGCCGTCATCACGTTGATGATCGTCGGCCCGAAAGACATGCCGAAGGTCGTCAAGGGCGTCACCGAGGGCATCGGCCGGCTCAAGGCGCTGTCCGGCGAATTCCGCTCCGGCCTGGACGACCTCGCCCGCGAAGCCGATCTGGACAAGCTCCAGCAGGATATCGACAAGGTCGCCAACGCGGCGAGCGAGGAAATGAACGCCATCGAGGATATGGCGGGCGATTTCGACTACGCCGGCGTGGACGACAGTTCCGACAGCACCGACTACAGTTCCTACTGGAAGCCGGTTCCGGCCTGGCGCACCGTCTCCCCGGGCGATGCCGCCGACAAGTGGCCGAAGCACCGCAAGGCGCCGCGCAAGGCGCGGCCGCGCTACAGCGGCCGCCGGACGGGCCGCGACACGCCGGCCAAGCGCAAAGTCCGCAGCTGATGGCCGACAGCGACCCGGAAGCCGGGAAGAAGGAAACCGAACCGGACACGCCCGGCGAGACCGCCGAAGGCGCGGGCGACGGACCGACGAAAGAGCATGTCGAGTCGCTGACCGGCGAGGCCCCTGCGGAAGGCGACCCCAACCAGAACCGCATGACGATGATGGAGCATCTGACGGAGCTCCGCCGCCGCCTGATGTGGTGCGTCGTGGCCCTTCTGGTCGCTTTCGGCGTCTGCGTTTTCTTCGCCTCGGAAATCTTCGATTTTCTGTCCCGGCCGCTGATGGACATCCTGCGCGCCCGGAACGAGGACGCCACGCTGATCTACACCAAGCTGTACGAGGTGTTCTTCACGGAGATCAAGATCGGCTTCTACGCGGCGGCCTTCCTCGCCTTCCCGATCTTCGCCGTCCAGTTGTGGAAATTCGTGGCGCCGGGCCTGTATACCAAGGAGAAGTCCGCGTTCCGGCCGTTCCTGATCGCCACGCCGGTCCTGTTCTTCGCCGGCGGGGCCATGGTCTACTATGCGATCATGCCGCTGGCCTGGGAGTTCTTCGCGGCGTTCCAGAACACCGGCGAGACCGGTGCGCGCATCGAACTGCTGCCCAAGGTCGAGGAATATCTCTCCCTCGTCATCAAGCTGATCTTCGCCTTCGGCATCGCGTTCCAGCTGCCGGTGGTGCTGACGCTGCTGGCCAAGGTCGATCTCGTGACCTCGAAGGGCCTGGCAAAGTTCCGGAAATACGCCGTCGTCCTGGTCTTTGTCTTTGCCGCGATCCTGACGCCGCCGGACGTGATCAGCCAGGTCGGCCTCGCGATCCCGATCCTGCTGCTCTACGAAGTCTCCATCTTCCTTGCCCGGATGATCGAGAAGAAGCGCGCCGAGGAAGACGCGGCGCTGCAGGCGGAACTGGCGGAATAGACAGGCCGGCCTGCCCCGGACCGCGCGACCCATTCGCCGCGGAAACCGGCGACGGTGGATGTCGGACGCCCCGGCGGCTATATGCGGTACTGACCTGCGCCCCGACCGAAACCCGGAACCCTTTCGAGCCATGCACGATATCCGCTGGATTCGCGACAACCCCGAAGCCTTCGACGCCGCCCTGGCGCGCCGCGGCCTGGCGCCGGAGAGCGCCTCCCTGATCGCGCTCGACGCGCGCCGGCGCGAAGCGCAGACGGAAGCCCAGACGCTGCAATCGGAGCGGAACGCGCTGTCGAAGGACATCGGCCGGGCGAAGGCCGAAGGCCGGGACGTAGCGGACGTCATCGCCAGGGTCGGCGCGATGAAGGACCGGCTCGGCGAACTGGAGGCGGAGCAGAAAGGCGCCGAGTATGCGTTGACGGCGGCGCTGGAGGTGATCCCCAACCTGCCGTTCGAGGATGTGCCGGTGGGCGAGGACGAGGCGGCGAATGTCGAACTCCGCCGGGTCGGCGACCGGCCGGCGTTCGCGTTCGAGCCGAAACAGCATTTCGATCTCGGCGAGGCGCTGGGCGAAATGGATTTCGATACCGCCGCCAGCCTGAGCGGCGCGCGCTTCGTTTTGCTGTCGGGCCGGCTGGCCCGGCTGGAGCGCGCGCTTGCCCAGTTCATGCTCGATACCCACACCGGCGAGTTCGGCTATACGGAAATCTCGCCGCCCGTCCTGGTGCGCGACCATGTGCTGTACGGCACGGGCCAGTTGCCGAAATTCGCCGAAGACCAGTACCGGACCGAAGAGGGCATGTGGCTGATCCCGACCGCCGAGGTTCCGCTGACCAACCTCGCGGCCGGGCAGGTCGTCGACGAGAACACCCTGCCGCGGCGCTACACGGCCTACACCCTCTGCTTCCGCTCCGAGGCCGGCGCGGCGGGACGCGACACCCGCGGCATGCTGCGCCAGCACCAGTTTTCCAAGGTCGAAATGGTCAGCATCGCGCACCCGGACGGCTCGGAAGCCGAGCTCGAACGCATGACCGGCTGCGCCGAGGCAATCCTCAAGCGCCTCGGCATCCCCTACCGGGTCGTGGTGCTGTCGACCGGCGACATGGGTTTCGGTGCGCGCAAGACCTACGATCTCGAAGTCTGGCTGCCCGGCCAGGGCGCCTATCGCGAAATCTCGAGCTGCTCGAACTGCGGCGATTTCCAGGCCCGGCGCATGAACGCCCGGTTCAGGCCGGCCGGCGGCAAGGGCACCCGCTTCGTCCACACGCTGAACGGGTCGGGCCTCGCCGTGGGCCGGACCCTGATCGCGGTGATGGAGAATTTTCAGCAGGCCGACGGGTCGATCGCCGTTCCCGAAGCGCTGCGGCCCTACATGGGCGGGATCGACAGGATCGCCGCTTGACCCGGCGGATCCCCGACCTTTCGAAGGCGCGCATCCTCGTTACCAACGACGACGGGGTGAACGCGCCGGGCCTCGACATCCTGGCCGGCATCGCGCGGGCCTTTTCGAACGATGTCTGGATCGTGGCGCCGGAGCAGGAGCAGAGCGGCGCCGGCCACTCGCTGACCCTGCGGCGGCCCCTGCGCATGACCCAGCGCGGCGAGCGCCGCTATTCCGTCGACGGCACGCCGACCGACTGCGTCCTGATGGCGGTGGGGCATCTGCTCAAGGACCGCAAGCCCGATCTGGCGCTTTCCGGCATCAACCGGGGCGGCAATCTGGGCGAGGACCTGACCTATTCCGGCACGGTCGCCGCGGCCATGGAAGGCACGCTGACGGGTGTACCCTCGATCGCGCTCAGCCAGGTCTACGAGGACGGCGCCCGGCCGGACTGGGAGACCGCGCGCCGGTTCGCGCCGGACATCGTCCGCCGGCTCGTCGAGGCCGGCTGGCCGGACGGCGTGCTCATCAACGTCAATTTTCCGGCCGGCGGGCCGGACGCGGTCAGGGGATCGCAGGTGGTCGGCCTCGGCCGGCGCAAGGTCGGCGATCATCTGGTGGAGCGCCGGGATCCGCGCGGCGTGCCCTATTACTGGATCGGCTCGCTGCGCAACGAGGAACCGAACCGCCCGCAGACCGACCTGGCCGCGGTCATGGACGGCTATATCGCAATCACGCCGGTGCATCTTGATTTGACCGACCGCCCGACGGTGCGCACCTTGAAGGCGGTGTTCGACTGAGCGGGCCCCGCATCCCCCTCCCCCGCCGCATTCCGCCAGCCACGCCCGAATGATCGCCGAAACCCGCAAGATCCGACTGATCATGGAACTCCGCCAGGGCGGGGTGACGCAGACCGACGTGCTGACGGCGATCGAGACGACGCCCCGGGAAGAATTCGTCCCCGAGCTGTTCCGCGAGAGCGCGTACGACAACCGGCCCCTGCCGATCGGCAGCGACCAGACGATCAGCCAGCCGCTCATCGTCGGCCTGATGACCCAGGCGCTGGCGCTGGACAAGCGGTGCAAGGTGCTGGAGATCGGCACCGGGTCGGGCTACCAGACGGCGATCCTGGCCCGGCTTGCGCGGCGGGTCTATTCCGTCGAGCGCATCCGCGACCTCTATGTGGCCGCAGCGCAGCGATTCGACAGGCTGGGCATCGCCAACGTCACGGCGCAGATCGGCGACGGCGGGCTCGGCTGGCCCGAGCAGGCGCCCTTCGACCGCATCCTCGTGACGGCTGCGGCGGACACGATGCCCCAGGCCCTCCTCGACCAGTTGCGCGTCGGCGGCTGCCTGGTCATCCCGGTCGGCGCCGAAGGCGGCACGCAGACCCTCTGGCGCATCGTGCGCACCGCCGAAGGTTTCGAGGAAGAGCCGCTTACCAGCGTCCGCTTCGTCCCGCTGGTAAGCGGAATTGCCGGTTAATCCAGCCGCTTGCCCAGCCGCCCGGCGAGATCCTGGACGAACTGCCAGGCGACGCGGCCCGAGCGCGAACCGCGGGTGACGGCCCATTCCCGGGCTTCGGCGCGCAGGGTTTCGCGCTCCACGTCGAGCCCGTAACGGCCGGCATAGCCTTCGATGATCTCGAAATAGGTTTCCTGGTCGCAGGCGTGGAAGCCGAGCCAGAGACCGAACCGGTCCGAC
Organism: Rhodospirillaceae bacterium; assembly: GCA_011523655.1. GTDB lineage: Bacteria > Pseudomonadota > Alphaproteobacteria > Bin65 > Bin65 > Bin65. Next base: position 149,045 of record WTGH01000018.1, read on the forward strand.
AGCGAGACCTTTTCCTCTACCGCTTCCGAAGGAGAGATCGCCGTCGAGCGTTCGTTCTCGATCATGTCGCGCGGCATGAGATGGCGCCGGTTGGACGTGGCGTAGAAGATCACGTTGGCCGGCCGGCCCTCGATGCCGCCTTCGAGCACCGCCTTGAGCGACTTGTAGGAGGTGTCCTGCCCGTCGAAGGAAAGGTCGTCGCAGAACAGGATGCAGGGCCGGCCGCTCTGGCGCAGATTGCCCAGCAGCGCCGGGAGCGTCGGAATATCCTCCCGGTGGATCTCGACAAGCGCCAGCCTGCCGCCGGTCTCGCCGTTCACCGCCGCATGAACCGCCTTGACGATCGAGCTCTTGCCGGTGCCCCGCGCGCCCCACAGCAGCGCGTTGTTGGCCGGCAGGCCGCGGGCGAAGCGGCGGGTGTTTTCCAGCAACTGGTCGCGCTGCCGGTCGATACCCCGAAGCAGATCGAGATCGACCCGGTTGACATCGGCGACCAGTTCGAGCCGCCGGCCGTCGGCGTGCCAGATAAAGGCGTCGCCGTCGTCGAGCGCGGCGGCGGGCGGCTGCGCCGGCACCAGCCGTTCCAGGGCGTCGGCGATCCGCGACAGATGCGCGCGTTGGGAAGGGTCGGTCATCGTCGGGTGTGAATTCGGTCCGGCGTCACATTATATAAGCCGCCGCAAACACAGCGCCGCGGCGGGTTCGGTTCCGGCGACACTATCGGGCGCCGGCCCTTTCCGTCAAACCGGCAGATGCCGGGCCTATTGTTGCCGGGCCTCTCGCCGAGCATACGCCAAACGGTATCTTTTCGGGCGCGCCAACGCGATAACGAGACATCTGGGAGTCGGTCATGCTGGTTTCGGAAGCCTGGGCCCAATCCGGAGGCGGCGGTTCGCCGGATTTTTCTTTTCTCCTCATGATCGTCCTGCTGTTCGTGGTCATGTATTTCTTCATGATCCGGCCCCAGCAGAGACGCGCGCGCGAGCATCGCGAAATGGTCGCCGCCGTCAAACGCAACGACAGGATCGTGACCAGCGGCGGCCTGATCGGCAAGATCACCAAGGCCGGCGAGGGTCCGGAGATCGAAATGGAGATCGCCCCGGAGGTGAAGGTTTCGATCGACCGGAATTCCATTCAGGGCGTGCTGAACAAGAAACCGGGCGGGCCGGGGCAAAAACCGTCGGCCGCCAACGATTCCGGCGAGCGCCGGAGTCTGCTGGGCGGCCTGTTCGGCGGTTTCGGCGGCCGGAGGAACTGAGCCGCGGCGGGCTGGACCCGAATTGCGCATGATCGCATTGCACCAGCGACGGGCCTGTTTCCATGATTAACATTTCGCGCGGGCAGATGATCGCCGTGGCGTTCATCTGCCTGATGGGCTTGGCCTTTGCCATACCCAACGCGCTGGACAGGAAGTTTCTGGAAAAGGTTCCGGGCTGGCTGCCGAGCCAGACCTTCAATCTCGGCCTCGACCTGCAGGGCGGAATTCACCTGCTCTATTCCGTCGATCTCAGCGACGTGATCAAGGACCGCATGCAGGATGTGCGCAAGCAGGTGCGCGCGATGTTCCGCAGCGCCGACTACCGGGTGAAATACCAGCGCCTCAGGGCGACGGACCGGCAGGTCACCTTCCGGCTGGTCGATCCGTCCCAGCAGGACCTTGCGCGGCAGGCGCTGCGCGACGTGATTGCCGATCTCGGCGGCAGCGCCAATGCGCTGACCGGCGCCAGCGCCCATTACGAGTTCGAGTTCGACAACGGGCGCGGCACGATGCACCTGACCGAGACCGGCCGCACGGCGCTGGCCCGGCGGACGGTGGATCAGGCGATCGAAATCCTGCGCCAGCGGATCGACCCGACTGGCGCCATCGACCCGATCATCCAGGCCCAGGGCGACGACCGCATCCTGATCCAGGTGCCGGGCGAGAAGGACCCGGAATCGCTGCGCCGGAAGATCGGCACGACGGCGAAAATGACCTTCCACCTGCTGCATCCGTCGCTGGACGGAACGCAGACCGCCGAAGCGCCGCCCGGCTACTTTCTTGTCGACAGCGAGGACGGGTACCGGCAGCGCTACCTGCTGGTGGATGAGGTGGCGCTGGACGGCCAGCATATCGTCGACGCCAGCCAGTCGTTCCAGGACGGACGGCCCGTCGTGGCGTTCCGCTTCGATACCTCGGGCGCCCGCCAGTTCTGCAAGATCACCCAGGCCAATGTCGACAAGCCGTTCGCCATCGTCCTCGACAACAAGGTGATTTCCGCCCCGGTCATCCAGTCGGCGATCTGCGGCGGCTCGGGCATCATCACCGGCCGGTTCACCATCCAGTCGGCGAACGAACTGGCCCTGCTGCTTCGCGCCGGCGCCCTGCCAGCGCCGCTCAGCATCGAGGAACAGCGCCAGGTCGGCGCCGAACTGGGCCAGGATTCCATCGATGCCGGCAAGATCGCCTGCATCATCGGCCTGATCCTCGTCGTCGCCTTCGTGGTGATGGCCTATGGCCGGTTCGGCCTGTTCGCCAATGTCGCGCTGCTGACCAACCTGGTGCTGATCGCCGCGGCGCTCTCGCTGCTGCAGGCGACCCTCACCCTGCCGGGCATTGCCGGCATCGTGCTCACGATCGGCATGGCGGTCGACGCCAACGTGCTGATTTTCGAGCGCATCCGCGAGGAAGTCCGCGCCGGGCGCACGCCGCTCTCGGCAATCGACACGGGCTACCGGCGCGCGCTCACCACCATCATCGACTCCAACCTGACGACCTTCATCGCCGCGCTGCTGCTGTTCCTGTTCGGCTCGGGCCCGGTGCAGGGTTTCGGCGTCACCCTGTCGATCGGGCTGGCGACCTCCATGTTCACGGCCATCATGGTAACCCGGCTGCTGGTCGTCGGCTGGTGGCGGCGCTCCCGGCCCCGGGCCCTGCCAATCTAGCCGTGTTCGATCTAGCCGTGTTCGATCTAGCCGTGTTCGATCTAGCCGTGTTCGATCCCCCGACCGCTCCACCCGCCCCCGTCGACGGCGCCGGCCGGTTGCCGAGCCGCGGCGGTCGGTATGACCGCCCATCCGGGACATTGCCATGAACGACAGTTCGCCCGCCGTCCGTCGCCCTTCACGCCCTTCACGCCGGGAAGCCGAAGCGGCGGTCCGCACCCTGCTGCAATGGACCGGCGACGACCCGGACCGTGAAGGCCTGCTCGACACGCCGTCCCGAGTGGTCCGCGCCTATGAGGAGTTTTTCTCCGGCTATGCCGTCGATCCGGTGGATTTCCTGAACCGGACCTTTTCCGAAACCGAAGGCTACGACGAGATCGTCGTGCTGCGCGATATCCGCGTCGAATCCCATTGCGAGCACCATATGGTGCCGATCGTCGGCCGGGCCCATGTCGGCTATCTGCCGAAGAACCGGGTGGTCGGGATCAGCAAGATCGCCCGGCTGGTCGAAGCCTATGCCCGACGGCTGCAGATCCAGGAAAAGCTGACGGCCCAGATCGCCAACACGATGCAGGAAGTGCTCGACCCGCGCGGCGTCGCCGTCGTCATCGAGGCGTCGCACCAATGCATGACGACCCGCGGCGTGCACAAGTCGGGCGCGGCCATGGTGACGAGCCGGATGCTCGGCGCGTTCCGGGACGATCCGGCGACCCGGCGCGAGTTCCTGACCATGATCGGGAACGGCGGCTAGGCCGAAGCGCCCCGCACCGCCGATACACCGGCCGGCCGGACCCGCTTTGCCCGCCACGCAGGGCAGCGTATAGTCCGGGCCGCACAGGCGGCTCCGGCGGGGCGAAGCGGCCGGGCCGACTTCGACCTCTTTCGAAAACGGGCTCCACTTGCTGGATCTTCGACCGGTCTTCTTCATTTGCGGCGTGCTGCTGGCGATTCTCGCCGTCATCATGCTCGTGCCCGTCGCGGCGGATCTCTCCACGCGCGACGAGGACTGGAGCGCCTTCGTCAAGGCCTCCGGGGTCACGCTGTTCGTCGGCATCTCGCTGATCCTGGCGAACCGGGCCGAGGGCTTCCGGCTCAACCTGCGCCAGGCCTTCGCCTTCACCGGGCTGAGCTGGCTGATTATCGCGGCCTTTTCGGCCCTGCCCTTCGCCTTCTCCAAGCTCGAGTTGTCCTATACCGACGCGTTCTTCGAATCGATGTCGGGCATCACGACGACAGGGGCCACGGTCATCATCGGCCTGGACAATGCGCCGCCCGGCATTCTGCTGTGGCGGTCGATCCTGCAATGGCTCGGCGGCATCGGCATCATCGTTTTCGCGCTGGCCTTTCTGCCGGTGCTGCGCGTCGGCGGCATGCAGCTGTTCCGGACCGAAGCCTTCGAGACGCCGGAGAAGGTGCTGCCGCGGGCGGCCCAGCTCGCCGCCGGGATCGGCGGCGTCTATATCGCCCTTACCTTCCTTACCGCGGTCGTGCTGTGGGGCGCACAGATGGCGCCGTTCGATGCCGTGAACCATGCCATGACGAGCATCGCCACCGGCGGCTTCTCGACCCGCGACGCCTCGATCGGGGCCTATCCGCCGTCGATCCAGTGGATCCTGTTCGTCGCGATGATCATCGGCAGCCTGCCGTTCGTCTTCTATATCGACGCCGTGCGCGGCCGCGTCAGTCCGCTGGCGAAGGACAGCCAGGTTCGTGTGTTTCTGGGCGTTCTGGCCGTGGCCATCCTGCTGGTCTTCCTGTGGCTGGTCTTCGATCGCGGCGAGGGCATGGGCGCGGCCCTTACCAAGGCGGCGTTCAACGTGACCTCCGTCATGACCGGCACCGGCTATTCCACCGAAGGCTTCGACAAATGGGGGCCGTTCCCCTTCGCCATGTTCTTTCTGCTGATGTTCATCGGCGGCTGCGCCGGATCGACGACCTGCGGCATCAAGATCTTCCGCTTCCAGGTGGCCTATGCGGTGGGCCGTGTCCAGATTTCGCGCCTCATGCAGCCGCGCGGCGTGTTCATCCCCTATTACAACCGCCGGCCGATCACCGATGAAATTTCCCAGTCGGTCATGGGCTTCCTGCTGTTCTTCGTGTTGTCCTACGGGGTTCTGGCCCTGCTGCTCGGAATGACCGGACTGGACCCGATCACCGCCCTGTCCGGCGCGGCCAGCGCCATCGCAAACGTCGGCCCCGGCCTGGGGCCGATCATCGGGCCGGACAGCAGCTACACCGGCCTGAACGACACGGCAAAATGGCTGCTCGCGGCGGGCATGCTGATTGGCCGGCTGGAGATATTTGCGGTATTGGTGCTGTTCCTCCCGTCCTTCTGGAAGGAGTAGTCCGCTGACTGCGACCCTGGCCGAAATCCGGTCGATCCTCGACACCATCGTCGGCTTCGATACGACGTCGTCGAAATCCAACATGCCGATGCTCGACTGGATCCGGGATTATCTGGACGGCCTCGGCATCGAGAGCCAGCTCGCGCCGGGCGCCGACGAAACCAAGGCGAACCTGTACGCGACGATCCGCGGAAACGGGGCCGCGGGCGGCGGCGTGGCCCTCTCCGGCCATACCGACGTGGTCCCCGTCGCCGGCCAGGACTGGTCGACCGACCCCTTCGAACTGACCGAACGGGACGGCAAACTCTACGGCCGCGGCACGGCGGACATGAAGGGCTTCATCGCCATCGCGCTCGCCATGGCGCCGGCCCTGAAGGCCGCGGACCTCAGGACGCCGGTCCATTTCGCCTTTTCCTTCGACGAGGAGGTCGGCTGCAAGGGCGTGCCGCACCTGATCGAGCGGCTGGGCCGGGACCTGCCGAAACCCGCGCTCGTCCTGGTCGGCGAGCCGACCTCGATGCGCGTCGTCGACGGCCACAAGGGCATCGCGGCGATGCAGACGACCGTCACCGGCCTGGAGGCCCATTCCAGCCGGCCGCACGAGGCGGTAAGCGCCGTCGTCTGCGCCCTGAGGGTCATCCGGAAAATCGAAGACATCCTGGACGGCCTGCGCCGGGCCGGGCGGACCGACGACGGATTCACGCCGCCCTGGACGACCTTCAACATCGGCGTCATCGAAGGCGGCAGCGCGGTCAACATCGTGCCCCGCCATTGCCGGTTCGATTGGGAGTTCCGCCCGATTCCCGGCGTGCGGACGGAAGAGGTGCTGGAACCGCTGAACGACTATGTCCGCGGCGAACTGCTGCCGGAAATGCAGGCGGTCTCGCCGGACGCGACTATCGAAACCGCCGTCATGGCCCTGTCGCCGGCGATGCAGGCGGGCGCGGCCTCTCCGGCGGTGGCGCTGGCGCGCAAGCTGACCGGGGCCAACCACACCGAGAAGGTCGCCTACGGCACCGAGGCCGGCCTGTTCGAGGATGCGGACATCCCGGCTGTCGTGTGCGGCCCCGGCGACATCGCCCAGGCCCACAAGCCGGACGAGTTCATCGAAATCGCCCAGCTCGAAGCCGGCGCCTGCTATGTCGAGCGGCTGGTCGAATGGGCGGCGGCGGACGGGAACATCGCCGCGCTGGCCGGTTGAGCGCGCGGCTGCTGCGCGGACTGCCCGGTAGCATTCGGCTCGATGACCTCGGCGGACAACTTTCCCGGGACCGGCATCGGAGCTTCGGCGGCGCCGCAGGCGACCGAGACGGTTCTTGGCGTCCGGATGCCGGCGCGCCAGCCGAAACCGCGGGACCGCGGCCTGACCATGATGATCGACTGGGGCCTGCCGCCCCTGCACCAGGCGGATATCGTGAAGACGGCCGGCCCGTTCATCGACATGGCGAAGATCGCGGGAAGCATCGCGGGGCTGATGGACGAAGCGGTCCTGCGCGAAAAGCTGCGCCTCTACCGCGAGGCGGACATCAGCACATCCCAGGGCGGGCTGTTCGTGGAACTGGCGGTCATGCAGGGCCGGGTGCAGGCCCTGTTCGAGAGCCTGGCCCGACTCGGCTTCGACGCCGTCGAGGTTTCCGACAATCTGCTCGACTGGAGCCTCGAAGAGAAAAGGCGGGTCATTGCCTCGGCGCGCGAGGATTTCGGCTTTCGCGTTCTCGGCGAGGTCGGCAAGAAGGAAGGGACGCTCACCGACAGCGAGGTCCTGGCCGATCTCGACGCCTGTTTCGAAGCCGGCGCCGCGCTGGTGTTCCTCGAAGCCTACGAGTTCTTTTCCGGCGAGCGCATCCGGGCAGACCTGATCCGGTCCATCGCGCAGCGGTTCGGCCTCGAAAGGGTCATTTTCGAGCTGCCGGTCGTGATCCTTCCGGGCGTCAGCCGGGAATTCAAGCACAGGGTGACCGCGTGGCTGGTCAGGGAGCTCGGGACGGAGGTCAATCTCGCCAATCTCGAATGGGATGAAATCTGGATCGCAGAAATGACGCGCCGCGGCGCCGGCGGCGACACCTCCCATCCCGGCGGCGCTTACCGCCTGACCGATCCCGGCGAGTCGTGACCGCAGGGATCGAACCCGTCCTCCGGTGCCGGGCGGCGGCGTCTCAGGCCGCGCTTCTCGCTCCCGCTTCCGACCTGAGCAGGGCCAGCGCCGCCTCGTCGTAGCGCCGGGTCCGGCTGCAGAACTGGCAGGAGACGGTCACGGCGCCGTCGACGATCATCGAGTCCAGCTCGTCCGCGTCCAGCATGCGCAATGCGTTCTCCGCCCGGTCGTCGGAGCAGCGGCACTGGTCGCGCAACGGCTGCGGCCCGAAGACCCGGATGCCGTCTTCGTGGAACAGGCGGAACAGGAGGTTCTCCGGAGCGACGTCGGGGGCCAGCGCCTCGTCGTTGCGGACGGTGCCGAGCAGGATGGCGATGCGCCGCCAGTCGTCGTCCCGCCGCTCCTCGTCCGCATGGCCGCTGTCGTCCGCCTTCGGTTCTCTGCCGAAGCCGCCGGTCAGCGGCACGCGCTGGATCATCAGGGCGGAGGCCTGCCAGCCGCCGCCGCCGGGGCGGCCGACGCCGAGGCGCAGCAGGGTCTCGATCTGCTCGGACTGCCGGAAATAATGCTGGGCGCACTCGGTCAGCGTCGCCCCCGCCAGGTCCACGATACCCTGATAGCGCTCCATGTCCGGGCCCTGGTCGACCGTGAAGGCGAGGTGGCCGGCGCCCAGGATTCGCGGCACCGGGCCGTCGGGTGCGGCCGGTCCCAGCGCGGCGTAGGCGGCGGCGTCGACCTCGGCGTAACCGCGCAGGTCGCCGTCCGAGGTGACATCGCACACCATCATGCCGACCGGCCCGTCGCCCTTGGCCTGCAGGGTGAAGACGCCATCGTATTTCAGCGTGCCGGCCAGCACGGCGGCAAGCGCAAGCGCCTCGCCCAGCAGGTCGGCGACCGGCGGCGGATAGTCGTGGCGCGACAGGATGGCGTCGATCGCGGGGCCGAGCCGGACCGCCCGGCCGCGCAGGTTGGCGCGCTCCAGCCGGAACGGAATCAGGATATCGGTCTGCGGCCCCCCCTGCAGCTCCCGGACGGCGGACTCTGCCGGGCCGCCCTCCGTCATGGCGCCGGTTCCAGCAGGTCGGGCGCCAGCGCCCAGAGCAGGATGCCCTTCTGGGCATGCAGCCGGTTTTCCGCCTCGTCCCACACGACGGACTGCGGCCCGTCGATCACCGCGGCGGTGACCTCTTCGCCGCGATGGGCCGGCAGGCAGTGCATGAAGATGGCGTCGTCCCCGGCGTGGGCCATCATCGCGCTGTCGACCCGATAGGGCGCCAGCAGATTGTGATGGTCAGCGGCGCCGGTATCGCCCATGGAAATCCAGACATCGGTCACGACGCAGTCGGCGCCCGAAACCGCCGCCACGGGATCGGCGGTCACATGCACCCGTGCGCCGCGCGCCGCGGCCCATGCCATGACATCGGACGGCGGCGGTAGTTCCGCCGGCGTCGCCAGCCGCAATTCGAACCCGAATTGCACCGCCGCGTGGATCCACGAGGTCGCCATATTGTTGCCGTCGCCGCTCCAGGCGACCGCCTTGCCCGCGATCGGGCCGCGATGCTCCTCGAAGGTCATCACGTCGGCCATGATCTGGCAGGGATGGGTGCGGTCGGTCAGCCCGTTGATGACCGGCACGTCGGCGTTGGCCGCCAGTTCGAGCAGCTTCTCTTCCCTGGTGCAGCGCAGCATGATGGCGTCGACATAGCGCGAGAGCACGCGCGCCGTGTCGGCCACCGTCTCGCCGCGGCCGAGCTGGCTGCTCTCCCGCTCCAGCACGATGGCGTCGCCGCCGAGCTGCCTGACGGCCTGCTCGAACGAGACGCGGGTCCGCGTGGACGGCTTCTCGAAGATCATCGCGAGCGTCTTGCCGGCCAGCGGGCGCGCCGGCCGGTCGCCCGCCTGCCCGGCGGCCTTCAGCCGCTTCCCCGTCTCGACGATGCGGCGCAGGTCGGCCTGCCCGACCAGGTCGAGATCGAGAAAATGCCGGGCGCCGGCAGCCGCAATCGCGGTGCGGTCCAGCCCCGGAGCAACGCCCGTGTCAGGCCCCGAATCAGGCAACATCCCGCTCTTCGGCCATCAGTTCCTCCGCCGCGGCGCGCAGCAGGGCGACGGCCTCGTCGATCTCCTCGCGCCCGATGATCAGCGGCGGCGCCATGCGCACGACGTTCTCGCCCGCCGCGACCGTAAGCAGGCCGCGCTCGCGGACGAAATCGACCACCTGGCGGGTTTCCAGATTGTCGGCCAGCTTCAGCCCGGCCATCAGGCCGCGGCCGCGCGCCTCGACGTAGACCTCGGGATAATCGGCGACCAGCGCCCGCAGTTCGGCGTGCAGCGCCTCGCCCTGGACGCGGACATTTTCGAGGAAGCCTGGCGCGGTGAGCACATCCCAGACCGCATTGGCCACCGCCATGGCGAGCGGGTTGCCGCCATAGGTCGAGCCGTGGGTGCCGGCGGTCATGCCCTTGGCCGCCTCTTCCGTCGCCAGGCAGGCGCCGACCGGGAAGCCGCCGCCCATGCCCTTGGCGGTCGCCATGATGTCGGGCGTCATGTCCGACCATTCGTGGGCGAAGAGCCGGCCGGTCCGGCCGTTGCCGCACTGGACCTCGTCGAGCATGACCAGGAGGCCGAATTCGTCGGCGGTCTCGCGGACAGCCTCGAGGAACCCGTCCGGCGCCGGGCGGTAGCCGCCCTCGCCCTGGATCGGCTCGAACAGGATGCCGCCGGTCTCGTCGTCGATCGCGTCGCGCAGCTCGTTCATGTTGCCGAAGGCGACGTGCCGGAAGCCCTGGACCGCCGGGCCGAAGCCATCGATATGGCTTTCCTGGCCACCGGCGAAGATGGTCGCCAGGGTCCGGCCGTGGAACGCGCCCCTCATGCAGACGATCCCGGTCTTGTGCGGGTTGCCGTTCGCATGATGGTATTTGCGGATCATCTTGATGCCGAGTTCGACGGCCTCCGAGCCCGAATTGCCGAAGAAGACGGTGTCGGCGAAGGTGTCGCGCACGAACTTCTCGCCCATCTCCTGCTGGCCGGGGATGGTGAAGATGTTCGAGCAGTGCCAGAACTTCCGCCCCTGCTCGATAAGCGCCTCGACCAGCGCCGGATGGCTGTGGCCCAGGCAGGTCACGGCGATGCCGCTGGCGAAGTCCAGGAATCGTCGGCCGTCGGTGCTGTAAAGGTAGGGGCCTTCACCGCGCTCGAAAGCGATGTCCGTCCGCCGGTAGGTCGGCATGAGGGCCGGGATCACGATCCTGTCTCCTTCTCGGTTGGGCCGGCGTCCGGTGTCTGCCGGGCGCCGGGCGGGCAAAGCCTGCCGCAAAAGCAAACGACGACGCCTCTCCCGTTCCGGAAAAACGCCGTCCGCTCATCCTGGCAGGCGATTCAACGCCGCGGGATATAAGGCGAAGCGCAAAAAAAGGCGAGTCGGCGCGATGGCGCGCCCTTCGATACGCCCCGCCCCTTCGACTTCGCTCAGGGCAAGCCCTTCGATACGCCCCGGATAAAATCCGGGGCTACTCAGGGTGAGGGAGAGAATTGGGTATTTCGCACAATTCCCCTCATCCCGAGTAGGCGCGGCAGCGCCGTATCGAGGGACGCGTTGCCGTGCGCCGCCGCCTGTGCCGGCTACAGCTCCACAGTCATCGGGTTGTAGTTGTAGAGCCAGTCGGAGCGTTCCCGGTCCATGTTCCGTTCGGCGAAGGCGGCGCGCAGGGCGGCTTCGCTCGGCAGGTGGAACAGGCGGCGGTTGGCGCGGGATTCGTCGACGATGCGGCGCGCGCGCGGCTTGCGGTGGCGCTCGTACAGGGCCAGCGCATCCGGGATCGAGCCGGCTTCGGCCAGCGCCCGGGCGAGGATGGCGCCGTCTTCCACCGCGACGGCCGCGCCCTGGGCCATGTAGGGCAGCATCGGATGGGCGGCGTCGCCGAGCAGCGTGGCGCGGCCGGCGCTCCAGGACTCCAGGTGCGGGTGGACGTTCAGCGGCCAGCGGTAACAGGCGTCGCGGTCGGCGGCGTCGACGATCGTCAGGATATCCGGGTGCCAGCCCTCGAAATCGGCCCGCAATTCGGTCCAGGGCCGCTTCTGGGTCCAGGATTCCTCGATCCGTTCCTCAAGCTCCACTGCACCGACGAAGTTGAGCAGGCTGCCGCCGCGCAGGAAATAGACCACGGCATGCTTGTCCGGCCCGACCCAGATGGAGGACTTGCCGTCGAGGAATCCGGGCGGCAGCCGCCCGACCGGCACGGTCAGGCGCCATGCCGAGTCGCCGGTATATTCCGGCCGGTTCGCGCCGGCGATCCGGCGACGGACGGCGGACTTGATGCCGTCGGCGCCGATCAGCAGGTCGCCCGAAACTTCCGTGCCATCGGCCAGGACCAGGGCGATGCCGCCGGCCTCTTCGCGAAAACCCGTTACAGTCGCGTTCAGGCGGATGCAGCCGGGCTTCAGCGCCTCGATGCGCGCGGCGAGGACGGCGTGGTAGTCGGCCCGGTGCAGCTGGAGATAGGGCGCGCCGTGGCGTTCACGATGGGTCGCGGCGAGCGCCAGCGCCTGCAGAACCTCGCCGCTGTCGAACAGGCGGAATTCGGTGACCGGCGGCAGGAAGGCCATGTCCTCCAACGCCTCGAGGACGCCGAGATGGCGCATGACATGGGTCGCGTTGGCGCTCTGCTGGATGCCGGCGCCGATCTCGCCCAATGCCGGGGCCTGTTCGTAGATCTCCACGTCGTGCCCGGCGAGCAGCAGGCAGCCGGCCGCCGCCAGCCCGCCGATCCCGGCCCCCGCGATGAGAATCCTGGCCACGTCGCCGCGCCTCCCGAATCAGCCTCGATGTCCGCCCGCCCGACGCTCAGTAGGCCCTTGGCCGCTGACGGGCAAGGCCGGGCAAGGTAACACGCCGCATTGCCCGGTTGCGGTTATCGTTTGCCGGCCGGCCTCTTGTATCGGATGATCCGCCGCCGCCGGCGTGGCGCACCTGCGGGCCCCCGGCCTGCGCCGTCCGGCGCCCCAGCCGATGCCGATCCGGATTCTCCCGCCGCATGACTGCCGCCCCACGCCTTGCGCCGATCTTTCGGGTCGCCCTCTGGATGGTCGGCACCTTCACCTCGCTGCTCTCGATGGCGGTGGCGGGGCGGGAGCTCGCCGCCGAGATCACGATCTTCCAATTGCTGTTCTGGCGCGGCGTGGTCGGGCTGGCCGTCATTCTGCTGTTGTTTCAGGTCACCGGCGGCTGGCGGCATCTGCGCACGCAGAAATTTGCCACCCACGGCGCGCGGAGCGTGGTGCATCTCGGCGCGCAATACGCCTGGTTCTACGCCATCGCCTTTATCCCGCTCGCCGAGGTGTTCGCGCTGGAATTCACGACGCCGATCTGGACCCTGATCCTGGCGGCGCTGATCCTGGGCGAGAAGATCACGGTCGTGCGGGTCGCGGCGGTCATCCTCGGCTTCGCCGGGGTGCTGATCATCCTGCGGCCCGGCATCTCGCCGGTCGGCATGCCCCAGGTCGCCGCGCTGCTGTCGGCGCTCGGATTTGCCTTCTCGACCTATGTCATGACACGCCGGCTGATGCGCACCGACACGCCCCTGACGATGCTGTTCTGGATGGTGGCGATCCAGACGCCGCTCGCGCTGTCCGCCGGCCTCGACGCCTGGGTCTGGCCGGCGGGCTGGACCTGGGGCTGGATCGCGGTGGTCGGCGTCGGCAGCCTGACCGCCCATTACTGCATGGCCCGCGCCCTCAGCCTGGTCGACGCCAACGTCGTCGTGCCGATGGATTTTTTCCGGCTGCCGCTCGCCGTGCTCGTCGGCTGGCTCGCCTACGCGGAGATCATCGACATCTGGGTCGCGCTCGGCGCGGTCGTCATCTTCGCCGGCAACTATCTTAACGTCCGGGCCGAAACCCGGAAGACCCGGCAGGCTCAATAGCTCTTCGGCAGGCCGAGCGCCTTCTCGGCGATGTGGCTCAGAATCAGTTCCCGCGACACCGGTGCGATCCGGCAGATCATGACCTCGCGCAGCAGCCGCTCGACGTGGAACTCCTTGGCGTAACCCATGCCGCCATGGGCCAGCACGGCGCGCTCGCACGCCCGGAAACCGGCTTCGGCGCCGAGATATTTCGCGGCGTTGCATTGCGGGCCGCAGGGCTCGCCGGCATCGTACAGGCGGGCGGCATGGAGCACGGTGAGCCACGCCGCCTCCAACTCCGCCCAGCTTTCGGCGAGCGGATGCTGGACCGCCTGGTTCTGTCCGATCGGCCGGCCGAACACGATGCGCTCATTCGCATAGTCTGCGGCGCGGCGCAGCGCCTGTTGGCCGATGCCGATGGCCTCGGCGGCGACCAGGCAGCGCTCGGGGTTGAGGCCGTGGAGCAGGCATTCGAAGCCCTGGCCCTCGGCGCCGATCCGGTCTTCCGCCGGCACCTGCAATCCCTCGATGAACAGCATGTTCGAATCGACGGCCTTGCGGCCCATCTTGTCGATTTCCCGCACCTCGATCCGCTCGCGGTCCAGTTCGGTGAAGAACAGGGTGAGCCCGTCGGTCGGCCGCTTGCAGTCCTCGCGCGGCGTCGTGCGGGTGAGCAGCAGGATGCGGTCGGCGACCTGGGCGGTCGACGTCCAGATCTTCTCGCCGGAAATCGTGTAGCCGGCGTTGCTCTCGGGCCCGGTGCGCACCGCCTGCGTCCGGATGTTGGTCGTGTCCAGCCCGGCGTTCGGCTCGGTGACGGCGAAGCAGGCCCGGGTGCGGCCGGCGATCAGGTCGGGCAGCCAGCGCTGCTTCTGTTCCCCGGTGCCGAACACGACGATCGGATGCGGCCCGAAGATGTTCATGTGGATCGACGAGCAGGCCGCCATGGCGCCCGGCGACTGCGCCACCCGGCGCATCATCACCGCCGCCTCGGCAATGCCGAGCGCCGCGCCGCCCTGGGCCTCGGGCATGGCGATGCCGAGCCAGCCGCCCTCGGCCATCGCGGCGTGAAACTCGAACGGGAAGCCGCCGTCGCGGTCGCGCTCCAGCCAGAAACTGTCGTCGAACCGGTCGCAGATCGCGCCGACCGCGTCCTCGATCCGCTGCTGATCCTCGGTCAGGGAATGGTCCATGGCGCGGCGAAGGTAGCCCGGATTTCGCGCCGCTGTCACGGCCTGCGCGGCGCCCTTGGGCGGGTGTCAGGAAATGTCATGATTCGTCATGATCCTGCATCTCCAATCTCCTTGCCGCCCCGGCCTTGAGCCGGGGCCCAGGGTCGCCCGGCACGGCGTTTGCCTGTGGCTCCTGGTCCCCGGATCGTCGCTGCGCTCCGTCCGGGGTGGCACGGGGGAGTGGCGGTGAGTCCGGGATGCGTCAGGAAATGTCATGTTTCGTCATGATCGGGCTTCCGCCGGGCGGGAAGAGTACCGGCCCTGGGCGGCCGGCTTTATGTTCATTTAATGTTCTTTTCCACGGGGACAAGGTCCGGCCATGCTGCACCGTTTCCCGATCCGGGCTGCCGTAGGTATTGTAGGGGAGGGTTTGAACCCCTCCCCTACGGTCGCCACCCCGCGACCGCCCGTCTCCGCTGTTTCCACATCCCCCGTCCGGCGCTACGGTCGCGCGCCTCCCGCCCCGGCCGCAGCCCTGAAGCGCCATGCCCGACCCCGACGCCACCCGCGCCATCCTGAAAGACACCTTCGGCTATGACGGCTTCCGGCCGGGCCAGGCGGAGATCGTCGCGGCGCTGATGGCGGGCGAGAATGTGCTGGCGGTGATGCCGACCGGCTCCGGCAAGTCGCTGTGCTACCAGCTGCCGGCGCTGGCGGGCGAAAGCCTGACCGTCGTCGTCTCGCCGCTGATTGCGCTCATGCGCGACCAGGTGGCGGCGTTGCGCCTCAACGGCGTGGCGGCGGGCGCGCTCAACTCGGCGGTGCCGCGGGCCGAGGCGGCGGAAACCCACCGGCAACTGCGCGAGGGCCGCCTGCGCCTGCTCTACGTCTCGCCGGAGCGCCTGATGCAGCCGGACGTGCTGGACGGACTCGCCCGCCTTGCGCCGGCCCGTTTCGCCATCGACGAGGCGCACTGCATCTCGCAATGGGGCCACGATTTCCGGCCGGATTACCGCCGCCTCGCCGAACTGCCGGACCATTTCCCGGACGCCCGGCTCAGCGCCTTTACGGCGACGGCGGATGCCGTCACCCGGCAGGACATCGTCGAGCGGCTGTTCGGCGGCACGGCGAAGGTCTTCGTCGCCGGCTTCGACCGGCCGAATTTGCAGATCGGCATCGCGCCCCGGAAGTCGGCAACCCGCCAGCTCGACAGCCTGCTCGACCGCCACGCCGGCGCGTCCGGCATCGTCTACACCCTGTCGCGCAAGGCGGCGGAGCAGACGGCGGCGCGGCTGGCGGCGGCGGGACGGATCGCGCTGCCCTACCACGCCGGCATGGACCAGGCCGACCGGGACCGGCACCAGGACCGCTTCCTGACCGAAGACGGCGTCGTCATGGTCGCGACCATCGCCTTCGGCATGGGCATCGACAAGCCGGACGTCCGCTTCGTCGCCCACGTCAACATCCCGTCGACCGTCGAGGCCTATTACCAGGAGATCGGCCGCGCCGGGCGCGACGGTCTGCCGGCGGAGACCCTGATGCTCTACGGCATGGACGATATCCGGCTGCGCCGCCTGATGATCGACGATTCCGACCGGCCGGAGGAGGCCAAGCGGGTCGAGCATCAGCGGCTCAACGCGCTGCTCAGCCTGTGCGAGACCGCCGGCTGCCGCCGCCGGGCGCTGCTCGGCTATTTCGGCGAGGACTGCGAACCCTGCGGCAACTGCGACCGCTGTCTCGATCCGGTCGAAACCGTCGACGGCACGGTGATCGCGCAGAAGGCGCTGTCGGCGGCGCTGCGCACCGGCCAGCGCTTCGGCGCCGAGCATCTGGTCGCCGTGCTGCGCGGCGAGGCGACGGAGAAGGTGCGCAAGTTCGACCACGACCGGCTGCCGACCTTCGGCGTCGGCGCCGATATCGGGCAAACGCTCTGGCGCTCCTACCTGCGCCAGCTGGTGGCCGCGGATGTGCTGAAGATCGACATCGGCGGCTACGGCGGGCTGCAACTGGGCGGCCGGGGGCGCGCGGTGCTCAAGGGCACCGAGAGCGTGGCGCTGCACGGGGAGGCCGCCGGCCGCGCCACAGGCCGCAAACGCGCCGCCGCCCCGGCGCTGCCGGCGGATGCCGATCCGGCGCTGTTCGACCGGCTCAGGGACCTGCGGCTGGAGATTGCCCGGGCGGACGGCGTGCCGCCCTATGTCGTGTTCCACGACCGCAGCCTGCAGGACATGGCCGCCCGCAAGCCTCGGAGCCTCCATGCCCTCGCCGCCTGCCACGGCGTCGGCGCCCGCAAGCTGGAGCGCTACGGAGACCGGTTCCTGGCCGAGATCGTGGCAGACGGCGGCGCCGGCAAGCGCGATTGCGCGCCGGCCGGTCCGCAATCTAGTGGATGCTGAACGGGAAGTAGCGGGCGTTGATCCGCTCGTAGGTGCCGTTCGCGAGGATGGCCTTGAGCGCACCGTTCAGGCGCGACAGAAGGGCGGCGTCCTCGTGGCGCACCGCGATACCGATCCCTTCGTCCAGCCGATACGCCTTGCCGACGAAGCCGAAGCCGCCGCCTTCCGGACGCTGAAGCCAGGCGTATGAACCCAGGCTGTCGCCGAACATCGCATCGAGGCGGCCGGCGACGAGGTCCCCGTACATTTCCTGCTGGCCGTCGTAGAGCCTGATCGTCGCCGTGCCCGCCAGGTTCGCCTCGAGCCAGTCGGAGGCGATCGTGGCGCGGGCCGCGCCGACGGTCTTGCCCGCCGCCTTGGCCGGGTCGAATCCGGAGCCCTTGCGCGCCACGAAGCGGACCACGTTGCTGTAGTAGCGGTCGGTGAAGCTCACCAGTTTGCGCCGCTTTTCGGTGATCGACATGCTGGCGGCGATGGCATCGAAGCTGCCGGCGCGCAGCTCCGGGATCAGCCGCTGCCATTCCTCCCGCACCATCTTGCACTCGGCGCCGAGCTCCGCGCAGAGCGCCAGCGCGATGTCGACATCGAAGCCCGCCAGCTTGCCGGCATCGTCGACATAGCTGAACGGCGGATAACCGACGGTCGTGGCGATACGCAGCGTCTCCGCCGCGCGCGCCGGCGTTGCCGCGAGAAGGGCCAGGACCAAAGCTGCCGCAATCAATTTCATGAGCCTTCCCGCTCCCGCCACGCCGGGCCGATACCCGCCGAGAGTGCCGCGATATGGATCGCCAGGCTACCGAAATTTATGCACCCGGCCGAACGACCGCTTCCGCCATCTGCCCCCTGAAGGATTCCTCTGCGAAAAGCGCCAGACCGCCGCAAATTTGTCCTTCCCCCTCTTCAGAGAGGGAAGTGGCCGAGCGCAGCGAGGTCGATGGGGGTGCCGTGCGCGCCTGCAGGGCCGTACAAGCGACACGCCACCCCCACCTGGCCTCCCCCTCTGAAGAGGGGGAGGGATAGCAGTGTTGCGGCGCGGCTGGCGGCGCGCCACCGTTTGTTTTCCCGCGGCCGGACCTGCTACCATCCCCGCCATTCGAAATGGCAGGCGGAAGAACATGACCGAATTGCCCGATCCGACCGCAATGACCCAGCGGGCCGCAGCACTGGCCAAAATCCGCGAACTCGTCGGCGCGCGGGGCTGGATCGATTCGGCGGACGGCATGGCGCCGCACCTGAGGGAGGAGCGGGGCAACTATGTCGGCGTGGCGGCTGCGGTCGTCAAACCGGGCTCGGTCGAGGAGATGGCCGGGGTCCTGCGCCTGTGCCACGGTGCCGGCCTGCCGGTCGTGCCCCAGGGCGGCAACACCAGCCTGGTCGGGGCCTCGATCCCGTATGAGGACTTTACCGGCATCGTGCTCTCGACCGGCCGGCTCAACCGCATCCGCGACCTCGACCCGGTCAACAACACGGTCACGGCCGACGCCGGCTGCATCCTGCAGACGATCCAGCAGGCGGCGAGCGACGCCGACCGGCTGTTCCCGCTCTCGCTCGGCGCCGAGGGCAGCTGCCAGATCGGCGGCAACATCTCGACCAACGCCGGCGGCGTCGGCGTGCTGCGCTACGGCACCATGCGCGAGCTGGTGCTCGGCCTCGAGGTCGCGCTGCCCGACGGGCGCGTCTGGGACGGGCTGCGCGGCCTGCGCAAGGACAATACCGGCTACGACCTGAAGCAGTGGTTCATCGGCGCGGAAGGCACGCTCGGCGTCATCACCGGCGCGGTGCTGAAACTGTTCCCCAAGCCGCGCGAGACGGTGACGGCCGTGGCCGCGATCCCCGGACCGGACGCGGCGCTGCGCCTGCTCGGCGCCCTGCAGCGCGAGACCGGCGGCGGCGTCTCCGGCTACGAGATCATGACCCGGCAGGCGCTGCAGATGGCGCTCGACCATATCGCCGGCGTCCGCGACCCGTTCGGGCAGGTCCATCCCTGCTACCAGCTGATCGAACTGACCGGCCCGCGCGTCGACGGATCGCTGCGTGCGGGGCTGGAAGACGTGCTGGCCGCCGCGATGGCGGACGGCGACGTGCGCGACGCCGTGATTTCGGAGAGCGGAGGCCAGGACCGCGCGCTGTGGCGGCTGCGCGAAGCGATCAGCGAGGCCCAGAAGTTCGAGGGCGCCTCGATCAAGCACGATGTCGCCGTGCCGGTCAGCCGGGTCGCCGACTTCATGCGCGTCGCGACGGCAGCCTGCGAGGCCGCGCTGCCCGGCATCCGGGTCGTCGCCTTCGGCCATGTCGGCGACGGCAACATCCATTTCAACATGAACCAGCCGGCCGAGGGCTGGAGCCGCGACGGCTTCATGGCCGAGCAGCCGCGCTTCAACCGGATCGTCCACGACATCGTCACCGACATGAAGGGCTCGATCAGCGCCGAACACGGCATCGGCCGGATCAAGAAGGCCGAACTGGCCCACTATCACGCGCCGCTGGAACTGGAGCTGATGCGCGCCCTGAAAGCGCAGCTCGATCCCAAGGGCATCATGAACCCGGGAAAGGTTTTCTGATCCTGCTTTCGCCCGCGGATGCCGGACCGTCCGGTAATTTCCGCTACGACAACAAACACACACCATTGCCGCCCCGGACTTGATCCGGGGCCCAGAGCCGCCCGGCACGGCCTCGGCTTGTGGCCCCTTCGACAAGCTCAGGGCGGGCTCCTGGACCCCGGATCTCCGCTACGCTCCGTCCGGGGCGGCATTTCCTGGGTGTCGCAGACAGTTCTGCCGAACAGTTGAACCGCGATCCTTCAATCTGCCGGTTCGCACCAGACAGCGCGCCATCGCGCGCCTTGCGGCGGGGGTGCGGCCTGCCTATCTAACGCCGCCGCCCCGGAGTGCGGGCGGGCGGGCATTCTTTCCGGCGGTCCGGTGGGGCGTAGCCAAGCGGTAAGGCAGCGGGTTTTGATCCCGCGATCCCAGGTTCGAGTCCTGGCGCCCCAGCCAATCGAAAGAACAGCCGGCCTCGTCGATCAATCCACGACGAACGTCCCCTCGACCTCGATCACGACGTCGAAGGGCATGACGGCCACGCCGACGGCTGTGCGGGCGTGGCGACCGGCCTCGCCGAAAATCTCGACGAACAGGTCCGAGGCGCCGTTCACGACCTGCGGGATCTCGGTAAAATCCGGCGTGGCGTTGACGAAGCCGTTGAGCTTCAGGATGCGCCGGATCCGGTTCAGGTCCCCGCCGAGCGCCAGCCTCGCCTGGGCCAGCATGCACAGGGCCGAGAGCCGCGCCGCCGCCTGGGCCTCGCCGAGATCGAATTCCCGGCCGGCCTTGCCGATATATTGCGGCTTGCCGTTCAGCTTGGGCACGGCGCCGGAGATGAACAGCAGGTCGTTGTGCAGCGCCCAGCCCTCGATCCGCGCCGCGATCGGCGGGTGGGCCTGCGGGATTTCGATGCCGAGTTCTTCCAGTCGCCGGTCGATCGGGCCTGTCATGATGTGTCATCCTCTGCCGGGCGCCGCCCCTGCCCGGCGCCGCGGTCGCGAATATAGCAATAGACTTCCATATGGTCGCTGGCGGGCATCGCGTCGCGGAACTCGCGCCACAGGGCCTCGGTGGCGCCGGTGAGCGCCTCCGGCGCGCCGGCGCGGCGCAGGCTGTCGGCGAACAGCGCCAGATCCTTGGCCATGAGCGCGGTGTCGAAGCCGGAATCGAAGGTGCCGGGCAGGACGCGGCGGACGAATTTTTCCCGGCTGGCGGCGCTGCCGCCGGTCGAGACGTTGACGACGTCCAGCATGGTCTTGAGGTCGAGGCCCTGGGTCAGCCCGAACAGCAGGGCCTCGGCGGTCGCCGCCGTGATGGTCGCCGACAGGAAATTGTTGAGCAGCTTGAGCGCCTGGCCCTGGCCCGGCCGGTCGCCGACATGGAAGACGTTGCCGGCGAAGGACTCGAGCGCCGGGCGGTGCGCCTCCAGCAGATCCGCCGGCCCGGCCCACATGAGCGAGATGGTGGCGTTCTGGGCGCCGATCCGGCCGCCGGAGACCGGGCAATCGGCGAAGGCCATGCCCTGCGCCTGCAGCAGCCCGTCGACGTCCCGGGCCGCGTCGATGCCGACGGTCGAAAGGTCGACCAGGGCGGCGGCGCGGCGCTCCGGCGTCTGCGCAATCGCTTCGGCGACGGCCTTGACAGCGGATCCGTCGGGCAGGCTGAGGAAGACCAGGTCGGCCTGCTGCGCGACCGCGGCGGCGTCCGGCGCGCACGTTGCCCCGCCGGGCGCCCGGTCCGCCGTGCCTGCCGCATCGAAGACGACCGGCGACGGATAGCCCCCCGCCGCCAGAAAGGCCGCAAGGTTCGCCGCCATCGGCCCGCCCATGTTGCCGAGGCCGATGAAACCGTAGGTGACGCCGCCGTTCATGCCCCATCCGTAGCGCAGCCGGGAAAAACTGCAAGCGGTACGAGTCCCGGAGCGCGGCGGCGCGCTACGGCACGCGGAGCCAGGCGGCCGGATCGCCGGATTCGGGGCGGAAATAGACGATCATCCGCTCGCTGACCGCCGCTTCGGCGCGCCACGGTGCGATGCCGTGCAGGGCGAGGCGGTGCACCAGAAAGACCTCGCCGCGGCCGGCGGTGACGACGACGCGCCGGCATTCCGAGAAGATGCGCCGCCTGAGCGCGTGGTACACGCCGGTGACGTCGATATCGCGCCAGCTTGCCGGCGGCCTGTCGCCGAAGGCCGCGGCCAGGGTCTCGCGCACCATGCGGTGCGAGCCCTCCCAGAGGACGAAAGGGGACGCCGCCGCGTCCGCCGGGCCGACCGGCAGGCCGAGGATGAAACGGTGATGCTCGCGCAGGAAGCGGCGGCGCTCCGGCCCGACCGGCAGCAGCCCGTCGACATGGGCGGCATCGCGCTTGCGGCGGTAGGCGAAGGCGGAGTCGCTCTCGCCCTCGCCCTGCTTCGGATAACCGGGCCAGCAGACCGAGACCTGGGCCCGGTCCCAGTCGAACGGCCCGCCGGCCATTTCCCGGGCGAACCGGACCGCTGCGCCGCCGAGCGGCGGGCCGCCGGCGACGGCGCCGGTTTCGTCGTTGGCCAGCGCGTTGACCCCGGCGAACCATGTCCCGCCGCAGCGGTGCCATTGGCGATAGGCCGGATCGTTGATGGCGCTGCGGGCCGCGGCCTCGCTCGCGTCGAGCCAGTCCAGCACCTGCGGATCGGCGCCGAAGGTGGTCCAGCCGCGCTCGAAGAAATCATCCGCCATCAGGGACCGATCCAAACTGCGCGCCCCTCGATACGCCCCGGATTAGTTCCGGGGCTACTCGGGATGAGGGTGGTGGGGCGCCCGGCTCTCCTCTCCCTCATCCTGAGTAGCCGCCGCAGGCGGCGTATCGAAGGACGCCCCGCTACAACTCCGTCCGCACCGCCCACAGTTCCGGGAACAGGCGGATCGTCGTCGCCTTGGTGAGATAGCCGACGCCGCTGGTGCCGCCGGTGCCGATTTTGTGGCCGATCACCCGCTCGACCGCGTTGCGGTGGCGGAAGCGCCAGGTCTGGAACAGGTCGTCCATATCGATCAGGTCCTCGGCCAGCTCGTAGAGCCCCCAGTGCTTGTCGCTGTTGCAGTAGATGTCGCGCCAGGCGGCCATCACCGATTCGTCGTTTTCCCGTTTCTGCGACCAGTCCCGGTCCAGCACCCCGGCGTCGATCGCGTAGCCGCGCCGGGCGAGCAGCATGATGACCTCGTCGTAGAGGCTCGGCCGTTCCAGCAGTTCCGTGAGGCGTTTGGCGATTTCCGGCCGATGCTCGAAGGTGCGGATCATCGCCCGGTTCTTGTTGCCGAAGATGAACTCGATCGAGCGGTTCTGGAACGACTGGAAGCCCGAGGACTGGCCGAGCCCGTCGCGGAAGGCGAGATAGTCGGCCGGCGTCATGGTCGTCAGGATGTGCCAGGCCTGGATCAGGTTTTCCTGGATGCGCTTGACCCGGGCGAAAATCTTGAAGGCGGGCCGGAGATCGTCGTTGCGGATGTGCGGGAACACCGCCTCCAGCTCGTGCAGCATGAGCTTCATCCACAATTCCTTGACCTGGTGCAGGATGAAGAACAGCGCCTCGTCGTGCTCGCCGGTGATGACCGGTTGCGCGCTGAGGAGTTTGTCGAGTTCGAGAAAGTCGTGATAGCTGCGCTGGCCGCCGAGGTCGGCGTGGTAGGATTCGCCGGCGAATTCCTCGCCCATCGCGGTCGTGCCGCGGGTCTGGGCCCCGGTCCGATGGGGGCCGGGCCGCGTCACGTTGCTGTCGCCTTCCGTCATGGTCCCTCCTTCCCCGCGCGCCTGCCGCTCCCGCCACCGCCGGGCACCCGAATCGCGCCCGAATCGCATCAGGGGCCGCGCCAAGATTGCCGGTTTCTCGGCGCCACCATATCCGATACAAACGCCGCCGGGTACGAAATCGAGCCGGCGTTCGCGCCGGTTCCCGCAGGCTTCAGGGAGAAGGCTTCATGTCCAACCAGGTCAAATACCTGCTCGACGAAAACGACATTCCGAAGGACTGGTACAACATCATGGCGGATTTCAAGAATCCGCCCTCGCCGCCGCTCCATCCGGGCACGCTGCAGCCCTGCGGGCCGGACGATCTGGCGCCGCTGTTCCCGATGGAACTGATCATGCAGGAGGTCTCGACCGAGCGGTATATCGAGATCCCGAACGCCCTGCGCGACGTCTACCGGCAATGGCGGCCGAGCCCGCTGCACCGGGCCCGCCGGCTCGAGCAGGCGCTCGATACCCCGGCGCGCATCTACTACAAATACGAAGGCGTGAGCCCGGCCGGCAGCCACAAGCCGAACACCGCTCTGGCCCAGGCCTTCTTCAACAAGAAAGAGGGCGTCGCGCGGCTGACCACGGAAACCGGCGCCGGACAGTGGGGCTCGTCGCTCGCCCTCGCCGGGGCCTTCTTCGGCCTCGAGGTCGAGGTCTTCATGGTCAGGATCAGCTTCGAGCAGAAGCCCTACCGCAAGGCCTTCATGGAGAGCTTCGGCGCCAAATGCTACGCCAGCCCGTCGACCCTGACCGAGGGCGGCAAGGCGATTCTCAAGGACAATCCGGACAGCACCGGCTCGCTCGGCATCGCGATCTCCGAGGCGGTCGAGCGCGCGGTCCAGCGCGACGACACCAAGTATGCGCTCGGCAGCGTGCTCAACCATGTCCTGATGCACCAGACGGTGATCGGCCAGGAAGCCATCAAGCAGATGGAGATGGCCGACGACTATCCGGACATCGTCGTAGGCTGCACCGGCGGCGGCTCCAACTTCGCCGGCATCGCTTTCCCCTTCCTGGGCGAGAAGCTGCGCGGCGGCCGGGACGTCGAGATCGTCGCCGTCGAGCCGGCGAACTGCCCGTCGCTGACCAAGGGCCAGTATGCCTACGATTTCGGCGACACCGTGAAGATGACGCCGCTGGTCAAGATGCACACGCTGGGCTCGGGCTTCGTGCCGCCGGCCAACCATGCCGGCGGGCTGCGCTATCACGGCATGTCGCCGCTGGTCAGCCAGATGGTCCACGAGGGCCATGTCCGGCCGACCGCCTGGCACCAGACCGAGTGTTTCGCCGCCGGCGTGGCGTTCGGCAAGGCCGAAGGCATCCTGCCGGCGCCGGAAGCCAACCATGCGGTCAAGGGCGCGATCGACGAGGCGCTGAAATGCAAGCGCGACGGCCGGTCGAAGGCGATCCTGTTCAACCTGTGCGGCCACGGCAATTTCGACATGGCGGCCTACCAGAGCTACGCCTCCGGCCAGCTGACCGACGACGACTACAACGACCAGGAACTGGCGATGGCGCTCGCCGCCCTGCCGAAGGTGGCGTAGCGGGTTTCGGGTTTACCGCCCTTCGATACGCCCCTTCGGGGCTACTCAGGGTGAGGGTGAAGGGAATAAACGCAATTCACACCCTCATCCCGAGTAGGCGCGCCAGCGCCGTATCGAGGGAGCGGTCACTCGGCCCCAACCGTCACCAGATGACAAACGCCGGGAAAGGCGAATGAAACTTCACTATTTCCAGGCTTCCTGCGCGCTGGCGCCCCATATCGCGCTGGAATGGGCCGGCGCGGACTACGACCTGTCGGAAATGAAGCGCAGCGAAACCCGCGCGCCGGAGTTTCTTGAGAAGAACCCGGCCGGCAAGGTGCCGGTGCTCGAACTCGACGACGGCAGCTGCGTTTCGCAGGTCAACGCGGTGCTGCAATACATCGCCGAGACCTGGCCCGACGCCGGGCTGGGCCCCGGATCGAACGGGGACGGCAACACGGAAAACCGGCATGCCGTGCAGCGCTGGCTGTCGCACTTCAACGGCGACGTTCACACCAGCTTCACGCCCTATTTCATGACCCACCGCTTCGCCGACAGCGACGGCGCCAGGGCGGAGGTCAAGGCTCACGCCGCCGAAGAGATCGCCTTCCAGCTGGGGGTGATCGAGGACCATATGGCCGGGCGGGACTGGATGCTCGGCGAGACCCGCTCGATCCTCGATCCCTACCTGTTCGTCTTCACCGTGTGGGCCGGTTTCATGCCCGACCGGCTGAATGCCTTTCCGAACCTCAAGGCCTTCAACAAGCGCATGAAGGACGATCCGGGCGTACACAACGCCCTGAAGATGCAGGGCATGGCCTGAGCCGGCCGGCTTTTTCCATCCGGTGCCGTCAGTTGGAAGGCGGACCGGAAACCGTGCCGCTGTAGGCCGCCTGAACGTCGGCCGAATCGCGGTAGTAGAGGCGCGCCGCATTACGCAGCGGCTGGTAGTCCCAGCTCGTGCGGCGCCCGGCGCCGAGCGCCCGGGTCAGCAGGCGCCGCGCCGCCTGGCTCTCCAGCACCTGCCGTTCCAGGCTTTCGATGTCCCAGGTATCGGCAACGATCGATTCCAGTTCGGCGCGCACGGCGGCGCAGTCCGGCCGGCCGGCAAGGTTCTCCCGTTCGTCAGGATCGGCCTTGAGATCGAACAGCAGCGGCGGATCGGTCCGGCCGCAGATCAGCTTGTGCGGGCCCTTGCGGACCATCAGCATCGGTTCGCGCGCGCCCTCCGCGGTGTACTCGGCGCAGGCAAGGTCGGGCCAGCCTGTTGCATCGCCGCCGGCAAGCGCGACCAGCGACCGGCCGTCGACGGGCGCGGCAGGCTCGGGCAGCGCGCCGGACTCGCCCGCCAGTTCGAGAAAAGTGGGAAAGAGATCGAGATGGGACACGTTCTGCGCCACCTGGCGCGGCGCGAAGGCGAAGGGCGCGTGCAGGATCAACGGCACCCGCACGGACCATTCGAAGAAGGACATCTTGAAGAACAGGCCGCGCTCGCCCAGCGAATCCCCGTGATCGGACGTGAAGACGACGACGGTATCGTCCGCTGCACCGGTCGCCGCGAGCGCTTCCAGCAGCCGGCCGACCTTGGCGTCGATGTAGCTCGTCAGCGCGTAATAGGCGCGGCGCATGCGCAGGGTTTCCGCTTCGCCGACCGCATCCCGGTGGCGGCCGGTCAGGAACCAGTGGCGACGGCTGTGCGGATCGCGGTCTTCGAGCGGTATGTCGCCGACGCGGGGCGGGTCGATGTCGACATCGCGGTATTTCTCCCACCAACAGGTCGGAGGGAGATAGGGATCGTGCGGCGACATGAACGACACGGTGAGCGCGAAGGGCCGGCCGTCGCCGCCGTCGGCACGGTCATGCAGCCAGCGCACGGCCTCGAACTCCGTCTCATCGTCATAGGCGACGTTGACGCTGCGCGGATGCGGGCCGGCATCGAGCACCGCGCGCATGCTGTGGTACCACTCCAGCCAGGTCTCGCCGTCGAGCCGGCAGTCCGGCACCCAGCCGAAATCGGCGGGATAAACGTCGGTGGTTAGCCGTTCCTCGTAGCCGTGAAGCTGATCGGGGCCGACGAAGTGCATCTTGCCGGACAGGCAGGTCCGGTAGCCCTCGGCGCGCAGGTAGTGGTGGAACGTCGGCACCGACGCGGGAAACTCGGCCGCGTTGTCGAACGCGCCGATCCGCGACGGCAGCCGACCGCTCAGCAGGGAAAACCGCGCCGGCGCGCAGAGCGGAAAGGTGCAGTAGGCGTTCTCGAAGACGACGCCCTGCGCGGCCAGCCGGTCGAGATGCGGCGTGCGCACCGGCGAGGGCCGGTATGCCGGCAGTATCTGGGGCGCAAGTTGATCGGCCATGATGAAGAGAAAGTTCGGGCGTTTCGCCATGGCGGGATTTCCTGCGGAAAGAAATCGTTACACGCCGTCCTACAGACGCTCATGGCGCGAATGAACGGCATACCGGCGACATGCGGCGCGCGTAACGCGCTTTTGATCGACCTTGCTCGAATTTTCGGGGAAACCGCCCAGAAACCGGCCGTGCAGGCGCGTAACACCGAAGACTTCCTGCAAACGATCCCCTTCTCCAATTCCAAACCGAAATTTGACAATGAATGGACGCCGGTTATGCTGTTTCCTGCGCTGGCGTTGGATTTGCCGGTCATTCCGGCGCGTCCTGCCGGGCGTTTCGCTAAGGCGCGAATACACGGGCGATTTGGTGTGTAACCGACCCCAATGAACAAGCCGACAGGCGGGTTTGCCGGCGAATTCCGGACGACCCTGCTGCGGCAAGCCTTCGGACCTATCGCATTATCACTCCAGGGAGGAGATCATGTTGAGACACCTATCGGCAGCCGCGCTCGTCGCCGCTGCAGGACTTGCCTTTGCCGCGCCGCCGGCCGCCGCGGCCGGCTGCCCGGTCAAGGACACCATAAAATTCTCGGGGCTGGACTGGGGTTCCAACCATTTCCACGTCGCCGTGGCGCGCGTGCTGGTCGAAAAGGGCTGGGGCTGCACCAGCGAATCCATCCCGACGACCACGGCGCCGAGCCTGAACGCGCTGGCCAAGGGCGATCTGCACATCTCCATGGAGATCTGGTACGCCAACAACCGGGAAATCTGGGACAAGATGAAGGCGACCGGCAAGGTCATGGAGCCCGGCGGCGTCTCGATCACCGGCGCTGACCAGGGCTTCTACGTCCCCCGCTATCTGATCGAAGGCGACAAGAAGCGCGGCATCAAGGCTGCGGCGCCGGACCTGAAAAGCGTGGCCGACCTGGGCAAATACGCCAACCTGTTCCAGGACCCGGAGGAGCCGTCCAAGGGCCGCTTCTACAACTGCAAGATCGGCTGGAACTGCGAGCGGGTGAACACGAAGAAAATGCAGTCCTACGGTCTGGACGGCAAGTTCACCAACTTCCGCCCGGGCACCGGCGAAGCGCTGGCCGCAGCCATCGCCTCGGCCTACAAGCGCGGCAAGCCGATCGTCGCCTACTACTGGACTCCGACCTGGCTGCTCGGCAAGTACGACATGGTGATGCTGAAAGAGCCCGAATATAACGAGGAGATCTGGAAGAAGCTCGACAAGGCCAAGTCCGGCAAGGGCATGAAGGCGACCGCCTATCCGACGATCAAGGTGATCATCGGCATGAACAAGAAGTTCGCCGCAGCGGCCGGGCCGATCACGGCCATGCTGTCCAAATACGTTCTGGACAGCAATACGGTGAACAAGGCCCTCGTCTTCATGCGCGAGAACAAGGACAAGACGGGCGCGAAAGCGGCCGCCAATTTCCTCAAGAACAACGCGGCGATCTGGACGAAGTGGGTTCCGGCCGACATCGCGGCCAAGGTCAAGGCAGCGCTTTAGGCCTCGGATCGTCCGACCGTCGGACCCTGTGCTAAATGGTGCCTGCCGGGCGGCGTTGGCCCGGCAGGCTTTTTCTTTTGAAAATTTCCGGTCTTCGCGCGCAACGCGAAAGCGGCCCTAGGGAGAGGCAGCCATGGATGCGGGCAGCATATTTTCGCTCGTCTTGTGCGCCGCGATCGTCGGCTGGATCGCGTATGCCGCCGCCGGGCGCCATGAGGCCCTCGAACACGGCTACCGGAGGCACAGCATCGGCGCCGGTGCGTTTTTTGTCGTGCTGGTGCTGGGGCTGTCCGGCCTCTGGAGCTATCTGACCGGCCTGAAATTCGACACCTCCATCATCCCGCTGGATGTCTGGGTCGACGAATCGGTCGACTGGCTGCTGCTCAAGATCGGCGACCCGCTGGACCAGCTGAACCGCTGGGTGGTCCACAAGATCGGGTTTTTCGAACGCTTCCTGCACCAGTCCATCGCCTGGCCGCTCCTCACCCTGCTGTTCACGGGCATCGCCTGGCACGCCAGCCGCAATCTCGTCGTCACCGTCGGCGTCGCGTTCGCGTTCCTGCTGATCTGGTCGATGGCGCTGTGGAAGCCGACCATGCAGACGCTCTCGCTGATGAGCGTCTCGATCCTTGTGACGGTGGTGTTCGGCCTGCCGCTCGGCGTCCTGATGTCCCAGAGCGACCGGGCCCGGTCGGTCATGCTGCCGATCCTGGACATGATGCAGACCATGCCGTCCTTCGTCTATCTGATCCCGGTCGTCATGCTGCTCGGCCTCGGCAACTTCGCCGGCGTGATCGCGACCATGATCTACGCCGCGCCGCCGCTGATCCGGCTGACCGACCTCGGCATCCGGCTGGTCGACAAGGAGGTCATGGAAGCGGCGACGTCGTTCGGCGCGAGCCGGCGGCAGAAACTGTTCAACGTGCAGATACCGCTCGCGCTGCCCAACATCATGGCCGGCCTCAACCAGTCGATCATGATGGCGCTCGCCATGGTCGTGATCGCCTCGATGATCGGCGTGCGCGGCCTGGGCCAGGAAGTGCTGTTCGGCCTGCAGCGGCAGGAGCCGGGCACCGGCTTCATCGCCGGCCTGTCGATCGTGCTGCTGGCCATCGTGCTGGACCGCATCACCCAGTCCTACGGCCGGCGCATGGAAACCCACCGGACCGTGGCCCACTAGGCCCGCGATCCGCCGCCGCGGTCAAACCTTCGCCGCTCAGGACAACAACCGGACCGTCCCGCCCCATGGGTCAAATCCAGATCAGCAACGTCTTCAAGATCTTCGGTCCGAAGCCGCACAATGCGATCGAGCTGGTGCGCCGCGGCGTGTCGAAGGACGACCTGCTGAACGAAACCGGCCACACGATCGGCGTGCAGGACGTGACGCTTACCGTCGAGCCGGGGCAGTGCACGGTGGTGATGGGCCTGTCCGGCTCCGGCAAGTCGACCCTGATCCGGCACATCAACCGGCTGATCGAGCCGACGGCCGGCGAAATCATCGTCGAGGGCCAGGACATCCTCGCGCTCAAAGGCAGGGAGCTGGAGGATTTCCGGCGCCGGATGATGAGCATGGTGTTCCAGCGTTTCGGCCTGTTTCCGCACAAGACGGTGATCGACAACGTCGCCTACGGCCTGGACATCAAGGGCGGCAGCAGGGCCGAGAAGCGCGCCAACCGAGAGACGGCGCGCCACTGGATCGGCCAGGTCGGCCTGACCGGCTACGAGGACCAGTTTCCCAGCCAGCTGTCGGGCGGGATGCAGCAGCGCGTCGGCCTCGCCCGGGCGCTGGCGACCGACGCCGACATCCTGCTCATGGACGAAGCCTTCAGCGCCCTCGACCCGTTGATCCGGCGGGAGATGCAGGACCAGCTGATCGAGTTGCAGGATACCCTGCACAAGACGATCGTCTTCATCACCCACGATCTGGACGAGGCGCTGCGCCTCGGCGATACGATCGCGATCATGAAGGACGGCGCGATCGAACAGATCGGCACGGGCGAGGAAATTCTCCAGCGGCCGCAGACCGAATATGTCCGCCGGTTCGTCGAGGACGTGAACCGCGGCCGCGTGCTGACCGCCGGCACGGTGAAGCTCGAATGCGCGATCGCCAAAGTGGACGCGACGCCCGGCGAAGCGCTCAGGCAGCTCGGCGAGGGCGGCCTGCGCGTGACCTATGTCGTCGACGCCGACGGCCGGCTGGTCGGCGCCGTCACCGCGGCGTCGCTGCGCCGGGGGCAGCGCGATAATGTCGGGACCGTAGACAGCCTGGTCGAAAACGTGCCGACCGCGACCGAAGACATGGTGCTGGAAGAAGTCCTGCCGATGACGGTGGGCGAGGATATCCCGGTCGCGGTGCTGAACGACGCGGGCGAACTGCGGGGCATCCTGCCGAAGGACACCATCATCAGGGCCCTGGCCGAGGAAGCGCAGCTGACTGCGGAGGCCGAGCGCTAGGCGGACCGCGGCGGCGGGGCGTCCCCTTCGACTACGCTCAGGGCGTCCCTCGATACGGCGCTGGCGCGCCTACTCGGGATGAGGGGTATTTTGGCTACCTCAATTTCCCCTCATCCCGAGTAGCCCCGGATTTTATCCGGGGCGTATCGAGGGGGCGTTCCCGGTTGCGTCGATGGTTCCGAAGGATACGGACAGGCTCTTGGCGGACCGCGGCGGCGGGGCCGCGTCCGCGCGGCTGCCGTCACTCCCGGCGTTCTCCCGCGTCGCCCTTGCGCCATTTGCGTTTCTTGCCGCGCGGGCGGTAGGCCTGGCTGTAGAAGCGCCGGCGTTGGTCCGGCGTCAGGGTCTCGGCGATCCGGCGGACCAGCGCGTGCAGCGCGGTCTGGGCTTCGCCGCGGGCCTGTCGCAGTTTGCGGAAGCCGGCCTCGACCGCATCCGGCGCTACCGCGCCGTCGCGAATCCGTTTGCGAAGATCGCGCCGCGCGGCGCGGATGGCTTCGATCCGTGCGCGGATTTCCGGGCGCTTTTCTTTCAGCAGCGCGCGGGCGCGCGAGCGCTGCGGCTCGGCCAGATCGTCGACGGCGCGGTAGAGGCGGAACGCCGTGCGCGGGCCGGAGCCGATGTCCGGCCGGTTCCAGTAAGCGAAGACGCTGGCCGCGATGATCCCGGCGAGGAACAGGTTCAGCCCGCCGGAAACGATCAGCAGAATGATGAGGGTGCGGCGCGTCACTCGGCGAAGTCTCCGAAGCCGTTGTCGTCCCCGTTGCCGTCGAGCGCGCCGAGGGACGCCATTTCGTATTCCAGCCCGGCCGCCCGGCTTTCGCCGATACCGGCAATCGGCACCGGCGACCAGCTTCCCACCGCGAGCCCGAGAAGCATGGCGCAGGCGAGCGCGCCGGCCGGCTTCAGGAAGATCGGTTTCAGAAGCAGGCCGGCCCAGGCGCCCGCAACCGGGCCCGGCCGCTGCGCCGCCTGCAGGACGCTGCCGGCAAGCGCGGCCGAGGGAACCGGGGGCGCCGCGCTGTCCAGCGCGCGGTCCAGCGCCCTGGCGGCGGCGAGCGACTGCAGCGCAGCCGGGTCGCCGGCATCGATGAGCGCCCATGCGGCGGCGCGGCGCGGGTCTTCGGCCGGCCAGCGCGCCGGATCGGCGCCGTAGGCGTCGAGCAGTTCGCCGAGCGCCGCGACGGCCGCTTCCGTGCCCGGTCCGGTCCCGTTCGCCGTCATGTCGCGGCCTTCATGACGTGAACTCCCCGAGAAGGTCCGGTTTCAACTCGCTCAGGCGCTGGCGCAGACCCCGGCGGCCGCGCGCGAGCAGCGATTCGACGGCTTCCACGCTCACTTCGAGCGCCGCGGCGGTCTCGCCGTTGTTCATCCCGTCGAAATGCACCATGGCGATGGCCGCCCGCTGCCGTTCGGGCAGGTCCGCCATCGCCGAGCGGACGATCGCAGAGACTTCGGCCGCCAGCAGGTTGCGGGCCGGGCCGGGCGCCGGATCCTCCAACGCAACGTCGGCGATGTTGTCGCTGGGACGCGCGCGCCGGTGCAGATCGATGCACCGGTTGTAGGCGACCCGCCGCAGCCAGGTGCCGATCTGGGCTTTCGGTTTCCAGCGCGGCGCCTGGCGCCACAGTTTCAGCATGGCGTCCTGGGCAACGTCCTCAGCGGCCGAGCCGTCGCCGACCATGCGCCAGGCGAAGGCGACCAGGCCCGGCAGGTGCCGGTTTACGACAGCGCGCGCGGCGGCGGGATCGCCGGCGGCGACCCGGCCCATCAGCGCCGCATCGGCGGCGATGGCCGCCCGGTCGGCCGCCGGCGCAGGTGTCCCGGACAGCGTCATCCGGGACGGTAGGGCCTGCGCCCGGGCAACGGGCGCTGCGCAGAGTGCGGAGGCACGCACGCCGTTTCCCGTTCGGCCGTTGCGCCTAGCGCCCGGAATCGCGCCGGTGGAAACGCCAGCGCGCCATTCGCATCTCCTTGCGGCTGACGGCGCCGTCGCCGTCGCCGTCGAGGCGCAGGAAGATCATCCGGCCGAGCGTATCGAATTCGGCGCGGGTTACCTTGCCGTCGCCGTTCAGGTCCATACGTTCTTCCGGCCGGCGGCCGCGCCGGTCGCGCCAGCGCCGGGGATGCTTGCCGTATTTGCCGCGGCCGTCACCATGGAACGCGCCCATGCGGCCGCGGAATTTCTCGAAAGCCGCATCGAATTCCGCCTTGTCGACCGCACCGTCCTTGCTGGTGTCGATCCGGGCGAAGGCCGCCTTGCGCCGGGCGACAAATTCCTCGGGAACGACCTTGCCGTCGCCGTCGGCGTCGAGCGCCTTGAAGCGGGCGTCGCGGACGCGCGACGGCCAGGTGCGCTTCCAGGCGCGCATTTCCGAAACTTCGAGCGCGCCGTCCTTGTTGGTGTCAATCCCGGCGAACCGGGCGGTGCGCGCGGCGGCAAATTCGGCCTGGGTGACCTTGCCGTCCTTGTTGGCATCGGCCCGGTCGAACATGCGCAGGCCGCGGTGGGCGTTGGCGGGGGCGGCAACGGCGGTCAGGCCGACGGCGGCGGCGGCGAGCAGGAGGGGAAGGGGTTTCATGGCGAAGCGGTCTCCGGTTTCGGATCGGGTTTGTTGAACCGGGGTGTCGACATCCCTGTGAACCCGGAACGCCGGACCCGGCCGATTCCGTCGCCGAACCGCGGGGCGCGGGCGCCGCGCTTGGTGCGCCGGTGCCCGCGCGCGTTCTCCGTTCCCCGTCTACTTCTCCGACCGCTTCGCTTTGGGGTAGAACCGCCGGTTTTCCCGCCGGGCTTCGTTGTAGGTCACGAAACCATCGTCGTTTCTGTCCATGCGCAGGTACCTGTGGGCGCGCTCGGTATTGAATTCGGCGTAGGTCACCTTGCCGTCGCCGTTCAGATCGAACGGCTTCGCCCGCCTCTGCTCTTCTTTGCAGTGCAATTTGTAGTCTTTCCGGTGCCTGTACCAGTTCACCAGAACATCGTGCTCGTGCTTGAATATCTCCCAGGTCGAGCCGAGTACATCTCGAATTTCGGGATAAAATTTCGGGATGGTCGCGGCGTATTCCTGGGCGGTGATCTCGTTATCGCGGTTGAAATCGAAGGCGCGCACAAGTTCTCGGTAGTAGCGCTCCCAGTGGCACCAGCCTGAGACCTCCCGCCGCCAGGTTTTCATCTCTCTCCGGGTGACGATCCGGTCGTGATCGCCATCCATACGGTCGAACCAGTGATCGCCGGAGAGGTCGTACTCAAGCCGCGAAATCCGGCCGTCTTCGTCGGCGTCCGCGATGACGAATCGTTCGCTTGTGGTGAGGGCAGCGGCGGGCGCCGCAGCCGCTGCCAGGCCGACAAGGCCGGCGGCGACGAGCAATTGAATTTTTCCGATCATGGTCATCCCTCCCGGTTTTTTTACGACGAATTGTCGGTCCCAAGTCTACCACAAGAGCGGTGTGCGGCGCGACTGTCTGTGCCGAAAAGCGGCTCGCCCTCCAGGCTGGCGCGCATTGCGCCGGCAAGGCCCGCCGGTTCCGCCGCGCCTTTCGCGATCAACGCCGGCGCTGCGCCAGTTTCAGCGGCCGGCGGGGCGGGGCGGCAATCTCCCCGGCAATCTCGAGCGCCAGTTTCGCCTTCACGGCATCGCCGAAGCTGCGGAAGCCGCGCGCCACGACGATGAAGGAGCCCGGCCCGCCAATCACTCGCTCGAAATAGTACCGGTCCATGTCCTTGGGCGGCGGCAGGCCCCAGGGGTTGGGCCGGTCGTTCACGATCGGCAGGCCGTTGATCGTCACCCCGGCCTTGAGCGCCCGGGCCCGCGCCGGCTCCAGCAGGCCGCCATTGTTGTTCTTGCCGTCGCCGGAAATGTCGAGAACCTTGCGCACCCCGCGATGGGGATTGGTCCCGAACAGGCCGAGAGCGAAATCGATGGCGGCGCTGATCGAGGTCCAGCGTTCGGTCGTGACAGGGTGCGCGGCGACCGCCGCGGCGAAGGTCCTGGCCGAGGCCATGTCGCGCACGACCGTCCAGCCGGCGACGACATTCTGATAATGCGCCCCGGCCCATTCCATATAGGTGACGGCGATGCGGCGCCGCTCGCCGCTCGTGATCGCCGCGACGACCCGCGGGTCGACCAGCGCCTGCAGGTAACCCTGCCGCTGGAGCCGCGCCTCGACATGGTCGACGCTGCCGGAGATATCGACGGCGAGGACGAGTTCGAGATCGACGTCTTCGGCGAACGCCGGCGCCGACAGGCCCGCCGCCGGCAGCAGGCCGGCGAGGACGGCCAGGCAGCGGCCGGCGCGCCCCATCGCTACCGGTACAGCACCTCGCCCTTCAGGTTGGCGTACATCGCGGCGACATAGTCGCCGTAGCCGTTCCAGGGCTTGGTGGGGATGCGTTCGCCGGTGCCGATGTCGCGCTCGCTCGCCTGGCTCCAGCGCGGATGCGGCACCTTGGGATTGACGTTGGCCCAGAAGCCGTATTCGCGGCCCTGGAGCTTTTCCCAGAAGCTGACCGGGCGCTTGTCGGTAAAGTGGAAGCGCACGATCGACTTGACGTGCTTGAAGCCGTATTTCCACGGCACGGCGAGGCGCAGCGGCGCCCCGTTCTGCTTCGGCACCGGCTTGCCGTAGAGGCCGGTCACGATGAAGGACAGTTCGTTGACCGCCTCGAACATCGTCAGCCCCTCGGTATAGGGCCAGGGATACCAGATCTGGCGCTGGCCCGGCGCGACCTTCGGGTTCTTGAAGGTCTGCATGACGAGGTATTTCGCGCTGCCCAGCGGCCGGGCAAGATCGACCAGCGCCTTGAGCGGAAAGCCGGACCACGGCACCACCATCGACCAGGCCTCGACGCAGCGGTGGGCGTAGACCCGCTCCTCCAGCGGCATTTTCTTCAGCAGGTCGTCGATATCGATCTTCATCGGCTTCTCGACCGCGCCGTCGATCGCGACCGTCCAGGGCCGGGTTTCCAGCCGCTGCGCCACCGGCGAGATCTGCTTGTGCGACCCGAACTCGTAGAAATTGTTGTAGGTCGTCGCGATCCGCTCCGGCGTCAGCCCCCGGTCGACCGTGTATTTCGGGTTGCGCTTGACCGGATAGAGGCCGGCGCTCGGGTCGGCGGCCGCGAACGCGCTGCCGGCGCCGAGCAGGGGCGCCGATGCGGCCAGGATCGGCCCGGCGGCCAGAGTTTTCGCGAGGGCGCGGCGCTGCAGGAAGAAGCTCTCGGGCGTTGCGCGGTGTTCGGGAATCTCCCATCCGCGGCGGCGATGAACGAACATGGGTCGTGTATCCTCGGAATTTCGCGCGGCGCGAACGCCGCGGTTTCGTTGAGCCTACACCTAGGGACGGTTCGGTTTCACGACAATTCAACGCTCCGTCAGAAACGGTGAGCGCCATACTTCCGCGGCGGGGGCCCTCCTGCGGGATCTTCGAAACCGGTGCCGCCGCGGTCTGTATGGACGAGCGGCGATCCGGAGCATGCTGCCGACACCGCCCGCCGGATCGGCCGTGCGGTGTTCTGCGCCATGACAGGGACCGGCCGGCTTGCCACACCGGCGGCGGGCGCGGATGCGACGGCGCAGGCGAATCTGCGCAGTAAGGGAGGGCGGCGGTGCTCAAGGGGCTGTATGGCTGGGCAATGGCGAAGGCGGCGCACCCGCACGCTTTCGCGTGGCTCGTCGCCTTCGCCTTCGCCGAGGCGACCTTCTTTCCGCTGCCCGCCGATGTCCTGCTGATCCCGATGATTCTGGCGGTGCGCAGCCGGGCCTGGATCCTGGCTGCGGCCTGCACGGCGGCGTCTGTCGTTGGCGGCTGCCTGGGCTGGGCAATCGGCTTTTTCGCCTTCGAGGAAATCGGCCGCCCCTGCTCGAACTCTACGGCGCCATGGACAAGATGGCCGTCGTCAAGGCGGAGTACGAGAAATACGACGAACTGTTCGTCGCCATCGGCGCGCTCACCCCGGTGCCCTACAAGGTGGTGACCGTGTCGAGCGGGTTCTTCCAGATGGACCCGTTCGCTTTCACCGCCGTGTCGCTGATCGGCCGCGGGGTCCGCTTCTTCGCCGTGGCCGGGGCCGTATACCTGCTGGGTCCGATGGCGGAAAAGCTGGTGCGCCGCAACCTCAAGCTCGCCTTCGCGGTCTTCCTGGCGTTCTTCGTCGGCGGTATCGTGCTGATCGGATGGATCCTGTGAGATTTCCGGCCGGGTCGGCGGCAACCGAAGTACCCGCTACCGGCCGACCCGCTCCTCCGGTCCGGTTCCGCCCCCAGGGGCTTCACGGCGGCGGAGCGCGTTCGTATAACCGGGCGGCCTGTCCGGTCCGGAGGTTGCCGACATGAAATTCTACGATTGCTCCACCGCGCCCTCGCCGCGCCGCGCCCGCATCGCCCTGGCCGAGAAGGGCCTGCTGGACGACATCGAGGTCGTTGAGGTCAACCTGCGCGAAGGCGAACAGCGCAAGCCCGAATTCGCCGCCGTCAATCCGTACCTTACCGTGCCGGTCCTGGAGCTGGACGACGGCCGGCGCATCGCCTCCTCGACCGGCATCTTCCACTATCTCGAGGCCGCCGTGCCCGAACCGCCGCTGATGGGCCGGACGCCGGCCGAAAAGGGCCTGGTCGGCGACCTCGAATGGCGCATCGAGATGGACGGCTTCATGGCGATCGGCGAATGCCTGCGCAACACGGCCAGGGGGATGGCCGGGCGCGCGCTGACCGGCAGGCACGGTTACGAGCAGATCCCGGAACTGGGCGCCCGGGGACGGCAGCGCATCGAGCGCTTCTTCGAGGATTTCGACGATCTGGTGGGCGACAGGCGCTTCCTGGCCGGCGACGACTATACCATCGCAGACATCACCGCCATGGTGACGGTCGATTTCGCCAAGTGGATCAAGGTGAGCCTGCCGGAGGACGCCGCCAACGCGCAGCGCTGGTACGCCGAGGTGTCGGGCCGGCCCAGCGCCGGACGATAAGCGCCGGACGATAAGCGCTGGAAGATAAGCGCCGGGCGGTAGGCGCGGAAAACCGCCGCCGGAAACCGGGACGGAAGGCCCGGCCGCCTCAGTCGTCGCCGAAGAAGCTGCCGGCTTTCGGCGGCGCTTTCTGAGTCGGGGCGGCGCGCGAGGCCGGCGAAACGCGATCCTTCTTCGCGCTGCGGCGCACGGCCGGGCGCGGCGCCGCCGGCAGGACCGGGCCGTCGAAGAAAGCGCCCGGGCGCACCGCGTCTTCGACATCCTTCTCCCGGCGGGCGGGCTGTGCGGCCTTCCGGGCGGCCTGTTTCGGGGCAGCCTGTCTGGAACCGGACCGTTTGGAAGCGGCCGGTTTGGCGGCAGACGGTTTGGATTCGCCCCGTTTCGATTTGGCCTGTTCGGATTTGGCCTGTTCGGGTTTGGCCTGCTCGGATTTGGCGGGGACCGCTGCCGGTTTCTTCGATCCGTTGCCGGCCTTGTCGCGCGCCGCGCCCGCCGCCTTCTTTTTCTTCTTCTTTGCCGCCTTCGCGGTTCTCCGGGCCGGTTTTTCGGCGGCGGCAGCCGGCTTTTCCCTCTCCGCGCGGCCGGGGCCGAGATCGACGGGCGCCGGGCGGATGATCCAGGCGTCCGGATCGGCCGGTTCCGCCGGCGGCGCGGCGGCCGGGGCCGGCACGTCGCGCGGCGTGGTCTCATCGGCGCTGCCGAGCGACGCGAGGTCGATCGGCGCAGGGCGGGAAATCCAGGCGTCCGGGTCGGCCGCGGTTTCTGTCTGCTGCCGCGCTTCCCGGGCGCGGCCCGGCCCGAGGTCGACCGGCGGCGGCCGGACGATCCAGGCGTCGGGATCGTGAACCGGTGCCGCGGACCCGCCCGCGCCGGCGGCGCCGGAAGCGCCCGCCGCCGCAAGGTCGATCGGCGCGGGCCGGGCGATCCAGGCGTCCGGATCGGCCGCAGCCGCTGCATGGCGGGCGGCATCGGAGCGGACCGGCGTCAGGTCGACCGGCGCGGGCCGGGCGATCCAGGATTCCGGGTCGTCGGTCGCCGCTGTTGCTTGGTGGGCGGCGCCGGCCCGGACCGGCGTCAGGTCGATCGGCTGCGGCCGGGCGAGAGAGGATTCGAAGGCTTCGGTCTCGGCGCGCGACGCGCCGGCCTGCGGCGCTTCCCGTTTGGGCGCGGCGGCCCGGCGAACGATATCCGGTTGCACCATTTCCACGGCCTCCAGAGACATGGGTTTGTAGGTCGCCCGCTCATAGGCCCAGGTGGGCGGATAGGGCTTGGTGGCGTCGAATCCGACCTTCGGGCCGAGATAGTCCGGGAAAGACGGGTTCAGCCCGTGGCCGAAGGATTCGTCGATCGTGACGATGCCCTTGGTCGGGTCCAGCCGCGTCGCCATCGCCCATTCGACGTCCTGGGCGCTGCGCAGGTCGACATCGTCGTCGACGATCGTCACCATCTTGAGCGGCGGGAAGGCGGAGAAGGCGGCGAGGATCGCCTGTTTCGACCAGCCCTGGCGCTTCTGGGCGAGCTGGACGACGCAGTGATAGAAGCCGCCGCCGCCGTGGCTCATATAGACGTCGGTGACGCCGGGCACCTGCTTTTGCAGCAGTTGCAGGATGTTGGCCTCGCCGAGCAGGCCGACGGAGTTCCACACCTCGACGCCCGACAGGATGGTCTGGAACACCGGGCTGGACCGACGGTGGATCTTGCGGACATGGACGACGGGCCGCGGCGCCACGGTGGCGTAGTAGCCGGTGACCTCGGCAAACGGCCCCTCGTCGGCGACCTCGCCGGGCGCCATCTCGCACTCCAGCGCCCACATGGCATGGGCGACCATGTCGTCGTGGCCGTTCGAGGCCTTGACCAGTTCAAGCGGCGCGCCGTGGAAGGCGCTGGCGATGCCGAGCTCGTCGGAATCCGCCGGGGCGGCCTCGGCCGGCGCGGCGGCGGCGAAGTGCAGGCCGGGTCCGACGCCGCAGTTGAGCGTGAAGGTCAGCGTCTCGCCGCGCGCCTCCGCCTTCTCCAGGTAGAGCTCCAGATGCCGGCCGGCGTCGATATTGACGTGCATCCGGTCCTTGGCGACGACCTGGAAGCGCTGGATCGAGGCGTTGCGCACGCCGGTTTCGGGATCCTTCGCGATCACCACGGCGGCGTCGAAATAGGGGCCGCCGTCCTTCTCGGCATGGATCGGGATCGGCATCTTCGCGAGATCGACATCCGGCTCCGTCACGTCGAGCACCGGGCCGGACGGCACGACCACCGGATCGACCGGCGCCTGCTGCCACTGCCGGATGCAGTCGGAGACATATTGCGGCAGCGTCCGTTCCTCGCGCCGCAGCAGGTCGGCCAGCAGTTCGCGCGACCAGTAGAGGCCGGTCAGCACCGGCCATTCGTGGCCGGCGACATTCTCGAACAGAAGGGCGCGAGGCTGGCTCTCGAGCTCGGCGGCGAGGCCGGCCAGATCGTGCTTGAGATCGACGCTGCTGCCGATGCGGGCGAGCCGCCCGCTGCGCTCCAGATCCTCGACGATCAGCGCGAGATCGTGAATGTGGGTTGCCGCCATCGCCCCGCCATTTCGCACGCCACCGGCTTTATTTCCGACCGGTTTCCGGGTGGCTCTGTCTGGCGCCTTGCGGCGCATCCCTCGATCAGCGGTCCCTCTTCCGACGAATTGCCGCACCGGTCAAGGCGGGAAACGGCGCAGCCGCCGGACCCCCCGTCAGGCGTCGCCGGATTTCCGGGCCGGTTTGCCGACGCCGCCGGCCGCCGCCGGTTCGCCCCAGCGCTTGACCAAGCCGAGATCGAATCCGAACAGGTCGAGCGCCCGGCCGACCGTCTGGTTGACGATATCGTCGACGGTCTCCGGCCGCTGGTAGAAGGCCGGCACCGGCGGCGCGACGATCGCGCCCATCTCCGAGAGGCGCGTCATGGTGCGCAGATGGCCGGTGTGAAGCGGCGTCTCGCGCACCAGGAGGACGAGGCGGCGGCGTTCCTTGAGCACGACATCGGCGGCCCGGGTCATCAGGCTGGCCGTCGTCCCGGCCGCGATCTCCGACATGGTGCGCACCGAGCAGGGCGCGATGATCATGCCCTCGGTGCGGAACGAGCCCGACGAGATCGCCGCGCCGATATCGTGGACCGGGTGGACGACGTCGGCGAGCGCGCGGATATCCGCCACCTTGGCCGTCATCTCGTAGGCCAGCGTGACCTCGGCGGACTTCGTCATCACGAGATGGGTTTCCACCCCGGTGCCGCGCAGCGCCTCCAGTACCCGCACGCCGTAGACGATGCCCGACGCGCCGCTGAGGCCGACGATCAGCCGCTTGCCGGCGTTCTGCCCCGGGCCTTTTCCCGTGCCGCTCATGGCCGCGACCATAGCGACGCCCCGCACCGGCGGCAACGCGCGTTGAGGCTGCGCCTGCCGCCGCCCCATGCCGCGCTTCCCCTCCGAAGTCCCGGCCGCTATATCTTTCGGCAGCTTTCGCCGAATCTCTTTCCGGACCCCGCCCCATGACCGACGCCTATATCTTCGAC
This sequence comes from Rhodospirillaceae bacterium, assembly GCA_011523655.1. GTDB lineage: Bacteria > Pseudomonadota > Alphaproteobacteria > Bin65 > Bin65 > Bin65. Next base: position 190,522 of record WTGH01000018.1, read on the forward strand.
GCCGTCCGAACGCCGCGGGGCCGCGGCAAGGCCGACGGCGCCCTGCACGAGATCACGCCGGTCGATCTGGCCGCGCAGACCCTCGGCGCCCTGCGCGACCGCAGCGGTCTCGACACGTCGAAAATCGACGACATCGTCCTCGGCTGCGTCATGCCGGTCGGCGAACAGGGCGCCGACATCGCCCGGCTCGCCGCGCTCAAGGCGGGCTACGACGAAAAGGCGACCGGCATCCAGATCAACCGCTTCTGCTCCTCCGGGCTCGACGCCTGCAACCTGGCGGCGGCGCAGGTCATGTCCGGCCAGGCCGATCTCACGGTCGGCGGCGGCGTCGAGAGCATGAGCCGGGTGCCCATGGGCTCGGACGGCGGCGCCTACGCCATGGATCCGGCGGTCGCCATGCCGATCTATTTCGTGCCCCAGGGCATCGGCGCCGACCTGATCGCCACCCGCGAGGGCTTCTCGCGCGACGACGTCGATTCCTACGCGGTCGAATCCCAGAGGCGCGCCGCGGCGGCGTGGGAGAACGGCCGATTCGAGAAGACGGTTGTGCCGGTGAAGGACGTCAACGACCGGGTCGTGCTGGCGAAGGACGAGCATATGCGCCCGGAGACCGACATGCAGTCGCTCGGCGCGCTCAACGCCTCCTTCGAGGGTATCGGCGCCCAGTTCGGCTTCGATGCCGTCGCTATCCAGCGCTATCCCGACGTCGAGCGGATCGTCCACGTCCACACGCCGGGCAACTCGTCGGGCATCGTCGACGGCGCCGCCGCCATGCTGATCGGCACGAAGGAGACGGGCGAGGAACTCGGCCTCAAGCCGCGCGCGCGCATCCGCGCCTTCGCCTCCAACGGCTCGGAGCCGACCATCATGCTGACCGGCCCGGTCGACGTGACACGCAAGGCGCTGAAACGGGCCGGCATGGAGACCGGCGACATCGACCTGTACGAGCTCAACGAGGCCTTCGCCTCGGTCGTGCTCTACTACATGAAGCAGCTCGGTATCGACCACGACCGGATCAACGTCAACGGCGGCGCGATCGCCATGGGCCATCCGCTCGGCGCGACCGGCGCGATGATCCTCGGCACCCTGCTCGACGAGATGGAGCGCCGCGGCGCCGAGACCGGCCTCGCCACGCTGTGCGTCGGCGCCGGCATGGGCGCGGCGACGATTGTCGAGCGGGTGCACTGATTCCTGCTTCCGCCCTTCGATACGCCCCGGATTCAATCCGGGGCTACTCAGGGTGAGGGTATATGTTTCTTGTTTTTCAAATCCCCCTCATCCCGAGTAGCCGCGGACCTCGTCCGCGGCGTATCGAGGGACATGCCCAGCGAGGAACCCGTCCATGAGTCTTGCCGACGTCACGTCAGCGATGCGGGAGCGCATCGGCGACGCCTCCGGCCTCGACGCCACGGTGAAATTCGATTTCGGCGGCGACGGCTGCCTCTATCTCGACGGGACGGCCGAGCCCTACGCCGTCTCCAACGAGGACGCGGACGCCGACTGCATCGTCGCGATGTCGCTGGACGACTTCAAGGAGATGGCAACCGGCGAACTCGACCCGACGACCGCCTTCATGATGGGCAAGCTCAAGGTCACCGGCGACATGGGCGTCGCCATGAAACTGGCGGCGGTGCTGGGGTAAGTGCGGAGCGTCGCGGCCGCGAATTGCGGCCGGCAGACTTGCCGCGATCCAGTGTCCGACCGTCTTGACGGATTCGGACTGAAGTAATATTTTAATTGAAATAACCAGTTAATATAACCGGTGAAAATTTGACATGCAGACCATCAGCGCCACTGAAGCGAAAGCGCGTCTGGCGGAATTGCTCCGCACAGTCGAGCGCGGCGAATCCGTGGCGATAACCCGTCACGGCGAAGCCATTGCCCATGTCGTCCCCGTACAGGCGGCCGACCGCGCCGAACGGGAGCAGGCGATGGCTGACTTTCTGCGGATTCGGGAAAAATGGAAGCCTGCCGGCATGTCGGTCGAGGAAATACTCCGGGCGCGCCATGAGGGCCATCGCCTTTGAATCTCTTTGTCCTCGATGCTTCGATTGCGCTTGCATGGCTGCTGAACGAGGAAGCCGGATCGCAGGCGGACCGGGCTTGGCTGCGCCTGAAAAACGGCGACGCGCTGGTTCCCCGGCTTTGGCATTTTGAGGTCCGCAACGGTTTGCTCGTTGCAATGCGCCGGGGGCGGATTGCGCGCGATGCATCGGCGCAGCTGCTTCGCGCCCTTGAACGCTTCCCGATCCGGACCGACGTCGAACCCGATCTGGAAACGGCCTTCGATCTGGCCGACAGGCACAGACTTACCATCGACGATGCTGCGTATCTGGAAGCGGCCTTGCGGAATTCTGCGCCGCTGGCCACGCTGGACAAGGCTCTTGCACAAGCCGCGGCCGAGTGCGGCCTGTCCCTGGTCGGCGGCCGCATCGGGACGTAGAAGACGTGTGGCGGCTCGTTAGCGACTATCGCCGCCCGACTCGCCGAGACCGATCCGGGCGTTGACCCGCTGGGCGCCCGGCGCCGCCGCGAACCAAGCGCTTGCATCGCGGAATCCCTCGCGCAGCTTGCCTTTGACCGAGTCCAGGTAAGGCGGCATTTCGGACGCCCGGTAAAGCCCGCCCAAGGACGGCGGAGGCATTTGCCGCTTTTGCAGCGCCTGCCGGGTCACCTTCAGCCGTGCAGCGATTTCGGCAAGGCTGACCAGGTCAGGCTTTACCTCCCGAAGCACCGCCCCTTTCGGAAGGGCGGACAGGACCTGTTTCACCGTATCCGAGATGACCGCCTCGGCTTCCCGGCCGGTGCGCGTGAACCCCAGCCCGATCAGGCCCGGTGCGCCCAGGCCGACCGCCGCGTCGTCGCAACCAGCATTGTAGAGAGCATCGAGGATTGCATCCTCGTCCGCGGTCTCTTCCGGCAGCGCGAATACCAAATCGAACTCGAACGTCGCTTCAGTCATGATCGCTGTCACCTTTACATGACGCAGCCATGGGCTTTTCTCAGCAGTTCGTTCGCATGCGCTTGCGGATTGCTCGGCGTGCTCCATACGGACATCCGGCAGAACGTCCCGGAACGGCAGGCATTCCCTGCATTCGCCGGGCAAAGGACATAGCCCCACGAATGGGCGCTGCGCCCCTTGGCTTCCTCAACCGTCCAGCCTGCCGACTCGAGATCCTTCAACGCAGATTCGATCTCTTTGTACGGATGCCTCTTCCTTGGCACAGATAGCTCCGCCAACCATAGTTGTCAATTGACAACCAAGGTATTTTCCGCCTTCCCTGCGTGAAACGATTTCAAAGCGGGTCGCGAACGCCATTACCCCGCCGGAGGCGGCGTCATCCAAGGGCGGTCCTGGGCGTGGCGGGCTTCGAAGCTGTCGATGCTGGCGGCCTTCTGGAGGGTGAGGCCGATATCGTCGAGGCCGTTGAGCAGGCAGTGCTTGCGGAAGGGCTCGACCTCGAAGGCGACGGTCTCGCCGTTCGGCCTCGTAATCGTCTGGGCCTCCAGATCGACCGTCACGGTCGCGTTGGCGCCCATCTGCGCGTCCGCCATCAGGGCGTCGACATCCGCCTGCGGCAGGGTGACCGGCAGGATGCCGTTCTTGAAGCAGTTGTTGAAGAAGATGTCGGCGAAGCTGGTCGAGATCACGCAGCGGATGCCGGCGTCGAGCAGGGCCCAGGGCGCGTGCTCGCGCGACGAGCCGCAGCCGAAATTGTCGCCGGCGACGAGGATTTTCGCGTCCCTGTAGGCCGGCTTGTCGAGCACGAATTCGCCGGTGACGACGCCGTTCCTGTCGGTGCGCATTTCGTGGAACAGGCCGGCGGACAGGCCGGTCCGCTTGATCGTCTTGAGATACTGCTTCGGGATGATCGCGTCGGTATCGACGTTGACCATCGGCAGCGGCGCCGCGACGCCGGTGAGCGTGGTGAATTTTTCCATCGGTCTTCTCCCGTATCAGCCGGCCTGGAGCGCGCGCACGTCGGCGAGCCGGCCGCTCACTGCCGCCGCCGCCGCCATCGCCGGGCTGACCAGATGGGTCCGCGCGCCGCGGCCCTGCCGGCCCTCGAAATTGCGGTTCGAGGTCGAGGCGCAGCGCGCGCCCATCGGCACCTTGTCGGCATTCATCGCCAGGCACATGGAACATCCCGGCTCGCGCCATTCGAAGCCGGCCTCGGACAGCACCCGGTCCAGTCCTTCCTGCTCCGCCTGCTCCTTGACCAGCCCGGAGCCGGGCACGACCAGCGCGCGCACACCGTCTGCCACCCGGCGGCCCTTCGCGACCTCGGCGACCGCGCGCATGTCCTCGATCCGCCCGTTGGTGCAGGAGCCGATGAAGACGTAATCGACCGCGAGATCGGTCATCCGCTCGCCGCCTTCGAGGCCCATATAGTCGTACATGCGGGTCCAGGCGGCGCGCTGGGCGGCGTTCTCGGCCTGATCGAGGGTCGGCACGCTGCCGTCGATCGGCGAGACCTCCTGCGGGCTTGTGCCCCAGGTGACGATGGGCGGGATGTCCGACGCGTTCAGCGAGACTTCGGTCTCGTAGCGCGCGCCGTCGTCGGACGGCAGGGTTTTCCAGTACGCAAGCGCGGCTTCCCATTGCGCGCCCTTGGGCGTCTTGGGCCGGCCCTTCAGATAGTCGAACGTCGTCTCGTCCGGCGCGACCAGGCCGGCGCGGGCGCCTGCCTCGATCGACATGTTGCACACCGTCATGCGGCCTTCCATGGAGAGGTCGCGGACCGCCTCGCCGGCATATTCGATGACATGGCCCGTGCCGCCGGCGGTGCCGATCTTCCCGATGATGGCGAGGATCAGGTCCTTCGCCGTCACGCCGAGGGGCAGGGCGCCGTCCACCGCGATGCGCATGTTCTTGAGCGGGCGCTGGATCAGCGTCTGGGTCGCCAGGACATGCTCGACCTCCGAGGTGCCGATGCCGAAGGCGAGCGCGCCGAAGGCGCCGTGGGTCGCCGTGTGGCTGTCGCCGCACACGATGGTCGAGCCCGGCAGGGTGAGGCCCTGCTCCGGGCCGATGATATGGACGATGCCCTGGCGGATGTCGTCCATATCGAAGAATTCGATGCCGAATTCCCCGGCGTTCGAGCGCAGCAGGTCGATCTGGATCTGCGCTTCCGCGTCGTCGACCGTCATGCCCCGGCCCGGCGTGGTCGGGACGTTGTGATCGGCGACGGTGAGCGTCAGGTCCGGGCGGCGCACCGTCCGGCCGTTCTCGCGCAGCCCTTCGAAGGCCTGGGCGCTGGTGATCTCGTGCACCAGGTGCCTGTCGATATAGATCAGGCAGGTGCCGTCGTCCTGCTCGTGCACCAGGTGGCTCTGCCAGATCTTGTCGAAGAGCGTTCGGGGTTGGGTCATCGCTTGGCCTCCCTGTCCGGGTTCCGTGCCGCCGTCCGCGGGATCGCGGCTGTGGCGCGCCGCGGGACGGCGCCGGACTCGTTCAGTCTTCCTTCTCTGCCGTGTCGGCGTCGTCGGCAGACGCTGTTTCGTTCTCCGCCTTGGCCGCCTCGGCTGTGCCGGATTCCGCCGGTGCCGTTTCGGCCTCCGCCTCTGCCGCAACGTCGGGTTCCGCAGCGGTCTCAGCCGGAGCCTCAGCAGGTACGGGCACTGCTGCGCTTTCGTCGACCGCGTCGGCCCCCTCGGCCTTCTTCATGCCGCGGCCGGTCGTCCGCTCGACGATACGGGCCCGCTTGCCGGTCCGGCCGCGCAGATAATAGAGCTTGGCCCGGCGGACCTTGCCGCGGCGGATAATCTCGATCGATTCGACGCGCGGGCTGTAGAGCGGAAAGACGCGCTCGACGCCCTCGCCGTAGGACAGCTTGCGCACCGTGAAGGACGAGTTGAGGCCGGCGTTGCGCCGCCCGATGCACACGCCCTCGAACGCCTGGACCCGCTCGCGGTTGCCCTCGACGACCCGGACGTTGACCCGCACGGTATCGCCCGGGCTGAAATCCGGGATCTCCTTGTCGCCGGCAATCTCGGCGAGATGCTCCTGTTCGATTTCCTGGATGATGTTCATCGGCTTACACGCCTTTCCCCGGTTGCTGCCCGGCGTATCGGGCCCAAAGGTCGGGCCGGCGCATCCGGGTGATGTCCTCTGCCTGCGCCAGCCGCCATTCGGCGACCCGCGCGTGATGTCCCGACAGCAGCACCTCCGGCACGGTCATGCCGTTCCAGGTCTGCGGCCGTGTGTAGTGGGGATGCTCCAGCAGCCCCCGCTCGAAACTTTCCTCCGCCAGCGAACGCGCGTCGCCGACGACGCCGGGCAGCAGGCGCACGCAGGCGTCGATCAGCACTGCCGCTGCCGGCTCGCCGCCGGACAGGACATAGTCGCCGATGCTCATTTCCTCCAGGGCGTGCGCCTCGATCGCGCGCTGGTCGACCCCCTCATAGCGGCCGCACAGGATGACCGCACCGGGCCCCGCCGCCAGTTCGCGCGCCCGCCGTTGGGTCAGCGGCGCGCCGCTCGGCGACAGAAAAATGCGCGGCCGGCCGTCCGCCGGCCCGGCATCCAGCGACCGCAGGGCCGCATCGACGATGTCGGCCCGCATCACCATGCCCGGCCCGCCGCCGAAGGGCGTATCGTCCACCGTGGCATGCCTGTCGCGCGCAAAATCGCGGATATCCACGGTATCCAGAGACCACACGCCCCCGTCCAGCGCCTTGCCCGCCAGCGAATGGCCCAGGCAGCCCGGAAACATCTCCGGGAACAGGGTCAGCACCGTGGCCGACCAGGCGGTAGCGCCGGCGCTCACCGGTCGTCCTCCGCCGCCGCCGGCGCTTCGGCCTCCGCCAGGTGCACGGCATCGACGGTCACTTCGCCGGCGGCCAGGTCGATGTGCGGAACGGCGGTCCGCGTAAACGGCAGCAGGACCAGCCGGCGCGACGGCCGGCGGATCTCGATCAGGTCGCCGGCGCCGAAATCGTGCAGCGCGTGGACGGTTCCGGCGGCGCGGCCTTCCGAATCGACGACGCGCAGGCCGAGCAGGTCGGCGTGGTAGAATTCGTCCTCCCCGGGCGCCGGCAGGCGTTCGCGCGGGACATGGAGCCTCAGGCCCTTGAGCGCTTCGGCCGCATCGCGATCCGCGATTCCGCTCAGGCGCGCGATCACGGTTCCGCCGGATTCGCCGACCAGCGACAGCTCGAAGGCGCGCGCGCCCCCGGCATCGGTCACCGGCCCGTAGGCGGCGACGTCCTCCGGCGCGTCCGTAAACGGCTTGATCCTGACGTTGCCGCGCACCCCGTGCGCCCCGGCAACCGCCCCAATGCAGACCATCTTGCGCTCCGACATGACCGGCCGGACCGGCAGCGACGCCGCCGGGTCAGCCTTCATCCTTGGCTTCGGCCTCGGCTCCGGCTTCAGCTTCAGCCTCAACTTCGGTTTCGGCCTCGGCTCCGGCTTCAGCCTCAACTTCGGTTTCAGCCTCGACTTCGGGCTTGGCCGACGCAGCCGCCTTTTGTTTCTCTTCGCGCTCGCGGCGGCGCTCCAGCGTCTTCTCGCCCGGCAGGTGTTTTTTCGTCTGAACCGGCGCCTCGCGCCGGCCGGCGAGGCCGGCGGTGCCGAGGAAACGCGATACGCGGTCCGACGGCAGCGCGCCGACGCCGAGCCAGTGCCGCACCCGTTCCTCCTTCAGGACGACCCGGTCCGGATGGTCTTTCGGCAGCATCGGGTTGTAGGAGCCGACGCGCTCGATGAAACGGCCGTCGCGCGGCATGCGCGAATCGGCCACGACGATCCGGTAGAAGGGGCGTTTTTTCGCCCCGCCCCGGGCCAGTCTGATGCGTAGGGACATGTGAGTTTCTCTCGCGTTCCGTTCAGGGATTCTCTTGGCTTCGGGCTATTTCATGCGCCGTTTGCCGAAACCGGGCGGCAGGTTGGCGAGGCCGCCCGGCAGGCCGGTGCCGCCGCCGGGCGAACCGCCGCCCAGAGGGCCACCCCCGAGCCCGGGCAACTGCATGTCGCCGGGCAGGGCGCCGTCCTCAAGCTGGGAGAGATCGGGCAGCCGGCCCTTCTTCCCCATCTTCTTCATGCGTTTCATGACCTTGTTCATTTCCTGCCACTGTTTCAGCAGCTTGTTGACGTCCTGGACGCTCACGCCAGAGCCGGCGGCGATGCGCTTCTTGCGCGAGGCGTGGACGATCTGCGGGCTGCGCCGCTCCTTCACCGTCATCGACAGGATGATCGCCTCCTGCCGGCCGATCGTCTTCTCGTCGACGTTGGCGGCCGCCATCTGCTTCTTCGCCCGGGCGACGCCGGGCAGCAGGTTCATCAGCGAGCCGAGACCGCCCATGTTCCTGAGCTGGCGGAGCTGGCCGAGCATATCCTCCAGGTCCAGGCTGCCCTTCTGGATTTTCCGGGCGAGCCGTTCGGCCTCCTCCTGCTCGATGGTCTCGGCCGCCTTCTCGACCAGGCTGACGACATCGCCCATGCCGAGGATGCGGCCCGCGATCCGGTCGGGGTGGAAGGGTTCGAGCCCGTCCAGCTTCTCGCCGGTGCCCATCAGCTTGATCGGCTTGCCGGTGACGGCGCGCATGGAGAGGGCCGCGCCGCCGCGGGCGTCGCCGTCGATGCGGGTCAGCACGATACCGGTGATGCCGACCTGCTCGTCGAAGGCCTGCGCGATGGTCACGGCGTCCTGGCCGGTCATCGCGTCGGCGACCAGCAGGGTCTCGACCGGGCTCGTCGCCTTGCCGACCTCGGCGACCTCGGTCATCAGCTCGTCGTCGATATGCAGCCGGCCGGCGGTATCGAGGATGACGACGTCCCAGGCCTCCAGTTTGCCGGTCTGGAGCGCGCGCCGGGCGATCGCGGCCGGGGGTTCGCCCATGACGACCGGCAGGGTCGCCACCTGCGCCTGCTCGCCGAGCACGCGCAACTGCTCCTGCGCCGCCGGCCGCCGCGTATCGAGCGAGGCCATCAGGACGCGCTTGCGTTCTTTCTCGGTGAGATATTTGCCGATCTTGGCCGCCGTCGTGGTCTTGCCCGAGCCTTGAAGGCCGACCAGCAGCAGGACGGCCGGCGGCTGGGCCCGCAGGTCGATCTCCTCGACCTCGCGGCCCAGGGTTTCGATCAGTTCGTCGTTGACGATCTTGACGACCTGCTGGCCCGGCGTGACGCTGCGCAGCACCTCCGCGCCGACCGCGCGCTCCTTCACCCGCTCGACGAAGTCCCGGACGACCGGCAGCGCGACATCGGCCTCCAGCAGCGCGACGCGAACCTCGCGCAGCGCAGCCGTGACGTCCGACTCGCCCAGCGACCCGCGGCGGGTCAGCTTGTCGAAAACGTCGCCCAGTCTGCTCGTCAGGCTGTCGAACATGCGCGTCCGGCGTCCCTTTCCCTTCGCGCCGCCCAATGCAAAACGCGCCCGTGTGCGAACCTTCGCAGACGGACGGGCCCCCTGAGGAGCGCCTTGGGCAATGCGGCGCTGAATTCGTGGCGCGATGTAGGGGCGCGCAAGCGGCCGGTCAAGCCGGCAAACGCCGCAGCGAAGCGCCGATCCTTCGGCTCCCCGCGCCAACCACTCTGCCGCGTGGACAGGCGCGGCGGAAACACCATATCTCCCCGGCCATGAACCAGACCGGCCATAACAACCCGGCCTTCGATCCCGCCGGCGTCCCCTTCGTCAAGATGCACGGCGCGGGCAACGATTTCGTGATGCTCGACCTGCGGGACGGCGCGGCGGCGCCCGGCGCCGGGACCGCGGCGGAGATCGCCGACCGCCGCCGCGGCGTCGGTTGCGATCAGCTCGTCGTGATCGTGCCGGCGCCGACCGGACTGGCGGACTACGGACTGCTGTTCCTGAACAGCGACGGATCGGCGTCCGGCGCCTGCGGCAACGGCACCCGCTGCGCCGCCGCGCTGCTGATGGACGAGACCGGCAGCACCGAAATCTCCTTCGAAAGCGAAGCCGGCGTTCTCGACTGCCTGCGCAACGGCGACGGCAGCGTGGCGGTCGACATGGGCCGGCCGGCGACGGACTGGCGCGAAATCCCGCTCTCGGAAGACCGGGACACGCTGCATCTCGGCATTGCGGAAGGCCCGCTCAGCGATCCGGTTGGCGTCGGCATGGGCAATCCCCATGCCGTCTTCTTCGTCGAGGACGCCGAGAGCGTGCCGATCGAACGGATCGGCCCGGTCCTCGAACATCACCGCCTGTTCCCGGAACGGGCCAATATCGGCGTCGCCCAGGCGAAGGGCCGAGGCCGGCTCCGCCTGCGGGTGTGGGAGCGCGGTGCGGGGCTCACCCAGGCCTGCGGCTCCGGCGCCTGCGCCGCCGCAGTCGCCGCGGTTCGCCGGGGACTGACGGATCGCAAGGTCACGGTCGAGGTCGATGGCGGCGAACTGTTCATCGACTGGGCGGAGGACGATCACGTCCTGATGTCCGGCCCGACCGCCACCAGCTTCCGCGGCGTGCTGGCATGACGGCGCATCCCGAACCGCAGGTGGTGACCTTCGGCTGCCGGCTGAATGCGGCGGAATCGAGCGCAATTGCGGCGCACGCCGCCGGGCTGGGCGATGCGGTGATCGTGAACACCTGCGCAGTGACCGCCGAGGCCGAGCGCCAGGCGCGGCAGGCCGTGCGGCGGGCGCGGCGGCAGCGGCCGGGCGCCCGGATCGTCGTCACCGGATGCGCGGCGCAGATCGATCCCGGCGCCTGGGCGGCGATGCCGGAGGTCGATCGCGTCGTCGGCAATGTCGAAAAGATGGACCCGGCAACTTTCCTGGCGGCGAACGACGCGCCGGTGCAGGTCAACGACATCATGGCTGTGCGCGAGACCGCGAGCCACCTGGCCGGCGGCTTTGACGGCCGGGCCCGGGCCTATGTCCAGGTCCAGAACGGCTGCGACCACCGCTGCACCTTCTGCATCATCCCCTACGGCCGGGGCAACAGCCGCTCGGCCGCGCTCGGCCCGATCGTCGAACAGGCACGCGCGCTGGTCGAAACCGGTTATCGCGAGATCGTGCTGACCGGCGTCGATATCACCGCCTGGGGCGCCGACCTGCCGGGGACGCCGTCGCTCGGGCAGATGGTGCAGCGGCTGCTCGCCGCCGTGCCGGAGCTGCCGCGCCTGCGCCTGACCTCGCTCGATTGCGCCGAAGTCGACGGGACGCTGCTGCGCCTGATCGCCGAGGAGCCGCGGCTGATGCCCCATCTGCATGTCAGCCTCCAGGCCGGCGACGACCTTGTCCTCAAGCGCATGAAGCGGCGGCACAGCCGGCGGCAGGCCATCGACTTCTGCCGGCGGGTCCGCGATCTTCGCCCGGACATCGCGCTGGGCGCCGACCTGATCGCCGGCTTCCCGACCGAGACCGAGGACATGTTCCGGCGCACGCTCGACCTGGTCGAGGACTGCGGCCTCGTCTTCCTGCACGTCTTTCCCTATTCGGAGCGGCCCGGCACGCCGGCGGCGCGGATGCCGGCGATGCCGAAGCGGGTCCGCAAGGAACGCGCCGGCCGTCTGCGCGCGCGGGGCGCCGAAGCGCTCCGGCGCTGGCTCGCCGGCCAGGCCGGCCGCGACATTGCCGTGCTGGTCGAAGGCGAAGGCAAGGGCCGCAGCGAACACTATGCCGCCGTGCGCTTCGACGGCGCCGCCTTTGCCGAAGATACAAACGAGGCCGGCTGTCTCGCCGGCAGCATCGTCCCGATGCGCGTCACCGGCGCGGCCGACGACGTATTGCTCGCCGGTCCGGCGCACGGGCTGCCCGCGTAATGGCTTTGTTCCGCCGCCGGAAAGATGCGCCGGAGCCGGCGGCCGGCGAACCCGGACCGGCGCAAAGGCGCGGCTGGCTCAGCCGGCTGCGCGACGGGCTCGGCAAGTCCTCCTCGCGGTTGGCCGAAGGCATCGGCGGCCTGGTCGGCGGCGGCCGGCGGCGGCTCGACGACGCCACGCTGGAGGCCCTGGAAGACATCCTGATCACCGCCGACCTCGGCCCCTCGACGGCGGCCCGGCTGGTCGCCGATCTGGGCGCGCGGCGCTTCGACCAGGAACTGTCGGAAGCGGACATCCGCGCCGAATTCGCCGCCGACATCGGCGCGATTCTCGAACCGGTCGCCCGGCCGCTGGCGGTCGATCCGGCGCACCGGCCCCATGTCGTGCTGGTGGTCGGCGTCAACGGCAGCGGCAAGACGACGACCATCGGCAAGCTCGCGAAGAACCATCGCGACGCCGGGCTGAGCGTGATGATGGCGGCCGGCGACACCTTCCGGGCGGCGGCGATCGACCAGCTGAAAATCTGGGCCGAGCGGACGGATAGCGCCATCCTCGCGCGCGACCCCGGCGCCGACGCCGCAGGCCTCGCCTTCGACGCGCTGAAACAGGCGCAGGACGGCGGCCACGACCTGCTGCTGATCGACACCGCCGGGCGCCTGCAGAACAAGAAGGAGCTGATGGACGAACTGGCCAAGATCGTGCGCGTGCTGCGCAAGATCGACGGCGGCGCGCCCCACGACGTATTGCTCGTGCTCGACGCCACGGTCGGCCAGAACGCCCACAGCCAGGTCGAGGCGTTCCGCGACATGGCGGCGGTGACCGGCCTGATCGTCACCAAGCTCGACGGTACGGCGCGCGGCGGCGTGGTGGTCTCGCTGGCCGAGAAATTCGGTCTGCCGGTCCATGCCGTCGGCGTCGGCGAAAGCGCCGAGGACATGCGCCCCTTCGCGGCGCAGGACTACGCCCGCAGCCTGATGGGGCTCGATCCGGCGGGCGGCAGCCGGGAGGCGGCGGCATGACGCTGAAATTCGCGGCAGATCCCTCCGAGAAATCGCGGGTCACGCCGCTGGCCCGGACCTTCATCGAGTTCGGGCCGCTCGGGGCCTTCTTCGTCTGCTATTTCGTCTGGGACCTGATGGTCGCCACCGCCGCCTTCATCCCGGCGATGCTGGTGTCGCTGGCGCTTTCGATCAGGCTCGAGCGGCGGGTGCCGCTGATGCCGCTGGTCACCACGGTGGTCGTGGTGATCTTCGGCGGCCTGACGCTGATCCTGCAGGACGACACCTTCATCAAGATGAAGCCGACCATCGTGAACGGCCTGTTCGCCTTCGCCCTGTTCGCCGGCCTGCTGTTCCGCCGCGCCTTCCTGAAATACCTGTTCGGTCCGGTGTTTCAGCTGACCGACGAGGGCTGGTTCAAGCTGTCCTTCCGCTGGGCCTGCTTCTTCGTTTTCATGGCCGTGCTGAACGAGATCGTCTGGCGCACCCAGACCGAGAGCTTCTGGGTCTCCTTCAAGGTGTTCGGCAACATGCCGATCACCATCGTCTTCGCGCTCTCGCAGCTGCCGCTGATCCAGCGCCATTCCACCGACGGCGGCCCGTTCGGCGACCTCAAGCGGGAGAAGACGGAAGGGGAGTAGCGGCATTCGTTGCCGTGAACGCTTCCAGCGCGCCGAACCTCGCGCGCCGTATCCCGCCCTTCGATACGCCCCGGATAAAATCCGGGGCTACTCAGGGTGAGGGTCGAGTAGCGGGAAAACCTTACCCCTCATCCCGAGTAGGCGCACCAGCGCCGTATCGAGGGACGCTCGGCAGGTTACTCCGCCGCGATGGCCGGGGCCGGTTCGAGCACGCGGACCTCGCCGGCTGCATTGTCGGTGATACAGAACACGGAGAAGAACTCGATCTCCGGTTCCATGCCGTAGCGCTCGACGATGCCGTCGCGCCAGGGGCCCGAATAAAAGGCCTCGGCGGCTTCGCGGCTCTCCCACTGGTAGACGCCGCCGGCGACGCCGTTGTCGGCGCAGATGAAATGCTTGCTGACGAGGCCCGGCACGTCGCGGAAGCCGGGCGCGATCTTCTCGTGATGGTCGCGGCAGGCCGCCCGGTCGATGGACGGCGGCAGCCGGTAGCGGACGACGGCGCAGATCATGGCGTGTTTCCTGTTTTCCGTTCCCGGCCCGGGCCGCGGGCGATCCGCGTTGACCGGAACCGGCAGTCGGTATAGGGTTTCTATAGCATATTCCGAGAAGTTCCTGTGGGGAGGATTCCCATGCGTGAGATCAAGAAAACCGCCCTCGGCCTTTGTGTCGCCGGATTCGTGCTCGGCACCGCCGGTGCGGCCTTCGCCTGCCCGATGGCCGGCATGGCCCAGAGCGACAAACCGAAGGTCGAGCAGACGGTCGTAACCAACACGACGACCGCCGAAGAGGAATAGGCCCGGTCCGCGCCCGACCCGCGGACCCCGACCCGCATACAGGGCGCCGCGGGAGGAGCGCCGAAGTGTGACAGACGGCTTCCCGCGGTGCGGACCGCGGGGAGCCGCTTTGCGTTTTGGGCGGCAGGAAAGCGGGTGGGCAACCTATTGCGGAATGCCGAAGCGCGCGTAGTCGCCGGCCAGCCGGCCGGTCGCCCAGCGCCACAGCATGCGGAAGTCGCTGAACAGGGACCAGACCGGGTAGGTGAAGGTCGCCGGCCGGTTCTTCTCGACGAAAAAATGGCCGATCCAGGCGAAGAAATAACCGCAGAACACCGCGGCGGCGAGCAGCCACCAGGTCTGCGTAACCAGCGCGACGATCACCGCGGCGATGGCGAGCGAGGTGCCGAAATAGTGCAGATGGCGGGTCCGCGGATTGCGGTGTTCGCCCAGGTAGAAGGGCCAGAATTCCCCGTAGGTTGCGATCTTCCCGCCTGAGGCTCTCTTGTCGGGCGTGTCGGGCGTATCGGGCATCGTTTTCCCCTCCCGGCGCGCGCCGCGTGCAGTCCGGGGACGATCCGCCCCGCTGCACGCGGCATGAGGATATCTTGAAGTGCGGCGGACGGTTCGCCAATTCAAGCGCCGGACCGCCCTCAACGGAGTAGAAAGTATGGGCTATCGCGTAGCCGTGGTCGGCGCGACCGGCAATGTCGGCCGGGAAATGCTCGACCTGCTGGCCGAACGGAAGTTTCCGGCCGACGAGGTGATCCCGCTCGCCTCGCCGCGCTCGGAGGGCGAGCCGATCGATTTCAACGGCCGGACGCTGGAGGTGAAAAACCTCGCGGCCTTCGATTTTGCCGGCGTCGACATCGCCTTTTCGTCGCCCGGCGCGAAGGTTTCGAAGGAATACGCGCCGAAGGCCGGGGCCGCCGGCTGCCTGGTGATCGACAACACCAGCCAGTTCCGCATGGATGCGGACGTGCCGCTGGTGGTGCCGGAAGTGAACGGCGATGCGCTCGCCGGCTACATGGCGCGCAACGGCCGGCGCAACATCGTCGCCAATCCGAACTGCTCGACCATCCAGCTCGTCGTGGCGCTCAAGCCGCTGCACGATGCGGCGCGGATCCGGCGGGTCTCCGTCGCGACCTACCAGTCGGTCTCCGGTGCCGGCAAGGCGGGCATGGACGAGCTGTTCGAGCAGACGCGCAACATCTATGCCGGCGGCGGCGCGGACAAGGAGACATTCACCAAGCAGATCGCGTTCAACGTCATTCCCCATATCGACGTTTTCATGGAAGACGGCTCGACCAAGGAGGAATGGAAGATGGTCAACGAGACGAAGAAGATCCTCGACCCGGCCATCGACATGATCGCGACCTGCGTGCGCGTGCCGGTCTTCATCGGCCATGCCGAGGCGGTGCATCTGGAATTCGAGAGCGCGCTGGGCGAGGACGAAGCCCGCGAGGCGCTGGCGGCCGCGCCCGGTGTCTCCGTGATCGATTACCGGGCCGACGAGGGCTACGTCACGCCGGTCGAATGCACCGGCGAGGACAAGGTCTATGTCAGCCGCATCCGCAAGGATCCGAGCGTGCCGCACGGCCTTGCGCTATGGGTCGTCTCCGACAATCTGCGCAAGGGCGCGGCGCTCAACACCATCCAGATCGCCGAAGCGATGATCGAACGGGGCGGCCTACGGGCGGCAGCCTGAGGGCATCCGCTTATCCGCAGCACAGGTCTTCTTCCCGACTGCCGGCAAGCACCGCACCGCCGATTGCCGGACCTGTCACCCATGTATCCGGTTTGCACCCTGGAGTCCCCCCTCCCCTTGGGGGAGGGGGTTAGGGGGAGGGGTCCGCAGACCCTGTCGCGGTTCTGGAATTGGACATCGGCGCGGCGGCGGGCGACCCCTCCCCTAGCCCCTCCCCCAAGGGGAGGGGGATTCGTGCGGTGTCAGCATTCTGTTGCAGAGCAATTCCGGCGCGGGGAGAGCCTGCGGCAGGTTCACACCCCTTCGATGATCCGGAAGTCCCGCACCACGGCGCCTTCGAGCCGGTCGAGGGCGGCGGCGTAGGCGTCGCTCTCGCGGGCCGCGACTGCCTGGTCGTAGCTGTCGAACTCGATGACCACCGTGCGGTTGGCGAGGCCGGCCTCATAGGGCGTGACCTTGCCGCCCCGGACGAGGAAACGGCCGCCATGTTGCAGCACGGCCGGCCCGGCCAGTTCGGCATAAGAGGCCAGCGCGTCCGGATCCTTCACCTCGCGATAGCAGGAAACCCAATATCCCTTGGCCATCTTCTCCCCCCTTCGGTTCCGTTCGGTTCGCTCGAAACGACAGGCGGGTACGCCGCCCGGCCCGAACGTTGAGCGCGCAGGAAAGGTCTTACCCCATCAGGCCCGGCAGCCAAAGCACGATTCCCGGAAACGCCAGCAGCACGCCGACGGTCGCGACGTCGGCGACGAAGAAGGGGCCGATGCCGCGGAACACGTCCTGCAACGGCACTTCGAGCGAGCGGCCTTCGGCGTCGCGCAGGTCGCGGCTGACCCCGGCGACGACGAAACAGTTGAGCCCGATGGGCGGGGTGATCAGGCAGATCTCCGCCATCTTCACCACGATGATGCCGAACCAGACCGGATGGTAGCCCAGCGCCTCGACCGCCGGGAACACCACCGGCAGGGTGAGGATCAGCATGCCGATCGCATCCATGAACATGCCGAGGATCGCGTAGGCGAGCAGGATGCAGATCATGATGACGATGGGCGGCATGTCCAGCGTCGTGACCCATTCGGCGAAGGAGGCCGGCAGGCCGGCGAAGCCGAGGAAGCGCACGAACAGGAACACGCCCCAGATCAGGGTGAAGATCATCGCCGTCAGCTTGGCGGTCTCCAGCAGCGCCTCCTTCAGCCGGCCGCCCATTTCGCCGACCGCCTTCTGCCGGAACGCCTCGAAGACGTAGATCGCGAACACGATGGCCGCGCCGAGCGCCGCCGCCTCGGTGGGCGTCGCCGTGCCGGTGTAGATCGCGCCGAAAATCACCAGGACGACGGCGAAGATGGGCAGGACGCCGGGGACGGTCGCCAGCTTCTCGCGCAGGGTGAATCCGGAGATCGGCCGGCCGAGCTGCGGCTTCCACAGGCACATGCCGATAATCAGCGCGGCGTAGATCAGCGCCGAGACAATGCCCGGCAGGAAGCCGCCGAGCAGCAGCTTGCCGACCGATTCCTCGACGATGATCGCGTAGATGACCAGGATCGCCGAGGGCGGGATCAACGAGGCCAGCGTGCCGCCCGCCGCGACCACGCCGGCGGCCAGCTTGCGGTCGTAGCCGTTCTTCAGCATGTCCGGGATCGCGACCCGGGAGAACACGGCCGCGGTCGCGGTCGACGCGCCGGAGACCGCGGCAAATCCGGCGGTCGCGAACACCGTCGCCACGGCGAGGCCGCCCGGCACCCAGCCGGCCCAGCGGCGCGCCGCCTCGAACAGCTTGCCGGTCATGCCGGCGTAGAAGGCGAGAAAGCCGATCAGGATGAACAGCGGCAGAACCGAGAGCGGATAGGTGATGGTCTTGGAATGGGGAATCGTGCCGGAAATCGCCGCCGCCACGTTCCAGCCGCGCAACTCCAGCAGGCCGAGAAAGCCGGTCAGCGCCGCGGCGACGAAAACCCGGACGCCGAGCACCACCAGGACGATCAGGAAGACGACCGCAACGATGCCGGTATCGAAGGGATCGAGGCCGAGCATCAGACGGTGCCCTCGATCTCGTCCCTGGCCTGCTCCTCGACCGTCTTGATGTGCGGCGCGCCGACCGGCGCCAGCGCCGGGTTTACGAGCAATCGCAGATAGGCGAAGAGCTGGACCGCGAAGCGGAGAAACAGCAGGGCGAGGAAGACCGGCACCGCCAGTTTGCCCGGCCAGGTCACCAGTTCGATGTCGATCGTGCTATCGCCCAGTTCCCAGGCCCTGCCGAAGTGCTGGTAGGAATAGGGGATCAGGATCGCGACGATGACCATGCCCGCGAGCACGCCGACCGCCTCGGCCAGCCACATGGCCCGCCCGCGCAGCCGGCCGAGGACCAGCTCCATCCGGACATGGCCGCCCATGCGCTGGAGCCAGGCGATGCCGAAAATGGCAAAGCCGATCATGCCGAACTCGACGATGTCGATGTAGCCGAAGATCGGCGCGTTGAAGAGGCTGCGCAGGACGATCTGGATCATACCCAGGATCATCAGGCCGAAAACGAGCGCCCCGCCGACCAGCGTACAGACGAATTCAAGCGGCGCGAGCAGCCGGTCGGCCCGCCAGACCGCGCGGCCGAGCAGATCGTCCGGCGGCCCTGAGGCGTATTCCGGGCCGTATTCCGGCGCGTCCCCGATCATGGTTTTACCGAAGAGGGATAAACGGCGCAGCCCGCCGCCCGCTGCCCGATCGGGGCGTGCGGGCGGCGGGCTGCAAGCCTGTGTCGGAGACTATTCGTAGGTCTGGCCGACGGCGGCGAACATGGACTTCACGAGGCCGCGGGCGTCGAACTTGTCCTGGTTCTCCTTGATCCAGGCTTCGATGATCGGCCGTCCGCCCGCCTTGCGGAAGGCCGCAATCTGCGCGTCGGTATAGCGGACTTCCTTCAGCTTCTTCTTCAGCATCGGCAGGTTTTTCGCGTCCGCTTTCTTGTAGGCGTCGATCTGGGCCGCGATGACCGCTTCCTTCGAGTCTTCCAGCAGCTTCTTGTATTGCGCCGGCAGCTTGTTGTAGGCGCTGATCGAGAAGGTCAGCGGGCAGTCCGACGTGCCGGGCGACAGGTTGATGGTGTACCAGTCGGCCAGTTCGTGGATCTTGTAGGCGACATGGGCGTAGGTGAAGGGGAAGGAGGCCGCCTGCATCGTGCCCTGCTGCATGCCGGTATAGACCTCGGTTGCCGTCGGCGTCGTCGGGGTCGCGCCCAGCACCTTCATCGCCCGGCCGAGGCCGCCGCCGGCCCGCACCGTCATGCCCTTCCAGTCGGCCAGCGCCACCGGGGGCTTGCCTTTGCCGAGCAGCTCATACTGCGGCAGGAAGGACGAGGTGTAGATCATGGCGTTCCAGCGCGCGAGTTGCTTGCCGACCGACGGATGGGCGTAGACCGCCTCGCGCACCTTGCGGTTGTTCTCCCAGGTCGCCATCGGCAGGAAGGGCAGGGCCAGCGCCATCAGCGCCGGGTTCTTCTTCGGATGGTAGAAGTTGCAGAACATCGCCCCTTCGAACGCGCCGATCTTGAGCCCGTCCAGGTTCTCGCGCGATTTCGAGAGCGCCGCGCCGTAGTAGATCTTCAGGGTCCAGTTGCCGCCGGTCTTCTCGGCGAGAATGGCGGACAGCTTCTCGATCCCGGCGGTGAAGGCGCGCTTCTTGCCCCAGACCGAATAGTTCCAAGTCAGTTTCGGGCCGTTGACCTCGGCGGCCTGCGCCGGCGCCCAGGCCGATGTCAGGCCGAACGCCAGGCCGAACGCCAAGACCGGCGTGGCGCCGAGCGCGATGCTGCGGGTGCAAATTTTCATGGACTTTCCTCCTGGCGGGTTGCCGGCCGGCTGCCCGGCCGGGCACATGATACCTCCCGTGAACCGATTGACGGTCCGTTGCGCGTACCGGGCCGAGCCTAGCGTTTTTCCCCGCTTTGCGGCAAGCGCCGCGCCATCTTGCCGACCAGATTGTCGGCGACGCCCGGCCGGCTCCACGGACAGACGGCGAGGCAGATGCCGCAGGTCTCGTTCTCGACGAAATAGGGCAGGCACTTGTCGAAATCGACATACCATTTCTCGGTGCCGCGCACTGTCTGCTTGTCGGGCGCGATGGCGTCCGGCGGACAGGCCCGGGTGCAGACCTGGCAGCTCTGGCAGAACAGGTCGGCGCCGAAAATGTCCGGCGCATCGGGCGCAACCGGCAGATCCGTCGTGACCATGGACAGGCGGAAATTGGCGCCGAAGCGGCGGTGGATCATCGAGCCGTGCTTGCCGAGCTCGCCCAGACCGGCCTCGATCGCCGCCGGGATCATCAGCACATCCTCGGTCATCGGGCCGGTCTTGGCCTCGGCGGGAAAGCCGCGCTCGCGAATCCAGTTGGCGAGCCGCTTGGCGGCGACGCCGGCGCGGCCGTATTGCGCCATGACCTCGATATAGGCGTCTTCGTGCGGCGCACTGTTGAGCCGGTCGTATTCGTGGGCGAAGGCCATGACGACGACCCAGCGCCCGGCCGGCCGGGGCCGGTCGGTAAAGGTCCAGGATTCTTCATATTCGCAGATGCCGGCGTCGTCCGCCCCGGCCGCCAGCGCGGCCTGTTTGACTGCCGCGCTCCAGCCGTCGGCCGGTTCGGGCGCCGGTGCCGGCGCAACCGGGCTTTCGGCGTATGCGGCGGCGCGCTGGCGGTATTTGCGCGCCTCGCGGATATTCGCGTTGTCGCGGTAACGGTCGTAAAAGAAGCGCAGGACGCCGGTGTGCTCGATCGAATGGCCGTCGTCGCGCCAGAAAACCGGCCGCGGCGGGCCGAACGCCGCCTCGCCCAGACCGTTAATGGCGTTGCCGGAAACCTCCGGCCACACCGCCGCCTGCTCCGGCGACGGCGCCCATGCCGCCGCAGCCGTGGATGTTCCCGCCATGACCCGCTCCCGCCTTTCCCGTTCGCCCGGTGCGCGGCCAGACTACCCCAGGGACCGGCCGGCGCGTAAGGGGAGCGTAAGGGGACAGGACGGGACCGGACTTCCGTCGCGCCGCGCTTAAAACCGCGATTCGTAACGCAGCGGGTCGCAGGCGTCGACGGCCTCCCGCCGCTTGTAGAACTCGACGAGGGTGGCGATCTCGACCAGCGACAGCGACATCAGGTAGAGCCGGTGCGCTTCGGTCGGCATGTTGCCGCCGAAATCGTCGTCCAGATAGGCGAGGATATCGTCGATCCGCAATATCATCGCATCGTAGAAGGCGCGGATTTCGTCCATCGAGGCCACCGCCCTCTTCTCGGTCCGGGCGCGCTCCGGCTCCAGCGCCCAGTCCGCAAACGGGGCCAGTTCCCCGAATGCGTCGGGCAACAGCGGCTCATTCATCGCCTGCTCTCCGCCGCCTCGCAGCCGGACCGGTCATGCGCATCGGCCGGACCCGGCATAATCGCCCAGGACCTTGTGGAAATGGCGGATCGGCAGTTCGTCGTCCTGCAGGATGAGATGGCTCCGCACACCGGAGGCAATGCCCGCATGGACGCTTTCGTGCGCCAGCGTATCCTCCTGAAGCGTATCCCGGATAAAGCACTTGAAAAATTCCTGCTGGAGCCGTTCGCGCCGGGTTGCGGCCGCGCTGAAGTGCATCCGAATCTCCCAGATCGTCCGGTCGACCGCGATCGGCCAGAGCATGTAGGTGATGCACCCCATCCAGGTGCCAACCTTAAACAGCGAAAGAATGCCGTTCGGAAAAAGCAGATAGTGGTCCAGGTCGCCGATCATGTTCGGAACCCGGGGAGCCCCGGCGGTGTCGCCTCCGTAAAAGAGTGCGATTTTCAGCGGAGTCAGTTTCTGGAAGGACTGGTAATCGCACGACCAGAAACTGTGATAGTCGTAGAGAATAATCTCCTTGAAGTAGCAATTTCCGGTGTCGTCCTTCGCGAACGACTGGCCAAGCGTCCAGCGATGCTGATACGGCAAATGGTACACTTCGTTCTGTGCATCGAGCACGATCTTCCAGTTGGCGCGCTCCTCCACCCTGTAGACCTGCGACAGTTTCATTTCGTGGAACGGGCAGCCGTCGAGCCGGTCGGCGAAACCGCCGAGATAGTTCCGCAGCGTCTCGGCGGGGTCGGGGGCCAGATGAACGAAGATGAAGCCCTCCCAGATGTCGGTATCGACCGGCGTCAGGCCGTGATCCCGCCGGTCCAGGCCGAAGAAATTCTCTTCGTTCGGGACGCTGACCAGTTCGCCCGTGTCGCTGTACGCCCAGTTGTGGAGGCGGCAGAAGAGCGCGCCGCCGCAGGAGCCCCGTTCGTCTGCCACCAGCCGGTTGCTGCGATGGGAGCAGACATTGTGAAAGCCGCGCACGACGCCGTCCGAGCCCCGGATGATCAGTACTGAGGCGTTGCAAATGGCGATATCCCGGACGAAATAGTCGCCGGCATCGGGAATTTCGTCGACACGGCCGACCTGGAGCCATGACCTGCGGAAGACGCGCTCGCGCTCGAGTGCGAAATGCTCTTCGGAAATGTAGGGCTCGGTGGGCAGCGGATTTGTGCCCAAATCCGGATATTTTTCAGACCACATCCCTTGCCGCATACCTATCCCCGTTTGCCGGTCTTTTGACAGTCGCGGCGCATCGGCCGGCCTTTGTCGCTCAAACAGCGATAGCAGGTCGTATTGCGTGGGAGCCTAGGTCAGCTGCGTATGTCCGCGCGTCCCCAAGGTTGGGGAGACTTTGCGGTTTCTGTTCGTGCGGCGGCGCTCAAGGGAGGCAAGGCCCGTGGCGGAACGGCGCCACCGCCTTCCGGTCCGTCGCGACGGGCCGCAGCGGCGCAAAAATGTACCAGCGGCACGGCGGCAGCCTGTCCCGGCAGTCGAAAGGGGGCCCCGCGCGGCTTCGCGGCGCGAATTCCCGTCTCGAACGGCGCCCTCAGATCATGCCGATAGCGCGGCGGTAGACGTCGAGCAGTTCCTCCTGCTCCCGGCGGTCGGCGGTGTCCATGCGGCGCAGGGCGACCAGCTTGCGCATGATCTTCGGATCGTAGCCGTTGCCCTTCGCCTCGGCATAGACCTCGCGGATATCGGCGGCCAGCGCCTTCTTCTCCTCCTCCAGACGCTCGATCCGCTCGACATAGGCGCGCAGGATGTCGCCCGCCACGCCGCCGGCCCGGATCGTATTTGTCGTATCGGGAGTTACCGGGGATTCGGGAGCGGCGGTTTCGCTGGAGCCGGCGTTCAGGGCGGCATTATCGGCAGGGTTCATCGTCGTCGGTCCGTTCGGTGGGAGAGGGAAAGCGATACCGGCTCGCCGGGCTTGCGACCCGCGACAGGCTGGCCATTCGGGCTGCCGGCCGCTACATGCGGAAATGCTTGCTCAGGCGCAGCCCCTGGGCCTGGTAGTTGGAGCCCAGGTCCTTGCCGTAGAGCCGGTCCGGGACGGCGCGCAGCCTCTCGTAGACCAGCCGGCCGACGACCTGCCCGTCCTCGACGAAAAACGGCACCTCGTGGGGCCGGACTTCGAGGACGGCCTTGCTGCCGGTTCCGCCGGCCTCGGGGCTGCCGAAACCGGGGTCGAAGAAGCCGGCATAGTGGACCCGGAATTCGCCGACCAGCGTGTCGTAGGGGATCATCTCGGCGGCATGGTCCGGCGGCACGGAGACCGCTTCCCTGGAGGCCAGGATGTAGAAGTCGTCGACATTGAGGACGAACCCGCCGTCCGCCGGCGCGCGGATCGGCTCCCAGAAGTCCGCCGCCGGATAATGGCCGACCCGGTCGACATCGATGACGTCGCAGTTCTTTTTCGCCTTGTAGCCGACGATGGCGTCCGGCCCGCTGCCGCTGAGGTCGAGCGATATGTTGAGCTTGTCGCCCTCCAGCGTGATTTCCGGGCCGTCGGTCGAGAGCTTGCGCTCGGTCTGCAGCGCGCGCATCGCCGTCTTGCTGAGCGTCGGCGCGCCGCGGCGCAGCCGGAGCTGGTTGAGCCTGGTGCCGGTCCGCACCCGCACGCTGAAGGTGCGCGGCGAGATTTCGGCGTACAGCGCGCCGCAATAGCCGGCCGCGATGCGGTCGAACGCGGTCGAATAGTCGGTGATGACGCGGGTGAAGATGTCCAGCCGCCCCGCCGAGCTCTTGGGGTTGGCATAGGCGTTCAGGGGCTTGGGCAGATCGAGCTGCTCCAGCAGCGGCACGATATAGACATGCCCCTGTTCCAGGACCCCGCCGTCGGCGAGGTCGATCTCGTATTGCGCAAAGGCGTCGATCCGGTCCCTGACACTGTGGTCCGGCCCGGGCAGGAAGCTGGCGTTGACCCGGTAGGCGGTCCTGCCCAGCCGGAGGTCGAGGCTCGCCGGCTGGATCTGCGGGTCGCCGATCGTCTCGGACGCCAGGATCTTCCGGCCGCGGATCAGACCCTCGACTTCCTGGGACGGATAGATCCCGGTATTCGGGCGCGACCTGTCGCCCTCCGCCGCGGCGTCGGGGGTTTCGGAACCGAACAGGTCAATGTCGCCGGCAGGGGTCGGTCGAGATTCCATGCGCACGGTACGGCTATCGGCTCTGCACACCATGCCATAGCCGAAAAATCAGTTAAATCAGGAAGTTACCCCATTCCATCCGGAATTTGCGCCGCTGGTTTTCCCAAGGCCCGGCTGCGGAAAAATATTGGCAGGCAACGCGTTGCGCCGGTTACGCACCCAATTCACGCAATCCACAAAGACGCCGTCCCGCCGCGGCCCGGCCGGCAGCCGCCGCGCCGCAGGGGCCGGCCAAACCCGGCGCCCTATCCGTCCTTCTTCGCCTTGTTGAGCGCGGCGCCGAGGATATCGCCCAGCGAGGCGCCGGAATCGGACGAGCCGAACTGCTCCATGGCCTCCTTGTCCTCGGCGATCTCCCGCGCCTTGACCGACAGGGAGAGCTTGCGGGCGCTCTTGTCGAAGTTGGTGACCTTGGCGTCGATCTTCTCGCCCACGGCGAAGCGGTCCGGCCGTTGCTCGGCGCGCTCGCGCGACAGGTCGGCCTTGCGGATGAAGCCCTGGATGCCGTGGACCTCGACCTCGAGGCCGCCGGTGGTCACGGCGGTGATCGTCGAGGTCACGAGGGCGCCCTTGCGGATCGACCCGGCCGCGCTGGCCAGCGGGTCTTCCGACAGCTGCTTGATGCCCAGGCTGATCCGCTCCTTCGCGGTATCGACCTCGAGGAGCTTCACCTTCACCATGTCGCCTTTCTTGTACTCGGCGACGGCTTGCTCGCCCGGCGTGTTCCAGGAGATGTCGGACAGGTGCACCATGCCGTCGATATCGCCCGGCAGGCCGACGAACAGGCCGAACTCGGTGATGTTGCGGATTTCGCCCTCGAGCTCCGTGCCGGCCGGATACTGTTCGGCGAAGGTCGTCCAGGGATTGTCCCGCGTCTGCTTCAGCCCGAGGCTGATCCGGCGGCGCTGGGGATCGACGTCCAGCACCATCACCTCGACCTCCTGGCTCGTCGAGACGATCTTGCCGGGATGCACGTTCTTCTTGGTCCACGACATTTCCGAGACGTGGACCAGGCCCTCGATGCCCGCTTCCAGCTCCACGAAGGCGCCGTAGTCGGTGATGTTGGTGACCCGGCCGGTGAAGCGCGCGTTCTCGGGATACTTGGCTTCGACGCCGTCCCAGGGATCGGCCTCGAGCTGCTTCATGCCGAGACTGATGCGCTGGGTGTCCGGATTGAAGCGGATCACCTGCACGTCGACCGTCTCGCCGATGTTGAGCGCTTCCGAGGGATGGTTGACGCGTTTCCACGAAATGTCGGTGACGTGAAGCAGGCCGTCGATGCCGCCCAGATCGACGAAGGCGCCGTAGTCGGTGATGTTCTTCACCACGCCCTTGAGCACCTGGCCTTCCTTCAGGTTGGCGATCAGCTCGGCGCGGGCCTCGGCGCGGGTCTCTTCCAGCACGGCGCGGCGCGAGACGACGATGTTGCCGCGCTGCCGGTCCATCTTGAGGATCTGGAAGGGCTGCGGCGTGTTCATGATCGGCGTCACGTCGCGCACCGGCCGGATATCGACCTGGCTGCCCGGCAGGAAGGCGACGGCGCCGTTGAGATCGACCGTGAAGCCGCCCTTGACCCGGCCGAAGATGTGGCCGGTGACGCGCTGGCCGTCGTTGAAGGCGCTTTCGAGCTGGACCCAGGCCTCCTCGCGGCGGGCCTTGTCGCGCGACAGCACGGCCTCGCCGTTGGCGTTTTCCAGCCGCTCGACATAGACCTCCACCTCGTCGCCGGCCTTGATTTCCGGCGCCGCGCCCGGCGGCGCGAATTCCTTGATCGGCACGCGGCCTTCGGCCTTGAGGCCGACGTCGATCACGGCGAAGTCGTTTTCGATCGCCACGATCCGGCCGGCCACCACCTTGCCTTCGAACTGGTCGTGGTCTTTCAGGGATGCATCGAGCAGCGCGGCGAAGTCCTCGCCGGACGCCGCCGCGGTTTCTGTCGCAGTCGTCATGGGGGTTCCGGATGTCCTCTCGTTTTCCGGCCGGCTCTCTGGCTGCAGTCCCGACGGATCGCTTCCTGACGGGCCGGTCCCCTTTCGGAACGCCGGTCAGGCCGGGTCGGAAAGCAGCGCCGATGCGTTGCCGTTACCGGACATCCTGCACGAGCCGTCGCCACCCCGGCGCACGCTGCGCCACGATATCCAGCGCCGCACGGAATGCGGCCTCGGCGTCGAGGGTACTGGTATCGAGAATCGCCGCGTCGTCGGCGGGCTTCAGCGGCGCTACGGCGCGGCTGCTGTCGCGGCCGTCGCGCGCCTCAAGCTCGCTCAGGACAGCCGGGTATATAACGTCCGCCCCGGCGGCCTGCAACTCTGCAAACCGGCGCCGCGCCCTTTCGTCCGGGCTTGCCGTGACGAAGATTTTCACCGGCGCGTCCGGGACGACGACGGTGCCGATATCCCGGCCGTCGATCGCGGCGCCGCGCCGGCCGGCCGGCGGATTGCGGGCGAAGCGGCGCTGGAAGTCCAGCAGGGCCGCGCGAACCGAGGGGAACGCGGCGACCCTGGAGGCGGCGTCGCCCGTTTCCGGTGCGCGCAACGCCGGGTCGGAAAGGCGGCCGGTGTCGAGGCTTGCAGCGGCGGCGACGGCGGCCGCCTCGTCCGCCGGGTCGCCGCCCGCGCGCAGGACGGCCAGCCCGACGGCGCGGTAGAGCGCGCCGGAATCGAGGTGGGCGAGATCGAGCGCTGCGGCGAGCCGCCGGGCCAGCGTGCCCTTGCCGGCCGCGGCCGGGCCGTCGACGGCGATGACGAGCGGGAGCGGGGACACGGACTCTGACGGAGGGTCGGACATGGTCGCGCCGGAGATAATCCTGTGCCGTGGAAGCTAATGCATTTTCCGCTCGCGCGGAATCGGCGCCGCCGCCCCAAACGAACCGGACGCACGAAGATGCCGCCTCGACAGCGGCCGGAACCTGCCTACATATCCGGCGTCAACCTGTGCAGCCATGTTCGGACCATGTATTCGGAAAAGACGGCCGACATTCTCGTCTCGGTCAAGCCGTTCTATCTGGAAGAGCAGTCGGAGCCCGACGAAAACCGCTATGTCTGGGCCTACACCGTGACGATCAGCAACGAGGGCGGGGACCGGGTCCAGCTGCTCAACCGGCACTGGCGGATCACCGACGCGGCCGGCCAGCAGCAGGAGGTGCGCGGCCCCGGCGTGGTCGGCGAGCAGCCGGTGCTGGAGCCGGGCCAGAGCTTCGAATACACCAGCGGCTGCCCGCTCGCGACGCCGTCCGGCTTCATGGTCGGCGCCTATGAAATGACGCGCGAAGACGGCAGCCGGTTCCAGGTCCGCATCCCGATGTTCTCGCTGGACAGCCCCTTCGTCCGGAACATGGTGCACTAGGCGCCCGCCGACCTCAGGGAGAAACCGTTTCATGCTGCTCCGCCTGGTGCCGGCCGGCACGACCATCCCGTTTGTCCGTTACCGCAGGATCTATCTCGCCCTTTCGGTCGCCCTGCTGATCCTCAGCGGCGCCATGTTCTTCGGGCAGGGCCTTAACTTCGGCATCGATTTCAAGGGCGGCATCCTGCTCCAGGTCACGGCTCTGGACGAGAAGGGCAACGAGAAGCCGGCCGACGTCGCCGGCCTGCGGAGCCGGCTCAACGCGCTCGGGCTGGGCGAGGTCTCGATCCAGAACTTCGGCACGGATTCCGAAGTCCTGATCCGGGTCGAGAAGCAGCCCGGCGACAACAAGCGCCAGATGCAGGCGATCGAAACGGTTACCGCGGCGCTGGGCAAGGGCTACCGCGTCGGCCGCGAGGAATTCGTCGGGCCCAAGGTCGGCGCCGAACTGATCCAGGCGGGCATCATCGCGACGGTGCTCGCGCTGCTTGCGATCATGGCCTATGTCTGGTTCCGCTTCGAATGGCAGTTCGCCATCGCGGCCGTGGCGGCGCTGACCCACGACGTGCTGCTGACGATCGGCCTGTTCAGCCTGTTCCAGTTCGAATTCAACCTCTCGACCGTCGCTGCGGTGCTGACCATCGCCGGCTATTCGATCAACGACACGGTGGTGGTGTTCGACCGGGTGCGCGAAAACATGCGCAAATACAAGAAGCTGGCGATGCCCGACCTGATGAATCTGTCGCTCAACGACACCCTGTCGCGCACGGTGCTGACCAGCGTCACGACCCTGCTGGCGCTGCTGGCGCTGTTTTTCCTGGGCGGCGAGGTCATCCGCGGCTTCTCCATCGCCCTCATCTGGGGCGTGGTCATCGGCACCTATTCCTCGATCTGCCTGGCGGTGCCGCTGCTGCTGATCCTGCGCATCAAGCGGCTCGGCCGGTCGAGCGACGGTTCCAGCGACGCCGGCGACGCCGCCGAGGCGGCCGCGGGCTAGTAGGCCGAAGCGGCAGCCGGGACCGCCGCCCCAGGCCGCCCCGGCGGGAGCGCCCCCGGTGGAACTCACGGAAGCGCCGCGCGGCGACCGGCCCTTTATCGAAAGCTACGGCCCCGGCGGGTTCCGGATCGGCGGCGTGCGGTGGACCGGGCCGGTCCTGATCCTGACGGACCGCGTCGTCGCCTGGGAACACGGCGGCGGCACGCCCCTGGATGCCGCGGCGCTCGCCGCCGCCTTTGCCGGCGAGTCGATGGAACTGCTCATCCTCGGCCTCGGCGCCGGCCCCGCGGCTGTTTCTGCGGCGGTCCCGCCTGCGGTGCGCGAAGCCCTGAGGGATGCGGGCCTCGCGCTCGAAGCGATGGACACCGGCGCCGCCTGCCGGACCTACAACCTGCTGGCCGGCGAAGGCCGGGCCGTCGGCGCCGCCCTCATCGCCCTGCCGGCCCAATAGCAAACGGGCCCCGCCGGCAGCGGAGCCCGTTCGATGGTCTTGCCGGCCTTGGGCCGGCCTCGCTAGCGCGGCGTGCCGCTATCCGCCGAAGCCGACGAAGCCGGCGTTCTGGTGGGCCACCATGCAGAACAGCATGGGGATCGAGAGCAGCGTGTTGGTGCGCGAGAACAGCATGGCCATGCGCGCCGACTTGGCCTTCGAATCGGCGTCCGCCTCGACGATGCCGAGCGCGCGCTTCTGGTTCGGCCAGATGACGAACCAGACGTTGAACCACATGATCGTGCCGAGCCACATGCCGATGCCGATCGCGGTGCTGTTGCCCTCGTCCATGAAGCCGATCGCGATGGCCTCGACGAGATAGCCGTTCATCAGGGCCAGGATCAGGCCGGTGACGATCGTCGACATGGCGCCCCAGCGGAACCAGAACAGGGCCGCCGGCGCGATCACCTTGCCGATCGCCGGCTTCTGCTCGTCCGGGATGTTCGGCATGTTGGGGATCTGGACGAAGTTGAAATAATACAACAGGCCGATCCACATGACGCCCGACAGGACGTGCAGATAGCGGAACAGGAAGCTCCACCAGCTGTGGTCGAACGCGCCGCCGCCGGCCGTGGCGCCGACGATGATAAACATGACGACCAGCGCCACGATGCCGGCAATCACCGTATTGCTGAGCTTTGTCAGAATTGCTGCCATGATGTCTGCCCCGGAAAAGTTACACCCCAGCAGAGCCCGGCCGGCCGCCGCGCACCTGCGCTCCGCCTAATCTGCATCTATGGAAGAAAAAGGCAACAGAATCGCCGCCGAAAGCGCCATTGGGGACGATGCGGTCGAAGCCTGCCGCCGGCTGGCGCGGCGGCAGGATTTCGAACGCTATCTCGCGACCCTGTTCGCGCCCCGCCCGCGGCGGCCGGCCCTGTGGATCCTGCTCGCCTTCAATGCGGAAATCGCCCGGACCCGGGAAATCGTCAGCGAGGCGGCGCTCGGCGAAATCCGGCTGCAATGGTGGCGCGATGCGCTGGAGGCCGCAGCGGCGGACGGGCCCGTGCGCCAGCACGAGGTGGCCGCGCCGCTGGCCGAAGCGTTGCGCGCCGGCGCACTCGATCCGGACCTGTTGCACGGCCTGATCGACGCGCGGATGCGCGATCTGGACGACGCGCCGATGGCCGACGAGGCGGCGCTGCTCGACTATGCCGGGCAGACCGGCGGCCTTCTGGCCGAGGCAATGGCGGCTGCGGCCGAAGGCGGGCAGGCGGGCGAAGCGGCCCGGCAAGCGGCAAGGGCGCTGGGAACCGGATGGGCGCTCGCCGGCATCCTGCGCGCCGCCCATTTCCACGCTACCGGGGGCCGGCAGTTGCTGCCGCAATCGGCGCTCGCGGCGGGCGGCGCAGGCGCGCGCGACCTGGCCGAGCGCCGTGCGACGCCGGGGGTGAGGGCCGCGGCCGGAACCGTGGCGGCGATGGCGCGGGACCGGCTGGCCGAAGCGGGGAAGACCGGCAGCCCTGCGGATCGCCTGCTGGTCCTGAAACCGGTCGCGCTCGCCTGGCTGAAACGCCTGGAACGCGCCGGCTTCGACCCCTTCGCCGTGCCGGACCGCCTGGCGCCGGCCCACCTGCTCGTGGTCATGCTCGCCGCGCGCTGGTTGGGCCGGGGAATTTAGGGCGCGGCCGTCATGCGCGCTCAGGCCCGGCTGCGTGCAGCTTGCGCCGCGCCCTCGAAGGCCATTTCCATGCCCCGGCTCATGCTGCTCGAGCCGGTCAGCACGGTGCCGCCGTCGACCGGGATGTTGCCGCCGGTGATGTAGGCCGCCATCGGCGAGGCCAGGAACAGGGCAGCGTCGCCGACCTCGGATTTCAGGCCGAAACGCTTCATCGGCGTCATCTCGGCGGCCGCTTGCTTGGCCGCGCCGGTCGGCGCGAGTCGCTCCATGCCCTCGGTGCCCTCGATCGGGCCGGGGATGATGGTGTTGACCCGCACGCCCATCGGCGCCCATTCCAGGGCGAGGCCGCGGCACAGCATGTCGAGCCCCGCCTTGGCGGCGCAGACATGGGTCTGGAAGCTATAGGCGTGGATCGCCTGGGGCGCCGAGATCGCGATGCAGGAGGCGCCCGGTCTCACCAGATGGTCGAAGCCGGCGCGGAACACGTTGTAGCTGCCGTTGAGATCGATATCGACCACGGTCTTGAAGCCGTTGGCCGACATGCCGAGCGCCGGAGCGACAAAATTGCCGGCCTGCCCGGCGATCAGCGTGTGGATCGGCCCATGCCGGGCGGCGGCCTCCTTGAGCGCGCCGTCGATCCGGGCGTAGTCGCGGACGTCGGCGCTCGTGCCGAACACGTCTCCGCCATGCCCTCTCAGTTCTTCGACGGCGCCTTCGACCCGCTCCGCCGACCGGCTGCAGATCGACAGTCTGGCGCCGAACTCGGCGAAGCGGTGGGCGATGCCCAGATTGATGCCGCTCGACCCGCCGGCGATGAAGACGTGGGTGTCGCGGAAATCGGCGTCGGAAAGCAGGACGGTCATGGCGGCGGGCCTCGTTTGGCGTTGCGGGGCGGCCAGCTTAGCGCCGTCCGGCAACGAGGACAGTGCGGTCCTGTGCCCCCTGCCCCTGGATTCTTCTGCAAAAGGGCGTGCCGGACAGGCCGGACGCCGGAAAACGGCCGGATTTTGAATAACCGTTCAATATCAGTTTCCCTAAGCCTTTGAAATTGCTCTGTTTTTGGTATTAGACAGAACGTTCTAAATAATATGTTTTTTTGTGCCCGGCAACCCTAACCCTTTGGAATCGTTGGAAACACGCCCTTCGGAAATGCGCAAAATCAATCTCGATAGGAAATTTTCCAGCCTCCCGGCCGAACGGGAGCGCCGCTCGACACCGGGGCGGCACCGCCGGGCAGGATCGGGGGCACGATGGCCCGGCGGAATCGGAGGG
Source organism: Rhodospirillaceae bacterium (assembly GCA_011523655.1). Classification (GTDB taxonomy): domain Bacteria; phylum Pseudomonadota; class Alphaproteobacteria; order Bin65; family Bin65; genus Bin65. The sequence continues at coordinate 222,599 of WTGH01000018.1, forward strand.
TCGAACCGGAGGGTCCAATCGGACGGGGTCCGGCCGTCAAGCCCGATGGCGCATGGGGCGGCACCCTGGATCGCCGATTGGCGGCGGCGGGCCGGAGAGCGGGCCGGAAAGCGGGAAAAACGGAACGGTCCCGCACGGTCTCCCGACTGTTTCTTCGTTTGCTTCTTTTCGGGGGGTGTCGGCCGGCCGCGGCAGGCGCACTTCGGGCATTGACGGGGCCGATATAGGGCGCGGGATCGCCCGTGTCAAGGAATATTATCGAAAAAAAGGAAATATTGTTGGAGACCGGCCCGGCGGAGCCCGCCGTGCGGCTTTTCGTAGAGAAATCCTTGGGGGAGGGTGCAAAGAGTCGATTGGAGCCGGTCGCCGGTGTTGCCCGCGCGGCAGGATTTCCCTTTCTCGCGCCGCCGTTTGCCGCCATCACGGTCGCCATGTCCGAAATTCCGAACCGCTCCCTGCTGCCGATCCTGCGGCCGGAGTCCGTCGCGGTGATCGGGGCGTCGGACACGCCGTCGCGCATCGGCGGCCGGCCGATCCATTCCATGAAGACGATGGGCTATGGCGGCCGGATCTATCCGGTCAACCCGCGGCGCGAGACCGTGCAGGGGCTGACGGCCTACCCGACAATCCGCGACGTGCCGGAGGCGGTGGACTGCGCCCTGATCGCCGTGCCGGCCGCGATTGCCGTCGACGCCATCCGCGACTGTGCCGGCCGGGGCGTGAAATCCGCCGTCGTCTTCACCTCCGGCTTTGCCGAGCAGGGCGAAGACGGCGCGCGGGCGCAGGCGGAGATCGCCCGGATCGCCCGGGACAGCGGCATGCGCATCGTCGGGCCCAACTGCCTCGGCGTGTTCGCCATGGACCGGGGCTGGTACGGCACCTTCACCAATGCGCCGGACATGCTGGACCTGCCGCCGGGGCCGGTCGGTATTGTCAGCCAGAGCGGCGCCTACGGCTCCCATGTCCTGCTGGTCGCCCAGAAGCGCGGCGTCGGGTCCAACTTCTGGGTGACGACCGGCAACGAATGCGACGTCGATCTCGGCGAGGTCATCGACTTTTACGCTGAATCGCCGGAGGTCGGGATCATCGCCGTCTATGCCGAAGGGGTGTGCAACGCGGGCCGGCTGCGGCAGGCGCTGGGCAAGGCGCGGGATGCGCGCAAGCCGGTGATCGTCATGAAGGTCGGCAAGACCGACGCCGGGGCCCGCGCGGCGGCCAGCCACACCGCCAGCCTGGCCGGCAGCGACGCGATCTACGACGCCCTGTTCCGGCAGACCGGCGCCTACCGGGCCGGCACCACGGAAGAGCTGGTCGATGTCGCCTATGCCTGCCAGTACGGCAGCTATCCGACGGGCCGGCGGATCAGCCTGCAGACCATCTCCGGCGGCGGCGGCGTGCAGATGGCGGACGATGCGGTGCGTTACGGGCTCGACGTCGCGCCCCTGCCGCAGCCGGTCCAAGACAGGCTGAAGGCGCTGATCCCCTTCGCCGGCACCAACAACCCGGTCGATTTCACCGCCCAGGCCCTGAACGAGCCGGACCTGATGCTGAAGAATATCGGCCTGACGATCGAGGAAGCGGACTACGACAGCCACATCGTCTTCATGACCTCGGTGCCGGCCACGCCGTTCATGAAGAAACCCTGCGCCGACCTGTTCCGCACGGTGCGCGAACGCTGGCCCGACGTGCAGATGATCATGAGCCTGGTCGGCGGGCGCGACGTCGTCGAGGCCTACGAGAAGCTGGGCTATCCGGTCTTCGAGGATCCGTCGCTCGCGGTCCGGGCGATGGCGGCGCTGACCCGGTTCGGCGACGTCTTCGGCCGTACGGGCGACAGCGCGCCGCCCGCGGCCCCGCCCGGCATGCTGCCGGCGCCCGCCGAAGCCGTGGGCGAGCACGAGGCCAAGGCGATCCTGGCGAGCGCCGGGATTCCGGCCGTGCGGGAAAGCCTGGCGGCGACGCCGGACGAAGCGGTTGCCGCAGCTGCCGCGATCGGCGGGCCCTGCGCGCTCAAGATCGTCTCGCCCGACATCCCGCACAAGACGGAGATCGGCGGCGTGTTGCTGAATGTCGAAGGCGACGACGCGGTGGCCGAGGGCGCGCGGACCCTGCTGCGCCGCGCCGCCGAACAGACGCCGGAGGCCCGGATCGACGGCGTATTGGTCAGCGAGATGGTTGCCGGCGGCGTCGAGACCGTGCTCGGCGCGGTACACGATCCGGCGTTCGGGCCGGCGGTCATGTTCGGACTGGGCGGCGTGTTCGTCGAGGTGCTGGAGGATGTCAGCTTCCGCCTGGCGCCCTTCGGCGCCGACGAGGCCCGCCGCATGATCGGCGAGATCCGCGGCCGGGCGCTGCTCGACGGCGTGCGCGGCGCGCCGCCGGCCGATCTCGACGCGCTCGCCGACGCGCTCGCCCGCCTCTCCGTCTTCGCCGCCGCCAACGCCGGGCGGATCGAGAGCATCGACATCAACCCCTTCGTCGCCCTGCCCAAGGGCGGCGTGGCGGCCGACGCGCTGATCGTGCCGCGGACGGCGCAATGAACCGGGGCCTGTTCGGATTCCTCGGGCCGGTACAGCCGCGCAGCCACAGTCTGCGTGACGTTCAGCGGGCGGTAAAGGACGGGGTTTCGACACCGCGGCTGCGGCTGCGCCCGCCGGCGTTGGCCGACCTGCCGCACATCCGGCGCTACGCCGTGCGGGAGGCCTTCTACCGCTACATGGATATGGAAAAACCGACGCCGGAGGGAATCGGCAAATACCTCGAATCGGCCATGGCGACATGGCGGCGGAGACGTCCGGCCGAACTCGTCTTCGCGATCGAGCCGGGCGATGTCGGCCGGATCGTCGGGCTCATCCGGATCAGGATTGACGAGGACGACGACCGGGCCGCGAGCGTCGGTTTCCACCTCGACAGCGATTTCCAGGGCCGCGGCTACGCGACCGAAGCGCTTCGGGAAATCGTGCGGATCGGATTTGCGCACTCCGGCGTCGCGCGGATTTGGGCCGAGGTCGATACCCGCAACACGCAATCCTGCGCGCTGCTCGAGCGGGCCGGCTTCCGCCGGGAAAAGCGGATGGACGGCCACAGGAGCATCCGGGGAACGGTGACGGACTGGTATCTGTATGCCGTCGATCGGCCCCGATCCCGCTGAACGCGCGGCCGGCGGCGCTGCGGCGGTCGTATCGAATTGCGTCCCTCGATACGGCGCGCCCCTCGATACGGCGCTGGCGCGCCTACTCGGGATGAGGGTGTGTAGTGAGCTCACTCCCTTCACCCTCACCCTGAGTAGCCCCGGCCCCCGGCCGGGGCGTATCGAAGGGCCTGCCCTGAGCTTGTCGAAGGGGCGGGGTGTATCGAAGGGCCTGCCCTGAGCGAAGTCGAAGGGGGCGCCCTCAGCCGTATTTCACCTTCATGATCTCGTAGGCCCTGGAGCCGCCCGGGGCGGTGACCTCGATGGAATCGCCGGTTTCCCGGCCGATCATGGCCCGGGCGAGGGGCGAGGTCAGCGACAGCAGGCCGTTGCCGATATCGCCCTCGTCCTCGCCGACGATCTGGTAGGTGCTTTCCTCGTCCGTGTCCTCGTCGGCCAGCGTGACGGTGGCGCCGAAGCGCACGGTATCGCCGGACAGGCTTCGCGGGTCGATCACCTGGGCGCGGCTGACCTTGTCTTCCAGCTCCATCAGCCGGCCCTCGATGAACGCCTGGCGCTCCTTGGCGGCGTGATATTCGGCGTTCTCCGAGAGATCGCCGTGGGTGCGCGCCTCTTCCAGCGCGTTGATTACGGCCGGGCGCTCCACCGTCCTGAGCCGTTTCATTTCTTCCTGGAGCATGCCGTAGCCACGCTCTGTCATCGGAACCTTATCCATCGGGCGGTCCGTTCGTCGTCAAAGTGCTGTCCCGGCGCCTGCGGCAACAGATTGCTTCATCGGCGTCTCGATGGGGGACGCCGGGGGATGGTGCGCGCGCTCGCGCCGTCGGGTTCTCAGAAAGACGATCCGAAATACGATTGCAGCGGGGCGACTTCAAGAGCGCCGGTGCGAAGTGCCGCAATCGCCTGCACCGCGGCCCGGGCGCCGGCCATCGTCGTGTAATAGGGAATTTCCTGCAGCAGCGCCGTCTGCCGGAGCGAGAAGCTGTCCCGGATCGCCTGCGCCCCCTCGGTGGTGTTGAAGACGAGCTGCACGCCGCCGTCGGTCATCGCGTCGACGATGTGCGGCCGGCCCTCCAGCACCTTGTTGACCTGGCGCGCCGCGATGCCCCGTGCGTTGAGGTCGCGCGCGGTGCCCCGGGTCGCCAGCAGGTCGAAGCCGAGCGCGACCAGCCGTTCGGCGATCGGGGCGAGGGCCGCCTTGTCGCGGTCGCGCACCGAGACGAACACGGTGCCGGCCCGGGGCAGGTGGATGCCGCTCGCGACCTGGGACTTGGCGAAGGCGCGGCCGAAATCCCGGTCGAGGCCCATGACCTCGCCGGTCGATTTCATCTCCGGGCCGAGGATCACGTCGACGCCGGGGAAGCGGTTGAAGGGGAACACCGCCTCCTTGACCGCAACATGACCTTTCCCGGGACCGTTTCCCGGGCCGTTCGCTGGCGTCATGCCGATCTCGAAGCCGGCCAGCGTCTCGCCCGCCATGACCCGCGCCGCGATCTTGGCGACCGGCGCGCCCGTCGCCTTGGCGACGAAGGGCACCGTCCGGCTGGCGCGCGGATTGACCTCCAGGATGTAGACCGTCTCGTCCTTGACCGCGACCTGGATGTTCATCAGGCCGACGACGCCCAATGCAGCGGCAAGGCTCTCGGCCTGGCGCTCGATTTCCGCCAGCATCGCTGCCGACAGGGAATGGGGCGGCAGGGCGCAGGCCGAGTCGCCGGAATGGATGCCGGCTTCCTCGATATGCTCCATGATGCCGGCGATGCGCACGCTCTCGCCGTCCGAGACCGCATCGATATCGACCTCGATGGCGTCCTGGAGATAGCCGTCGATCAGCACCGGGTTGTCGCCGGAAACCCGCACGGCCTCGGTCACGTAACGGCGCAGGCCGGCCTCGTCGTGGACGATTTCCATCGCCCGGCCGCCCAGGACGTAGGACGGGCGCAGCAGCACCGGATAGCCGATCTTCCCGGCGACGCCGACGGCCTGCTCCATCGAGGTCGCCGTTCCGTTGTTGGGCTGGCGCAGGCCGATCTCGTGCAGCAGGCGCTGGAAACGGTCGCGGTCCTCGGCCAGGTCGATGGCGTCCGGCGAGGTGCCGAGGATCGGCACGCCGGCATCGGCGAGCGCGTGGGCGAGCTTGAGCGGCGTTTGCCCGCCATACTGCACGATCACGCCCTTGAGCCGGCCGGCGGATTGCTCCTTCCGGCAGATCTCGATCGCGTCCTCGGCGGTCAGAGGCTCGAAATACAGCCGGTCGGAGGTGTCGTAGTCGGTCGAGACGGTCTCCGGGTTGCAGTTGACCATGATCGTCTCGTAGCCCGCTTCGGCGAGGGCGTAGACCGCGTGGACGCAGCAATAGTCGAACTCGATGCCCTGGCCGATCCGGTTCGGCCCGCCGCCCAGGATGATGACCTTCTCGCGCTCCGAGGGCTCGGCCTCGCATTCCGGGTCCGGGCCGCTTTCGTAGCAGGAATACATGTAGGGCGTGATCGAGGCGAACTCGGCGGCGCAGGTGTCGATGCGCTTGTAGACCGGCCGGACCCCGACGGCCCGGCGCGCGGCGGCGACCCCGGCCTCGCGGGCGCCGGTCAGCGCCGCCAGCCGGGCGTCGGAGAAGCCGAGGCCCTTGAGGCGGCCGAGCGCATCGGGGTCGCCGGGCAGGCCGTCGCGTTCGACCTGCCGCTCCGCCTCGACGATCTCGCGGATGCGGGCGAGGAACCAGGGATCGATCCGGCAGGCGTTGTGGATCGCGTCGTCGCCGAAGCCTTCGCGCATCGCCTGGGCGACGACCAGCAGCCGGTCCGGCGTCGGCTCGGCCAGCCGGGCAATCATGGCGTCCCGGCCGCCGGGAATCTCGACGGGATCGAGGCCGGTGAGACCCGTTTCCATCGAGCGGCAGGCCTTCTGCAGGGATTCGGCGAAGGTCCGGCCGATCGCCATGGCCTCGCCGACCGATTTCATCGCCGTGGTCAGGATCGGCTCGGCGCCCGCGAACTTCTCGAAGGTGAAGCGCGGCATCTTGGTGACGACATAGTCGATGGTCGGCTCGAAGGAGGCCGGGGTGACGCCGGTGATGTCGTTGCGGATCTCGTCCAGCGTGTAGCCGACGGCGAGCCGGGCCGCGACCTTGGCGATCGGGAAGCCGGTCGCCTTCGACGCCAGGGCCGAGGAGCGGCTGACCCGCGGGTTCATCTCGATGATGACCTGGCGGCCGGTTTCGGGATCGACGGCGAACTGCACGTTCGATCCGCCGGTATCGACGCCTATCTCGCGCAACACCGCAATCGAGGCGTTGCGCATCATCTGGTATTCCTTGTCGGTGAGCGTGAGCGCCGGCGCGATGGTGATGCTGTCGCCGGTGTGGATGCCCATCGGGTCGAGATTCTCGATCGAGCAGACGATGATGCAGTTGTCCGCCCGGTCGCGGACCACCTCCATCTCGAACTCCTTCCAGCCGAGCACCGATTCCTCGATCAGCACCTGGCTTACCGGCGAGGCGCGCAGGCCGCGGCTCACGATGTCGCGGAACTCGCTGCGGTTGTAGGCGACGCCGCCGCCCGTGCCGCCCAGCGTGTAGGACGGCCGGATGATGACCGGCAGGCCGATCTTGTCGAGCGCGGCGCGCGCCTCCTTCTGGCTGCCGACCAGGGCGCTCTTGGGGCTCTCCAGGCCGATCTCCGCCATCGCCTCGCGGAACTGCAGCCGGTCCTCGGCCTTGGCGATGGCCTCCCGGTTGGCGCCGATCAGCTCGACGCCGTGGCGCGCCAGCGCGCCGTTTTCGGCCAGCGCCAGCGCGGTGTTGAGCGCGGTCTGGCCGCCCATGGTCGGCAGCAGCGCGTCCGGCCTCTCCTTCTCGAGAATCCGCTCGACGATCTCCGGCGTTATCGGCTCGACATAGGTCGCGTCGGCCAGGCCCGGATCGGTCATGATGGTCGCCGGGTTGGAATTGACCAGGATGACCCGGTAGCCCTCGTCCTTCAGCGCCTTGACGGCCTGCGTGCCCGAATAGTCGAACTCGCAGGCCTGCCCGATGATTATCGGGCCGGCGCCGATGATGAGGATCGAGGATATGTCGGTGCGGCGGGGCATCTACGCCTGTCCCGCTTCCGCCATATCCGCCACGAAGCGCTCGAACAGGTAGGCGCTGTCCTGGGGGCCGGGGCTGGCTTCCGGGTGGTATTGCACGCTGAAGACCGGCCGGCCCTCGACCTTCAGGCCCTCGCAGGAGCCGTCGAACAGCGATTTGTGGGTCATGGTCACGCCGGCGGGCAGGCTCTCGGCATCGACCTCGAAGCCGTGGTTCTGGCTGGTGATCTCGACCTTGCCGGTTTCCAGGTCCTTGACCGGGTGGTTCGCGCCGCGATGGCCGTGATGCATCTTGCGGGTCTGCCCGCCGAGGGCGAGCGCAAGCATCTGGTGGCCGAGGCAGATGCCGAAGACCGGCAGATCGAATTTCAGCACTTGCCGGATGACCGGCACGGCATAGGCGCCGGTCGCCGCCGGATCGCCCGGCCCGTTGGACAGGAACACGCCGTCTGGCGCGTGGCGCAGGATTTCCTCGGCGCTCGCCGTCGCGGGCACGACCGTGACCCGGCAGCCGAGCGCGGCCAGGCTGCGCAGGATGTTGCGCTTGGCGCCGAAATCCATCGCGACGACGTGGAAGCGCGGTTCGGACTGCCGGCCGTAGCCTTCGCCCCAGGCCCAGCCGGTCTCGTCCCACTGGTAGGTCTGGGTGCAGGAGACGTCTTTCGCCAGGTCCATGCCTTCCAGACCGGGCCAGGCGCGGGCGTTATCGATCAGGTCGCCGATCGGGAAATCGCCGCCGGGGTCGTGGCGCAGCACGGCGTTGGCCGCGCCGCCGTCGCGCAGCCGCCGGGTCAGGCGCCTTGTGTCGACGCCGGCGATCGCCGGCAGATCGTGGCTCTTGAGCCAGCCGTCCAGATGCTGCGCGCTGCGGTAGTTGGATGGCTGGGTGATATCTGCGCGGAACACGCCGCCGAGCGCCGCCGGGGTCGCCGTCTCGATATCCTCGGCGTTGGTCCCGACATTGCCGATATGCGGGAAGGTGAAGGCGATGATCTGGGCGGCGTAGGACGGGTCGGTGAGGATTTCCTGATAGCCGGTGAGCGATGTGTTGAAACACAGCTCGCCCAGCACCGTCTTCGCCGCGCCGGCGCCCCGGCCCCAGAATACCGTGCCGTCGCCCAGGAACAGGCCGGCCGTCGCCCACTCCGGCCGTTCCGGGGCCGGCCGTTCCGGGGCCGGCCGGTTCGGGGCCGGCCGGTCGGGGGCAATCCCTGCCGAAGGCCCGCCGCCGGGGCCCGCGGTCGTGTCGGGCGAAGGGGACGTCTGCATCGGCAGCCCGCTGTCTTTGGCCGTATTCGTCGGAAATCGCCGTATCGGAGAGCCGGACCGGCCGGCGTTAGGTAGGAAAGGGGGGCCTTGCCGGTCAAGCGCAGGCGCCTACATCCCCGCCTTCGAACGGGCCGCATTTCGTCACAGCGGCCCGTTGCGGAAGGGGCGACGTGCGGGGCCGCCAGCCGGCGACATATCCACACTCGGGCCACATTCGGGCCGCAGCCGGCGACCGCTCCATTGACTCCGGCGGCCAGTCGATGGCATTTCTACGACCTCTTGACGCGTGGCCGGAGACTGCCGGCGCGCCCGGCATCGGGTTTGGGACGGGCCCTGAGGTACGGGCCGGGACTGGAGACGGACAGATGGCTGACGCCATGCTGCGCGACCGCATCAAGGCCGAACTGAAAGCAGCGATGAAGGCACGGGAGCAGCGGAAGACCGCGACCCTGCGCCTGATTTCGGCTGCGCTGAAGGACCGGGACATCGCCGCCCGCGGCAAGGGCGTTCGCGACGGCATCGACGAGACCCAGATTCTCGGCATGCTGCAGACCATGGTGAAGCAGCGCGAGGAGAGCATCGGCCATTACGAGCAGGGCGGCCGGCTGGAAATGGTCGAGCAGGAGCGCGAGGAAATCGCGATCATCACCGGCTTCCTGCCGCCGCGGCTCGACGAGGCGGCGATGGAAGACGTCATCGGCTCGGTCATGGCCGAACTCGGCGCGGAATCGATCAAGGATATGGGGCGCACCATGGCCGCCCTGCGCGAGCGCTATGCCGGCCAGATGGATTTCGGCAAGGCGAGCGCGGTGGTGAAATCGCGCCTGGCGCTGTAGCCGCTGCCGGCCCCTCGATACGCTCCGGATCAAATCCGGGGCTACTCGGGATGAGGGAAGGTGGCGGTCGTTTCCGATACCCTCCCTCACCCTGAGCAGCCGCGCAGCGGCGTATCGAAAGCCTGCCCTGAGCCTGTCGAAGGGGGCGGCGGCCACGACCGTTTCGTGCTAGACATGCAAGCATGGCGATCACTCCCCATTTTCTCGACGAACTGCGCAGCCGGGTACCGGTCTCCGATGTCGTCGGGAAGCGGGTGAAGCTGGCGAAGAAGGGGCGCGAATTCAGCGGCCTGTGCCCGTTCCACAGCGAAAAGACGCCGTCCTTCACCGTCAACGACGATAAGGCCTTTTACCACTGTTTTGGCTGCGGGGCGCATGGCGACGTCATCCGTTTCGTCACCGAGACCGAGGGGCTGACCTTTCCCGAGGCGGTCGCCAAGCTGGCCGGCATGGCCGGGCTTTCGGTGCCGCAGGCGACGCCGGAGGAACGCCGGCGCGCGGAGCGGGCGAAGAGCCTGCAGGACGCCTGCGAAGCCGCGCTGGGCTTCTTCCGCCGGCGCCTGAACGAACCGGCCGGCGCCGACGCGCTGGCCTATCTGCGGCGGCGCGGCCTGAAGCCGGAAACCATCGAAGCATTCCGGCTCGGCTGGGCGCCGGACGGGCGCGCCGCGCTGAAACAGGCCTTGACCGGCGAAGGCTTCCAGGAGGCGATGCTGGTCGAGGCCGGGCTGCTGATAAAGCCGGAGGACGGCGGCGAGAGCTATGACCGCTTCCGCGGCCGGGTGATCTTCCCGATTGCCGACCGGCGCGGCCGGGTGATCGCCTTCGGCGGCCGGGCGCTGGGCGATGTCCAGCCGAAATACCTCAACTCCCCGGAGACCCCGCTGTTCAACAAGGGCCGGCTGCTCTATGCGCTCGACAAGGCGCGCCAGGCCGTGCGCGACGGTGCGGACGTCATCGTGACCGAAGGCTACACGGACGTGATCGCGCTCCACCAGGCCGGGTTCGGCGGGGCGGTCGCGCCGCTCGGCACGGCCCTCACCGAGAGCCAGATCGAGGAACTGTGGCGCCTCGCGCCCGGGCCGGTGCTGTGCTTCGACGGCGACGAGGCGGGCCGCCGCGCCGCCGGCCGGGCGCTCGACCGGCTGCTGCCCCGGCTGGTCCCCGGCAAGACGGCGCGTTTCGTCTTCCTGCCGGAGGGCGAGGACCCGGATTCCTTCGTCAGCCTGTCCGGCCCCGAGGCCTTCGGCCGCCTCGTCGAACGCGCGACGTCCGTCTCCGAAGCGCTGTGGCGGCGCGTGGCCGGGACGCAGACGATCGATTCGCCGGAATTCGCGCTGATTGTGGAGAAGAAAATCGAGGACATCGTTGCGCAAATGGCCGAGCGGAGTACGCAATTCTACTATCGCGTATTCCTGAAGAAGCGGTTGTTCTCGGTGCTCTGGAACAAGCGGGACAGAACCGGCAAGGCGAAAATCATCGAGATGAAATCCGATGCTGTTCCGGAAGAGAATGTCTCGAATGCCCAGAAGGCGCTGGTTGCGGCGCTGCTCAACCATCCCAGGTTGATCCGCGAATACGGCGAGCGGCTGGTCGAGGTCAATTTCGTATCAAGCGAACTGGAAAGGCTGTTGATGGATGCGATCCTGCTGCACAGCCACGCCGAAGATATTGAACCTGATGTACTGAAAGACCTTCTGCGCGCCAGGGACCACGAAAAGACCATCGCCAATATCTGCAACCGTAAAGTCTATGCAGTCGCACCCTTCGCGGATCCGGCGTGTGATCCGGATATGCTCGAAATTGCCTGGAAGGATGCCTTGCGGCGCCAGAACCTGATTTCCGCGGCAGAGGAACTGCAGCAACGGCTCAAACGCGGCCTGTACCGCGAGGACGATGCCGAATTTGCCCGGCTCACCGAGTTTGCGTCCGATATCGCGCGCCAGGCGGCCGCCCCGGAAGAGGCCGAGCCCGGCTGACTCGGGCGGCGGACTTGTTGTCCGGCATGAGGGGGCTATATCTCGGCGAGTCGCCTGCACGCGTCCGGGACCGGCGGCCGGTCCTTCAGGCCGGTCCTTCAGGCCGGGGCGCGTCGGGGGAAAGGGCGACACTCGCGGGGTGCGCGCGACGCCTGGGCGGCGCGGCGGGGAGCCTGCGAAAACCGAGCGGATAATCATATCGTGCGCGCCGGAGCGCCTGCGCCGCGCGAAGCTGGGGACGGAGCTACATGGCAAGCAAGGCCACGGCGGCACAGGCGGTTTCCACCGAAACGCAGAACGATACCGACGATGCGCTGATCGATGCGCTGGCGGCGGCGGAAAAAAAGCTGGTCGCGAAAGGCAAGGAGCAGGGCTATCTCTCCGAAGAGGAGATCGACGCCGCCATTCCGCCCGACCGGGTCACCCACGAACAGCGCGAAGACATTCTGGCCCGCCTTTCGGTGATGGGCATCAACGTGGTCGATGCCGAAAGCCCGGACGAGAAGGAGCCGGACGGCGCCGGCGAGCCGGCCGAGCGCAAGGGCAACGTCGCGGACGACGTCGGCCGGACCGACGATCCGGTGCGCATGTATCTGCGCGAGATGGGGACGGTCGAGCTGCTGTCCCGCGAAGGCGAAATCGAAATCGCCAAACGGATCGAGGCCGGCCGGGAGAAGATGATCGGCGGCCTGTGCGAAAGCCCGCTCACCATGCGCGCCGTCGTCGCCTGGCGCGATGCGCTGCAGGACGGCGCGGTCCTGCTGCGCGACATCATCGATCTCGAAGCGACGTTCAGCGGCCCGTCGGAAAACCGCGCCGACGGCGATGACGCGAGCGGCGCCGCGGAACGAGGCGACGGGAAGGACAGGATCGCAGGGGACGGGTCCGGAGGCAACGGCGGCGCGGGCGCCGTCAAGGCCGCGGCCGATCCGCAGAACGGGTCGGCGGTGCAGCAGGCCGGTGCGGATACAAGCGGCAGCGATGCCGGCACGGGCCCCGCGCCCGGCAACGACAACGAGCCGGGTACCGCACCGGACAGGGCGCCGGATAGCCCGCCGGCCACGGAACCGGTCGCGAGAGCGAACGGGACGGCGGTCGGAGAGATCGTCGCCGGGGCAGACACCGTTCTGTCCGCAAACGGCGCGGACGAAGCGGCGGGCCCGGACGGCTCCGAAGGCCCGGAGGACGAAGACGGGGCCCTCGTTGCGGCGCCCGGAGAAGAAGGCAGCGAAGAGGGCAGCGAAGAGGGCGGCGAAGAAGGCGGCGAAGAGGACGGCGAGACTGCCGGCGACGCGCCCGAGGACGACGAGGACGACGAGGACACCGCCGCGAACATGTCGCTGGCCGCCAAGGAAGCCTCCCTGATGCCGGAGGTGCTGGCGAATTTCGACGCCATCGCGAAGACCTACGAAAAGCTGCGCCGGATCCAGGAGACCCGGCTGGAGACGATGCGCGAGGGCAACGATCCGGTCGCGCGGGCCGAGCGGCGCTACCGCGCGGTGCGCAACGAATTGGTCGGCCTGGTCGAGCGCATCCACATGAACAACCAGCGCATCGAGGAGCTGGTGGAGCAGTTCAAGGAGCTGAACAAGCTGCTGCTCGGCCTGGAAGGCAAGCTGATGCGCCTGGCGCTCGATTGCGGCGTCGACCGGAAGGAATTTCTCGAACAGTATCGCGGCGCGGAGCTCGACCCGGGCTGGCTCGACCGGATGGCGCAGCGCAACACGCCGGGCTGGCGGGAGTTTTCGGAAAAGCACCGGCTGGAAATCGAGGACCTGCGCGCCGGCGTCGCCGAGGTCTCGCGCGCCGCCGAGCTGCCGGTCAACGAGTTCCGCCGCATCTCCCAGACCGTGCAGCAGGGCGAGCGGGAGGCCGGCCAGGCCAAGAAGGAGATGGTCGAGGCCAATCTCCGCCTCGTCATCTCCATCGCCAAGAAATACACCAACCGCGGCCTGCAGTTCCTCGACCTGATCCAGGAAGGCAATATCGGCCTGATGAAGGCGGTCGATAAATTCGAGTACCGCCGCGGCTACAAATTCTCGACCTACGCCACCTGGTGGATCCGCCAGGCCATCACCCGCTCGATCGCCGACCAGGCGCGCACCATCCGCATTCCGGTGCACATGATCGAGACGATCAACAAGCTGGTGCGCACCTCGCGCCAGATGCTGCACGAGATCGGCCGCGAGCCGACGCCGGAGGAGCTGGCCGAGCGGCTGCACGTCCCGCTCGAGAAGGTGCGCAAGGTCCTCAAGATCGCCAAGGAGCCGATCTCGCTCGAAACCCCGATCGGCGACGAGGAAGACAGCCATCTCGGCGACTTCATCGAGGACAAGAACGCCATCGTGCCGCTCGACGCCGCGATCCAGTCCAACCTGCGCGAGACGACGACCCGGGTGCTGGCGACGCTGACCGCGCGCGAGGAGCGCGTGCTGCGCATGCGCTTCGGCATCGGCATGAACACCGACCACACGCTCGAAGAAGTCGGCCAGCAATTCTCCGTCACCCGCGAGCGCATCCGCCAGATCGAGGCCAAGGCCCTGCGCAAGCTCAAGCACCCGAGCCGGTCACGGAAGCTGCGGAGTTTCCTGGATACCTGAGGGGCGGGCGACGGCGCCACCCATGCGCATCGTCGCCTGGAATTGCGCCAAAGCGTTTCACAACAAAATCGGCCGGCTTCTGACGCTCCAACCGGACGTGGCCGTGATTTCCGAATGCGCCGCCCCGGAAGTGCTGGACCGCAAATGCCGCCTGCCGGAATTTTCCGCCCCGCCACTCTGGCACGGTGACCATCCGAATTGGGGGGTTGGAGTTTTCTTCTTCAACGGCTGGGCCGGGCGGCGTCACCAACAGTTCGATCACAATCTGAAACTGTTGCTCCCGGTCGAAGTCACCAAGCCGCGGTGTTTCAATCTACTTGCGGTTTGGGCCTTCACCTACGGATTGCGCAAAGCGCAACGCGGGCCGTTGAACGAAGGCGCCGAATTCTATCGCCAGTTTCTGACCAAGGAAGACGCCGTGCTCGCCGGTGACTTCAACCACAACGTGATTTGGGACAAAGACGGTTGGGCGGGCAATTTCCGCGACAGCCTCAATACTCTGGACGACTACTGCCTGGTCAGCGCCTATCATGCGGCCAAGAGCGAAGCCCAGGGGAAAGAAACGAATCCGACCATCTACTGGAAGAAGCGCAGGAAGGACGGCAACACCTACCACATCGACTATATCTTCGTGCCCTGCACTTGGACGAAGCGGACTTTCAACCTGCAAATCGGACGCTACGACGACTGGGTCGCCCCCGGCACCGGCATGAATGGCAAGGGCCTGAGCGACCATGTGCCGGTGATACTCGATACCGGCGACGGCTAGACGCCGTCATTCCCGTGTGCTCGTTATCCTGACCGGATCGCAGCGCCTTTACTTCCTCCGCGAGGGCGCGACGGTCGTGATGCTTTGCGGCGGCGACAAGGGCAGCCAGCGGCGCGACATCGAGCGCGCGGGCCGGTTGGCGCAGGACTGGAGACAGGCATGACCGAAACCTTCGCGAAATGGGACGCTGCGGAACATCTGCGCACGCGGGAGGATGTTCAGCTCTACCTGGAGGCCTGCGCCGAGGAGGACCCGGGCGACGGCAGCCTGATCCGGGCGGCGCTGAGCGACATCGCGCGGGCGGAAAATATGAGCCGGCTGGCGCGCGAGGCGGGCCTGAGCCGCGAAGGGCTCTACAAGGCCCTGTCGGAAGACGGCAACCCCACCTTCGCCACGGTGATGAAAATTACGCGCGCGCTGGGGATGCAACTGCGCATTTCGGCGTAGCGCTTCCGCCGCTCTCGGCCGACCGCCTCTTCGAAGACCGAACCGCGCCCCATCCCCCGTTGGCCTGCGCCGCCGGTTGGCGTATTGCTTGGGGCCGGGCCGGGCCGGGCCGGAGCGCGGCGCCGGAAGTCGAGGAGAGGGATGCCATGATGCAGGAGCGGATCGAGGCCAAGTGGATCCGGGCGTTCGAGACGGTGTTCGGCCTGTGCGCGGTCGAGCCCGGCGATGCGGTCGCCATCCTGTCGGAGAGCCAGTCGCGCGGCATCAACGTACAGCTGGCGGAACTGGCGCTGAGCGCGATGGGCGCCCGGCCGTTCCATGTCGTGCTGCCGACGCCGCCGCAATCGGCGCCCGTGCCGGTGCGCTCGACCGGGGCGAGCGACGCGGTACAGGGGCTGGAGCCGGTGATCGAGGCGCTCGGCGCGTCGGCCCTGTTCGTCGACTGCACCGTCGAGGGCATGCTGCACGCGCCGGAGCTGCCGGAGATCCTCGGCAAGGGCACGCGCGGCCTGATGATCTCCAACGAGCACCCCGAAGCGCTGGAGCGGCTGGCGCCGGACGCCGAGCTCGAAGGCCGGGTGAAGACGGGCATAAAGATGCTGCGCGGGGCCTCGGAAATGCGCGTGGCTTCGGACGCTGGCACCGACCTCACGATCCGGGTGGCGGGCGCGGCGGCGGGCGGCGGCTGGGGCTTCACGAAGCGGCCCGGCACCATGACCCACTGGCCGGGCGGCCTGTGCCTGTGCTTCCCGGCGACCGGCAGCGTCAACGGGCGGCTGGTGCTCGACCGCGGCGACGTCAACCTGACGCTCAAACGCTATATGGAGGCGCCGGTGACGCTGACGATCGAGGACGACTACGTCACCGACATCGCCGGCGACAATCTCGATGCCGACCTGTTCCGCGCCTACATCGATGCCTGGGGCGACCGCGAGGCCTATGCCGTCAGCCATGTCGGCTGGGGCATGAACCCGGCGGCGCGCTGGGAATCGATGGCGCTCTACGACAAGACCGATTTCAACGGCACGGAGCTGCGCGCCTTCGCCGGCAATTTCCTCTATTCGACCGGGGCGAACGAGGTCGCCGGCCGGCATACGCTCGGCCATTTCGACCTGCCGCTGCGCCATTGCACGGTATCGCTGGACGGCAGGACGGTGGTCGACCGGGGCGTTTTGCAGGGCGACCTCGCTGCATGAACGCACCGCCGCCGACGGACGTCCCGGCCTGCATCGAGGCCGGGGCGGGGCCGGATACCGCGCTGTTCCTGCACGGCATCGGCGGCGACTCCGGCAGCTTCGCCGACAATCTGCCCGCATTGCCCGAAGGTTGGCGCGGCCTCGCCTGGGATGCGCCGGGCTATGGCGCTTCAGCACCGCTGGCCGAAATGACCTTCGAAACCCTCGCCGCGGCGGCGATCCGGCTGCTCGATGCGCAGCGGGTCCGGCGTGCGGTCATCGTCGGCCATTCCATGGGCGGCATGATCGCCCAGGAGATCGCCGCCCGCTATCCGGAGCGCGTCCGGGGGCTGGTGCTGTTCGCCACCAGCGCCTCGTTCGGCGGGCGCGATGCGCTCTTCCGCATGAAATTCCTCGCCGACCGCCTCGCGCCGCTCGACCGGGGAATGACGCCGGGGGATATCGCCCGCCCGCTGGTTCCGAGCCTGTTCGGCCCCGAACCGCCGCCCGGGGCGCTGGAGCGCGCCGTCGCGAGCATGGCGGCGCTGTCTTCGGCCACCTATCGCCAGGCGCTCAACTGCATCGTCCATTTCGACCGCAAGGACGATCTGGCGCGCATCGCCTGCCCGACCCTGGCGCTCGCCGCCGAACACGACATGCTGGCCCCGCCCCGGACGATGGAACGGATGGCCCAAGCGGTTCCGGGCGCGCGCTACCGTTGTCTCGCCGGGGCAGGCCATCTGGCCAACATGGAAGACCCGGCGGCGTTCAACGCCGAAATCGGCGGCTTCCTGCAGGACATTCCCCGGCAGGACCCGGACCGGACCTAGAGAGGCTGCATGACGCGCGCGCTCATGGACATCCACGCGGCGGATGCGACCGCCCGGCAGAAGGACCTGATCGGCCGGACGCGCGAACTCGGCCGCGAGCGCTTCCGCCCGCGCGCCGCCGAATTCGACGCGCGCAACGCCTTTCCGTTCGAAAACTATGCCGATCTGCGCGAGGCCGGCTTCTTCGCACTCACGATCCCGGAAACCCACGGCGGCATGGGCGCGGATTACCAAACCTACGCCCTGGTCTCGGCGGAGCTGGGCCGCTGGTGCCCGGCGACCGCGCTCACCTTCAACATGCATGCCTGCACCCTGTTGTGGGCGTCGCAGATGGCGGACGAGCTGGACATGCCGGACGATGTGCGCGCGCAGCACAACATCCGCCGTGCGGACATTTTCCGCCGCGTGGTCGAGGACGGCATGCTGTTCGCCCAGCCCTTCTCCGAGCCGGACAGCGCGGCCGCCGCCGGCAAGGCCGCGTTCGGCACGACGGCCCGGCCGGTCGAGGGCGGCTACCGGGTCGACGGCATCAAGCATTTCGCGTCGCTCTCGGGCGCGGCGAGCCACTACGGCCTGGTCTGCACGCTGCAACAGGAAGGCGTCGAGCCGATCCCGCAGAACACCATGTTCCTCGCCGTGCCGGCCGATGCCGAGGGCGTGACGATCTTCGGCGAATGGGACGTCATGGGCATGCGGCCGACCGACAGCCGCTCGATCCGGTTCGAGAATGTCTTCGTGCCCGACGCGCTGACCATGCTGCCCCACGGCCTCTACTACCAGGCCGCGCTCAACTGGCCGCACATGTTCATGACCCTGACGCCGACCTATCTCGGCCTCGCCCATGCCGCCTTCCAGTTCACCGTGGAC
Organism: Rhodospirillaceae bacterium; assembly: GCA_011523655.1. Taxonomy (GTDB): domain Bacteria; phylum Pseudomonadota; class Alphaproteobacteria; order Bin65; family Bin65; genus Bin65. The sequence continues at coordinate 240,608 of WTGH01000018.1, forward strand.
TATCTGCGCGGCGAGGTCGTCGGCGCGCCGCCCGCCGGTTCCGCCCGGCACAGCCCGGCCAAGCAGCTTGCGGTGGCGGAGATGCGCATCAAGCTGGAGCAGGCGACGGCCCTGTTCCGGCGCGCGATAAGCGAGGCCCGGCTGCGCCCGGCCAAGGAGGACCGGCTGCGCGCCTACGCCGCCCAGTTCACGGTCATGGAATACGCCAACGATATTGCGCGCCTCGGCCTGCGCACCTGCGGCGGCCGGGCGATCTTCAGGAATTTCGATATCGAGCGCTGGTATCGCGACAGCCGCTGCGGTTCGCTGATGCTGCCCTGGACCGCGGAAATCTGCTTGGAGCGGCTGGGCCGCGAGAGCCTGTTCGAACGCGGCGAAAAATGACGGCCGGAAGGGCAGCGGGACACGGCCAGACCGATATTTCCGGCTGGATCGCGCAGCGCGCCGGCTGGGCGCCGGACGATACCGCCATCCGCTTCGAAGGGTCCGGCATCTCCTACGCGGCGCTCGAGGACCGGATTGGCAGGACCGCCGGGGCGCTTGCCGACGAACTCGATATCGGCGAAGGCGGCCGGGTGGCGCATCTCGGCGTCAACGCGCCGGAGATGATCGACCTGCTGTTCGCCTGCGCCCGGCTCGGCGCGATCTTCGTGCCACTGAACGGCCGGCTGACCGTAGAGGAGCTTGTGTGGCAGTTGCGGGACTGCGGCGCCGACCTGCTGTTCGTCGAACCGGACTATTTCGACCACGCCGCCGAACTGGCGGCGGCGCTGCCGTCCTTGCGCCTCGCGACCTACGGCGGCGCCGACCCCCGCTGGCCCGATCTGGCGCGGCTGCGCGGTGCGGCGGGCTACCGGCCGCCCGGCCTGCGGGCCGACCTGCGCGGCCCGGCCAAGATCGTCTACACCTCGGGCACGACCGGCCGGCCGAAGGGCGCGGTGCTGTCCCAGGAGGCGCTGTTCTACACCGCGCTCAACGGCCAGTCGGTCTTCGAGTTCACCAGCGCCGACCGCATCCTGACCGCGATCCCGCTGTTCCATGTCGGCGGCATGAACATCCAGACCCTGCCGGCCCTGCGCGCCGGCGCGACGGTCACGCTCCACCGCCGCTTCGACCCGGCGGCGGTCCTGGAGACGCTGGTCGAGGACCGTACGACCCTGGTCGCCATCGTCCCGACCATGGCGCGCGCCCTGTTCGCCCTGCCGGACTTCGGCGATGCCGACCTGTCGGGCCTGCGCTGCGTGTGCATGGGCTCGTCCTCGGTGCCGCCCGCCCTGTTCGCGCCGTGGCACGCGAAGGGCCTGCCGGTGAACCAGGTCTACGGCCTGACCGAGAGCGGCCCGACCGCGGTGGCGCTGCCGATCGCCGACGGCTTCGCCCGCAGCGCCTCGGCCGGCAAGCCGGTGCTGCATTGCGACGCGAAGATCGTCGCCGACGACAACGGCCGCGAAGCGGCGCCCGGCGAGATCGGCGAGATCTGGCTGCGCGGCCCCAACATGATGACGGAATACTGGGGCAATCCCGACGCGACCGCCGAAGCCTTCACCGAAGACGGCTGGCTCCGGACCGGCGACCTCGGCCGGGTCGACCGCGACGGCTATTTCTTCGTCGAGGACCGCAAGACGGACATGATCGTCTCCGGCGGCGAGAACATCTACCCGGCGGAGCTGGAGCGGATCCTCGCCGATTCCGACGCGTTGGCCGAGTTCGCCGTGGTCGGCCGACCGGACGAAAAATGGGGCGAGACCCCGGTCTGCATCGCCGTGCCGAAACCGGGCGCCGCGGTCACCGAGTCCTCGGTCCTGGCGCTGTTCGAGGGCCGGCTCGCCCGCTACAAGCGCCCGCGCGCGGTCGTGCTGACCGATGGCCCGCTGCCGCGCACCCCCCTCGGCAAGGTCCGCAAGTTCGAACTGCGCGAGGCGCTGCTGGCGGGGCGGTTGGGGTGAAGTTCGCTCAGACGGTCGACAAGGGTCTGATCGTGGATCACGTCGCGCCGACCGTTATCGCTCAAATGTAAACCGCGTCGCGAAGCTGATTGACCAGGCGCCGCACTTCATCGATCCGGCCATCCCGGATGAGTTCGGCCGGCGAAGAGCCCTTCAGGTGCTTCTGCGGCGCGAAAATCCACTGCCGCGCCTCGTTCGGTTCGTAGAAGTCGGACAGTTGGTCCACGATGAACTCGAACTCCAGCAGAGTCCTTTCGGTCTTCGCATGCGGGTAGGCACGGCCCTGGTTCCAGCGCGAAACCGTTTCCGGCCGCGTGCCGAGCAGATTCGCAACCTCGACATGTCGCATCGCGCCCTTGGTGCGGATCGACTCCAGTTTTCGGGCGACCACGTTATTCACGACCGCCGCCTTCGCACCCGCCATCGTTCGCTTCCCCTCGGCATAGCTAGTTTATAGCAATTTCTATTGCGTATTATATACGATTTTTTCTTGACATTTCAATTGGCACAGCGTGGCGCTCCAGCAGCCGTCGCCTCACACCGTCTTGCCCTTGAAGCGGCACAGGTCGTTGACGATGCAGGCTGGGCAATCGGGCTTGCGCGCCTTGCAGACGTAGCGGCCGTGCAGGATCAGCCAGTGGTGCGCGTGCTGCCGGAATTGCGGCGGCGTCGCTTTCTCCAGCTTCTGCTCGACGGCGAGCGGCGTCTTGCCGGGCGCGAGGCCGGTCCGGTTGCCGACCCGGAAGATGTGGGTGTCGACCGCGATGGTCGGCTGGCCGAAGGCGATGTTCAGGACAACGTTCGCGGTCTTGCGGCCGACGCCGGGCAGGGCCTCCAGCGCGGCGCGGTCCTGCGGCACGCGGCTGCCGTGTTTCTCGATCAGGATATGGCTGAGCGCGATGACGTTCTTCGCCTTGGCGTTGTAGAGGCCGATGGTGCGGATATGCTCTTTCAGCCCCGCCTCGCCGAGCGCCACCATCTGCTCCGGCGTCGTCACCCGTTCGAACAGGGCCTTCGTCGCCTTGTTGACGCCGACGTCGGTCGCCTGGGCCGACAGGACGACGGCGACCAGCAGGGTATACGCGTTGACATGCTCCAGCTCGCCCTTCGGCGCCGGCCGCTGCGCCTCGAGACGGCTGTACATCTTGACGATATCGGCTTTCTTCATGGCCCTCATGGCGCGGACCTTACCACGAAACGGCGAATGGGTTATGGTCGGGCCATGAACGCGTCGCCGGTCTTTCTCGACGCCGAACTCCGGCCCAACCGCAGCCTCGGCCCGCGCGGCTTCCGCTGGCTGATGGGCGGGCTGCTGGCGCTTTCCTTCGTCGCCGGCATCGTCTTCGTCTCGATCGGCGCCTGGCCGGTCTTCGGTTTTTTCGGGCTCGACGTGCTGCTGATCTGGCTCGCCTTCCGCGCCAGCTACCGCAGCGGCGCCATGTTCGAATATCTGAGGCTCACCCGCGACGCGCTGGAGGTGAAGCGCATCCATCCCTCCGGCCGTGAGCAGCGCTGGTCGTTCCAGCCCTGGTGGGTGCGGGTGTCGCTGCCCCGCCCGGTCCGGCACGAAAGCCAGCTCTCGCTCTCGTCCCATGGCCGGCGGCTGGTCGTCGGCGCCTTCCTCAGCCCGCGGGAGCGCGGCGAGGTCGCCGACGCGCTGGAGAATGCCCTGAACCGGATGCGTGCGGCGCCGGCCTGACGCCCCGAAAGCGAATGGGGGACGCAAACGGCGGCGCGGCGCTTCACATCCAGACTCAGCGCAGGCCGAGCACGTCCGCCATGTCGTAGAGGCCGGGTTTCCGGCCGGCCGCCCAGCGCGCCGCCCGCACCGCGCCACGGGCGAAGATGGCGCGGCTGCCGGCCTTGTGGGTCAGTTCCACCCGTTCGTTCTCCGTCGCGAACACCACCGTATGCTCGCCGGCGACATCGCCGCCGCGCAGCACGGCGAAGCCGATATCGCCCGGCCGGCGCGCGCCGGTGACGCCGTCCCGGCCGCGGTCGGCCACGGCGTCCAGGTCGACGCCCCGGCCCCGTGCGGCGGCGCGGCCGAAGCCGAGCGCGGTGCCCGACGGCGCATCCGCCTTGTGCCGGTGGTGCATCTCCACGACCTCGATATCCCAGTCGTCGCCCAGCGCGCCCGCGACCTGTTCGGTGATTGCGAAGAGGAGATTGACGCCGAGGCTCATGTTGGGCGCGTAGACCACCGGCACCGACGCCGCAGCGGCCTCCAGGGCGGCGGTGTGTTCCGGTTCCAGCCCGGTCGTGCCGATCACCAGCGCCGTACCGGCCTCCGCCGCGGCCGCCGCATGCCCGGCAGCCGCAGCCGGCACGGTGAAATCGACCAGCACGTCGCTCGCCGCCGCCGCGGCGCCTGTATCGTCGCCCACCGTCACGCCGAGGGGATCGAGCCCGGCGAGAGCGCCGGCGTCCCGGCCGACCGCCTCGTCGCCCGGCAATTCCGTCGCCGCCGCCACCGCGCAGCCCTCGGCGGCGGTAATTTCCCGCACCAGCATTTGCCCCATCCGGCCCCGGCAGCCGAGGACGGCAATCCGGCAATCGCCCATGATCCCGGTTCCCGTTCGTCGATATTCCGCTTCCGGCCTTGCCTACGGCAGCCTGCACCGCCGCGCAAGGCGAGTGCGCAAGACGGCCCCCTTCGATACGCCCCGCCCCTTCGACTTCGCTCAGGGCGGCCCCGACCCGCTTGCGCATGTATTCAATATTGAGTAATTTGACTACATTCCCGGTCGGGAGGTCGATCCGTGCGGCATACGACAACGATGACGGTCCGTCTCAGCGGCGCGCTCAGCGATTTCGTTGCAGCCAATGTCGGCGAGGCCGGATCCTATGAGAATGTCAGCGAGTACATCCGCGACCTGATCCGGCGCGACAAGGAACGGTCCGAGCGCGAAGCCTTCGACCGCCTCAAGGCCGAACTCGGCCGCGCCTTTGCGGCGCCGGAGGAGACCTATCGTCCATTGTCGGCCGCCGACGTGATCGCGAGAAACCGGGCGCAATCCGGCGCATGACGCCGGTGCGCGTCCAGGACGCCGCCGCGGTCCGTATCGACGAAATCTACCGCTACACAAGGGATCGCTGGGGCGAGGCCCAGGCGGACGCCTACATTGCCGGGCTGTTCGAAGCCTTCGAGGGCATCGCGGCCGGCACGGTGGCGTCGCGGCCGGTTCCGGCGGAATTCGGCGTCGACGGCTATGTCTTCCGGTACAAAAGGCACTTCGTCTACTGGAAGACGCTGGGCGACGGCGCGACCGGCATCGTCACCGTTCTGCACGAACGCATGCACCGGATCGACCGGTTTCTGGAGGATCGCGAAGCGTAGAGCTTCCCCTTCGATCCCTCTGTGAAAGGCCGCAGGCGTCCGCGGAGTGTACCTCCCCCTCTTCAGAGGGGGAGGCCAGGTGGGGGTGTCGTGGCACCGGGTAAATGCCGCCGGGCGCCTTGTCCCGCTCGAACGACACGTCACCCCCATCGACCTCGCTGCGCTCGGCCACTTCCCCCTCTGAAGAGGGGGAAGGATATCTTGCCCCGACCCACCCTCAGCCCAGGGGGTAGCTTTGCAGCACCCGGTACATCGCGCCGTGGCGGGTCAGGTGGCTTTCGTAGAGGATAAAGGTGCGGACCTCGAAGGGCGGGGCGCGGAAATCGCCGTGCTCGGAGAGGAAATTCGCCACATGATGCCCGGTCTCGCCCTTGATGCGGGCGAGCGTGACATGGGGCCGGAACCTGCGCGCCTCCGCCGGAAAGCCCGCACGCACGATGGCGGAGCCGACGCCGGCCTGGAGCCGGTCCAGCGCCTCGTTCGCCTCGACCCCGGCCCAGACCGAGCGCGCCTTGCGCAGCTTGCCGAAATGGCCGACACCGGCGAGCGACAGGGCGAAGGGCGCCGCCTGCACCCCGGCGAGCGCGGAATCGATATCCTCGGCGCGGTCTTCCGGCACCTCGCCGATGAAGCGCAGGGTGATGTGGTAGTTGTCGGACTCGATCCAGCGCGCGCCGGGGATGCCGCGCTCCAGCATGGCGAGCGTGTCGCGCAGCCCCTCGGGCAGGTCGAGACCGACGAACAGGCGCAGCATGGAATCGGGACCGGTGCGGGCGAATCGGGCGGGAAATTCCGCAAGCCGCGAGGATACGCCGGAACGGGCCCCGGAGAAAGCGCCCTAGGGGAACCGTAGTGAATCAGTTTGACTTACGGCACCGGACCAAACCCGTACCTTCCCCGTCATTTCGACCGGAGCGCCGCCAGGCGCGTAGTGGAGAAATCTTTTCGGTACAGTGCCCTGGACCTGAATCCGCGGCTGAAAGATTTCTCCGCTCCGCCCCGGCCTGGGGGCCGGGGCTCCGGTCGAAATGACGGGAGAGGGGTCGCCGCGCTGGTCACGGGACGTCGGTCAGGGGACATCGGTCAGGGGACATCGGCCGGGCGCGTCAGGCGGCGTCGGGCGGGTCGCCGTCTTGCGCGTGAGCCCCGCCGATACTGCCCCCGATACCGTCGCCGATACTGTCGCCGATTCTGTCGCCGATGCTGTCGGTGATGCGCGCGGCGGCGCTCTGGATCGAGTTCCGGGCGAGGTGGGCGTAGCGGGCCGTGGTCTGGACCTGGGTGTGGCCGAGCAGTTTGCCGATCATGGTCAGGCTCTCGCCGAGCGCCAGCGCCTGCGAGGCGAAGGTGTGGCGCAGGTCGTGGATGCGCACGTCCTCCAGCCCGGCGCGCTTGCGGATGATCTTCCACGGCCCCTGCAGATCGACCAGATGGGTGCCGGGAAACCGGCCCGGAAACACCCAGGGGCTGCCCGGCGTCCGGGGAATGGACTCCAGCACCGCCCGCGCGCCCGGCCCCAGCGGCACGGCGCGCCCGCCGGTCTTGGCGTCGGGCAGTTCGATCGCGTCCGCCGTGACATACTCCCAGCGCAGGTCGCGGATTTCCGACTTCCGGCAGCCCGTCATCAGCAGCAGGCGGAAGGCGGCGACGGCCGCCGGCATCTCCGCCTCGGCCGCACGCAGGACCGCGCCCAGGCGCGCCATCTCCTCCGGCGACAGGAAGCGTTCCCGCTTGTGCTCCTTGTATTGCCTTAGGTGCCGGCAGGGGTTCGAGCCGTCCGGCCGCCAGCCCCAGATCTCGGCCTGGACGAACATCCTGGACAGGACGCCGAGCATCCGGTTGGCCTGGTAGGGCGTGGCGCGCAGGCTATGGTGCAGTTCGGCGACGTCCTTGCGCTGGACGTCTCCGGCCGGCATGTCGCCGAGCGCGGGGACGATGAACTTCTCCACCATCCGGCGATAGAGCGCCTGGGTGCCCGGCTTGCAATGCGCCGGGACGTAATCATCCAGGAACCGCTGCCCGAGTTCCGCCACCGACGGCGACGGCGCCCTGTACGCATCCGGGTCCCCGTCCCGGTCTTCGCGCGGATCGATGCCCCGCTTCGCCAGCGCCAGGAGCTGCCGCGCCTGCGCCCGCGCCTCTTCGGCGCCCAGATTTTCGATGCCGGGCGCGCCGTAATGCCCGAGGGTGAACCAGCGCAGCCGGCCGCGAACGCGGGTCTGGAACACCCAGGTCTTCCGGCCCGACGCGCGGACCCGGACGCCGAAGCCGGTCAGCTCCCCGTCCCAGTAAACGGCGTCGGAATCGTTTGCCGGAAGGGCGTCGACCGCGCGGTCGGTGAGTTTGGACGTGCGGTTTGCCATATTTTACAACCCCTTACTATCGCGCCGATCCACTCAGTCGGCAAACATCTGGCAAACAAACCGGGCACCGGAAGGATCGGAACTTGTGAGATCAAAGGACCAGTATTTTAGGAGAATCGCGTAACGTCAATGGGTTATCCAATTCAGGCGGCTGCGCTCCGCAGAATGTGAGGTCACGCTGCTCAAGAACCAGATGAAATCGGCCATGATGGCCAAGGGCCCGGACAAAAATATCGTTTCGGGCAACAGCCGCGTGAAGGTCACGATCTACGGCCAGGTCAACCGGGCAATTCGCTTCGCTTCGACGCAGTCGAAGTCTCATGTCCAGAGCGTGGACAATGACCAGTCGTCCTCGCGCTTCGCCCTGCGCGCCTCGGGCAAGATCAACCCGAACGTGTCGACTACGGCGCTGGTCGAGCTCGAGGTCAAGACCGGCCACCGGTCCGGCCAGGATATCGACGACGACAGCGCGGAGCTCTTCCGCATGCGGCATTCGACCCTGTCGTTGTCCCATAAGGACATGGGCACGCTGTCGATCGGCCAGACTTTTATCGCCGGCAGCCTTTCGGGCATGTTCTCTTACCCATCCGGCGTCAGCATCGTGTTCGGCCCCGGCGGCCCCGGCGGCGACGACGGTGTCACGGCTGAAATGGCAGGCGATCGCTTCGGACCGACCTTCGGTCTGTTCGCTTCGCGCCAGAACACGATCAAGTACCAGACGCCCAACCTGATGGGCCTCTCGGCCAACGTGTCCTGGAACGAAAACAGGAGCTGGTCCGCCGGCGCCAGCCTTTCCGGTCTGCCGGGCGTCAAGTCAATCGGCGTGAACGTGGGGGTCGGCTATCGCCAGAACGAAGATTCTTCGGTCCTGGCGGTGTCCGGCGGCGTCAAGCACAACGCGTCGGGCGCAAGCATCGGCGGTGTCTACGGCTACGAAGACCACGATGGCGGCGGCAAGCCGACCTACTGGATGGTCGAGGCCGGATGGACCGGCAAGATCAACGACATGGGCAGCACCAGCCTCGGTGTCGGCTACGGCATCTGGGATGACGGCGGAGCCGGCGAGAGCACGCGCTACCACGGCGCCGTTGTGCAGCGGGTTACCGCGGCGGCGACCGACGTCTATGTCGGCGGGTCCCACGACACCGGTACGAACGCGGCTGGAGCCGATCGCGATGGCGTGTTCGTCCTCATCGCCGGCGCCCGGATCAAGTTCTAGGCGGCCCGCTCTCCATCGGGATCCCGACCGGTGCGCGCTCTTCCTCTTCTCTCAGCGGCGGCGCTGGCCCTAACGGCCGGCGCCTGCGCCGCCCCGTCCGCGGAGACATCCGCCGCGGACGGGGCGACGTCCCGCAGTGCGGAGAAAGGCCGGACCGGACAGCCTTGGTGGAAGCTGTCGCAATACAGCCGCAAGCCAACGGCCCATGGATCCTATCCGGGCAATGTCCGGCCGGGGAAGGGCCTGCTGAGTGACGACGGGGACGGCTTCGTCCTCTACCGCAAGGGGGAAGTCGGTTCCTCCGCTTCTACGAAACCCTCGAAAGTCCGGCGCTGACGGCACGATGCCGGTGCCGGTATTTGGGAGAACAACGATGAGTTCACGACTTAAACTTGCAGGAATCTGCTTTGCGGCGGCGTTCGCTCTCGCCGCCTGCGGCGGTGGAGGAGGCGGAACCGCAACGATGCCACCGGACCCGATGCCGCCGGAGCCGACGCCTCCGCCGGTTGCGATGGTGATGATTCCGGATGCGATGTATCTGGATGAAGACAATGCGCCTGCGGCCGGGTCCATGATCATCGCGGCGGGCGACAGCTACACCAACAACGGTGTGATGTTCGACTGCCCGGCGGGCGGCGACGCTTGTGAGGTCGAGGTCATGGCCGACGGCTCCGTCACCAGCACGGGCGGCGAAGCCATGGCGACGCTGACCGACGACGCCATGGTCCAGGTCGCCCAGGCCAAGCAGGATGCCCAGGACGCGGCGGACCGCCTGGCGGAGATGCACCGCGACCGGATCATCGGCAAGGACCGGGCGCTTGAGAGCGCGTCGAATATCGCGCAGACGAGCGGCACGGCCGGCACGCTGGAAGAGGACGACATCAGCATCTCACGGGGTGCTGGCGCCGGTGCCAGCGTCCGGGTTATGGACATTGCCGGCTACGCGGCGTCCAGCGAACCGATCCTGCCGGGCGACGCCACTTGGTCCGCGCATCGCCTGATGCGGTCCGTGTCCGGGGCTACCCAGCACCTGTTCGTCTACACGGACATCGGACCGCCGACGCGGGTTCAGTTCTATAACTGGGATGGCGACCCGTTGACGCCACGGCGGTATGAGGACACTACTTTGGACGCCGCGACAGATCCCGCCACCGCGGCAACCACCATCCCGGCATTGTCGTTGGTGGCCACTGGCACTCCTGTTGCTACCCTGTTCAACAGGGGCAATCTGGATAGCAACTTCAGTTCGCCCGGACCCGCCGAGGCCGGCAATGTGGTACAGAGGTTCCCGATGGCTACTGCGGCTGACCAGGTTGTCAGCTTCAAGGGGAACTTCAACGGAGCGCCGGGCACGTATTCCTGCGACTCGGGGACGGCCGACCAAGCGTGCGTCATCACGATTACCCCGACCGGAACGTATACATCGCCGGACACCTGGACCTTCACGCCCGAGCTCAATTCCACGGCGTGGCGGAACGACACTGAGTTCATGAGCTTCGGCTGGTGGCTCCAGGAGCCGAACAGCTCGGACGGCACCTACACGTTCCAGTACTATGCCGACGGCAACGACTATACGGCACCTCCCGGCACCATTGCGACAGGGACGGCGACGTATAGCGGGCGTGCGGCCGGCAAGTTCGTGGTGCAGGAGATCGGCGACGAGGGCGTGACCGGCGGAGAGGCCGGCATGTTCACAGCTGCAGCCACCCTGACCGCCAGCTTCGGAGCTGCCGCCAATTCCATCTCCGGCAGCATCAGCGGCTTCCAGAGTGACAACGCCAACGTCGACGTGTCGGGTTGGTCGGTGACGCTCCACCGGAAGGCGTTGGGCGCGCAGGCCAATCTGCCCAACGCGTTCCCGGCTATCACTGAGACCGACCCGTCAAGGGCGACCTATGATGGCACGACGGCGACGCTGGGCGACCAGACGCTGCACGGCGACTGGGCCGGAGAGTATTTCGGGGATCAAAACACTGGTAACGTCCGAAATGCCTACCCGCTCGGCGTCGGCGGCACCTTCCAGGCCGACAACGAAGGGGCCAGTATCGCCGGCGCGTTCGGCGCGCGGCGGTAGCCCGATAGTATAGGGAGCCCCGTTCCGCCGGGGCTTCCTCCACCCGATCGGGGCCGGTTCCCTGGGCCGGCCCCCTTTTTTTGCAAGGACACCCCGATGACCCAACGGTGGCGGCCCGCCCTTCGATACGCCCCGCCCTTCGATACGCCCCGGCCGGGGGCCGGGGCTAC
>WTGH01000047.1 GCA_011523655.1 Rhodospirillaceae bacterium
CCCCATCGACCTCGCTGCGCTCGGCCACTTCCCCCTCTGAAGAGGGGGAAGGATAAGGTGGTGGCGGCCTGGCCCCTTTCGCAGAACAATTCTCCTCAGAGGAGGTGGCTCAATACAGAAAAGGGAGTGGGGGTGGCGCGGTGCTCAGCCGCTTGTTATCGGAACGTTTGAGCTAAGGCGCGGATATCGGCCAGCAGCAGGTCCGGCGCCTCCATGGCGGCGAAGTGGCCGCCGCGCGGCATGTCGGTCCAGCGGGCCACGTTGTAACCCTTCTCGACGTAGGGCCGCGGCGGGAAGGGGATGATCTCGCGCGGGAAGTTGGCGATGCCGGTCGGAACGCGCACGCGGCCGCCGGGCGGGAACAGGGAATCGCCGTCGCGGCTGTAGCCGTGATAGGTCCACGAGGCGCTGCCGAAGGCGTCGTTGACGATATAGAGCATCAGGTTCGTGAGCAGCCGTTCGCGGCCGATCACCCGGTCGAGGCTGGCCTGTTGCCCGTCGATCCAGGTGCGGAATTTTTCGCCGATCCAGGCGGCGACGCCGACCGGGCTGTCCAGCATGGCGTAGGCGAGCGATTCGGGCTTGGTCGCCTGGACGTGGAAATAGCCGCCCTCATTCATCCGCCAGCGTTCGCCCTTGCGCCGCCAAGCGTCCTCTTCCGCGTTCTGCGGCGGGACGGGTTCGATGCCGCCGCCTTCCCGTTCCCGCGACGGGCGGACGCCGAACATGTTGAGATGCACGCCGCCGCACCCGCCCTTTTGGTTCCGGTCCGCATGGTCGTGGCCGATCCAGCCGCAGATCACGCTGCCCCAGTCGCCGCCCTGGGCGATGTAGCCGTCATAGCCCAGCACGTCGCCCATCAGGGCGGCGATGTGCCCGGCCATGCGCCGCGGGCCGATCGGGCCTGCCGGCTTTTCGGAAAAGGCGTAGCCCGGCAGCGACGGCGCGACGACATGGAAGGCCGGCGCATCCGGCGCGCCGTGCGCAGCGGGGTCGGTCAGCGGCCCGAGCATCTCCTCGAATTCGATGAAGGAGCCGGGCCAGCCATGCACCAGAACGAGCGGCCTTGCGTCGGCCCGCGGCGAACGGCAGTGGACGAAATGCAGGTCCAGCCCGCCGGCCCCGGCCGTGAAATGCGGCAGTGCATTGAGCCGGGCCTCGACGGCGCGCCAGTCGTACTCCTCGATCCAGTAACGGCAAAAATCGCGCAGCCAGTCCGGGTCCGGCCCCAGCGCCCATCCGCTGTCGACCTTTGCTTCCGGCCAGGGAAAATCCCGCACCCGTTGCAGGATCCGGTCGAGCTTTTTCTGTGGCACATGGATCGTGAAAGGCGTCGGACTCATAGTCGGGGATCGCTGTCTCGGACCTGGGCGCGCAGGAATTTGCGGCGCGCCGAACCTATCGCGCCGCGGTCGCCGACGCTATGGTTCCCTCGGCCCGGCCCTCCCGCCGGGCGCGTTGTCGTCCGGAGCCGCCCCATCCTCTATCTCTATTTTGCGCTCGCCTTCTGCCTCGCCGGCACGGTGAAGGGCTTGATCGGCATGGGCCTGCCGCTGGTGGCGATCGCGCTCCTGTCAATCGTCATCGAGCCCAGGGCTGCGGTGCCGCTCGTCCTGGTGTCCAGCCTGGTGCTGAATCTGGTGCAGATCCTCCAGATGGGCGGCGTGCGCGACATCGCCCGCCGCTACACGCTGCTGGCACTCGCGGCGGCAGTCAGCGTCTGGGGCGGCACGGAACTGCTGTTCGCCGTCGACCAGCGGATCATCGAGGTGCTGCTCGGCCTCGTCGTGTGCGGCTATGTCGCCATCAACGTCACGCGCATTCCGCCCGCCCTGCCGCGGGTCTGGGAGGCGCGCCTGGCGATCCCCGTCGGCCTTGTGCTCGGCGTGCTCCAGGGCGCGACCGGCTCGCTCGCCGCGCCGCTCGCCGCCTGGTGGCAAGTGCTTGGCCTCAAGAAGGACGAGTTCATCCAGGCGTCCGGTTACGTGCTGTTCATCATCGTGGTGCCCTGGGCGGTGTCGGTGGTCGTCAAGGGGGCGGTCACCTGGGAGGTCGCCGCGGTTTCCGCCGGCCTGATGATCCCGGCGCTCCTGGGCATGTTCGTCGGCGGTCGAGTTCGCGCCCGGGTGCCGGAAGAGCGCTACCGCAACCTGATCCTGGCCCTGCTGTTCGTCGCCGGCATCGGCCTGTTCGTCAAAGGGCTGGCGATGTAGCGGCCCGGCCGGCAGCCGCTCAGCCGCCCACTCACTCGCCGGGCCGGTCCGCGGCGAACTCTGCCCGAATGGCCGGACCGTGCTGGTCCAGGGCCGGGACGGCGCCGAGCTGCGGCGGGCCCAGCTCGCGGACCAGGGTACCGGGCGGGACCATCTGCGCCGGGCCGTTCGGCGTCTCGACCGGCACGCGCCGCAGTTCAGGATGGGCCGAAAGGTCGGCGACGCTGTTGACCCGCCCCCAGGCGATCTGCGCCGCCTCGAGCCGGTGGATCGCCTCGCCGCGCGATAACGCGCCGAAGACGGCGCCCATCTCGGCCTCCAGCGCCGGCCGGTTCGCCACCCGCGCCCCGTTGTCGGCAAAGCGCGGGTCGTCCACCATGTCCGGCCGCTCCAGCACCGCCTCGCACAGCCGCACCCACTCGCGGGCATTCTGGATGGCGAGCACGATCGGTTCGCCGCCGGCGCACAGGAACAGGCCGTAGGGCGCGATGGTCGGATGGCGCAGGCCGACCCGCGCGAAGCCGCCGTCCCCAAGGTCGTTGTGGAACAACGGCACGTTCATCCAGTCGGCGAGGGTGTGGAACAGGGAGACGGATATCGCCCGCCCCTGGCCGGTCTTCTCGCGCGCATACAGCGCCTCCATGATCGCGCCGTAGGCGTGCACCCCGGCGGAAAAATCGGCGACCGAGACGCCGACCCGGGCCGGCTCGTCCGGGCTGCCGGTGATCGCCGCGACGCCGGATTCCGCCTGCACCAGCAGGTCGTAGGCCTTCATGGCCTCGTAGGGCCCGCCGTCGCCGTAGCCGGAGATGTCGCAGGCGATGAGCCGCGGATGCTGCGCGCGCAGGGCCTCCGAGCCGAAGCCGAGCTTCGCCGCCGCGCCGGGCGCGAGGTTCTGCAGGAACACGTCGGCCCGCGCGATCATCCGGTGCAGCAGCGCCGCGTCGTCCGCGTCCTTGAGGTCGAGGACGATGGACTGCTTGCCCCGGTTCAGCCAGACGAAATAGGCCGAAAGGCCGTTCACCGCGGAATCGTAATAACGCGCGAAATCGCCGCCCGGCCGCTCGACCTTGATCACCCGCGCGCCGGCATCCGCCAGCTTCGCCGCACACAACGGCGCCGCAGCCGCCTGGTCGATGGAAATGACGAGAATGTCGGCGAAGGGGTTCATGGGGTTTCGGATGCGCGGCCGGTCCTGCGCCTGCGACGCCGCCAACCTCTCTCAAAACGACCGCGGCAGGCCCAGCACGTGCTCGGCGATGTAGCTGAGGATCAGGTTGGTCGAGATCGGCGCGGTCCGGTAGAGCCGGGTTTCGCGGAACTTGCGCTCGATATCGTATTCCTCGGCGAAGGCGAAGCCGCCATGGGCCTGCATGCACATGTCGGCGGCCTCCCAGGCGGCGTCGGCGGCGAGCATCTTGGCCATGTTGGCCTCGGCGCCGGGCTTCTCGCCGGCGTCGAACAGGCTGGCGGCCTTCTGCACCATCAGGTCGGCGGCCTCGGTCGCGGCATAAGCTTTCGCGATCGGGAACTGGATGCCCTGGTTCCGGCCGATCGGCCGGCCGAACACGTTGCGCTCGGCGGCATAGTCGCGCGCCTTCCCGATGAACCAGCGGGCGTCGCCGATGCATTCTGCGCCGATCAGCACCCGCTCGGCGTTCATGCCGTCGAGGATGTAGCGGAAGCCCTGGCCCTCCGCGCCGATCAGGTTCTCCGCCGGCACCTCCAGATCGTCGAAGAAGACCTCGGTAGTGGCGTGGTTGATCATGGTGCGGATCGGCCGGATCGTCAGGCCCTTGCCCCGCGCCTCGCGCATGTCGACGACGAAGACGGACAGGCCCTCCGTGCGCTTCTTCACCGCCTCCTTCGGCGTCGTCCGGGCGAGCAGCAGCATCAGGTCGGAATGTTCGGCGCGCGAGGTCCAGACCTTCTGGCCGTTTACGATATAGCGGTCGTTGCCCTTCTTCTCGGCGACCGTGCGCAGGGAAAGCGTGTCGGTGCCGCTGCCCGGCTCGGTGACGCCGAACGCCTGCAGGCGCAGGTCGCCCGAGGCGATGCCCGGCAGCCAGCGCGTCTTCTGCGCCTCCGAGCCGTGGCGCAGGATCGTGCCCATGATGTACATCTGGGCGTGGCAGGCCGCGCCGTTGCCGCCGCTCTTGTGGATCTCCTCGAGGATCGCGCAGGCCGCGCGCAGACCGAGGCCGCTGCCACCGTATTCCTCCGGGATCAGCACGGCGAGAAAGCCGGCCTCGGTGAGTGCGCGGACGAACTCCGTCGGATAGGCGCGCTCCCGGTCCTTCGCCCGCCAGTATTCCCCCGGATACCCGGCGCACAGCGCGCGCACGGATTGCCGGATCGCCTCGATCTCCGGATCCGGGGCATAGGGGTTCCCGGCGACGCTGTCGGCGGCGGGCGGGGCGGTTTCGACGATGGTCATGGTGCGCACTCTCCGTCGGCAGGCCCGGCCTACGGCATGTCCGCCGCCAAGGGAAGCGGACACGCCCGCGCGGTGGTTCTCCGGCCGGCAGCAACCGGATGTCGTTATTGTAAGGCGGCGCTTGACATATCCGGGCCGGCCGCTACGCCGTCCGCCTGACGGCCAACTACCGCGTCACCTTCGGATGGAACGGCGACGCGGCAACTGACGTGGACATCGAGGACTATCACCGATGATCGAACGGCACCCTTCCATCGACCCGGTGCATCCGGGAGAAATCCTGCGGGAAGACATCCTGCCCGCCCTGTCGATGAGCAGGACGGCGGTGGCGGAAGCGCTCGGCATATCCCGCCAGACGCTCTACGCCATCCTGAACGAGAAGCAGCCGGTCACCGCCGAGATGGCGGTCCGTTTCGGCAAGCTGTTCGGCAACGGCGCCGGTTTCTGGATCAACCTGCAACGGCTCCACGATATGGCGCGCGCGGAACGCGAGGTGGACGTGTCGGGGATACCGACCCTCGAGGCGCGGGCAAGCTGAATCGGCGGATGCCGCGGGCCGATGCGCCGCGCGACCCGACGGTGCATCGCTGGCGGACGGAAGTTCGGCTTGCCAAGCGTTGCCGCCGCCGCTTGAATCCGGGGATGGACGGCGCCGCTACCGCAACCGGACCGAAGATCGTGCCGATCGCGCCGGCGATCGGCGCGGAAATCCGCGGCGTCGATCTGGCGGCCGACCTGCCGGACGCGACCGTGGCGGCGATCCGGCAGGCCCTGCTCGACCATCTCGTCGTCTTCTTTCGCGACCAGGAGATTACGCCGGCCCAGCAGCTCGCCTTCGCGCGGCGGTTCGGCGAACCGGTACCCTATCCGATGGTCGAGGGCATCGACGGCTTTCCGGAAATCGCGCCGGTCGTCAAGCTGGAGCACGAGCGGGTCAATTTCGGCGGCATCTGGCACTCCGATACGACCTACACGGCAGAACCGCCGATGGGCGCGATGCTGGCGGCGCGGGAACTGCCGCCGGCCGGCGGCGATACCCTGTTCGCCAACCAGTATCTCGCTTGGGAGGCCCTGTCCGAGGGGATGAAGGCCGCGCTCCGGCCGCTGCGGGCGGTCAACAGCTCGGCCAAGGCGTCGGCCCAGATCACCCGCAACCGCGGCGACGCCGACGGGCCGGGCAAAGACGCCAAGACGCTGAAGGAGGCCGTCCACCCGGTCATGCGCACCCATCCCGAGACCGGCCGGCCGGCGCTCTACGTCAATGCCGGGCACACGACGCGCTTCGAGGGCATGACCGAGGCGGAAAGCGCACCCATCCTGGAATATCTGTTCCGGCACCAGATCCAGGCGGAATTCACCTGCCGCTTCGTCTGGACGCCGGGCGCCGTTGCCTTCTGGGACAACCGGGCGTCCCAGCACTATCCGCTCAACGATTATCACGGCCACCGGCGCCTCATGCACCGCATCTCGATCGCCGGCGACCGGCCGGCCTGACCGGACGGCAATCGGGCGATATGGCCGCTTCCCCGGCGGAGCGGCTTCTGGCACCTGTCTTCCGGCACAACCGCTCGTCCCGATCCGCTCCCGCCATGTCCGACGCCGATCCTCCAGCCCCGACAGAGGCCCCGACGGATGATGTCCCGCGCGACTTCATCCGCGACATCGTCCGCGCCGATCTGGAAAGCGGCAGGGAAAGCACGGTCGTCACCCGCTTCCCGCCCGAGCCCAACGGCTATCTCCATATCGGCCACGCCAAGTCGATCTGCCTGAATTTCGGCGTCGCGGTGGAGTTCGGCGGGCGCTGCCACCTGCGCTTCGACGACACCAACCCGCTGAAGGAGGAGCAGCTCTATATCGACGCCATCAAGGCGGACGTGCGCTGGCTCGGCTTCGACTGGGGCGACCATCTCCACCACGCCTCGGACCATTTCGACCGGCTCTACGACTGGGCCGAACATCTGGTCGAACGCGGCCTCGCCTATGTCGACGACCAGACGGCGGAAGAGGTGCGCGCCAGCCGCGGCACGCTGACCGAGCCGGGCACGAACAGCCCGTACCGCGACCGCACGCCGGCGGAAAATCTCGACCTGCTGCGGCGCATGAAGGCGGGCGAATTCCCGGAGGGCGCCCGGGTGCTGCGCGCGAAGATCGACATGGCGAGCGGCAACATCAACCTGCGCGACCCGACGCTCTACCGCATCCTGCACGCCGCCCATCCGCGCACCGGCGAGCGCTGGAAAATCTACCCGACCTACGATTTCGCCCACGGCCAGTCCGACGCCATCGAGCATGTCACCCACTCGATCTGCACCATGGAGTTCGAGGACCACCGGCCGCTCTACGACTGGCTGGTCGAGCGTCTGCCGGCGCCGTCGAGGCCGCGGCAGTATGAGTTCGCCCGGCTCAATCTCGGCCACACGGTGCTGTCGAAGCGCCGGCTGATCCGGCTGGTCGATGAGGGCCATGTCGCCGGCTGGGACGATCCGCGGATGCCGACGCTGGCCGGCCTGCGCCGGCGCGGCGTGCCGCCGGAAGGCATCCGGGAGTTCGTCCGGCGCATCGGCGTCGCCAAGGCCGACAACCTGGTCGAGGCGGCCCAGTTCGACGCCGCCGTGCGCGACGTGCTCAACGAAAGCGCGCCGCGCCGCATGGCGGTGCTCGACCCGCTGAAGGTCGTCATCGAGAACTGGCCGGAGGGCGAGACCGATCGGCTGCCCGCCGCCAACCACCCGGCCGACCCGGAGCGCGGCACCCGCGACATCCCCCTCGGCCGCGAGATCTGGATCGAGCGCGCCGACTTCATGGAAGACCCGCCGAAGAAGTTCTTCCGCCTCGCGCCGGGCCGGGAGGTCCGCCTGCGCTTCGCCTATCTGATGACCTGCACCGGCGTTGTGCGCGACGCCGCGGGCGAAGTCTCCGAGCTGCGCTGCGTCATCGACCCGGAGTCGCGCGGCGGCACTGCGCCGGACGGCCGCAAGGTGCGCGGCACGATCCACTGGGTCTCCGCGGCCCATGCCCTCGACGCCGAGGTCCGGCTCTACGACCGGCTGTTCGATGCCGAAATTCCCGGCAGCGGCGGCCGCGACTGGCTCGACGACCTCAACCCGGAGTCGCTGACGGTGGTCCGCAACGCCAGGCTGGAACCGGCCCTCGCCGATGCCGAACCGGGCGAAACCCTGCAATTCGAACGCACCGGCTATTTTGCGCCGGACCCGGACGGTCTACGGGACGGCAGCCCCGCCCGCCCGGTCTTCAACCGCACCGTCACCCTGCGCGACAGCTGGGCAAAGCAGCAGGCGCGGTAGGGGAGCGGGAGACTGCCGGATGGACGCAGGATCGGTAGAATTTTCGGCAGTTTACAAAAGATGGATTCTAGCTCGGAGCCTAATGCATCGCCACACTGCAAACCAATTTGGCGGGATATTGAGAAAGAAAATGGACAGGCGACACCAACCAGCCTGCCAAGCGTCTAGTGCGTTTCGCAACAAGTGAATCTGACGACCAAGACCTACAAGAAAGAGACCCCTCTGCCGTAGAGGGGCCGGAAGAACAACAAGATCGGGAAGCGTCAGAGGGCGTCAAGGGCCCGACTAGGAGCGCTCAGCATCCGCCGGGGCGACGACACAGGCGTACTAGCCGCAACCGCGCTGCTCTTATCCGACGATTCCGATTTTCCAAAGCTTCGACCGGGGTACCACTCCCTGAGGCCCCAAAGCCCACGTTTCGGACTGATAATATCGCCAACCTCACGGCCCCGGCGATGCAGGACAGAGGCGACGGTATTAGAATTTGAGACGATCAGCCCGCCACGCTCCAGTTCAGCGGTAATATCCGCAGGCTTCATCGGCTTGCGACGTCGGCTCAGAACGATCCGCGCTGCGTCCACAATTTTCATCCCGAGGAACTCTCCCTCGGTCGCTGGCGTGTCCTGCGAGTTTGCCTCATCAGAATGATCAGCGACGGGGTCTGCTCCTTGACCAGCTTCAGTCGTTACCGGTACAGGGTTGCCCGCTGCGAGCGCTTCTAGCCGAACAATCATCCGGTCGATTTCGTCGCGCTGTCGACGCAAATCCTTAATCACGGTCGCGTAAGCGCCTGATTCTTCGGAATTTGTCATTGCTTCTCTCCCTGCCTTTTGGTACTAGAAGCGGGCGACCGAGGGCGCAAACGCCACCCTCGGTCAACCCAAGTCAGCTACCTATATCAAAGGCATCACCCCCTCTCGGGGCCTGTGGCAGGCCGGTTTGGGTTGGCTCTGGCAGCGCTGGTACCGCTGCCAGAGCCTCTTATAGTCAATTCCCCAGCATCGCGCAACACACGATTTTCCCTGCTGCGCTGCCTGCATGATGCGCTAGAGTGAATACAACAGAAATTCAACCGTCGTTGTATGAAAGCGACGCCAGCTGACAATGCGCACATCTTCGCTGAGTGGTCTGTCTGCAGCGTTTCGAAGGCTGATATGCAAACATCTCGCATAATTCGTAGAAAACTGCGCGTCACCGTACCCATAGAACGTCAATGACGCGTCGCAGCGGTGGTTGCTGACGTAAGCTGAAATAGATCACTCAATTTTTTCAAATTACGTTAAACGGCCTAAAATTTGCCGTGATAGTATAGGCAGATATGTCTCGACCGTATACGAAACGTATGCAAACGATACTTGACCTCATGCTTGCGGCGCCGGCATTAAGAAAATTTTGGTGCGTACAGCGCCGCAATTCGACACCAATACAACTACGTCATAGCAGTCCGGCGATCGCACCGTCACCCTGCGCGACAGCTGGGCGAAGCAGCAGGGGCGGTAGGAGACGGACGGGCCTGCGCCGGGCGGACAGGGGATGAAGCGCATGAGTGAAATGCGCTAGGATCGTCGACGCCCGCCCGCCGGCCTTTCGCCGCCGCCTTCACCCCGGAACAGGATCAGGGTACCGCCATGCCCGCCCCGCAGCTCTATCTGATCGACGGCTCGGCCTATATCTTTCGGGCGTTTCACGCCATTCCGGTCGATTCGTTCAAGCGCTCCGACGGCGTGCACACCAACGCCGTCAACGGCTTCTGCAACATGATCGTGAAGCTGATCGAGCAGGTGCGCTCTGACGAGGCCGAGGACTATGTGGCGGTGATCTTCGACGCCTCCTCGAAGACCTTCCGCAACGATCTCTATCCCGAATACAAGGCCAACCGCGACGAGCCGCCGGAGGAGTTGCGCCCGCAGTTCGCCCTGGTGCGCGAGGCGACCCGCGCCTTCAACCTGCCCTGCATCGAGCTGGAGGGCTACGAGGCCGACGACCTGATCGCGACCTATGCGAAAGAGGCGACGGCCAAGGGCTTCGAGACCGTCATCGTGTCGTCCGACAAGGACCTGATGCAGCTGGTGAACGATGCGGTCACCATGTTCGATCCGATGAAGGACAAGCGGATCGCTGCGCCGGAGGTGGCCGAGAAGTTCGGCGTGACGCCGGAGAAGGTGGTCGACGTCCAGGCGCTGATGGGCGACAGCACCGACAACGTGCCCGGCGTGCCCGGCATCGGCCAGAAGACGGCGGCGCAGCTGATCGGCGAATACGGCGATCTCGATACGCTGCTGGCCCGGGCGTCGGAGATCAAGCAGAACAAGCGCCGCGAAAACCTGATCGAATTCGCCGACATGGCGCGGCTGTCCCGCGATCTGGTCGTGCTGAAGGACGATGTGCCGACCGACGCGGCGGTCGAGGAATTCCGGTTGAAAGAGCCGGAGCCGGACGTGCTGCTCGGCTTCCTGCGCCAGCAGGAGTTTCGCACCATCACCCGGCGGATGGAGGCCGGGTTCGTCGAGGCCGGGCTGATCGAGGCGCCGGCGGACGAGGCCGCCGATCCCGCGCCGGCGCCGGAGGCCGCGGTCTACGAGGCGGTTCAGGACGAGGCGCTGCTCGCCGAATGGATCGCGCTGGCGCGCGAGCGCGGCACCGTCGCCTTCGACACCGAGACAACGTCCCTGAACGAGATGCGCGCCGAGCTGGTCGGCGTCTCGCTCGCGGTCGAGCCGGGCCGGGCCTGCTATGTGCCGCTCGCCCATGTCGCGTCGGGCTCGGACGGCGGCGCGGCGCTGGCGCTGGACGGCGCGGCGGCGCCGGAGCAGATCCCGTTCGACCGCGCGCTCGCCCTGCTGAAGGAACTGCTGGAAGACCCGGCGACCCTCAAGATCGGCCACAACATCAAATACGATGCCGTGGTCATGGCCCGCTACGGCATCGCCATCGCGCCGGTCGACGACACCATGCTGCTCAGCTATGTCTGCGACGCCGGCCGCCACAAGCACGGGCTGGACGATCTCGCCTGGCTGCACTTCGAGCACAGCACGATCAAGTACGCCGACGTCTGCGGCAAGGGCAAGGCGCAGATCGGCTTCGCCGAGGCGGACCTCGACAAGGCGACCGACTATGCCGCCGAGGACGCCGAGATCACCCTGCGCCTGCACCGGCTGCTCAAGCCGCGCCTGGTCGCCGGGCGGGTGACGACGGTCTACGAGACGCTGGAGCGGCCGCTGGTTCCCGTGCTGGCGCAGATGGAGCGCACCGGCATCCTGGTCGATGCCGGGCACCTCAAACGCCTGTCCGGCGATTTCGAGCAGCGCATGGCCGGCTACGAGGCGGAAATCCACGACCTTGCCGGCGAGCCCTTCGCCATCGGCTCGCCCAAGCAGCTCGGCGAAATCCTGTTCGACAAAATGGGCCTGGAAGGCGGCCGCAAGACCAAGACCGGCGCCTGGGGCACCGGGGCGGACGTGCTGGAGAGCCTCGCCGCCCAGGGCCACGACCTGCCGGCCCGGGTGCTCGACTGGCGGCAACTCGCCAAGCTCAAGAGCACCTACACCGATGCGCTGGTCGGCGAGATCCACCCGGAGACCGGCCGGGTCCACACCTCCTACGCCATGGCGGTGGCCTCGACCGGGCGGCTGTCGTCGAACGATCCGAACCTGCAGAACATCCCGGTGCGGACCGAGGAGGGACGGCGTATCCGCGAGGCCTTCGTGCCGGATGCCGGCTACACGCTGGTCTCGCTGGACTATTCCCAGATCGAATTGCGCCTGCTCGCCCATGTCGCCGACATGGAGGTATTGAAGCAGGCCTTCCGCGACGGCGTCGATATCCACGCCATGACGGCCTCGGAGGTGTTCGGCGTGCCGGTGGACGGCATGGACCCGATGGTCCGGCGGCGCGCCAAGGCGATCAATTTCGGCATCATCTACGGCATCTCGGCCTTCGGGCTGGCCAACCAGCTGCGCATCGACCGCGGCGAGGCCCGGGCGTTCATCGACGCTTATTTCGAGAAGTTCCCCGGCATCCGCGATTACATGGAGACGACCAAGGACTTCGCCCGGCGCAACGGCTATGTGGTGACGCCGTTCGGCCGCAGGATTCACGTGACCGCCATCGGCGACAAGAACCCGTCGCACCGCGCCTTCGCCGAGCGCCAGGCGATCAACGCGCCCTTGCAGGGCGGGGCGGCCGATATCATCAAGCGCGCCATGATCCGGGTGCCGGCGGCGCTGGCGGCCGAAGGGCTGGGCGCCCGGATGCTGCTCCAGGTCCATGACGAGCTGCTGTTCGAGGTGCCGGAAGCCGAGGTCGAACCCACGGTCGCCGCGCTCAAGCCGATGATGGAGCGCGCCGCACTGCCGGCGGTCGATCTCTCGGTCCCCCTCGTCGTCGACGCCGGCGCCGCCGGCAACTGGGCCGCGGCGCATTAGGGGCGGCGCCTCACGCGGGACGCACGCGCACCGGCTCCCTGACGGTATTCTCCCGGCCGACCGTCGCCAGCGACTTGCACAGTTCGGCCAGCGCCAGCGTATCGCGGGCGCAGTAGGCGCGCAGGTCGGCGAATGTGCGCCGGCGCTCTTCCGGATCGTCGGCCGCCAGCGCCAGGACGTAGCGCGCGGCCGCCGTCTGCCCGTCGGCAATCGACAGGTCGGCATAGTCCATGCCGGGAACGAGCGCGGGCAGCACACTCTTGATCGAGAAGGAACCTCGGAACGCGGGATGGTAGAAGCTGTCGCGCACCGGCGGCAACAGGTCGAACAGCCGGGCCCCGATGGCGCGCAGCGCCGCCGCCCGTTCCGGCAAGGCCGCCGCAAGGTCGCGCAGGATGCGGCCCTCGTAGCCGGACCAGGTGCAAATGCTGCCGCTCCGGCCCAGCGCCCCGATCAGCCGGTCGGCCAGCGCCGGGCGGGGATCGTCGCTGCCCTCGTGCAGATAGTCGGCATGGTCCGGCGGTGCGCCCCGGCGTTCGGTATGGACCGAGAACAGGAAGGGGATCGCATCGTAGGGGCGCGTGCCGGCAAAGCGCGGGACCGCGGGCGAAAATGTTTCGAAGTCCAGATAGCGGACCGGCCGCCTCCGCCGGGCCAGTATGCCCGAGATGTCGCCATGCAGCACCGGGCGGCCTTCGACGACCGCGCGCCGGACGATCCGCTGCAACGGCGTGAGCGGGAAGCCGTCGGGAATGTCGCGTATCTCCCGGACTTTCCCGGCGTCGAGCCGGCTGCGTTCCGCCTTCGCCAGCCGGGGCAGTTCGTCGATGCCGTGGTCCGGCGGCGCGTCGTTGCGCGTGCAGTGCGCGTGGTACGGGCAGGGATAGGGGTCGAAGCAATGGCTGCCGGGCGCAATATCCGGCGCGGTCGGCGCGGCGAGCATGGCCTGCATCCCGTCCACTTCGGCCTCGACCGCCGCGAGCAGCGCCTCCGCCCGGCCGGTCACCGGATGCAGCCGGAACAGCGCGCCGGGGTCGAGCCGCCGGCCGTCGTAGACATAGTCCCGGTCGAGGGTGAGGACGCAGGCTTCGCGCACGTCGAGCCCGGCGCCGCGCAAAACCCAGAGCTGGACCCCGGCGTCGAGGACGAACAGGTCCTTGAGCCGCGTCGTCGACTTGACCTCGGTCAGGCGCCAGCCGCCGCCGGGCAGGCGCTCGATAATATCGGCCCGGACCAGGACTCCCCGGTGCCGGAACGCCGCCTCGAAGAGGGCCGGCGCGCGTCCTGCTTCGATGACCCGGCCGGTTTCCTCCAGCGCTTCCGGGATATGGCGATGGTCGTGGGCCACCAGATGGCCGCCCGGGATGCGCTTGCACGCGAGTTCGCCGACCTCGTGCCCGGTGTCGAACACCGCCCGGAGCGCCTCGTCTGGCGCCACCGCCAGATCGCGTTCGTAACAGTCGTACCAGAGCCGCAAATGGCACTGCGCCCCGGAAATGTAACGGGATTTGGAGAGGGCGGGGTGTTCCGTCACGGCGCGGCGCGGAACTTCCGCGGGTCTGCCGCTCCTGCCGGAGTTTTCCACTCCCTCAGATAATTTGCAAACATGCTACCGAGTTCGCCGCGACTCTGGATGAGTGTCGCTATCTGGCAGAAACCGATCTCTTCCGAAACTTCTTTGCGCAAACGCTCTTCTTTGCATTCTTCTAATTCCCTCCCAGTGGGCGTTATATAGACAATTTCGATAATTTCAGGGACTGGTTCATTTATTTTTACTCCACATTCAACAGCCTTTTTCCAACCTCGTCGAGAATCTGAAATTGCCAGATTATGTAGCTTATTGTATGTTGAATCGACAAAAGAAAGCTCGCTTAAGTAGTGAAGAAGATGCACATACTTTTTAGTATAATCACCTTTTGTTGCCTTACAAATACACTTTATACCCTCCAATATACAGCGAAATTTTCGTTTTTTTGCTTCAACAAGATATTCTAACTGCGAACAATCGAATGACTGCGAATCTGTTTTTAACTCTATAAAATATGTCTTACGTAAGTTTTTAGAAAATGCAACATAATCGACTTTTTTTGACTGATTTGGTCGCCTCACATTATTGGGATACAATGTACCTATGCGAAGGGGAAACTCAGGAATGATTAAGGGATGCACCTCGGTTTCGATAGCTTCCCGCAAAATATCGCGTAAAAACAGTCCAAAATACGGCGTAAGTACGGATTCAAGCCGGTAAGCGGGAAGGTGCCGCCAGCAGTTCAGCTTGCTGAAAACATCGGCGAGGTTCGGATGGCCTTGACCGGTCATATCATTTCCTTACGCAGTCGGAGTGGCGCGCAGACGTGCCCGCGCTGCGGATCGACGCGCATTCTGGACTGCATCCGCCGGCCCGGCAACGCGCTGCCGCTATTTCCCGTCTCCGGGCTTTCCCTGCGAAACCCGGAAGCCGCGAAACGGGGCCGCCGGCCCGGCCCTTCCGCTGCCGCAGGGGCGTCCCGCGGCCGGAAACGGGCGGCGTCTACCGGATCGCAAACCCCTCATACCCCGCCGCGGCGATTTCGGCGCAGCGGGCGGCGTAGGCGGGGTAGCCGCCGATATAGGGCATGAAGACCCGCGGTTTGCCGGGGATGTTGGCGCCGACATACCAGGACGAGCAGGTCGAGCGCAGGGAGGCGTCGGCCAGCTCGTTGACATGCGCGACCCAGGCGTCCTGGGCGGCGCGCTCGGCCTCGATGACGCCGGCGCCGCGGCCGCGCAGGGCTTCGATGCAGTCCGACACCCATTCGACATGCTGCTCGATCGACGGCATCATGTTGGTCAGCACCGAGGGGCTGCCCGGCCCGGTGATGGTGAACAGGTTCGGGAAGCCATTGACCGCCAGGCCGAGATAGCTGCGCGGCCCGGCCTCCCAGGCCTCGCGCAGGGCCAGGCCGCCGCGGCCGCGGATGTCGATGCGCTTGAGCGTGCCGGTCATGGCGTCGAAGCCCGTGGCGAAGACGATGGCGTCGGCTTCGATCTCCTCGCCCCCGTTGTCGGCATCCCCGATCGCCACGCCGGCTTCGACGATCGCCCGGATCGGCCGCTCGACGATGTCGATCAGGCGGACGTTGGGCCGGTTGTAGGTCTCGAAATAGCCGGTATCGACGCACAGCCGCTTGCAGCCGATCACGTTGGTCGGCATCAGTTTGCGCGCCGTCTCGGGATCGTCGACGGTCGCGCGGATCTTGGCGCGCACGAAATCCGCCGCGGTCTCGTTGGCCGCCGTGTCGTACAGCAGATCCTCGTAACTCGCCATGAAGGTGAGCCCGCCGGTCTCCCAGCGCCGCTCGAATTCCGCGGTCCGCGCTTCCGGGCTGTCGGCGAGCGCCGACGGCCGGGGCAGGTCGACCAGGAAGCAGCCGAAGCGCGTCTTCGCCTCCTCGCGCAGCGCCCGGTAGTCGGCCTTGACCGCGGCGACCTCGGCCGCGCCGAGCGGGCGGTTCTGCGCCGGCACAGAATAGTTCGCCGTGCGCTGGAAAACGGTGAGCTGCGCGGCCTGCTTGGCGATCGCCGGGATCGACTGGATGGCCGAGGAGCCGGTGCCGATCACGGCGACGCGCAGGCCGGTGAAATCGACCTCTTCGTGGGGCCAGCGCCCGGTGTGGTAGGTCGCGCCGCGGAAGCTGTCGCGGCCCTGTATGTCGGGCAGGTTGGCGGTCGAGAGGCAGCCGGTCGCCATGATGCAGAAGCGGGCGGTCACCCATTCCGGTGCGCCGCCCGCCGGCTCCAGTCGGACCCGCCACAGCCCGGCGGCCTCGTCCCAGTGCGCCGCCGCGACGCGGGTGTCGAAGCGCATGTCCGGCCAGAGGGCGAAGCGGTCGGCGACATGGTTGGCGTAGCGCAGGATGTCCGGCTGGACGGCGTAGCGCTCGGTCCATTCCCAGTCCTGCTGCAGCGCCTCGTCGAACTGGTAGGAGTAGGACATGCTCTCGACGTCGCAGCGCGCGCCGGGATAGCGGTTCCAGTACCAGGTGCCGCCGACCCCGCCGCCGGCCTCGTAGACCCGCGCCCGGAAGCCGGCGCCGCGCAGCCGGTGCAGCAGATACAGGCCGGCGAACCCGGCGCCGACGATCAACGTGTCGAGATCGGGGGTGGGGAGGCCGGAGGCGCGGGAAGTGGGCGCGGCGGCGGGAGCGGCGTCGTTCATGGGGCGGCAGTCTCGCCGAACCGGGCCCCCGGTCAAGTCCTTGGGGTCAAGTCCTTGGGGTCAAGTTCCTTGGGGTCAAGCCTCGCAGGCGCTGGGCGTGCCTCTGCCGGGCCGGCCCGTATCTTCCGGCGTCAGGCGACCCGTTTGGTCGAGACGAAGGCGCGCCATTCGCACAGCCGGTCGCCGCGCATCTTCCAGTGTTCGCCGGCGATCTGGCGGGCCTTCGTGCCGTCGGGATTGTCCCAGCCCGCGGTCCACTCGACGGCGATCCAGTCGCCGCTCGCCGCGATCAGCGTCTTGTCGAGCTGCACGTTGCGGATCGAGGGATCGTAGAAGCGCTCGTGGAAGGCGCGCACTTCCGCGGCGCCGCGCGCCACCTCGCGGCCGTTCCAGACGATCACCGCATCGTCGGTATACAGCGCCATCGTCGCCTCGATATCGCGCCGGCGATACACCGCCTCGGCCTGGCGCACGACTTTTTCGGCTTCTGTCTGATTCACCATACCTGTCCATTTTCGCGAATCGGCATTTGTCGGGCAGGTTGCGCCACATTCGCCGGATTCAAAACAGAGTAGCGCTGCAAGCGCTCCGCGACGCCGCTCCTCTCGGAATTGCTTCCGCCACCGGCTTACCGATAGGTGCGGATCGACGAAGCGGTGATGACCACGAACATACGCCGGTCTCTCGAACTGCGTCGGGCACCGACGTCCCATTCGTGCTCGATCAGGGACATGGCTTCGTCGAGCCGCCGCGCCGCGCGCGATTCCCGGCACCTTTCGAAGCGCAAGAGACTCAACCGGCGAAAACGGCCTGAGCCGACACCGTGGTATGATGCGATTTTTCTGAAGTCGCCGTCCATCGTAACGAGGATCGCATCGTTGGCTTGCGATACGGCGGCGACAAGTGTGTCAGGCGAGTCCGGCGCTATTCGTTCGCGCAATCGGATTGCTTCATGGCCGTATTTTTCGAGAGTCCTGGCTACAGATTCGGGCACGCATTGATCGACGAAAAACCGCATTCGCGCCGGAGCTACGCAGCCTGCGCTTCGTCGTGATTCAGAGCCGCCTCGACGTCTTCGCGCGTGAGATCGGGATATTCCGCGATGATCCGGTCCACCGAATAGCCGTCCTCATGCAAGCGCCGGATCGACCCGACCGTGATCCGGGTTCCGGAGACCGACCATGCATTGCGCACAATTGAGCGGTGTCGTCGCAATTTCCCGATCGATTCAGGAGACCGTCGACGCAGTGCCGCGACGTTGTCTTTTGTTTCGCTAATGATATCACTAAGCGGGATGCCGAGTACGAATTGGCCAGAAACGACTTCTTCCGGCTGGCCCGTCTCCGAGTTGACCAGGATCACCCGCCGATTGAGAACATAGAGCGTGGTCGCGGTCCAAAGTTCATCTTTCAGGTGACTCAGGTTCTCGGCAACTTTCCTCAAATGCTGGAGCGGGACGTTGTTCTGTACACGCAGCCGTTCAAGCGTGCGCAGGGCTACCATGTCCTTGAAGGAATAGAACCGGCTGTTGGGTAGCCTGGGGTTGTCTTCAACGAAACTCGGTTTGAAAAAGTCGGTCGTCGCCCAATACCGGAGTTGCCGCTTGCTCAGACCGGTGACGCGCGCTGCCTGTTCTTCGGAGAAGGCTGCAACGACACTCGAAATATCGAGCGTAGGCGCGCCGACCGACTTTCGCGGGCCTCCATCCATAGTGCAAACCTCCTCCTGCAGGATGGATTTGTATCACATCGCGGGAATCATTGGAATCCAACGCCGTACCGCGTTTGCCGGAGGGGCGGATTCAACATCTGTGCAGGCGGGCAGCGACCTTGTTTCCGCCGCTCATTTCAGCCGGCGCCAGCCGCCGATTTTTCAGGCCGCGACCTCCCAGGTCGCGCCGCGGTGCAGCAGGGCGTTCATGTCGCCCCCGGTTGGCGCCTTTTCGGCGATCGCGCGATTCTGCGACCGGACGGCCCGCTCGTAGCTCTGCTCTGCCGGGCTGCAATAGAGCACGCCGATGGCGACCGGGAAGTCCGGCGGCTTGAGGCGGGCGAGCGCGCCGCCGATCGTCCGGTTGGTTTCGTCGTGGACGATGATGTCCTCTTCGCGCACGCCGTCGTCGCCGAGCGTCACGACCTCCAGCTCGAGGGTGTGGCGGTTCATGCGCAGGCCCTTTTCCCGGTCCTTGCCGAACAGCAGCGGCTGGCCGTGCTCGGCCTCGAGCTGCATGTCCGCCTTTACCTCCTTCTCGGTGAAATGCTCGAACACGCCGTCATTGTAGACGATGCAGTTCTGGATGATCTCGACGAAGGAGCAGCCCTTGTGGGCGTGGGCGCGGGCGAGCAGGCCGGGCAGATGGTCCTGCCGCCGGTCGATGCCGCGGGCCACGAAGCGGGCGTTGACGCCGAGCGCGAAGCTGAGCGCGTCGACCGGCGAATCGATCGAGCCGTGGGGCGTCGACGGCGAGCGGGTGCCGAGCCGCGAGGTCGGCGAATACTGGCCCTTGGTCAGGCCGTAGATCTCGTTGTTGAACAGCAGGTAGCTGATATCGACGTTGCGGCGGATGGCGTGCAGCGTGTGGTTGCCGCCGATCGACAGCCCGTCGCCGTCGCCGCCGACGACCCAGACGTCGAGGTCCGGGTTGGCCAGCTTGATCCCGGTCGCGAAGCTCGGCGCCCTTCCGTGGATCGTATGGAAGCCGTAGGTCTCCATGTAATAGGGAAAGCGCGCGGCGCATCCGATGCCGGAGACGAACACGGTGTTCGCCGGATCGGCGCCGATATCGGCCATCGCCTTCTGCACCGCCTTCAGGATGGCGTAGTCGCCGCAACCGGGGCACCAGCGCACCTCCTGGTCGGTGGCATAGTCCTTGGGGGACAGGCTCGCAGGGGTCTGAATGTTCATCGCTCGGTCTCCGCCGGCCCTAGAGCCAGGCTTTCAGCGCCTCTTCGATTTCGACGATGCGGAACGGCTTGCCGTTCACCTTGTTCAGCGGTTTGGCATCGACGAGATATTCGGCGCGCAGCACGGTCACCAACTGGCCGGTGTTCATCTCCGGCACGAGGATCGTCTCGTAGCTCTTCAGCAGGTCGCCCAGATTGGGCGGCATCGGCCAGATATGGCGGATGTGGATGTGGGACACGTCGTGGCCCCGGGCGCGCATGTTGGAGACGGCCCGGCCGATCGGCCCGTGGGTCGAGCCCCATCCGACGACCGCGATCCTGCCGCCTTCCCGGCCCTGGTCGACCGCCTGGTCCGGAATGTCCCCGGCGATGCCGAGTATCTTGTTCCGGCGGTTGTCGGTCATCTTCTGGTGGTTGTCGGCATCGTAGGAGATGTCGCCGGTCAGATGATGCTTCTCGATACCGCCGATCCGGTGCAGCAGGCCGGGCGTGCCGGGCTTGACCCAGTCGCGGGCCAGGGTGTCCGGATCGCGCGCATAGACCTGGTAGCCCTCCGGATCGGTGCGGAAGGTCACCGGAAACGGTTCATGGTCGTCGAAATCCGGGATCAGCCAGGGTTCGGCGGCGTTGGCGATATAGCCGTCGGTGAGAAACATCACCGGCGTCATGTACTTGACCGCCAGGCGGCAGGCCTCGATGGCGGCGAAATAGGCGTCGCCCGGCGAATGGCAGGCGACCACGGCGAGCGGCGCATCGGCGTTGCGGCCGTAGACCGCCTGATAGAGGTCCGACTGCTCGGTCTTGGTCGGCAGGCCGGTCGAGGGGCCGCCGCGCTGGGAATTGACGATGATCAGCGGCAGTTCGGTGGCGATCGCCAGGCCGACGGCCTCGGTCTTGAGCGCGATGCCGGGGCCGGAGCTGGAGGTGACGCCGAGCGCACCGGCATAGGAGCCGCCGATCGCCGCGCAGACCGCCGCGATCTCGTCCTCGGCCTGGAAGGTCGTGACGCCGTAGTCCTTGAGCGGCGCCAGCAGGTGCAGCAGGGCCGAGGCGGGCGTGATCGGATAGCCGGTGAACAGCAGCGGCAGGCCGGCCAGCCGCGCGCCGGCGACCAGGCCCATGGCCACGCCCTCGGCGCCGGTCAGCGCCCGGTAGGTGCCCGGCGCGATATCCGCCGGCGGCACCACGAAGCTGCCGAATTCGCGCGCCATGTCGGCGGTTTCGCCGAAGGCGTGTCCGGCATTGAGCGCCGCGATGTTCGCATCGGCAATGTCCGGCTTGCGGGCGAACTTCTGCTTCAGCCACTCTTCGTTGATCGATCGGTCGCGGCCGAACAGCCAGTCGACCAGCCCGAGCGCCCACATATTCTTGCAGCGCTGTGCATCCTTGTTGCCCAGGCCGAACGGCTTCACCGCCTCGACCGTCATGCGGGTCATGTCGACTTCGAGCTTGCGGTAACCTTCGAGGGAGCCGTCCTCCAGCGGATTTTCCCCAAAGCCGGCCTTGCTCAGGTTGCGCGCCGTGAAGGCGCCGGTATCGACGATGACCAGCCCGCCGTTGCGCAGGTCGCCCAGATTGGTCTTGAGCGCCGCCGGGTTCATGGCGACCAGCACGTCGACCGCGTCGCCCGAGGTCCGGATCGTGCGCGAGCCGAAATGAATCTGGAAGGCCGAGACGCCGAAGGTCGTCCCGGCCGGGGCGCGGATCTCGGCCGGAAAGTCCGGGAAGGTTGCGAGATCGTTGCGGGCCATCGCGGTGGCCTGCGTGAACTGGGTGCCGGTGAGCTGCATGCCGTCGCCGGAATCGCCGGCGAAACGGACGACCGCGCTTTCGAGTTCGTTACCGGCTTCGTCCGATACGACCGAGCCGCCATCCATCGGCTCTCTCCTTCTGTCCTGCGGGTCCGCCGGCGGTTTCCGGCCTGCCCCGAACGTCTTCGCGCCTGCCGCTTATAGCGGGGCGCAGCCGATCGTTAAAGTCCCGAACAATCAGTCATCCAAATATTTCATACCTAAATCAATTTTCCGCTCCGGCCGCCGGCCGATCCAGCACGGCCAGCATTTCCGGGACCCGGCCGAACTTGCGGCGCGGCGCCGGCGGTGTCGCGGCGGCCTCTTCGGCGGCCTCGATCCGCTTCCAGTCGTCGAACGGCACATAGCGGATATTGTGGGCTTGCAGATGCTTTTCCAGCGCCCGGCGGCCGGGTTTGCCGGACCCGTTGCCGCAATCGCCGGCGATCTGCTCCGCCGCGGTCGCGCCGTCCGGCTTGTTGGAGCCGATCACGCCGGACGGGCCGCGCTTGATCC
Organism: Rhodospirillaceae bacterium; assembly: GCA_011523655.1. Taxonomy (GTDB): domain Bacteria; phylum Pseudomonadota; class Alphaproteobacteria; order Bin65; family Bin65; genus Bin65. The sequence continues at coordinate 21,787 of WTGH01000047.1, forward strand.
AGCCGACGGCATAGAGGCCGGGCTCGATCCGCCCGTCGCTGTTGCGGCTCCGGCCGCCGTCGAAGGGCACGCCGTCGACCGGTTCGGAAAAGTAGCCGATCGCCGGAATCACCAGCCCGCAGGCGATGTCGAAGGTCTCGCCGGTGCCGACCGCCCGGCCGCCCTCAATCCGCGTCCGCTCCATCCGGATGCCCTCGACCCGGTCGCCGCCGAGGATCTCGACCGGGCTGGCGCAGAAGCGGAAATGCACCCGCTTGGCCCGGCCGCCCGGCGCCATGCCGGAGAAGTCGCGCAGGGTCGCCAGGTTGCGCCGGATCATGCGCAGGTCCCGGTCGCTCATCGTCGCGGCGGCATCCTCCGGCACGTCCTCCGGCACCTCGGCCGGGTCGAGGACCGGCGCGCTGTCCTCCAGCTGGCCCATCTCGCGCAGCTCGACATTGCTGAACTTGGCGTGGTGGGCGGCGCGCCGCCCGAACATGTAGACGTCGCGGATCGGCGCGGCGTGGATCGCCGCGGCGGCATAGTCGGTGAGGTCGGTCGCCGCCATTTCGTCCGGCGTCTTGGTCAGCACCCGGGCGACGTCGACAGCGACATTGCCGACGCCGATCACGGCAACCGCCCCGGTATCGAGCGGCGGGTCGAGATCGCGGAAATCCGGATGACCGTTGTACCAGCCGACGAAGGCGGCAACGCCGAGCACGCCGGCCTTGTCGTCGCCGGGAATGCCGAGGCTGCGGTCGATAGCGGCGCCGGTCGCGAGCACGACGGCATCGTACATGCCGCGCAGCGCATCGAGGCCGATATCTGTGCCGAGCGTGACGTTGCCGTAATAGCGGACCCGCGGGTCGCCCGCCGTCTTCTCGTAGGACCGCGCGACGTTCTTGGTCTTGGCATGGTCCGGCGCCACGCCGCCGCGGATCAGCCCGTAGGGCGTCGGCAGCTTCTCGATAAAGTCGATCTCGACCGCTTCTACCGAGCGCAGCAGGGAATCGGCCGTGTAAAATCCGCTCGGCCCGGAGCCGACGATCGCGACGCGGAGCGTCATCCTGTCAATTCGCCGTTGAAATCGTTCTCGTGCCGGATGGCGCGCGGCTGGCAAGCTAGTGCGTGCGCGCCTGTCTTGTGAAGCCCCTTTGTTAGCCCCTTCGCCGGCCCCGCCGATTGCGAGGCGGCCGGGACGGGCAAACGATCGGGCGTCCGGTCCGGCCGGTCGCGTCAGTTCAGCCGGAGCACGCCGTCGACGAAGCGGAACTCCGCCGGCCGGACCAGCTGCCGGGACGCCACGCGCACGACATGCAGCGCGCCCTCCAAATTCTCCTCCCAGAAACACAGGAACCGGTGCAGCTTCGGGAAGCGCGGCGCGATGTCCAGACCCTGCCAGACATAGGTCTGCAACAGGGCGGGATGATCGGGCAGGCGGTAGATGATCTCGGCGGTGGTCAGCCGGTGGCCCTGCAACTGTCGCAGCAGGCCCGACGCGGCCGGCGGGCTGCGCGATCCCAGGTTCGTGCCCATGCCGTCCTCCCCGCTTGCCGTACCAATGGTGCAAGCTTACCAGACGGGCATTAATTCAACAATATCAAGGATTTAGCAGCGTTCTGGCGGGAGTGCTGACAAGATGGGCCGCGCGCGGGAATCTGCCCGTCCTTCGATACGCGGCCCCTCCCGTCATTTCGACCGGAGCGGCGTCAGCCGCGCAGCGGAGAAATCCTTCACCCGTGCCGTCAAGGTCCGGAGCGCCGTGCCTGAAAGATTTCTCCGCTCGCTTCGCTCGGTCGAAATGACGGAAAGGGGTGCAGCGCTCCGGACGAAATGACGGAAACAGGGGAACTTCGCGGCGAGGAACACCGCGCTACGAGTCCAGCCAAACCGAATGGGCCCTACAGCCTCACATACTCGTAGTCGACCGGGTTGTTGTTGATGCCGCGGTCGGGCGGGGCGATCCAGCCGGCCATCCGGCCCGGCGCGGTCACCTGTTTCATCAGGCTCTTGATGTGGGCCCGGTCGGCCTCCGACGGGATCCAGTCGTTTATCCGGCTCTCGTAGGCCTCCTTCGAGACCGGCGTGCCGTCGGGCGCGAAATGGAAGCCGGCGAAGGGGCCGACCGTCCGGCGGAAGCGGTCCGACGGCAGGCTGAATTGGAGATCGACCCCGGCCTTCCGGATCATCCGGTTCCAGCGCGTGATGCCGATATCGCAGTCATTGGAATAGCCCTTGCGGGCGACCAGGTTCATGGCGTTGCGCGTCGGGATTTCGATTTCCTGTACGCCGGCGCCGTCTTCGGTCGGCTCTTCGATGCGGTAGAGCGTGTCGGCTTCCAGATGATCCTCGAACCGGTCCTCGTCCGGGCGGCCCTTGAGGCCGTTGGCGAAATAGGCCGCGGCGTTGGTCGAGCGGTCGGCGCCGAACAGGTCGAGGGAGGAGGAGTACCAGTAGTTGATGTATTTCTGGACCAGGCCGAGATCGATCGCGCCGTGGTCGCGAATGCGCTGCGGGTCGTCGGTGTTCAGCTCCTGCATGACCTCCAGCGCCCGCCGGATGACCCGGCCGAGGCCGGTCTCGCCGACGAACATGTGGTGGGCTTCCTCGGTCAGCATGAAGCGGCAGGTGCGCGACAGCGGATCGAAGGCGCTCTCGGCCAGCATCTTGAGCTGGAACTTGCCGTCCCGGTCGGTGAAATAGGTGAAGCTGAAAAACGACATCCAGTCGTCGATCGGCTCGTTGAAGGTCGTCAGGATGCGCGGATTGTTGACGTCGCCGGAATGGCGCTCCAGCAGGTCCTCGGCCTCCTCGCGGCCGTCGCGGCCGAAATGGGCGTGGAGCAGGTAGACCATGGCCCAGAGGTGCCGGCCTTCCTCGACGTTGACCTGGAACAGGTTGCGCATGTCGTAGAGCGACGGGCAGGTGTAGGCGAGCATGCGCTGCTGCTCGACCGAGGCCGGCTCGGTATCGCCCTGGGTGACGATCAGGCGGCGCAGGTCGGAGCGGAACTCGCCCGGCACCTGCTGCCACACCGGCTGGCCGAAATTGTCGCCGAAGCCGATGGTGCGGTCCTCCGTCCTGTCGGCCAGGAAGATGCCCCAGCGGTAGTCCGGCATCTTGACGTGGCCGTAGGTCGCCCAGCCCTTGGCGTCGACCGAGGTCGCCGTGCGCAGGTAGACGTCCCGGGCCTGGAAGTCGCCGTCCGGGCCCATCTCGCCCCACCAGTTGAGGAAGGCGGGCTGCCAGCGCTCCAGCGCGCGCTGGAGCTGGCGGTCGGCGCTGAGGTCGACGTTGTTGGGAATCTTCTCGGCGTAGTTGATCGACATGAACGGGGTCCTCGGGGCTGGATGTCCGGTATGGCCGTCGCCGCGACAGGCGGTGCGCCCGGTAGCGTGATCGGCGGCGCTACACGCGCTGCCATTTGAAGCTGGGTTTGGTGCCGGTGCCGTAGAGCTTGAGCGCGCCCTGGTCGCCGACCGCGTTGGGCCGGATGAAGATCCAGTTCTGCCAGGCGGTCAGCCGGCCGAACACCTTGGTGGCCATGGTTTCCCGGCCGCCGAAGCGCAGGCTGGCCTCCATGCCGGTCAGCGCATCGGGCGACAGGCTGGCGCGCTCCTCGATCGCGAGGCGCACCTCGTCTTCCCAGTCCAACTCGTCCGGCGCAAAGGTGACGAGGCCGAGGGCTGCCGCGTCTTCGGGACCGATGGGCTCGCCGATCCTCGCGCGGGCATCGGCCTCGGCGGCGGCGTCCTCCTGGTAGTGCGCCGCGATCCGGGTCAGGCCGTTCGGCATCGGGAACAGGCCGAAATTCGTTTCGTCCAGCAGGATGGCCGGCGAGTTCTCCGGCTCCTCCTGGTCGTCCAGCATGTAGGAGCGGTCGGCGGCGAGCAGCAGTTCGGCCAGGATCCCGGCGAAGGTCGTGCCGGTGTCCGCGATGGCGAACAGGCTGCGCGAGGAGACGTCGAGGCGCGCCAGCGTCCGCTTGAGATACTGGATCGTCTCGTTGACGAACCAGTTGTCCCGGTTGTCGAGCAACGACCTCCCGGCTGCGAGTATCGCCGCGGCGTCGCCCTCGGCGCGCAGCAGCCACAGGCCGATGTCGATGTTGTTGGTGCGCAGCATCAGGATCGCGTCGTCCAGTTCGCGCGTCATCTGCAGGGCCCACCAGCCGGCGCCCGCGGCCTCGATCTCCGCGGCCGTCGCCGGCGGCGCGCCAGCCGGGCCGCGCACCGTCAGCGTCGCGGTCCGGTCGGCCGAGTTGAGCGCCACGTCGACGAATTCGTACCGGTAGCCGTCGTCGTCGATCCGGCGGTCCAGCGGGGTCAGTTTCACGCCCGTCGCGCCGTCCGGGCGGGTGGACCGCGCGGCCAGCGCCTTCGCCCGGCCGGCGACCAGTTCGTCGAATGCGGCCGGCGGCGCATAATCGTCGATCAGCTTCCACGCCTTGGCCCGGTCGGCGCGCACGCCTTCGGAGGTGGTGCAGAACACGTCGGCCAGGTCGCGGCGCACCTTGCGCTTGTCGGTCACCCGGGTCAGGCCGCCGGTGCCGGGCAGCACGCCGAGCAACGGCACTTCCGGCAGGCTGACGGTGGAGGAGCGGTCGTTGACCATCACGATCTCGTCGCAGGCGAGCGCCAGTTCGTAGCCGCCGCCGGCGCAGGCGCCGTTGACCGCCGCGAGCGATTTCAGGCCGGAGGCTTCCGACATGTCCTCGAGGCCGTTGCGGGTCTCGTTGGTGAATTTGCAGAAATTCACCTTCCACCAGTGCTCGGACGAGGACAGCATGTTGATGTTGGCGCCGGCGCAGAACACCCGGTCCTTGCCGCTGGTGACGACCACCACCTTGACCGACGGATGCTCGAAGCGGATGCGCTGCAGGGCGTCGGACAGTTCCATGTCCACGCCCAGGTCGTAGGAATTCAGCTTCAGCGTGTAGCCGGGCTTCAGCCCGCCGTCCTCGGCGACGTCCAGGGTCAGCCGCGCGACGTCGCCGTCGATATCGATCGACCAGTGTTTGTAGTCGCCGGGCGCCCGGTCATACAGCACGATGTTCTCGGTCATGGTCGCTCCCCGGCACAGCCGTTCCGTACGCGGCGGGTTGTTCGGTCCGATCTATGCAATATAATGCATAATATTCTCGATGCAAGCAATATTATTCGATGTTTCGCCGCGCATCGTTCAGCGCCAGGCCAAGGGCGTTCAACGCCGCTTCCGCCGAACGGTGCGAGGTGTCGAGCGTGACGTCCGCCCGCGCGTAGAGGGCGTGCCGCGTCTCGAGGATGCGCTCCAGATCGGCCATCGCCTCGCCGCTGTTCTCCATCGGGCGGGTGTCGCCCTGTTCGCGCACCCGGCGCATATGGTCCTCCGGCGTTGCCTGCAGCCAGACGGTGAAACACTCCTCGAGCAGCCGCTCGTAGGTTTCCGGCTCCGAAACGATGCTGCCGCCGGTCGCGATCACGCATTCGGCATGTGCCGCCAGCGCATCTTCGAGCGCCCGGCGCTCGTAGCGGCGATAGGCGGCCTGGCCGGACAGGTCGAATATCTGGTCGACCGGCATGCCCGCCGTTCGCTCAACCTCGCGCGCCATTTCGATAAAGGGCACACCCTGGCGCTGCGCCAGCGCTGCGCCGAGCGTCGATTTGCCGGCGCCGCGCAGGCCGGTCAGCGCGATCCGGTCCATCCGGTCCGCCCGCTTGCCCAGGCCGAGCGCATCGGTCAGCAGACGATTGGCGTGCGCCAGGTCATCGGGTTGCAGGCGTTCCAGCTTGCGGATGAGCAACGTCAGGTCGACCGGCCGTTCGGCGCCTTCGCGCACCAGGTCGGCCAGCGGCACGCTCATCGCGCCGGCGACGTTGCGCAGCAGGGCGATCGAAATATTGCCCTTGCCGGCCTCGAGCTGGGCCAGATAGCGTTCCGACACGCCTGAGGCGCGGGACAGGATCCGGCGCGACATGCCGCGGCGCGCACGGGCCGCCCGGACACGCTCGCCCAGCCGGGTCAGGAAAACGTCCGGCGTCGTGCGGTCCTGCGCTTCCGGGTCGGGCCGGGCGTCGGAGGATTGAGCGGAAATATCCATGATACGGAACCGGTATCGGAGTCTGGCCAGAGTATATGCAATATAATGCTTGAAATCAAGATGTATCGGTTCTATGTTGCGCATCGTTCGCCGCCCGGCTGCACACCGGCGGGATCGGCCCGGACAGCGATCGGGACAGCGGCCTGGACAGCGCAGGCCCGCCCGCCGGAGGCCGGCACATCGAAGACATGTTGGAGCAACGGTCGTGGAACTGAAAATTCTCGTCGGTACGATGACCGGCACCGCGGAAATGGTGGCGGAGGAGATGTGCGATGCGCTCGCCGAACTCGGCCATGAGGTCGAGGTCGAGGCGATGGACGATCTCGACATCTCGGTGTTCGACGGCGGTGGCGATTTCCTGATCGTGTCCTCGACCTACGGCCAGGGCGACGTGCCGGACAACGCCATGGCGCTCTACGAGGGGCTGGTCCAGGACAAGCCGGACCTGAGCGCCGTGCGCTACGGCGTCTTCTCGCTCGGCGACATGACCTATTCGGATACGTTCAATTTCGGCGGCAAGCGGTTCGACAAGGCGCTCGAAGAGTGCGGCGCCGCACGGATCGGCACGATCTTCACCCACGACGCCAGTTCCGGCACGATCCCCGAAGACGACGGTGTCGAATGGGTCAAGGAGTGGATCGGAAATTTTAGCGAAGCCCGCGCTCTCGCCGCCTGAGCGGCCGGGCCCCGGGGGCGGTGCGGGAGCCGTTCGTCCCCGGCCGGGCTAGACCAGCGCTTCGATCACCCGGTCCGGCGGCTTGTGGCCGTCGACGAAGGTCTTGATGTTGACGATGACCTTCTCGCCCATGTCGATCCGGCCGTCGATCGTCGCCGAACCCATGTGCGGCAGCAGCACTACATTGTCGAGGCCGAGCAGCTTGGGATTGACCGCAGGCTCGTGCTCGAACACGTCCAGTCCGGCGCCGGCGACCTCGCCGTTGGCCAGCATCCGGGTCAGCGCATTCTCGTCGATCACCTCGCCGCGCGCCGTGTTGACCACGATGGCGTGGGGTTTGAGCAGCTTGAGGCGCCGCGCCGACAGCAGGTGATAGGTCGCCGGCGTGTGCGGGCAGTTGACCGACAGGATGTCCATATGGGCGAGCATCTGGTCGAAGCTCTCCCAGAATGTCGCTTCGAGTTCGCCTTCCGTCGCCGCGTCGAGGCGCCGCCGGTTGTGATAATGCACCGACAGGCCGAAGCCCCGGGCGCGGCGCGCCAGCGCCCGGCCGATCCGGCCCATGCCCAGGATGCCCAGGCGCTTGCCCCAGATCCGGTGGCCGAGCATGGTTGTCGGGCCCCAGCCCTTCCATTCGCCCGAGCGCATCAGCCGCTCGCCCTCGGCGACCCGGCGCGACACGGCGAGGATCAGCGCCATCGTCATGTCCGCCGTGTCCTCGGTCAGCACGCCGGGCGTGTTGGTCACCGTGATGCCGCGTTCGCGCGCCGTGGCGAGATCGATATGGTCGACGCCGGTGCCGAAGGAGGCGATCAGGCGCAGCCGCGGGCCGGCCTGGGCCATGATGCCCTTGTCGATCCTGTCGGTCACGGTCGGCACCAGCACGTCGGCCATCTTGCAGGCCTCGATCAGCTCGGCGCCCGCCATCGGCTGGTCGTCCCGGTTCAGGCGCGTGTCGAACAGCTCCATCATGCGGGTCTCGATGGGGTCCGGCAGCTTGCGGGTCACGACGACGACCGGCTTTTCCTGCGCCATGGCGCTCCTCGTTTCATCCGGCGGGGCGAATCAGGCCGTGCCTCAGCCGCCGAAGATTGTGGGTATCAAGGGGCCATGGCGATGTCCAGCGTGCAGCGGCCTGCCGCTTGACGCGGGTTGCCGCGGATCGCATACCGCGGCCATGACTGTGCGCCGCCTCGCCTGTGTCTGCGCCCTGCTCGCCGCGCTCGCGCTGGCGCTTCCGGGGCCGTTCGGCCCAGGGCCGTTTGGGGCGGGTCCGTTCGGCGCGCGGCCGGCCCAGGCCTCGAAGCTGAAGGTGCCGCGTTTTGTCTCGCTGCGCTTCGGTACGGTCAACCTGCGCACCGGCCCCGGCCGGAAATACCCGATCGAGTGGGTCTACAAGCGGCGCGGCCTCCCGGTCGAGGTGATCCGCGACCTCGATACCTGGCGGCGGGTGCGCGACCGCTGGGGCACGGTCGGCTGGATCCATGTCAGCAACCTGATGGGCCGGCGCACCGTGCTGATCGAGGCCCAGACCGTCCTGCTGCGCAACGGGCCGCAGGATGCGTCCGCCGCCGTCGCCAGGGCCGAAGCCGGCGCGATCGCCCGGCTCGAGAAATGCACCGGCGCCTGGTGCCGGATTTCCGCCGAAGGCCATACCGGCTGGGTCCGGCGCACGGCAATCTGGGGCCTCCACGAAAAGGACGACGGCCGCTGAGGGAGCCCTTCGATACGCCCCGGCCGGGGGCCGGGGCTACTCAGGGTGAGGGGAAAGGGGGCTGAGTCTCTGAAGAATTACCAACCCCTCATCCCGAGTAGGCGCGCCAGCGCCGTATCGAGGGGGCCGTATCGAGGGGGCCGCCCTGAGCTTGTCGGAGGGGCCGCCCGAACCGAAAAAAGTTCGAATTGACGGTATCGGGCTGGAGCCTAATCCGCTTCCAGCTCGGTATCCCAGTAGAGGTAGTCCGCCCAGCTCTCGTGCAGGAAGTTGGGCGGGAAGCTGCGGCCGTTGTTCTGCAGATAGTGGTTGGTCGGCATCCGGGGCGCGCGCCGGGGCCGGATGCCGCTTTCCTTCGGCACCCGGTTGCCCTTGCGCAGGTTGCAGGGCGCGCAGGCGGTGACGATGTTCTCCCACTGCGTCCGGCCGCCGCGCGACCGCGGGATGACATGGTCGAACGTCAGTTCCTGCGTCGAACCGGGAACGCCGCAATACTGGCAGGTGAACCTGTCGCGCAGGAACACGTTGAAGCGCGTGAAGGCCGGCCGCCGGTTCGCCGGGATATACTGCTTGAGCGAAATCACGCTCGGCAGCGCCATCTCGACCGACGGCGAGCGCACGGTGCGGTCGTATTCCGACAGGACGATCACCCGGTCGAGGAAGACGGCCTTGATCGCCTCCTGCCACGACCAGAGCGACAGGGGGAAATAGCTGAGCGGCCGGAAATCCGCGTTCAGGACCAGGGCAGGGCAGGCGTTCAGCGCTACGGTCATGGCGTTTCGTCGATCCTGCCGGTTCTGGTCGCCGGGCTATCCGATTCGGGGGCGCCGGGCTATCCGGTTGCCGGCGCGCCGCCCGGCCGTCCGTGACGGATCGGTGACAATCGCCGAACCGTTCCCCAAAATGTTGCGGGTGCGGGTTTCATCGCCGCACTGTCTATCGGCTGAGGCCGGCGGGCGCAACCCGGCGAAACCGCCGGTAGCGTCCCGGCCGAAACGGCGGGGAACGAACGGGTTCGGTCCGTCGCCGCGCGTCAGACCGGGACACGACCCGCCCTAGACGGGAAGGCTCTCGCCGCCGCTCCGGCGGGCGGGGCGGGTTTCGCTGAAATAGCGCCACAGCAGATGGGCGACCGCGCCGCGCCAGGGCCGCCAGATTTCGGCGCGCTCCAGGAGCCCGCCCGGCGCCGGGCGTTCGGGCAGGCCGAACAGGCGCTGCGCCGCGGTCAGCAGCGCCAGGTCGCCGGCCGGCAGCACGTCGCGCCGGCCCAGCGCGAACAGGAGATAAACTTCCGCCGTCCACCGGCCGATGCCCTTGACCGCGACAAGGGCGGCGATCGCGTCTTCGTCCGGCAGCCCCTCCAGCCGGTCGAGATCGAGCGCGCCCGAGGCGCATCCTTCGGCGAGCGCCCGGGCATAGCGGGTCTTCGGCCCGCTGAGGCCGAGGGCGCGCAGGGTTGCATCGTCGAGCGCGGCCAGCGCCTCCGGCGTCAGCGGGCGGACCGCGTCTTCGAGCCGGCCCCAGATCGCGCCGGCGCTGGCGACCGAAAGCTGCTGGCCCACGATGGCGCGCAGCAGGGCGGCGAAACCGGGCTCGCGCCGGCGCAGTTCCGGATAGCCGGCCTCGGCAAGCGCCCGCGCCACGGCCGGGCAGCGCCGGGCCGTTTCGTCCAGCCCGGCGATCAGGCTTTGCTCGGTCAGTTCGCGCATGGCTCTGCTATAACCGCGCGCACCGGCCGCCGCCAATGGGCATGCAGGACGCCGGGAAAGGAGAGCCCGCATTTCGCCCGTCACCCGTTTCGCGCCGAGCCCGACCGGCCATCTCCATCTCGGCCATGCCTGGTCCGCCTGGCAGGCCTGGCGCCGCGCCCGGGACGGTGATGGGGGCGGGCGCTTCCTGCTGCGCATCGAGGATATCGACATCGGGCGCTGCCGGCCGGAATACGAGGCGGCGACTTTCGAGGACCTCGCCTGGCTCGGCCTGGAGTGGGAGCGGCCGGTGCTGCGCCAGTCGGACCATTTCGACCGCTACCGGGCGGCGCTCGCGGCGATCCGGGAACGGGGCCTCGCCTATCCCTGCTTCTGTACCCGGGCGGACATCCGCCGTGAGATCGAGGCCGCCGGCGGCGCGCCCCACGGCCCACCCGATCCGATGGGAGGCGTACTCTATCCGGGGACCTGCCGCGGTCTCCCGGTCGCGGAGACCGACGCGCGGATCGAACGCGGCGAACCCCATGCCTGGCGGCTCGATACGGCGGCGGCCGCCGGCCGGTTCGGCGCCTTGATCTGGCGCGACGAGGCGGCGGGCGATGTTACAGCCGATCCGGCGGTCTTCGGCGATGTCGTCCTCGCGCGCAAGGACGTCCCGACCAGTTACCATCTTGCGGTGACGGTGGACGACGCATGGCAAGGCGTCACCCTGATCGTGCGCGGCGCCGACCTGTTCGCCGCCACCCATGTCCACCGGCTGCTCCAGGCGATCCTCGGCCTGCCGGCGCCGCGCTACCTCCACCATCCGCTGTTGCTCGACGAACACGGCAGACGCTTCGCCAAGCGCGACCGGTCCCTGACGATCCGCAGCCTGCGGGAGAAGGGGCTGTCACCTGCTGAGGTTGTGGAGATGGCGGAAGGTTGGCAGCAGGGCTAACGCTACAGTCCGCCCCTCGATACGGCCCTTCGATACGGCGCTGGCGCGCCTACTCGGGATGAGGGGAATGGTGTTCGAGCTTCCCCCTTCCCCTCACCCTGAGTAGCCCCGGCCCCCGGCCGGGGCGTATCGAAGGGTCGGTCGTTCTAGGACACGGCCTCAACCCCCCGCCCGTTCCGCCTCGATCAGCGCCTCCTTCCGCGCGACGCCCCAGCGGTAGCCGGCGAGGCCGCCGTCGCTGCGTTTGGCGCGGTGGCAGGGGATGACGATGGAGACCGGGTTGGTGGCGCAGGCCCGGCCGACGGCGCGCTGCGCGGCGGGCTTGCCCAGGCTGCGCGCGATCTCGCTGTAGGTCCGGGTCTCGCCCTGTGGAATTTCGGTGAGCGCCCGCCAGACCCGCTGCTGGAACGCCGTCGCCCGGACGTCGAGGGGCAGGGTCTCGCGCGGCGGCCGGCCCTCGACCCGGCGCAGCACCTCGGCGGTCCAGGCCTCCAGGATGCCGATGTCGGGGATGATCTCGGCGTGCGGGAACTCGGCGCGCAACTCGGCCGTGAGGGCCGCTTCGCCGTCGTCGAAGGCGACGAAGCAGATGCCCCGCTCCGTGGCGGCGACCAGCAGCAGGCCGAGGGCGCAGGGCGCCACCGTCCAGGCGATGCGCGCGCCGGCGCCGCCCCTGCGGTAGGTGGCGGGCGTCATGCCGAGAGTGGCGTCCGAGGATTCGTAGAGCCGGCTGGACGAGCCGTAGCCGGCCTCGTAGAGCGCGCCGGTTACCTCGTCGCCCTCGCGCAGCAGGGATTTCAGCCGCTCGCGCCGGCGCTGGTCGGCATACTGCTTCGGCGACACGCCGAGCGCCTCGCTGAAGCGTTTCTGGAGCCAGGCCGGGCTGAGGCCGACATGGTCGGCGATCTGGCGCAGGGTCGGCACGCCGTCGTCGAACCCGTCGATGAAGCGGCAGGCCTGCTCGATACGCCGGTCCTGTAGCGCCGGCGGAGACGCCGCCGGAGGATGTGCGGAATGCCGTGCTGAAATTTGGGCGGCTGCTCGGTCGTTCATGGTCGCATCCTGTCCTGCGGGCCCTTTAGCGGGCCCATTAGCGGGTCGGGACAAAGATTGGAACAGGCCGGCCGCCGGCGCTATCCGATGCGTGTCCTGCCGCTCCGGTCAGCCTGCGCCGTATGCGTGCAGGCGCGGGCCGTGGCTGCGCAGCCAGGCCCGGCCGAATTCGGTGTGATCTGTCAGCGTATCGACAAGGCGCCAGAAGCGGTCCGAATGGTTCGGCTCCGCCAGGTGGGCGACCTCGTGAGCGACCACGTAATCCAGCACCCCGGCCGGCGCGAGGATCAGCCGCCACGAGAAGCTGAGAGTGCCCGTCGTGCTGCACGAGCCCCAGCGGCTCTGCTGGTCGCGCACGGAAACCCGCGCCACCGTCCGGCCGATGCGGGCGGCCTTGTCGTGCGCCAGTGCGGCGATCCGGCGCCGGGCCTCGTGCTTCAGCCAGTCGCCCAGCCGGCGGGCGAAGAACTCGCGTGCGCCCGAAACGATGAGCCGGCCGCCGTCCAGCACGACGCCGGCGCGCGCCTCCGGGTCATGGACCAGCAGGCGGTCCCGCCCGAGGACAGGTACCGTCCCGCCGGGTTCGAACGGAATGGCATCCGGCAGCAGCGCCAGCCGGTTGCGCAGCCACAGCGCCTTCTTTTCGGCGAAGGCCCGGCCCTCGGCGACCGACGCGCCCGGCGGTAGCACCAGTTCGGCCCTGCGCGCGTTGCGGTCGATGCGCAGCAGGATGCGCCGCGCCCGGGCGCTGCGCCGCACGCCCACCGTCACCGGCAGTCCGGCGGCGTCGAGCGTCAGGCAATCGGTCATGGCGCAAACGGGCGGCCCACGCTTCGGGCAGGCGAACGCCCGGCCCCGGCGTTCGGGACGTGGGCGGCGCGGATGAAGTCGCGGACCTGCGGCGCAATCAGTTCGCGCCAGCGGCGGCCGTTGAAGATGCCGTAGTGGCCGACATCCGGCTGCAGGATGTGATGGCGGCGGTCCGGCGGGATGCCGGTGCACAGGTCGTGGGCGGCCCGGGTCTGGCCGACCGCGGAGATGTCGTCCAGTTCGCCCTCCACGGTCAGCAGGGCGGTGCTTTCGATCGCGGCGGGCTCGACCCGGCGACCGCGCGAGACCCATTCGCCCCTGGGCAGGGCGTGTTGCCGGAACACGACATCGACGGTCTGGAGGTAGAACTCCGCCGTCATGTCCATCACCGACATGTATTCGTCGTAGAATTTGCGGTGCGCTTCGGCGCTGTCGCCGTCGCCCCGGATCAGATGCTCGTACAGCTTGAGATGCGCGCCGAAATGGCGGTCGAAATTCATCGACATGAAGCCGGTGAGCTGGAGGAAGCCGGGATAGACCCGCCGGTTGAATCCTTCGTAGCCGAACGGCACCCGGGTGATGACCGAGCGCTCGAACCAGCCGAGGCTGTGCCGCTTGGCGAATTCGTTGACCTTCGTCGGGTTGATCCTCGTATCGACCGGCCCGCCCATCAGCGTCATGGATGCGGGCCGGCAGGGGTCGCCGGCCGCCGCCATCAGGGAAACCGCGCCCAACACCGGCACCGAGGGCTGGCACACCGCAACGACATGGGCCCCGGGGCCGAGCCGTTGCAGGAAGGCGATAACGTGGTCGACATAATCGTCGAGATCGAACCGGCCCTGGGAGACCGGTACCCGGCCGGCGTCGATCCAGTCGGTGATGTAGACGTCGTGATCCGGCAGCAGGGCGGCGACCGTGCCGCGCAGCAAAGTGGCGTGATGGCCCGACATCGGCGCGACGACCAGAACTTTTGGATCGTCGCCCGCCGCGCAGGCGCCCGCGTCGCGCCGGAAATGCAGCAGGTTGCAGTGTGGCCGGGCCTCGACGATCTCCTCCGTCACCGCAACGGGTGCGCCGCCGATCTGCGTCCGGTCCAGGCCCCAGGCCGGCTTCTCGTAGCGCCGGGTCACGCGCTCGAACAGTTCGCAGCCGGCGGCGACGCCGCGGAAAAACCGGCTCTCGGTGAACGGAAAATCCGGGTTGGTCAGGAAGCTCCGGCCGGCGACCGCCATCGTGCGCATCGGGGCAAAGGCGGCAAGCTGCCAGTCGTACAGGGCGTAGAGCATGAGCGATGCGGCTCCCGGCCGCCGTTGTTTCAGATCCCGAACTTCCGGGGCGCCGCGCCGCCGGGCCTCCCTGTTGCACTGCAACAAACCACGCTGCGGTGCCCTGCACAACCGATATGACGCATCATCGGCATTCACGGATTCGATAGCGGCTGCCGGCCCGGCGTCAGCGCAATCCGGCAACGCCGTAGCCGTTGAGCAGGTTCAGCATCCAGCGCGCGCGCCGGCCCGGCTCTTCGACCAGGTCCATCTGGGTCAGGGAACTGTTGCCGATGGTCAGGCTCAGCGCCATCGCCGAGGGCAGGTCGAAGGCGCCGACGAGCGCTGCCCGGATCGTCCCGCCGTGGGCGACCGCGACGATGTCCCTCCCGCGATGCGCGGCGGACAGCCGCTGCACCGCAGCGCCGATCCGCCGGCGCAGGTCGTTGAAGCTCTCGCCGTTCGGCGGCGCCTTGTCCAGGACGCTCATCCAGAACCCGTAGAAGCCGCCGTGTTTCTCGTAGGCCGGCGCGCGGGGCGTGCCCTGCCAGTCGCCGAAATGCTGCTCCGCCAGGTCCCGGTGATGCGCGACCTCGGGCAGCGGATAGCCCGCCGCGCCGATGGCGGCCGCGGTCTGGTGGGTGCGCCGGAGATGGGAGGAGACCCAAACCGCGTCCGGCGGCAACGCTTCGGCCAGCGCGCGGTGGGCCGCGAAGTCCCCGGTATCGGCCTCCAGGTCCGCCTGCCCGTAGAAGCGGCCGCCGTCGTCGGTGACCGGCGCGTGGCGGACCCACCACCATCGGGTTACGGTTACGCTCATGCAAGAAGCCCCGTGCTCCATCAGCTGACGGCGACCACCGTTACGACGACCGCCAGTTCCGTCTTGATGCGGATCGTGTACAGGAAATTCCGGTCCCGCGGCATCCGGCAAATTTCCGCCGCGCCCCAGACCAGCCCGGCAACCAGCATGGCTGCCGCGTAGGCCAGCAGGCCGGTCCACACGCCGAGGAACAGGATGGCGAGCAGCAGGGCTGCGGCGGCGCCGGCCCACAGCACGATGCTGCCGGCCCCGTCGTGCTCCCCATCGCGTTGGGGGCCGAACAGCGGGTCGCTCTCGTCGGCCCGGACGGCGTAGGCAGTCCCGGGCAGCGTCCCCAGCGCCATGATCGCGGCCGACAGGACCTGCGCGGCGATCAGCGCGGCCAGCATGTCTGCGAGGCTCGCCAAGGCGCTCAGCCCGGCGACGCGGGCGAGCAGGATGGCGCCGACGCAGCCGGCGATCAGCGCGAAACGCCGGTCGGAGCCGGCTTCGGTCGCGGCCAGGTCGGCGGCCGCGGCGGCGGCGCCGCTTTCGGCCCGCGCGTTGGTCAGGATGACGAGCGCAGCCGCGGCGAATACGGCCGCGCCGAAGATTTGCAGCCCGAGGCCGTCGGCGATCCAGCCGATCACGGCGGCGGCCAAGCCGAGCGCCAGGCCGACCGGGACGAAGGCGCGGCGGCTGTCCGCCGCGGCGGACCGGCCGATCTCGCCGCGCCGGCCGAGCGGCCAGCCGGTCAGGACGATGGCGGCGTTGCGGCAGTCGCGGAACCAGCCGCCGCCCTCAAGCGGGCCGCCGCCATTCCGCCGCGACAGGCCGAGCCAGGAGTCCGGATCGTCGCCGCGCTCGCCCTTGGGATCGTCGGTGCTCATCGTCCCGCTTCCTCATGTGCGCCCGGCCGGCCCACTTCGAACCGTGCCTGCCGGAGCCGGCCGGGCGCTTCGATCCGGACTATAGGCTATCCCGCCCGGCGC
Source organism: Rhodospirillaceae bacterium (assembly GCA_011523655.1). Classification (GTDB taxonomy): domain Bacteria; phylum Pseudomonadota; class Alphaproteobacteria; order Bin65; family Bin65; genus Bin65. Next base: position 37,800 of record WTGH01000047.1, read on the forward strand.
CGACAGGACCAGCCCGTCTCGGTGTCCGGGATGCCGGCTATTCCCCGATCTGCAGGATCAGGCCGCGTTCGCGCGCGGAGCGGAAGAAGCGCAGGAAGACGAGGACCGATACGGTGAGATAAGCGGCGTTCAGGGCGAGCGCGTTAATCAGCAGATCGGTCCGGAAGGTCTCGTCGACCAGGACCGCCCGCATCCCCTCGAAGACATGGGTCGACGGCAGGATTCCGGCGATCCATTGCAGCCAGTCCGGCATGACCGACAGGGGATAGTAGATGGCGCTGAACGGCGCGACCGCGAAGATCGCGAACCAGGCGATGCTCTCCGCGCCCAGGCCGTAGCGCATCAGCAGGCCGCACACGACCAGTCCGAACGACCAGCCCATGACCTGGAGGTTGGCGAAGAATGCGATCAGGGGCAGCCCCATGTCGAAGATCGAATAGGCGTAGAGCCAGATCGCGAGCAGGGCGGCCGGGATCACCCCGATCAGCACGCGGATTGCCGACATCAGCGTCAGCGCGGCGACGAATTCGCCGGGCCGGAGCGGGCTGACGAACAGGTGGCCGAGATTGCGTGACCACATTTCTTCGAGGAAGGAGAGGCTGACGCCGAGCGAGGCGCGGAACAGCACGTCCCACAGCAGGACGGCGGCGATCAGCACCCCGGCGGCCTGAACGAAAAACCCGGACTTGCTCGCCAGGAAGATCGTGAGAAAGCCCCACATGATCATCTGCAGGGTCGGCCAGTAGGCCATTTCCAGGATGCGCGGCCACGACCCGCGGTAGAGATAGACGTAGCGCAGGACCATCGCCCGGATGCGCCGCGACGTCGCGAAAGCGCCCCGGGTCCCGGCGCCGGCGGCGCGCCCGCTCATGCCGCCCTGCCCTTTTGTTCGGGACCCTTTTGTTCGGGGCCCTTCCGGTCGGGATGCCGGTCTGCAAGGTGTCGGTTGCGCGCGATGTCGAGAAAAACATCCTCCAGATTGGCGCGGCCGTAGCGGCGGATCAGCTCGGCCGGGCTGCCCTGGTCGACGATCCGGCCGGCGCGCATCATCATCACCCGGCTGCACAGGCGCTCGACCTCGGCCATGTTGTGCGAGGCGAGCAGGATGGTGGCGCGCCGCGTATCCCGGTAGGTCTCGAGATAGGTCCGGATCCGATCGCCGGTGTCCGGGTCGAGCGAGGCGGTCGGTTCGTCGAGCAGCAGGACGTCCGGCTCGTTGAGCAGCGCCTTGGCGAGCGCCAGCCGGGTCCGCTGCCCGGCAGAAAGGGTGCCGCTCGGCCGGTCCATGAAGGCGGTCAGGTCCAGCTCCTCGGCCAGTTCGCCGATCCGGCGCGCCGCCCGCCCGATGCCGTAGAGCCCGGCGTAGACCTTCAGGTTCTCCCGCGCGGTCAGGCGCTTGGGCAGGTCGACATAGGGCGAGGAGAAATTCATCCGCGGCAGGGCATCGTAGCGATGCGTCAGCATATCGATGCCGAGCACCGAAACCCGCCCCCTGGTCGGCAGGAGCAGGCCCAGGATCATCGAGATCGTCGTGGTCTTGCCCGCGCCGTTGCCGCCGAGCAGCGCCGCCGTCGTGCCCTCCGCCACGCTGAACGACAGGCGGTTGACGGCCAGCACGTCGTCGTAGGATTTGGTCAGCTTGGAGACCCGTATGGCGGGGGGCGGCGCTTCGGCCCGGGCCACGCTCACCGCTCTGCCGCCGGAAACTGCATCAATCGCCTTGCGAACATCGCCTGTCTTCGCCAGTACTGAGGCCCGTTACCGAACCCTGCTTCCGGGCGGTCGGGCCCGGAAGCAATTCGCCCCCGGAAGCAGTTCGCCCCCGAAGGGGCCATGACAGCCGGACAATGAGATCCAAACTCGCCGCGATCCAGCGCTTCACCGCCCCGAAACCGGGGCGGGTGCGCCTGCGGACGCTCGTCTACATAAGGTGGTTCGCTGTCGGGGGACAGTTGGCGGCGGTGCTGATCGTCAATTTCGGGCTGAACTATTCGCTGCCGTTGCTCGCCTGCCTGGCGACGGTTGCAGTCTCGGCGGCGGTCAATATCGGCATCACGCTGACCCGGCCGATGAGCGGCACGCTCTCCGACCGGTCCGCGGCGCTCTGGCTGACCTACGATATCCTGCAATTGTCGACGCTGCTCTATCTCACCGGCGGCCTGCAAAATCCGTTCGCCGTGATGCTCCTGGCTTCGGTGGTGGTCTCGGCCTCGGTCCTGTCGCGCATCAGCACGCTCAGCCTCGGCCTGCTCGTCGCGGTCTGCATCAGCGTGCTGGCCTTCCGGTACGAACCGCTGCCCGGGCCGGAACCGCTTCTCGAGCTACCGGTGTTCTATGTGCTCGGCGTCTGGCAGGCGCTGGTGATCGGCGGCCTGTTCATCGCCGCCTTCGTCGGCAGCGTCGCCGAGGAAGGCCGGCGCATGCAGGATGCGCTGAATGCGGCGCAGGTGGCGCTGGAACACGAGCAGCGCCTGTCGTCGCTCGGCGGGCTGGCGGCGGCGGCGGCCCACGAGCTCGGCACGCCGCTGGCGACGATTGCGGTCACCGCAAAGGAGCTGAGCCACGATCTGAAACCCGGCAGCCCGATGGCCGAAGATGTCGAGCTGATCCTGGAACAGACCGGCCGCTGCCGCGAAATTCTGATGGAGCTGAGCCGCCAGCCCGAGACCGAGGGCGGCGAGCCCTACAGCCGGCTGCCGCTCAGCACCATGCTCGCCGAAGCCGCCCGGCCGTACCTGACCGCGACCGTCAATCTGACATACGATTTCCGCCCGGTCGGCGAGGCGCTCGGCAGCCCCGAGCCGGTCCTGACCCGCAGCCCGGAATTCCTCCGCGCCGTCGGCACCCTGATCCAGAACGCCACCCAGTTCGCCGAGGCCGAAGTCATCCTGCGGGCACGCTGGGACGACGAAACGGTGACCGTCGAGATCATCGACGACGGCCCCGGATTTTCGGCGCACTTGCTAGACCGCCTCGGCGAGCCTTATGTTTCGACTCGTGCCGGTGCGGACGGCGAAGGCGAGCATATGGGGCTGGGCGTGTTCATCGCCCAGAATCTGCTCAATCGTACGGGCGCCACACTCCGGTTCGCCAATCAGGATTGGTGGGACTGGTGGGGGGCCGGCGCCATCGTTCGGATAACCTGGCCGCGCCGGGAGCTCGAACACGCAACTTCGGAGACCGGACGTGTCGGAGAACACGCAGGACAGTAAAGGAAAACTTCTGGTCGTCGACGACGACCGCCCCCTGCGGCAGCGCCTGATCCTGGCGATGGAGCGGCGCGGCTTCAACGTGGTGGCGGCGGAAAGCGCGGCCCAGGGCGTGGCCTGCGCCAAGTCGGAAATGCCGGATTACGCGGTGATCGACCTGCGCCTGGGCGACGGCAGCGGCCTCGACGTCGTGGCCGCCCTGCACGAGGTCAAGCCCGACTGCCGGGTCATCATGCTGACCGGCTACGGCAACATCGCGACCGCCGTCGCCGCCGTGAAGGCCGGCGCCGTGGACTATCTGCCCAAGCCGGCCGATGCCGACCAGATCGAGGCGGCGCTGCTGAATACCGACCGGCCGCTGCCCGGCCCGCCGGAAAACCCGATGTCGGCCGACCGGGTGCGCTGGGAGCATATCCAGCGGGTCTACGAGCAGTGCGACCGCAACGTGTCGGAAACCGCCCGCCGGCTGAACATGCACCGGCGCACGCTGCAGCGCATCCTCAACAAATACGCCCCGCGCGAAACGCCGAATAACTAGGCGCGGGCTTTCCCCGCCGCTGGCGTGATGCTGCAGCCCTAATCCCCCTCCCCTTGGGGGAGGGGCCAGGGGAGGGGTCGTCTGCCGGCGCGCCGATATCCGACACCGGCGCCGCTAAAGGGTCCGCATACCCCTCCCCCTGAGCAACCGTGGACATGGGTAACAGTTCTGACCGGTTACATGGGTAACAGGTCCGATGACCGACGAAGAGAAACCTGCGGAGCGACGCAAAAGGACGGGAACGATGACCGAACCCGATGCAAACCCCGATATCGATCCCGATACCCCGCCGGACCTTTCGCGCGGGGAATGGCCGGACAAGTTCGACAGGGCCAAGGTCCGCCGCGGCCGTCAGCCTGTCCCGCCCCCTACTTCCCCGGCGGCTTGATCATGCGGCCCAGCGGCTGGCCGCCGAACAGGTGGACGTGGAAGTGCGGCACTTCCTGCAGCCCGTGCTCGCCGATGTTGGTGAGCGCCCGGTAGCCGCCGTCCGTGATGCCGAGCATCTGCGCCGTCTCGCCGAGCGCGCGCACGAAGCCCTCGATCTCGTCGGCCGGGGCGTTGGCCGCGAAGTCGGTCAGGTCGGCATAGGCGCCTTTCGGGATGACCAGGACATGGACCGGCGTCTGGGGGTTGATGTCCCGGAAGGCCAGTGCATGGTCGTTCTCGTGGACCCTGTCGCAGGGAATCTCGCCGCGCAGGATTTTGGCGAAGATGTTGTTCGGATCGTAGCTCATCGGCCGGCCGGTCTCGCGGTGGTGCGGATTTGCCGTTATGGGGTCCGGGCGGCTTTCTCGGCAAGGCCCGAAGTGCCTTCGCGCCGCTCCAGTTCGCGCCAGACCCGATCCGGCGTCACCCCGCAGGCCGCCCACAGCACCAGCAGGTGATAGAGCAGGTCGGCGCTCTCGGCGGTCAGCGCCTCGGGATCTTCCGCCATGGCGGCGAGGATGGCCTCGACCGCTTCCTCGCCGGTCTTCTTCGCCACGGCCGGAACGCCGCCGGCGAGCAGCCGGGCGGTCCAGGACGACGCCGGATCGGCGCCGCGCCGGCTCTCGACGGTTTCATACAGGACGTCCAGCACATGCCGGGCGCCTGCATTGCTTTGGGTATCGCTTTGGATATCGCGCTGGGGGTCGCGCTCGCTCAAGCCGCTGCCTCCGCTGCCTTCTCCAACGTCGCTTCCGGGGCCGCGTCCGGGGCCGCACGGTGCGGGCGCACCGGCACGCCGGCCGCCGCCATATGGGCCTTGGCCTCGGCGATCGTATAGGTGCCGAAATGGAAGATGGAGGCCGCGAGGACAGCCGAGGCGCGGCCCCGCGTCACGCCCTCGACCAGATGGTCGAGGGTGCCGACGCCGCCCGACGCGATTACCGGCACCGGCACCGCATCGGCGATCGCCCGGGTCAGTTCCAGGTCGAAGCCGGCCTTGGTGCCGTCCCGGTCCATCGAGGTCAGCAGCAGTTCGCCGGCGCCGTAATCCGCCATGCGCCGCGCCCAGCCGACGGCTTCGATGCCGGTCGGCGTGCGCCCGCCATGGGTGTAGATCTCGAAGCCGCCGGCGTTCGGGCCATCCGCCGCGCGCTTGGCGTCGATGGCGACCACGATGCACTGGCTGCCGAACTTGTTGGCGGCTTCCTGAACGAATTCCGGCCGGTGCACGGCGGCGGTGTTGATCGAGACCTTGTCCGTGCCGGCGAGCAGCAGCTTGCGGATGTCCTCGACCTCGCGCACGCCGCCGCCGACGGTCACCGGCATGAAGCAGGAGGCGACGGTGCGGTCGACGACGTCGTAGATCGTGTCGCGGTTCTCATGGCTCGCCGTGATGTCCAGGAAGCACAGTTCGTCCGCGCCTTCCCGGTCGTAGAGCTTCGCCTGCTCGACCGGATCGCCGGCATCGACCAGGTCGACGAAATTCACGCCCTTGACGACGCGGCCGTCCTTGACGTCCAGGCAGGGGATGATGCGGGTCTTCAGCATGCCGTCACCGGATGGGCCGGCCGGCGCGTCGCGGCGACGCTGCCGGCGGCGCGGCGATCATGCGCGAGCGCCGGCGAAAAGAAAAGTCCGGCCGCCGGTAACGGCCGGACCGGATCGGTGACCGCCCGGATGCCCTACGGCTGCGGAACGTAGCGCAGATACGGCTTCTCCGTGCGCCAGCCGTCCGGATACTTCTCCTTCGCGGCTTCGTCGGACACCGCGGGCACGATGATGCATTCCTCGCCGTGCCGCCAGTCGGCCGGGGTCGCCACCTGGTGCGCCGCCGTGAGTTGGCAGGAATCGATCAGTCGGAGGATTTCATTGAAATTGCGGCCCGAACTCATCGGATAGGTGAGGGTCGCCTTCACCTTCTTGTCGGGTCCGACGATGAAGACCGAACGCACGGTGGCGTTGTCCGCCGCGGTCCGCGCCTTCGCCTCGCCGCGCGCATTCGGGTGCAGCATGTCGTAGAGCTTGGCCACGGTCATGTCGGTGTCGCCGACCAGCGGGTAGGTCACCGCGGCGCCCTGGGTTTCCTCGATGTCGTTCTTCCAGGCGTTGTGGTCCTCGACGGAATCGACCGACAGTCCCATCACCTTGCAGTTGCGCTTGTGGAATTCCGGCATCAGGCGCGCCACGCTGCCCAGTTCGGTGGTGCAGACCGGGGTGAAATCCTTGGGATGCGAGAACAGCACGCACCAGCCGTCGCCGACATAGTCGTGGAACGTGATCTCGCCTTCGGTCGTGTCGGCGGTAAAGTTCGGCGCCTCGTCGCCAATTCTGACAGCCATCGTCTTCTTCCTCCATCGATCGGCAGGCGGACGCCGGCTACGGCGCCGAGCGCTCCGCCCGGTTTGGCAAACGCCCGGATGAACTAATATGCGCGGAACGCGGATCAAACGGTGCCGGCCGATTCGCCCGCATAGCGCTGGACGACGCGCGGCGACGGGTTCGCTTCGTAGCCCTGCTCGAAGGCAAGCGTCGTCAGGCGGCCCTCGAAGACCGACGGCAGTTCGCCGTGCCGCAGCAGGAAATTCGGGTTGCGCGGCCGGCCCCAGGCCTCGTTGCCCACCATGAAAGTCTCGTAGATCAGCCGCCCGCCCGGCTTCAGCAGCGCCGGCAGATGCGGCAGCAGCGGGCGGTGCAGGTAATTGCAGACGATGACGATGCCGAACGGTCCGGCCGAATCGAGGGCCCGGACCGTTGCGCCGGCGTCGCCGGCCTCCAGGTCCATCGTCAGCGCGGCGACGCCCTCGTCTTCCGCGGCCAGGGCAGCCAGCGCGCCGGTTTCCCGGTCCACGGCGGTCACCCGCCAGCCGCGCGCGCGGGCGAGCTTCGTGTGGCGCCCTTTGCCGGCTGCGAGGTCCAGGAGACGGCCGCCGTCCGCCGGAGCCGGCGGCAGGAAGCGCGACACCCAGGGGCTGGGCGCCGCTAGGGCCGGTTCGGGTTTCGCTCGTTCGGGTTTCGCCGGTTCGGTCATCGCGCCGCCGGGCCTTCCGTTGACGCGCAAAAATCCCTAAATGCATGCCCTAAATGCATGCTATGAGGCGCAAACGCCCCGGCATGGGCGTTGCTGCAAACAGGGTGCGCGATGATCCGTTACACCGTCCGCTGCGAGGCCGGCCACGAGTTCGAAGGCTGGTACAGGGATTCGAAGACCTTCGAAACCCTGCAGGCTGCCGGTGCGGTCTCCTGTCCGGACTGCGGCTCGGTCAACGTGCGCCGCGCCCCGATGGCCCCGGCGCTCTCCGGCACCAAGGCGACCCGGCGCGGCGTGCCGGCGCCTGCCGATCCCCCGCTCGCCGATCCGGGCGGCGACGAATCCGATACGCCCGCCGCGTCGCCGGCGCCGTCCGGACCGCCCGCGCCGGTCTCGGCCGAAGATGCCAAGCGCGTCCATGTCATGGGCAAGATCCGCGAGGCGATGGTGGAAATGCGCCGGCATGTGGAGAAGAACGCCGACTATGTCGGCCCGAAATTCGCCGACGAGGCGCGCAAGATCCACTACGGCGAAACCGGGCAGCGCAGCATCTACGGCGAAGCCACGGACGCCGAATCGGAGGCCCTGCGCGACGAGGGCATCGAGTTCGGCCGCATTCCCTGGGTATCGAAGACCGACGCCTGATCCGCCTTCAAGCTCGCCGCAATCTCCTCGTAGTTCTCGCCGCGCCGCCGGCGTGCTCCGCTGACGCGCCCCGCTTATTGCCCGGCTTACTGGTTGTACTTGCCGCCGTCGACGTTGAAGGTCTGTCCGGTCACGAAGTCGCTGTCTTCGCTCGCCAGGAACAGCAGCGTCCCCACCAGGTCTTCCGGCACCATGTCCCGCTTGATGGCGCGCGACTGCACGGTCGGTGTGCGGGCGACGTGAAGATCGGGGTGGTTGCGCACGCCTTCGCTCTCGGTCAGGCCGGGCGCGATACAGTTCACCAGGATGTTCATGTCGCCGAATTCCCGCGACGCCGAGCGCGTGAAGGCAATGATCGCGCCTTTCGAACAGACATAGTGCGCGAGGCCCGGCCCGCCGTAGTAGAAGGTGCCGGAGCTGATATTCACGATCTTGCCCCGTCCGTTCCTGAGCATGCTGGGAACGACGGCCTTGGTTGTCTGGACGGTGCCCCGCACGTTGACCGTCATCACCCGGTCCCATTCCTCGTTCGAGAGCTGCATGATCGGGGTCAGGCGCAGTTCGGCGAACAGCGATGCGTTGTTGACCAGGATCTCGATCGGCCCGAACGCCGATTCGGCGGCGTCGACGAGTTTCGCAAGCGACCCGTCATCGGTCACGTCGGCGATCGCGCCGATCGCCTTGCCGCCCGCCTTCGCGATCTCGTCGGCCACGCGGGACGGATCGGCGATATCCGAGGCCACGACCCGGGCGCCTTCCGCCGCGAGCGCTTTCGCATAGGTTTCCCCGATGCCCTGGGCGGCGCCGGTTATGACCGCCACTTTCCCGTCCAGTCTGCTCATTCCAGTCTCTCCCTTGTCGGTCCGACCGTCCTATCACCCCGACGCCCGTTGGCAAGCGCGAAGGCGCAGGCCTGAATCGTCGCCGGGGCGAGGCCGCCGGCAACGGGGCGGCGCCGAATGGCCCGGCAACTTCTTCACCGTTCGGCGGCCGGTCCCCGGCCGCCGCCCCGGAGCAGTGCAACCCGGACCGTCCCCGACGGCCGCCGGTCGAACCGATCGCCCGGAATGGCAAGATGAGGAAATTCTATTCGTTGGCGGACATCAGGTTCGAGACATCTAGGTTCTCGCCGATCCGGTGGAACGGACGGCCCGAATCGCTGACCGCGATGACGACCACGATCTCGTCGCCGCGCGGGGCATCGGTGACCGAGACCTGCATGGCGTCGAAATGGCTGAACGTCCACATTTCGTCCTTGTGATGCAGCGGGCAGTCGATCACCGTGCCTGGCCCGCCGATCTTCTTGGTCGACGGCATGATCGACTTCGCCGGCCCGACGATCGCGCGCACCGGCTTGCCCATCGTGGGGTGCATCACCGCCGCCGCGTGCTCGCGCTCGCCTTTCACGCCGACGATCGCCGCCTTGCCGTAGCTCGCGACCGACGCCCCGTCGATGCCGAGCGCGTCCATCGCGCGCTGCACCAGGAGAGCGCCGAGTTCGGCGCCGGCCTGCTGCAACTCCTCCAGTTCCTCGTCGTAGACCCCGGCATAGGGGTTCGCGATCACCGCGATGGCCGCGGCCTGGCGGGCCGCCGGCTCCACCGGCCGGTCGAGCTCGCGTCGTGTCTCCTCGACGACGGTGACGATCTTGCGGATCTTCATCCCGTTTTCTCCCGATCGTGGCAGTCATGGCTGGTTCGGGGCACTATGCCACCGCCGATCCCCGTTGCAACGCCCGCATTCGACCTGCAAGCCTGCCTCCTGTCATAAATCGGGGTTGTAAAATCGGGGAATTCCGGTCCGGCCGGGATGCCGCAAACCGGTTGAGAGGTTTTGCGCCGAGAGCCCCGCAACGCCGCCCCCGCAATGCCAATGGAGTCCCGCTGGATGACATCCGAAACACTGACCTTCCACAGCGTCGATGCGCGCGCCGTGGTTCTCAAGCTGAAGCGCCCCGTCGTCGCCAGGATCGCAACCATAACGGAATGGCCGCTAATCCTGATCGACCTCAAAACCGAGGAAGGGGTCGTCGGGCGCAGCTATCTGGAGCCCTACATCGTCAAGTCGATGCACTATCTCGTGCCGGCCTTGCGCGACCTGGCGGCGATGCTCAAGGGGCAGAGGCTGGCGCCGGCCGAAATCTACGAGACCGCGCGAAAGTCGCTGCACTTCGTCGGCTACGAGGGCCTGGCGATGATCGCCGTTTCCGGCATCGACATGGCGGCCTGGGACGCGCTCGCCAAGGCCGCCGGCATGCCGCTCTGCACCCTGCTCGGCGGGTCGCCCGGCCCGGTGCGCGCCTACAACAGCAACGGGCTCTGGCTCAAGTCTCCATCCGAAGTCGCCGCCGAGGCCGTCGAGATCCGCGACGAGGGACAGTTCGAAGGCCTGAAGCTGCGTCTCGGCCGGGACAATCCCCGGGACGACCTCGCCACGATCGATGCGGTTCGCCGGGCGGTCGGCGAGGACATGCACCTGATGATCGATTTCAACCAGGGCCTCGACATGGCGGAGGCCCTGCGCCGGTGCCACATGCTCGACGATCTGGGCCTCGCCTGGCTGGAAGAACCGGTCGTCTACGACAATTTCGACGGCTGCGCCCAGCTCGCCCGGGAGCTCAAAACGCCCCTGCAGATCGGCGAGAATTTCTACGGGCCGCGCGATCTGCACAGGGCGTTGCGTGCGCAGGCCTGCGACTATGTCATGCCGGATTTCATGCGCATCGGCGGCGTCACCGGATGGATGCGCGCGGCGGCCATCGCCGGCGCGGCCGGTATCCCGATGTCGACGCATCTCTATCCCGAGGTCGGCGCCCACATGATGCGGGTGACCGAGACCGCCCATTGGCTGGAATGGCAGGACTGGGCCGAATCGATCCTGCAAGAGCCCTACGAGGTCCGGGACAGCCAACTGCACATTCCGGACGCACCCGGCGTGGGTCTGGAGTGGAACGAGGACGTCGTCGCGCGAAACCTGTACGAGGGCTGACCGGCCGCATCCTGGTTAGAGCTTGTCCGTTTCTTTCGATACCACCAACGCAACCGAGAACGCCCCTTCGACAGGCTCAGAGCCTGCCCTGAGCTGGCCGAAGGGGCAGGCCCTTCGATACGCCCCGGCCGGGGGCCGGGGCTACTCAGGGTGAGGGTGAAGGGGGGTGAACTTATTGCACACACCCTCATCCCGAGTAGGCGCGCAAGCGCCGTATCGAGGGACGCCCTGCTGCCGTGGTTCGACCTAAGACGGATAGGTTCTAGCCACCCCCGGCGTTGCCCGGAACGGGCTCCGCGGCGTATCGATGGGCGGACCGCAAACCCGTTACGAGCCCGTTAAGAGATAGCAGGCGCATCCTTGGCCTCATCCGCTCCTTCCGCCGCACCGGACGGCGGCGTTACCCATCGCCGCGTGCTCCGGCTCGCCGTGCCGATCATCCTGGCGAATATCGGCCAGCCGCTGCTCGGCGCGGTCGATACCGCGGTCATGGGGCACCTGCCGTCGCCGGCCTATATCGGCGGCGTTGCGGTCGGCGCGCTGATCTTCAGTTTCCTGTACTGGGCCTTCGGCTTCCTGCGCATGGCGACCACCGGCTTCGTCGCGCAGGCGCGCGGCGCCGGCGACCACCAGGAAATCCGCGATGTCGCGTTGCGCACGGCACTGCTGGCGGCGGCGCTCGGCCTCGCCATCGTCGCGTTGCAGGCGCCGGCGCAGTGGTTCGCCTTCTGGGCCGTGGAGGCGACGCCGCGGGTCGAGGGCCTGGCCGCCGCCTATTTCGACATCCGGGTCTGGGGCGCGCCGGCGGCGCTGCTGGTCTATGTCTGCATCGGCTGGCTGATCGGCATGGAGCGGACCGGCACGGTCCTCGCGCTCACCGTCTACATGAACGGCCTGAACATCGCGCTCGACCTGCTGTTCGTGCCGGTCTTCGGCTGGGGCATCGAGGGCGTGGCGCTGGCGACCCTGATCGCCGAGGTCTCGACAGCGGCCATCGGCCTGGCCGTCATCGCGCGGCTGCACCGGCCGCTCGGCGGGCGCTGGCGCCTGCGCCGGCTGTTCGCGGACCGCAGCCGGACGGCCGGGCTGCTGCGCGCCAACGCCGACATCTTCCTGCGCACCCTGTGCCTGATCTTCGGCTTCGCCTGGTTCACCGCCCAGGGCGCCAAGCTGGGCGAGACGGTGCTGGCGGCCAACGCCGTGCTGTTCCACTTCTTCCTGCTGATCGGCCATGGCCTGGACGGCTTCGCCTTCGCCGCCGAGGCGCTGGTCGGCGGCGCCATCGGTGGCCGGAACCGGGCGCAATACCGCGCCGCCGCCCGGCTGACCACCCTGTGGGCGGGGATCGTCGCAGCCGGCTTCGCGCTGGCCTATCTCGCGGCGGGCGGGCTCGTCATCGACACGCTGACCGACATTGCGGCGGTGCGCGAGACGGCCCGGGTCTACCTGCCCTGGGCAATCGCGATCCCGCTCGCCGGCGTGTGGAGCTTCCAGCTCGACGGCATCTTCATCGGCGCGACCCGGACCCGCGAAATGCGCAACGGCATGGCGCTGGCGCTCGCCGTCTACCTTGCCGCCGGCCATGCGCTGCTCGACCTCTGGGGCAACGACGGGCTGTGGCTGTCGCTCTATGTCTTCCTGCTCGCCCGGGCGGTCTTTCTGCTGCTCTGGCTGCCGCGCATCGCCGCGTCCTTCGGGAGAGGCGGAAATCCATCTTGAAATTGCCTTGTTTGCGCGCATCTATAGCGGCGGCACGGCGAACGGGTGCGAATCCTGCGCCCGGTTCGGAGCCTCTAGCGTTCCGTCCGCCGCCGCCCGGCCGGTTTGTTCAAGCCGTTCAGCCGGGTTTTTTGCATCTACTGTTGCACCTCTCGGGCGTTGGACCGAATGATCGAAGTTCAGTCGCTTACCAAGCATTTCGGCCCGATCCGGGCGGTCGACGACGTTTCCTTTTCGGTCGAACGGGGCGAGGTGCTCGGCTTTCTCGGCCCGAACGGCGCCGGCAAGTCGACGACCATGAAAATGATCACCGGCTTCATCACCCCGACGGCCGGCACCGCCGCCGTGTGCGGCCACGACATCCGCACCGCGCCGATCGCCGCCAAGTCCCGCATCGGCTATCTGCCGGAGGGCGCGCCGCTCTACGCCGACATGACGGCGCGGAGCTTCCTGAACTTCATCGGCGCCAGCCGCGGCCTGCGCGGCGCCGAACGCGCAGGGGCGGTCGGCCGGGTCGTCGAGATCGCGCAGCTCGATACGGTGCTCGACCAGCCGATCGAGACCCTGTCGAAGGGCTTCACCCGGCGGGTCGGCCTGGCCCAGGCGCTGCTGCACGATCCGGACGTGCTGATCCTGGACGAACCGACCGACGGCCTGGACCCGAACCAGAAGCACCATGTGCGCCAGGTCATCAACGACATGGCGCCGGACAAGGCCATCGTCATCTCGACCCACATTCTCGAAGAGGTCCACGCGGTGTGCAGCCGGGCGATGATCATCGCCCAGGGCCGGCTGCTGGCCGACAGCACGCCCGCCGAACTCGAAGCGCGGGCGCAGCACCACAATACCGTCACCCTGCGCACCCTCGCCATGCCGCCCGCCGATGAGCGCGCCGCGCTCGGGCAGCTCGACGGCGTGCTCGCGGTCGAGGAAGGCGGCTCGGCCGGCGAGCCGGTGTTCCGGGTCATCCCCCGGGAGGGCGCGAGCGTGCTGCCGGCGGTAACCGCCTTCGTCGCCGAAAAGGGCTGGAAGGTCGACGAATTGCGCCTGGAGCAGGGCCGGCTGGACGACGTGTTCCGCGAATTGACCGCCCCCGGCGCGGCCGGTAACGGCGCTGCCGGCACCGTGGCGGAGGCTGCGCAATGAGCGCCGCCCGCACCGTCGCCGTCATCTTCCGGCGCGAGTTCGCCGCCTATTTCGCCAGCCCGGTCGCCTATGTCTTCCTGATCGTCTTCCTGGCCCTGGCCGGGGCGCTGACCTTCTTCTTCGGCAACTTCTTCCTGCGCAACCAGGCGGATCTGGACGCCTTCTTCGTCTTCCACCCCTGGGTCTACCTCTTCCTGATGCCGGCGATTGCGATGCGGCTGTGGGCCGAGGAGCGCAAGACCGGGACGGTCGAGCTGCTGTTCACCCTGCCGATCGCGACCTGGCATGCCGTTATGGGCAAATTCCTGGCGGCCTGGCTGTTCGCCGGCATCGCGCTGGCGCTGACCTTCCCGATCTGGCTCACGGTGGCGAGCCTGGGCGCGCCCGACCACGGGCCGATCGCCGCCGGCTATCTCGGCAGCTTCCTGATGGCCGGCGGCTATCTCGCCATCGGCTCCTGCCTGTCGGCGACGACCAGGAACCAGGTCATCGCCTTCGTGCTGGCGGCGATCGTCTGCTTCGTCTTTTCGATGGCGGGGGCAGAGGTCGTGCTCGGCCTGATCCGGGATTTTCTGCCCCAGGATTTCGTCAACCTGGTCGCGTCCTTCAGCTTCCTGAACCATTTCGCCGAAATGCGCAAAGGTGTGATCGACCTGCGCAACCTGCTCTACTTCCTCTCGGTCATGGGCGTGTTCCTGTTCGCGACCGTGCTCGTCCTCGACCTCAAGAAGGCGGAGTAGGCCGATGGCGTTCCTCAACGACCGGCGCGGCCTCACGATCGCCACCCTGATCGTCGCCTTCGTCTTCCTGTTCGCCTTCAACGCCTTTGTCGGCAACGCGCTTGTCGGAATCGCAGGGCGCAACGTCTCGGTCGATCTGACCGAGGACGCGGAGTTCACCCTGTCCGACGGATCCGTACGGGTGTTGAAATCCCTCGAAGAGCCGATCGTCCTGCGCCTGTTCCTCTCGCCCGCGCTGGTCGACCGGGTGGCCAGCTACGGACCGGCGGCGGAGCGGGTGCGCAACCTGCTGGAGCGCTATGCCGCCCTTGCGGACGGCAAGATCCGGCTGGAGACCTACCGGCCCGAGCCCTATTCGGTCGACGAGGACAAGGCCGAGGCCTACGGCATGGAAGGCGTGCCGATCGATGCCAGCGGAACGATGGTCTATTTCGGCCTCGCCGGGACCAACACGGTGGATGCGGAAGAAAAGATCGCCTTCTTCCATCCGTCCCGCCAGCGCTTCATCGAATACGACATCACCCGGCTGGTCTACAGCCTGGGCGTGAAGAAGAAGGTCGTCGGCCTGATCGCCGGCCTGCCGATCGACGGCACCTTCAGCATGCAGGGCGGCATGCAGCAGCCCTGGCCGATCATGGACGAGATCAAGAAGCCCTTCGAGGTCGAGACGATCGACGAAACCAAAGACAGCATCCCGGACAATGTCGACGTCTTGATGATCGTCCATCCGCGCAGCCTGTCGGACAAGGCGCTCTACGCCATCGACCAGTTCGTCCTCAAGGGCGGCAAGGCGCTGATCGCGCTCGATCCGGTGCCGGAGACGGCGCCGCGGCGCCGCACCTTCATGGGCGCCGGGCCGGTCCCGCCCGGGTCGGACCTGCCCAGGCTGCTCAAGGCCTGGGGCGTCGACTACGACAAGGATGCCGTCGCGACCGACGCCAACCGTTTCATCCGGATACCGTATACCTACCAGGGCCAGACGGTCAGCGTGCCCCACATCGGCTATCTGGAACTGCGCGAGGAAGACCGCAGCGCGGCCGACCCGGTCACCGCCCGGATCAAGACCCTGATCTTCGGCGTTCCCGGCCACTTCGCGAAGGCCGAGGGCGGCAGCACGACCGTCACGCCGCTGGTGACGACGACCGACATCGCCGCGGCCGGGAAGTCGGCGGACTACCGGCAGCAGCCGGACCTGCTCAGCCTCTACCGGAACTATGTCCCCGGCGACCGGAAACTGTGGCTCGCGGTGCGCGTAACCGGCAACGCGGACAGCGCTTTCCCGAAAGGGCCGCCGATCGACGAGGAAGCGGGGAAATCGGACAAGAAGGACGATAGCGACAACGCCGCCGGAGACGACGCAAAGAAAGCGGAAAAACCGGCCCATATCGCGAAATCGCAAAAGCCGCTGAACCTCATCATGGTCGCCGATGCCGACTTCATGGAAACCGGTTTCTGGGCCCAGAAAGCCAATGCCGGCGAGGGCGCGGTGTATGTGCCGTTCGCCAACAACGCCGACTTCGTCGTCAACGCGCTGGACGACCTTGCCCGCCCCGAACCCCTGATCGGCCTGCGCGGGCGCGGCGCGCCGGTCCGGCCGTTCACGGTTGTCGACGATCTGCGCAAGGCGTCCGAGAACAAGCTGCGCGCCAAACAACTCGAACTGTCGCAACAGCTCGAAGACCTCAGGAAGAAAATCGCCGATACCCGAACCAGGGCCGGGGACGGCAAGACCGTCCTCACCGCGGAGCAGGAGGAAACGCTGCGCGGCTATCTGGCGAAATTCATCACTGTCCGGCAGGAGCAGCGCGCCGTGCTCGCCGACCTGCGCAAGGATGTCGAGGCGCTGGAGGCGCGCACCAAATTCTACAATATCGCGCTGATCCCGCTGATCGTCGCGGTGCTCGCGATCGTGATCGCGGTCTGGCGCGCGCGCCGGCGCCGACGGCGCTACGAAACCGCCTGAGCGCGCCCTTCGCTTCTGAACCGCCCCGCAACGATCCCGCAACGATCCCGCAACGATAATGCCGTCATGAACAAATCCGGCTTCCTGATCCTGACCGCCGTGACCGCCGCCCTGATCGCCGGCGCGGCGGCGCTGCGGCCGGCGGCGACCACCACCGGGCCTGCAGCGGGCGCCCGGTTCTTCCCGAACCTGGACGCGAAGGCGGTCAACGCGGTGGACCGCCTGCGCGTCACCGCCGAGGGCAAGAATTTCACCCTCGAGCGCAAGGACGGCACATGGATCGTCCGGGAAAAGGGCGGCTATCCGGCGACGTTCGCCCGGGTAAAGGAGGCGCTGGTCTCGCTGGCGCAGCTCAAGCAGTTCGAACGCAAGACCAGCGACCCGTCGCGCTACGACAAGCTCGATCTCGAGGATCCCGCGAAGAAGGGCGCGTCGTCCAAGCGGCTGACCGCTTTCGCCGGCGGCAAGGCCGTGGCCGACGTGATCGTGGGCAAGAGCAATGCCAAGGAAATCCTGTTCGGCCGCTCGCTGGTCTATATCCGCCTGCCCGGAGACGAGCAGAGCTGGCTTGCCGCGGGCGATCCGAAGCTGGCCGCCGAGATCGGCGACTGGCTCGACCGCGCGGTGCTCGATGTCAAGACCGGGCGGATCCGGGAAGCGGTCCTGACCGCCGCCGCCGGTACGGACAAGGATGCGGTCGAACCTGCCCGGGTAATCGTGGGCAAGGAAAAGGCCGGCGCCGCCGAATTCGCCCTGCGCAATCTGCCGGACGACCGCGAAATCAAGGGCGAGCGCTTCCTGCGCTATATCGGCGAGAGCCTCGACAACCTGACGCTGGAGGATGTCAGGCCGGCCGGCGAGGTCGATTTCGCCGGCAAGGCCGCGGGCGGCGCCGAGTTCCGGACCTTCGACGGCCTGGTCGTCACGGTAGGGCTCGCCCGGACCGGCAAGCCGGACGAGGACGACAAATACTGGATGACCTTCCGGGCCACTGTCGACCAAGCGGCGCTGTTGAAGGACAAGCCGAAGGCCGAGTCGGAACTCAAACCGGCCGCCGACGTCCGCAAGGAAGCCGCGGCGATCAACGCGCGGACCGCCGGCTGGGCCTACAAGGTCTCGTCCACGGTCACCCGCTTTCTGCGCTACACCATGGCCGACATCCTGAAACCGCCACCGGAAAAGAAGGCCGGGGACGACGCGGAATCCGAGACGCAGGAGAAGACAGAAGAGTAGCCCGCCGCCGCGTCCCGGCCGGTTCGGAATCGACTTTGTCTTTCACCGCGCGTCATATCGACCGGAGCCCGGGATTCAATCCGGGGCGGAGCGGAGATATCTTTCACGCGCGGTGCAGGATCCATTGCACCGTGCCGGAAAGATTTCTCCACTACGCGCCTGGCGGCGCTTCGGTCGAAATGACCGAAGGGAAAAGACGGCGCGGCTAAATTCAATCCGGGTCGCTGCCGGCTCTCGCCACCACAAAACCGGCGGGTTATGATCCAACCATAGGGTTGTATCGGCATACCGCTGCGCCGCCGATGCGGCCGCGGCGGATCGGGAGGAACGACATGGCCGGCGACTTCATCGACATTCCCGCCGCGGACGGCGGCACGTTCCAGGGCTATCTCGCCCTGCCGGAGGGCGGCAAGGGCCCCGGCCTGATGATCCTGCAGGAAATCTTCGGCGTGAACGAAGCGATCCGCGCGACCTGCGATTACTTCGCCGAAGAGGGCTATGTCGTGCTCGCGCCGGACATGTTCCACCGGCTCGAAAGGCGGGTCGACCTCAGCTATTCCGACGAGGAGCGCGCCCGGGCGTTCGACTTTCTCGGCCGGTTCGACTTCGGAAAGGCGGTCGAGGACATGACCGCCACCGTCGGGCATCTCAAGGCCATGGATGCGGTGAAGGGCCAAGGCAAGGGCGGCGCGACCCAGGTCGCCGCGCTCGGCTACTGCCTCGGCGGCGCGCTGGCCTATCAGGCGGCGGCCCATTGCGGCGTCGCGGCGGCGGCCAGCTATTACGGCGTGCAGATCGAGAAGCAGCTGCACCTCAAGGACAGGATCGAGTGCCCGACGGTGCTGCATTTCGGCGGCGTGGACGAACATGTCCCGATGGAGGCGGTCGAGCAGGTCCGCGAGGCCTTCGCGGATGCGGACCATGTGTTGATCAACGTCTACGAGGGCGCGCCCCACGGCTTCGCCAACCGCTTCCGCGACAGCTACGACAAGGCGGCGGCCGGGATGGCGCATTCGCGCACCATCGCGCTGCTGCGCGGCACGATGGGGCCGGCCTACGACCTCGAGCATCTGTGGGACATGCACTGCTACTACGAGTTCGCGACCCGCGATGTCGACGCCACGATGGCGACGATGGTGGCGCAGCCCTACGTCAACCACATCCCGACCATGACCGGCGGCGTCGGCTATACCGAGCTGCACCGCTTCTACAAGAACCATTTCGTCAACGCGAACCCGGACGATACGGCGCTGATCCCGGTCTCGCGCACCGTCGGGGCGGACCGGGTCGTCGACGAGATGATCTTCGAATTCACCCACGACCGGGAGATCGACTGGATGCTGCCGGGCGTGGCGCCGACCGGCAGGCGGGTGCGCATCCCGCTGGTCGCCATCATCAATTTCCGCGGCCCGAAGCTGTATCACGAGCATATCTACTGGGATCAGGCTTCGGTGCTGGTCCAGATCGGCGCGCTCGACGCCAAGGACCTGCCGACCGCGGGCATGGCGACCGCGGCGAAGATGCTCGACGAAACGCAGCCGTCCAACACGCTGATGGAACGCTGGGCCGAGAGCGCCCCGGCGGAAGCCGCCGAATAGGCCGGCCCCGGCCGGCCGGATAAACCCAGGGAGGAAACCATGACCCATCTCGACCGCAGGCAGTTCCTGCACACCGCGGGCGCAGCCGGCGCCGCGACCGGCCTCGGCTCGCTGCTGTTCAACCGCACGGCGGCGGCCGCCATCGGCGATACGCTCACCATCGCCTATCATGTGCCGCTGCCGGCCTGGGACCCGACGACCGGCCTGTCCTCGGTCAACCCGCAACTCATGTCGATCTACAAATGCGTGTTCGACCAGTATGTCGACCAGAACGCCGACCTGAGCTTCCGGCCCGGCCTGCTGACCAAGTGGGGCTGGAACGACGACAAGACGAAGATCCGCATGGAGGTGCGCCAGGGCGCCAAATGGTCGGACGGCACCCCGATCACGGCGCAGGACATCGTCTGGAACCTGCAGCGCGTCGCCAACCCGAAGACCGGCAACCCGGTGTCCTTCGTCTGGGCGTCGGTCGCCAACCTGAAAGCGGATGGCAACGTCGTCACCGGCGACGTCAAACAGTATACGCCGGACCTGTTCAAGTGGATGGCGTTCCTGACCGCCTATGTCCTGCCGCCGCACCACTATCAGAAGGTCGGCAAGGCGGGCTTCGAGAAGCAGCCGATGGGCTCCGGCCCCTACACGGTGGACGAGTTCCAGCGCGGCTCCTTCGTGCGCCTGAAGGCGAACCCCAACTACTGGGGCGACCAGCCGGCGTTCAAGACCGTCGTGTTCAAGTTCGTCACCGACCCGGCGGCGCGCATCGCCGAGATCGAGAGCGGCCGGTCGGACCTCACCCTCAACATCCCGTTCGAGGAATACGACCGGCTGCGCGCCAAGGACGGGCTGGACGGCGTCGCGACGCCGGTCTCCGACATCGCCATGATCTTCTTCAACGATGTCGAGCCGATGACCGACATCAACGTGCGCAAGGCGGCGGTGATGGCGGTCAACAAGAAGGCGATCGTCGACCGGCTGCTGCGCGGCTACGGCGTGCCCATCGAGACCCTGCTGGCGCCGCCCTATACCGGCTTCGATCCCAACGTGAAGACGCCCTACGACCCGAAGGGCGCGGCGGCGCTGCTGGCGAAATCCGGCTATTCGAAGGACAAGCCGGTCACGTTCAAGATCCAGACCACGCGGGGCTACATCGCCAAGGACTACGAGGTCATCCAGGCCATCGTCGGCATGTGGCGCAAGGTCGGCATCCAGGCCGACATCGAGGTCTACGAGGTCGCCAAGCATTTCGAATTGCGCGCCCAGGACAAGCTGGCTCCGGCGGCTTTCTACAACTGGGGCAACTCGATCGGCGACCCGACCACGTCGACCGGCCACGCCATGTTCGGCCCGTCGCCTCACTCGACCTGGGACACCAAGGATCTCGACGGCATGATCGGCCCGCTCTGGGGCGAGAAGGACGAGGCCAAGCGCATCGCCGGCTGGCAGGAGGTCAACCGCTATATCGCCGAGAAGGCCTACGTCTTCCCACTCTATCAGCAGGTCCAGCCAGTGGTGTTCAAGACCGGCCTCAATTTCAAGGGCCACTTCGCCAACTTCGTCCTGCCCCAGGCCATGTCGAAGGGGTAGGGGCGGAATTTCCGCCGATGGAGGATCGCCGGTCCGGCGCGTGCGATCGCAGCCGGGCCGGCTCGACCGCTGAATTCCCGATAATGTCGCCCCGGACGAAGCGCAGCGCAGATCCGGGGCCCAGAGCCGACCCGAAAGTCGGCACAGGCGGCCCCTTCGACAGGCTCAGGGCAGGCTCTGGACCCCGGCTCTCCCTTCGGTCGGCCGAGGTGACACGGTACGTTTTTTCAGCAAGATGCTCGCGGTCGAAGGGGCGGAGAGTCAAAATACTTCTGCCGCCTGCGAACACTCCGGGCTGACGCCGCAGACCCATGTCCTGGTCCTTCCTGCTCCGCCGGCTGCTTCTGGCGATCCCGACATTGTTCGGCGTGGCGGCGATCGTGTTCGTGCTGCTGCGGGTCGTGCCGGGCGATCCGATCGCCATGCTGATCGGGCCGGGGGCTACCGACGCGGATATCGCCGAGTTGCGCCGGCTCTACGGGCTGGACGAAAGCATCGCGCTCCAGTTCGTCTACTATTTGCAGGACCTCGCCGGCGGCAATTTCGGCACCTCGATCTCGATGCGCCAGGACGTGATGGAGCTGGTGCTCGGCCGCCTGCCGGTGACCATCGAGCTGTGCCTGGTCGCCATGCTCGTCGCGGTGGCCCTCGGCGGCGCGATGGCGCTTGCCGGCGCCTACTGGCGCGGCCGGGCCGGCGAGGCCGCGGTCGACGGCGCCGCCGGCTTTGTCCTCGCGATCCCGGATTTCCTGTGGGCGCTGCTATTCATCCTGTTCGTCGTCGTCTTTGCCCTCGACGGCCTGCCGATCTCCGGCCGGATCGGCCATGACGTCGGCTTCCGGGGCGCGACCGGCTTCCTGCTGATCGAGAGCCTCGTGCGCCTGCGCTTCGACGCCTTCGGCTCGGTCCTGCTCCACACGGTATTGCCCGCCTTCGCCCTGGCCCTGCCGCTCGCCGCGATCATCGCGCGGGTGCTCAAGACCTCGATCGCCGAGGCGATGACCCAGGACTATATCCTGATGGCGCGGGTCAAGGGCTTCTCCCGGGCGCGCATCGTCTGCCGCGAGGCCCTGCGCAACGCGCTCGTGCCGACCGTGACGCTCACCGGCGTCCAGTTCACCTTCCTGGTCGGCGGCACGGTGCTGGTCGAGAAGATCTTCTCCTATCCCGGCATCGGCAACATGGCGATCGACGCCGTGATCAACCGCGACCTGCCGCTGATCCAGGGCCTGGTGCTGACCTTCGCGGTGCTGTTCATCGCGACCAACCTGCTGGTCGACATGAGCTATGCGCTGCTCAACCCGCGGATGCGCCATGGCTGAGGCGGCGGCGGTCCCCGGCTCGATACGAGGGCGCGGCAGTACGGTCGGCCGGCTGCTGGCGAACCGGCGGGTCGTCCTCGGCGGCGCGGTCCTGCTGTTCTTTGCGCTCGCCGCCGTCTTCGCCCCGCTCATCGCGCCCCACGATCCGGTCGAGCAGGACCTGCTGTTGCAATACGTTCCGCCCTTCTGGTCGGACAAGGCGGAGCCGGGCTACCTGTTCGGCACCGATAATCTGGGCCGGGATATCCTGTCCCGACTCATCTACGGCGCGCAGATCGCGCTGTTCGTCGCCGTCACCGCAGCGGCGGCGGCCGGGCTGCTCGGCACCGTGCTCGGCCTGCTCGCCGGCTATCTCGGCGGCTGGGTCGATGCCGTCATCTCCCGGCTGGTCGAGGTCTGGATGGCCTTCCCGGCGGTCCTGCTCTCCATCGTGCTTGTCGCCGTGATGGGCACCGGCCTGCATTCGGTCATCATCGCCATCGCCGTGATCGACTGGACCCGCTTCTGCCGGGTCGTGCGCGCCGAGACGATGGCCCAGACGCAGCAGGACTATGTCGCCTCGGCGGTCACCGTCGGCCTCGGCCGAATGGGCATCCTGTGGCGCGAAATCCTGCCCAACGTGCTGCCCCTGCTGCTCGTCCTGTTCACCCTGGAAATGGGCATCGCCGTGATCGTCGAGGCGATCCTCAGCTATGTGAACCTGTCGCTGGCCTCCGATTTCCCGACCTGGGGGACAATGATCGCCGACGGCCGGAAATATGTGAACCAGGCGCCCTGGCTGATGATCCTGCCGATCGTCTGCGTCATCGCCCTTGTGCTGGCGCTCAACGCGCTCGGCGACGGGCTGAAGGACGCGCTCGACCCGGTAATGCGCAAATGACCGCCGCCCGGACCGCCCCCGCCGGGCTGCCGGATGGGCCGATTCTCTCCGTCCGCAATCTGCATCTGGCGATCGCCGGGCGGCGGCGGCAGACGCCGATCCTGCGCAACGTGTCGCTCGACATCGTTCCCGGCGAGGTCCACGGGCTGGTCGGCGAATCCGGCGCCGGCAAGACGATGATCGGCAAAGTTATCCTGGGCATCCAGCCGTCCCGGGCCGTCATTACCGGCGGATCGGTACGGTTCGACGGCCGCGACATCACCCATCTGCCCGAGCGCGAGCGGCGCAGCCTGATGGGCCGGGGCCTCGGCCTGATTCCGCAGGATCCCATGACCTCGCTGAACCCGGCCTACCGCATCGGCGGGCAGATCGCCGACGTGTTGCGCCTGCATCTGGGGATGGACCGGGCGGCGGCCCGCGCGCGGGCGCTCGAACTGCTCGACGACGTCCATATCCGGGAGCCGGAGCGGGTGCTGCACCAGTATCCCCACGAACTCAGCGGCGGCATGCGTCAGCGCGTGCTGATCGCCATCGCCTTCGCCTGCCGGCCCAAGCTGATCGTCGCCGACGAGCCGACGACCGCGCTCGACGTGACGGTGCAGCGCCAGGTCCTCGCGCTGATCAAGGAGATGCAGGCGCAGGAAGGCGCGTCAATCCTGTTCGTCACCCACGATCTCGGCGTCGTCGCCAAGATCTGTGACCGGGTGACGGTGCTGCATGGCGGCCGGGTCCTGGAAGCCGGCGACACGCGCCGGATCGTCGAGAGTCCGCAGCACGACTATACCAGGGCCCTGATGGCTGCGACGCCGCGCCACGACAGGCCCGGCGACCTGCTGCAACCGGTGCCCGAAGCGCTGACCGCGCGGCTGAACGCAGAGGCGCTGGCCTACGACGCCGCGCCCGATGCGGCGAGGGCGGGCCATGGCTGAGCCCGCCCTGCTGGAGGCGGCCGGGCTGCGCCTGTCGCTGCCGGACTACAGCCGCAAGCCGCCCTTCGGCGCCGCGCCGACGGTCGATATCCTGCACGGCATCGACCTGACGCTGGCGCCCGGCGATGCGCTGGGCATTGTCGGCGAAAGCGGCTCCGGCAAGACCAGCCTCGGGCGCACCCTGGTCCGGCTCTACAGGCCGACAGCCGGCAGCCTGCTGTTCGACGGGCAGGACATTACCGGCCTGCCGGAAGAGCGGCTGCGCCCGCTGCGCGCCCGGTTCCAGATGATCTTCCAGGATCCGCAATCCTCGCTCAACCCGCGCCACCGGGTCGCCGATATCGTCGCCCGGCCGCTGCGCCTTCACGGCCGCGCGGCGACCGCGGCCGAGGCGCGCAAGCAGGTCGACGCCCTGCTGGAGCGGGTCGCGCTGCGGCCGGTCCACGGCGAGCGCTATTCCCACGAACTGTCCGGCGGCGAGCGCCAGCGCGTCGGCATCGCCCGCGCCATCGCGTTGCAGCCGCGCCTGGTCGTGGCCGACGAGATCGTCTCCGGCCTCGACGTTTCGAGCCAGGCGCAGATTCTCGCCCTGCTGCGCGAACTGCGGCGCGACCTGGGCCTCGCCCTGCTGTTCATCAGCCACGACCTTTCCGTCGTGCGCACCGTGTGCGACCGGGTTATGGTGATGCTGAACGGCCGGGCGGTCGAACAGGGCGATTGCGCTTCGATCTTCGCGGCGCCGAAACACCCCTATACCCGCCGGCTCTTGAACGCGATCCCGCTGCCCGACGTCGACCCGGACTGGGTCGCCCGGACGGCGGAGAACGAACTGGGAGAGATACTGACGATGACTGTGAAAGACAGCGTGGCGCTCGTCACCGGCGCCAACCGCGGCGTCGGCGAAGCCTTCGTGCAGGCGCTGCTGAACCGCGGCGCGGCGAAGGTCTATGCCGGGATGCGCAGCACCGATGGCTACGAGGCGCCGGACGAGCGCGTGCAGGCGGTCGAACTGGACGTGACCGACCATTCGGCGGTCGCGAATGCGGCGGCCGAATACGGCGACGTCACCCTGCTGGTCAACAATGCGGGCGTAAACCACAACCGGCCGATCTCCGCCGACGCCGCCCAGCAGAACGCGCGCGACGAGATAGAGGTCAACTATTTCGGCACCATGGAGATGTGCCGGCAATTCGGCCCGGTCCTCGGCGCCAACGGCGGCGGCGCCATCGTCAACATGCTGTCGATCCTGGCCCGGGTGAACCTGCCGATGATCGGCACCTACTGCGCGTCCAAGGCCGCGACCCTGTCGCTGACCCAGGGCGTGCGCGCCGAACTGGCGGCCCAGGGCACGCTGGTCGTCGCCGTCATGCCGGCCGCCATCAACACCCGCATGGGCGACATGAACCCGCCGCCGCTGGAAGAGCCGGCGGATGTCGCCAACGCGGCCCTCGACGCCGTCGAGGCCGGCGAAGAGGACATCTATCCCGGCGTCGTCGCCGATGGCGTCAGCCAGGGCCTCGCCGCCGACCCGAAAGGCGTCGAGAAACAGTTCGCCGAATATCTGCCGGGATAGGGGCGGCGGCCCGTGGCGTGGCGGAAAACGTCCGCCCGGTCGGGCGCGTTTTCGCATGCCTCCGCACCCTCCCGTGTCACCCCGGACGCCCCGCAGGGGCGATCCGGGGACCAGAGCCACAGGCCGGGATCCTACCGCGCGACCCCTTCGACAGGCTCGGGGCAGGCTCTGGACCCCGGCTCTCCGCTCCGCTCCGGCCGGGGTGACAAGACGAGGGTGTTTGTGGGAAGGAAGGACGGGCCGCGCAGGGTGGGAATCCTTTGCGGCTCCGGCGTTCTATCCGCTACGCAAGGGACCGTAACGAATGCCCGTTCCCTATTACGACTGGGCCGCAGGCCACGCGGCGATCCGGCCGGACGCCATGGCCCAGGTCGATATCCAGAACGGCCGCAGCTACACCTATGCCCAGATGGACGAGCGATCGGCGCGGCTGGGGCGCTGGCTGCAGGACCGCGGGGTCGGGCGCGGCGACCGGGTTGCCATTCTGGCCTATAACGGCCCGGAATTCTTCGAACTGGAATTCGCCGCCGGCAAGACCGGCGCGATCATGGTGCCGCTGAACTGGCGGCTGGCGCAGCCGGAGCTGGACTATATCCTGGGCGATTGCGCGCCCAAGGTGCTGATCCACGATGTCGAATTCGCCGAAATGTGCGATGCCCTGCGCGACAGCTGCACCATCCCGCACGGCCTGACGATCGACGTAGAGAATGCCGACAATTCCTACGATGCGGCGCTGGCGTCCGTGCCGCCCGAGCCGGCCATCGAGGCGCTGACTCACGACGATCTGGCGATGATCATGTACACCTCCGGCACGACCGGGCGACCCAAGGGCGCGATGATCACGCACCGGATGCAGCTGTACAACTGTATCAACTTGGGGTTCAGCAGCCGGCTCTCGCCCGACACGATCCAGCTTGTCGTGCTGCCGCTGTTCCACACCGGCGGGCTCAACTGCTACACCAACCCGGTTCTGCACGCCGGCGGGCAGAACATCATCATGCGCGAGTTCGAGCCGGCCGCCGCGCTCGACTATATCGGCGACCCGGCCCTCGGCATCACCCACTTCTTCGGCGTGCCGGCCCACTACCAGTTCATGATGCAGGCGCCGAATTTCGAGACGGCGGACCTGTCGCGCCTCATCATGTGCGGGGTCGGCGGGGCTTCCTGCCCGGTGCCGATCCTGGAGGCCTGGCTCGACCGCGGCATACCGCTGGTCCAGGGCTGGGGCATGACCGAGACCAGCCCCGCCGGCCTGTTCCTCGACATCCGGGATACGCGCCGCAAGGCCGGATCGGCCGGCAAGCCGGTCATGCACACCGAGATCAGGATCGTCGACGACAAGGGCAGCGACGTGCCGCGCGGCGAGACCGGCGAATTGCTGATCCGCGGCCCCAACGTCACCCCGGGTTACTGGAACAAGCCGGAGGCGACCGAGGCCGCCTTCATCGACGGGTTCCTGAAGACCGGCGATGCCGCCCGGATGGACGGGGAAGGCTTCGTCTATATCGTCGACCGCTGGAAGGACATGTATATCTCCGGCGGCGAGAATGTGTATCCGGCCGAGGTCGAGAGCGTGATCTACCAGCTGCCGCAGATCGCCGAAGCGGCCGTGATCGGCGTGCCCGACGAGCGCTGGGGCGAGGTCGGCAAGGCCGTCGTCGTCGTCAAGCCCGGCGAGGCGCTGAGCGAGCAGGACCTGATCGCCCATTGCCTCGCCAACCTCGCCCGCTTCAAGGTGCCGGCCTCGGTCGCCTGGACCGACGTGCTGCCGCGCAACGCGACCGGCAAGGTGCTGAAATGGGAACTGCGCAAGGACCATGTGCCGGCGGCTTGACGAGAGCGGCCCCCGGCGGACACGGATAGAGGCATGATCCCGCTCAAACCCATCGCCGACCTGCCGACCCACGAGGTCGTCAACATGCCGCCGCTGATCGGCGACCAGGACCTGTGGGCCGGCGATGTCGCGCTGCGCGAAGCGGTGGCGCGGGAAGGCGCGGGTCCGGCCGCGGGCCGCCTCGCGGAATTCGGCCGGCTGATGGGCAGCGACGCGGTGTTCGAGAAGGCCGAGCAGGCGAACCGGCACGCGCCGGAGCTGCGCGCCTTCGACCGCCACGGCCGGCGGATCAACCAGGTCGCCTACCACCCGGCCTATCACGACCTGATGGAGATCGCGGTCGCGGGCGGCGCGCCGAACCACGCCTGGATCCACGGCGGGCCGGGCGCCCATGCCGCCAACATGGCGGTCGTCTACCTGTTCAGCCAGGCGGAAAGCGGCGTCCTGTGCCCGATGGCGATGACCTATTCGGTCATGCCGGTGCTGCGCAACAATCCGGGCGGCCCGAACGGCGTGGCGGACGAGTGGATCCCACGGCTGCTCTCCGCCGAATACGATTCCCGCGATATCCCGGCGGCCGAAAAGTCCGGCGCGCTGGTCGGCATGTTCATGACCGAGAAGCAGGGCGGCTCCGACGTCCGGGCCAACTCCACGACCGCCGAACCGGCCGGCGCGCAGACCGGCGAAGGCGCGGCCTACCGCCTGTCCGGCCACAAATTCTTCTGTTCGGCGCCGATGTGCGACGCCTTCCTGACCCTGGCGTACACCAAAGGCGGCCTGTCCTGTTTCCTGATGCCGCGCTGGACGCCGGACGGCGAGCGCAACAACCTGTTCATCCAGCGGCTCAAGGACAAGCTGGGCAACCGGTCCAACGCGTCGTCGGAGATGGAGTTGCAGGACAGTTGGGCCGTGATGGTCGGGCCGGAAGGCCGCGGCGTGCGCACCATCATGGACATGGTGACCGGCAACCGGCTCTATTGTGCCGCCAATTCCGCGGCCCTGATGCGCCAGGCGCTGGTCCAGGCGCTGCACCACACCGGCCACCGCACCGCCTTCCAGAAGAAGCTGATCCACCAGCCGCTGATGCGCAACGTGCTGGCCGACCTGGCGCTGGAGGCCGAGGCGGCGCTGGCGCTGGCCCTGCGCGTCGCCCGAAGCTGCGACGAGGCCGGTAATGGCGCGGAAGCCGCCGCCTTGTTCCGCATCGGCACGGCGCTGGCGAAATACTGGAACTGCAAGCGCGCGCCGGTCCACACCGCCGAAGCGCTCGAATGCCTGGGCGGGCCGGGCTACATCGAGGAGTCGATGATGCCGCGCCTCTACCGGGAAGCGCCGCTCAACAGCATCTGGGAAGGAGCGGGCAACGTGATCTGCCTCGACGTATTGCGCGCCCTGCACCGGCAACCGGCCGCCGTGCCGGCCCTGATGGCGGAGTTGGAGACGGCCCGCGGCGCCGACGGGCGGCTGGATGCGGCACTCGACGGCCTGAAAGCGGAGCTCGCCGACCGGGATAATCTCGAATTCCGCGCGCGCCGGCTGACCGAGCGCATGGCCCTGCTGTGGCAGGCGGCGCTTCTGGTGCAGCATGCGCCGGGTCCGGTGGCCGACGCCTTCTGCGCGTCGCGTCTCGGCGACCGCTGGACCGGCAGTTTCGGCACGCTGCCGCCCGAAACCGATTTCGACAGTATTCTCGATCGTGCCCTGCCCAACGGGGAGCGCGCGGCGTGAAGATCGCCGGCAAGGTCGCCGTCGTCACCGGGGCCGCCAGCGGGATCGGCCGGGCGCTGGCCGAACGCTTCGCGGCCGAGGGCGCCAAAGGCCTGGTGCTCGGCGATATCGACGGCGACGGCGTTGCGGCGGTCGCCGGCCGGCTGGGTGCCGCCGGCATGGCCTGCGACGTCGGCGACGAAGCCCAGGTGCAGGCCCTGGTGGCCGAAGCGGAGCGCGCCTGCGGCCCGGTCGATATCTTCTGCTCCAACGCCGGCATCCTGCGCACCGGCGATGAGGACCAGACCGACGCCGATATCGAGGACAGCTTCCGCGTCAACACGATGGCGCATATCTACGCCGCACGGGCCGTCGCGCCCGGCATGGCGGAGCGGGGCGAGGGCTATCTGGTCAACACCGTCTCCGCCGCCGGCATCCTGCTTCAGGTCGACAGCATGGCCTATACGGTGAGCAAGCACGCCGCCATCGGGGTCGCCGAGTTCCTCGCCGCCAAATACGGGCCGAAAGGGGTCAGGGTCTCCGTGCTCTGCCCCCAGGGGGTGCATACCGGCATGACCGCCGGCCGGACCAGCCCGGCTTTCGTCGACGGTGTGCTGGAGCCGGAAGATGTCGCAGAATCGGTCGTCAGGGCAATGGACGAGGAACGCTTCCTGATCTTCCCGCACGAGACCGTCTACACCTACATGCAGCGCAAGGCCGAGGACCGCGACCGCTGGCTGCGCGGCATGGCGAAGGTCCGGGCGCGGTTCCTGGGGGACGCCTCGTGAGCGAAAACGCCAGCGAACGGCCCGGCGCGGTCGAGACCATCCCGGTCCGCGCGGCGCACCGCTTCGACGAAGCGTCGCTGGCGGCCTTTCTGCGCGAGCGGCTGGACGGATTCGGCGGCGACATCGACATCCGCCAGTTCCAGGCCGGTCAGAGCAATCCGACCTTCTGCCTTTTGGCCGGCGGCCGGCGCTACGTCCTGCGCAAGAAGCCGCCGGGCAAGCTGCTGCCCTCGGCCCATGCCGTCGACCGGGAATACAGGGCGATCAACGCCCTGCAGGACAGCGCCGTCCCGGTACCTCGGACCTATCTGCTGTGCGAGGACGAGAGCGTCATCGGCACGGCCTTCTACGTCATGGAGATGGTCGAGGGCCGGGTCTTCCACGACGCCGGGATGCCGGGCGCGACGGCGGAGGAGCGGCGCGTCTTTTTCGACGATTTCGCGCGTGTCCTCGCCGCACTGCACACGGTCGATATCGAGCGGGCCGGCCTCGCCGATTTCGGCCGGCCGCAGGGCTATCTCGAGCGCCAGATCGTGCGCTGGGGCAAGCAGTATGAGCTGTCGAAGACCGAAGAGATTCCGGAGATGGAGCGGCTGCACACCTGGCTGATCGACCGTCTGCCGGACGAACCCTCGGTCTCCGTCGTCCACGGCGATTTCCGGCCCGGCAACGTCATCGTCCATCCGGACCGGGCCAACATCGCGGCGGTGCTGGACTGGGAATTGTGCACCCTCGGCCATCCGCTCGCCGACCTCGGCTATTGCTGCGCCGCCTATCACGGCGAGATCGGCGCCCACG
Organism: Rhodospirillaceae bacterium; assembly: GCA_011523655.1. GTDB lineage: Bacteria > Pseudomonadota > Alphaproteobacteria > Bin65 > Bin65 > Bin65. The sequence continues at coordinate 68,451 of WTGH01000047.1, forward strand.
GCAGCTTCAGCACCCTCGACCACGCGGCGCTCGGCATCCCGACCGAGCGGGAATTCGTCGACGCCTACTGCCGCTACAGCGGGCGGGAGAGCATCGAGAACTTCCACTACTACGTCGTCCATTCCCTGTTCCGCAGCGCCGCCATCATCCAGGGCGTCTACAAGCGCGGGCTGGACGGCAACGCGGCGTCGTCCGAAGCGCTGGGCTTCAGCGGCATGGCGCGGGAACGCGCCGAGACCGCCTGGCGCGTCGTCGAAGAGCGTTTCTAGCATGTGGCCGGAGCCCTTCCGCGCCGAGGGCCGGGCAGTCGCGGTCGAGCTGCTGTCCCACGACCATGCCGGCGACCTTGCCGAGGCGGCGGCGGACGGCGAATTGCACCGGCTCTGGTACACTTCGGTGCCGACCCCCGAGGGCGTCGGCGCGGAGATCGACCGGCGCCTCGGCCTGATGGCGCAGGAGAGCATGCTGCCTTTTGCGATTATCGACCTGCGCGACGGGCCGTTCCAGGGCCGCGCCGTCGGCATGACGACCTACATGAACATCGAGGCGAAGCACCGGCGGCTGGAAATCGGCTTCACCTGGTTCCGCCGCGCGGTGCAGCGCACGGCGCTCAATACGGAATGCAAGTTCCTCTTGCTCTCCAAGGCGTTCGAAGAGCTGGACTGTATCGCCGTCGAGTTCCGCACCCATGCCATGAACCTGCAGAGCCGGCGCGGTATCGAACGGCTGGGCGCGAAGCTCGACGGCATCCTGCGCCACCACATGATCATGCCGAACGGGTCTTTGCGCGACACCGCAGCCTATTCGATAACCGCGCCCGACTGGCCGGCCGTGAAGGCGAACCTCATCTGGATGATGGAGCAGCCGCGCGATTGAGCGCGCGTTCATTGCAGGGCGGGTAGAGTTTCGTCCGGTGCCATTCCATGAGATTATGGTCAGGGCTGGTCCGAACTGGCGGAAATGCAATGAACGACCGCTACACCTACCGGATCACCTGGTCCTCCGAAGACGGCGAGCATGTCGGCCTGTGCGCCGAGTTCCCGTCGCTGAGCTGGCTGGCGCCCACCCCGGAGAAGGCCCTGTCCGGCGTCAGGCGGCTGGTGCGCGATATCGTGGCGGACATGGAGGAAACGGGAGAAGACCCGTCGGAACCCTTGACGGACGACCGGAGCCCTACGCCGCTGCCCGGATCGCCGCCTTCTTCACTGCGTCGCCGACGAAAGGTTCGAAGCGGGTGAAGTTGTGCTCGAAGCGGCGGGCGACGTCGCGGGCCATGCTGTCGTAGGCGCTCTTGTCCGACCAGGCGCTCTTCGGGTTGAGCACGTCGGTTGGCACGTCCGGGCAGGCCTGGGGCACCAGCACGCCGAAATTCGGGTCCGGCGCGACGTTCACCGTCGCCAGCGTGCCGTCCAGGATCGCCCGGATCATGGCGCGGGTGTGGGCGATCTTCATGCGTTCGCCGACGCCGTAGGCGCCGCCCGACCAGCCGGTGTTGACCAGCCAGCATTTCGCGCCGTGGGTCTCGATCTTGTCGCCCAGCATCCGGGCGTAGACCGAGGGATGGCGCGGCATGAACGGCGCGCCGAAGCAGGTCGAGAAGGTCGCCTGGGGCTCGCTGCCCACGCCTCTCTCCGTGCCGGCGACCCGCGCCGTGTAGCCCGACAGGAAATGGTACATCGCCTGTTCCGGCGTCATCATCGAGACCGGCGGCAGGACGCCGAAGGCGTCGGCCGTCAGCATGACGATGTTTTCGGCGTGGCCGCCGCGGCCGGTGCCGCTGGTATTCGGGATGAAATCCACCGGATAGCTGGCCCGGGTGTTTTCCGTCAGCGTCGCATCGTCGAGGTCCGGAATCCGGGTTTCCGGATCGAGCACGACATTTTCCAGCACAGTACCGAAGCGCCGGGTGGTCGCGAAGATTTCCGGTTCGGCCTCGGCGGACAGGCGGATGACCTTGGCGTAGCAGCCGCCCTCGAAATTGAACACGCCGTTGGACGACCAGCCATGCTCGTCGTCGCCGATCAGCGTGCGCGACGGGTCGGCTGACAGCGTCGTCTTGCCGGTGCCCGACAGGCCGAAGAAAATCGCGACGTCGCCTCGCTCGCCTATATTTGCCGAGCAGTGCATCGGCAGCACGTTGCGCTCCGGCAGCAGATAGTTGAGCACCGCGAAGACGGACTTCTTGATCTCGCCGGCATATTCGCTGCCGCCGATAATCACCATCCGCTGGCTGAAATCGACCAGGATGAAAGTGCTGCTGTTCGTGCCGTCTTTTTCCGGGTCGGCCAGCACCGACGGCGCCTGGAGAATTGTGAACTCCGGCTCGAACCCGGCCAGCGCGTCGGCCGGCGGGCGGATGAACATGTGGCGCGCAAACAGGCTGTGCCAGGCGCATTCGGTGATCACGCGCACCCGCAGGCGATAGTCCGGATCGGCGCCGGCATGGCAGTCCTGCACGAACACGTCGCGGTTCGACAGATAATCGGCGATCCGGCTGCGCAGCCTGTCGAAGGCCGCCCGGTCGATCGGCCTGTTGACGGCGCCCCAATCGACCGTGTCTTCGGTTTCGGCGTCGCGCACGGTGAACTTGTCGTTGGGCGACCGGCCGGTATGTTCGCCGGTGACGGCCACGAGCGGGCCGCCATGGGCCAGCCGGGCTTCGTTCCGTTGCAGCGCCTGCTCGTACAGCTCCGGCACGCCGAGGTTCCAGAACTCCGTCCCGCCGGTGCGGATGCCCTGTTTGTCGAGCCCGAAACGGCTTGCAACAGCTCCGGTCTGCGCCACCTTCAATCCTCCACCAGCGGCCGATGTCGTGAATGCCGGGCTTTATCGACGCCTCTGCAAAGCGCCCGAAACGGCCGTCGCCGACGCAGCGTGCCTGCGCAATTCGCCCCAGCCTTGCGGGAAAACTGCCAGCCCCGACGGCGCATTGCAACGCCTGTTTGCGCCCTTAGGGCGTTGCGGCAAAAGGAACGGAACCGCTTGTGTGGCGGTCAGGACGGCGGGCTGCCGGCGCGCGCCCTGCGGACCAGCGCGACCAGCGCCCTGCGGGCATCCTCCGGAGTGAGGACCGCGGCATCGAAGGCCAGCCGCGCGACCTCGCCCCCGTTGCGCAGGTCGATGCCCCAGGGATCGATCCCGGTCATCCGCCACGGCCCGGCCCGGCGGCCGAGCAGCCCGGTCGCATAGGCCGCCACGGCATCGGCATGATCGTCGTTCATGTGGGCGACGATTTCAGCTTCCGCGGCGCGCAGCGGATCCGCTTCCGCAAGGCCGGGCGGCCAGTCGGCGCCGTCGAAGGTGGAAATGCGCCCGAAGCCGCCGACCAGGTGCACGGCGCTGACAGTCATGCGGAAGAAATCGAAATCGCCGAAATCGGCATATCCGGCCGCTTCCGGGTGGCGCGCCAGGAAGCGCGCCCGATGCGCGGGATCGTCGGACAGCGCAACTGTGCCGCGAACGGTCACGCGGTCGGCGGCCAGCGGGTCGGACGGCGAGTCGGCCTGCCCCGCATCGCGCCGCCCCTCGCCGGTCATCAGCAGGGCCGCAGCCGGATTCTCCGCCAGGTTTCTGCGGTGCCGGGCGAGGCGGGAGAGCAGGAGGATGGGCGACAAATCCCCGTCCAGAGCGACGGTCACGAGGGAAGCGTGCGGCGGGCCGCCGTCCGGATCGAGCGTCGCCAGGCTGGCGACGGCGCTGGCGCGCGCCAGTTCCCGGGCGAAATCGAGATCGTCGCCGCTCATTGGCGCTCGGCCGGCGTTGTGTCGGGTGCGCCCTGGGGCGGCGACCCGGTTTTCAGGGGCGTAATCCTTTCGATGATGGCCGCGGCGTCGTTCGCCGACAGGACGCGCGCCTTCACGGTTATTGCGCCGGCCTGCTCGAAGGTCAGCGTAATCCGCACGGTGCCGCCGACGCTCAGGTTGCCGCGCAGACCGACCAGCCTGAGGTGCGACGCTGCCGCCGTCAGTTCGGTCGCCGTTCTCGCGGGCGCAGGGATGGCGTCGACCCGGCCGGTATCCCAGGTGCCGCTCCCGGGTACGGGGCCGCGCAGTTCGACGCGCTTGGAGAGTGGCGTCGACGCGTCGATCAAGGCGTCGGCGCTCTCGCCGGCGTTGTCGATCCTGAGATAGGCCGCGCCGTTGCGCTTTGTCGACTGGTGCGCCCAGACATCGCCGACCGTCAGGTCGCCCAGCCGGTAGACCGCCGGTTGCCCGGTCTTTTCCTGCGTCGCCGGATCCGCAGGCTGCTGTGCTTGCGCCAGCGCCGCCGCGGCGGCGAGTCCCGATACGCCGGCCGCGAGGACGCAAACCGCAACCGCGACGAGGGCGGCGGACCTGCCCGCCACGGGTCTGGCCAACGATGGGTCGATTTCTCGGAAAGGGTCTGCCATCGGTCAACCCGGCCTGCTCTCGGCCAAACCGTGCCCGGGACGGGCCGGAGAGGATTCACCGGCCGGCCGGCGAATGGTAGGGTAACCGAATCCGCAATCGCGCACCGCCGCAAAATCGCCCGACTTGGGGATAAGATTGGCCGTTGCCGCGGCACGTTGCGGCGGCGCCAGCCGAAATACGCCCGAAACCCGGCCCGGAGCGGGTCAACAGGATCAACCGAGCGGAACGCCGATGAAACACACGATCGCCGTGGTCGACGACGACCGCAATATCCTGACCTCGGTCTCGATCGCGCTCGAAAGCGAGGGTTTCGAGGTCCGGACCTACAAGGACGGCGCCGAAGCCCTCGCCGGCATTTCCGCCCGTCCGCCGGATCTTGCCATCCTGGACATCAAGATGCCGCGCATGGACGGCATGGAACTGCTGAACCGCATCCGCAACCAGTCGCGCCTGCCGGTCATTTTCCTGACGTCGAAAGACGACGAGATCGACGAGGTGCTCGGCCTGCGCATGGGCGCTGACGACTACATCACCAAGCCCTTCTCCCAGCGGCTGCTGATCGAGAGGATCCGCGCCGTCCTGCGCCGCGCCGAGGCGGAGGCCGCAGGCCCGGAGGCGGACACGGTCATCGTCCGTGGCCCGCTGGTCATGGACCCGGACCGGCACCGCTGCACCTGGCACGACGAGCCGGTCCAGCTGACCGTTACGGAATTCCTGCTTCTCCAGTCGCTCGCCCAGCGCCCCGGCCATGTCAAGAACCGGGACCAGCTCATGGACGCCGCCTATGGCGAAAACATCTATGTCGACGACCGCACCATCGACAGCCACATCAAGCGGCTGCGCAAGAAGTTCAAGACCGTCGACGAGGGCTTCGACAGGATCGAAACGCTTTACGGAATCGGCTACCGTTACGCCGAAACCTGAGGGCGCCGGCACCGTCGCGCGCCACGGCAGGGTGCAATGCCGGACGATTCGGGACTGAAATCGGCAAAGGTCTACGGCACGGCCTCGCCGGCGCGCCGGTCTGCCTCGTTATTCTCCGCCGGGGAGCCGGAACGGGAAGACGGCCGCCACAGCCCCGGCGCGTTCGGCCGCCGGCGGTTTTCCCGGCTCACCCTGCGCATCCTGGCCATCGGCATCTTCCCTCTGGCCACGATTTTCGGCGGACTGATGTATCTCGGCGTCTACGAGCGCAGCCTGGTCGACGGCCGGCTTCTGGCGCTCGGCACCGAAGCCCGGATGATCGCCGGGGCCCTGGGCGAAACCGCCGTGCCGCCGGGCGATCCGGAGACCACCGAGATCGAGATCGAAACCGCCCGCAAGGTGCTGCGCCGGCTTGTGCGGCCGACCCGGGTGCGTGCCCGGCTGTTCGGCCGCGACGGCGCGCTCATCGCCGACAGCCGGGCGCTGCTGGAGCGCGGCGGGGCGGTCAGACAGGAGACCCTGCCCCCGCCCGAAGGGCCGAGCCGGGTCCTGGGAGTCCTGACCGACGTCTACGACTGGTTCTTCTTCCTGCTCTCCCAGGGGCGCGACCGGGCCGCCGTCTACCGGGAAACGCCGTATGAAAGCGCCGCGGATTATGAGGAAGTCCGGCGGGCGCTGGGCGGCGACGACGCCAGCATGGTGCGGGTGTCGGAACGCGACCGGCTGATCCTGTCCTTCGCGATCCCGGTCCAGCGCTACAAGAACATCTATGGCGCCCTGATGCTGTCGATCTCCAGCGCCGGGATCGACCGGTCGGTCAGGGAGGTGCGTCAGGATATCGTCCAGGTCTTCGGCATCGTCTTCATCCTGTCGCTGCTGCTCTCCTTCTATCTGGCGCGCGCCATCTCGCAGCCGATTGCCCGCCTCGCCGCGGCCGCAGACCGGATGCGGCGGCTGCGCACCCGGTCGGCGGCCATACCGGCCTTTCCCGACCGGCGCGACGAGATCGGCGACCTTTCGGCGGCGCTGGGCGACCTGACCACCGAACTGTTCGACCGCATGGACGCCATCGAACGCTTCGCCGCGGACGTTTCGCACGAATTGAAGAATCCGCTGTCGTCGCTGCGCAGCGCGGTGGAAACGGCGGCGCGGATCGACGATCCGGAAAAGCAGAAGCGCCTGATGGCCGTCATCGAACAGGATGTCGACCGGCTCGACCGGCTGATCACCGACATCGCCAACGCCTCGCGCCTCGACGCCGAACTGGCCCGTCTTGCGCCCGGTCCGGTCGATCTGCGGCAGCTGCTCTACACGCTGGCGGAAGTCTACCGGACGACGGCGAAGGACGGCGCGGCCGACATCCGCCTCGAACTGCCCGCAACCGGCGGCCTCATCGCCCAGGCGGTCGAGGACCGGCTGGTCCAGGTGCTCCGGAACCTGGTCGCCAACGCAGAATCCTTCTCGCCGCCGGACGGAACCATCCGGATCGCGGCGTCGGCCGGGAAGAGCAGCGTGACCGTGACGGTCGAGGACGAGGGGCCCGGCATCGCCCCGGGCAAGGAAGAAGAGATCTTCCAGCGCTTCTATTCCGAACGCCCCGCGGGCGAGGCCTTCGGCCAGCATTCCGGCCTGGGGCTCAGCATCAGCCGGCAGATCGTCGAGGCGGTCGGCGGCACGCTTCGGGCAGAGAATGTTCCGGGCCCGGACGGATCGGTCCGCGGCGCGCGGTTCACGATCACCCTGCCCCGCCTGTCGGGCGCCCGGATGCCCGGGAATGGCGGAAACGGCGTGACGGCCTGAGGCGCCGCCGGCCTGTCGAAGGGCCACCGACGGAACCGGGAACGCCCTTCGATACGCCCCGGCCGGGGGCCGGGGCTACTCAGGGTGAGGGTGAAGGGGGGTGGACTCATTACACACCCTCATCCCGAGTAGGCGCGCCAGCGCCGTATCGAGGGACGCTCTACCGCCGTGGTTCAACCTAGGGCGGGCAGGCTCTAGCGCCAGGGCAGCAGGCCCGGGTCGATCGCGACGGCGACGATGACGGGCAGGACGGCGAAGGCCAGCAGCGTGGAGACGAACACGACCCCGGCGACCGCCTCCGGATTGCGTTCGTAATAGGACGCCCAGAGATAGTTGAACACGGCCGCCGGCATGGCGCACTGGATCAGCAGCACGCCGCGCGCCAGATCCGGCAGGTCGAGCGCCGCGCCCATGCCCAGGCCGATCGCAACCCCGATCGCGATGCGCACCACGGCGTAGAACAGGCTCTTGCCGAGGCCGCTCACGCGCAGGCTGGCCAGCGAAACGCCCATCGCGATCAGCATGAGCGGAATGGCGAAGCCGCCGAGCAGTTCGAAGGCATTGGCGAGCGCCCTCGGCATCGGCCAGTCGAGCGAATTGAGCGCCAGCGCAAGCCCGATGGCCCAGATGACCGGCGACAGGACCGCCGTTTTCAGCGAGAACCGGCCGGCGACGATGAACTGGCCGACGGTGAACTGGCCGACGGCGCCGACGGCGAAATAGGCGATGGCGAGCGCCAGTCCGGGTTCGCCGAAGGCGAACAGGCACAACGGCAGGCCCAGGTTGCCGGCGTTGGCGAAACCGAGCGGCGGGCCGTAGGTGCGGAAATCGTCGCCGGTCAGGCGGGTGAGCGCAAAGGCGATCACGAAAAAGACGAATATGGAAAGGAACGCCGCCCCGGTCATGGTCCAGAAGGCGTCGCTCTCGAGGCGCAGGCCGGTCAGCGTCGCGACGATCAGGCAGGGCGTGCCGATGTTGGTCACCAGCCGGGTCACCATCCGGGTATCGAACGGCCGGCCCGAGCGGGCCCAGCCGTAACCGATTCCGGCGCAGATCAGCACCGGCAGGATGACCTCGATCAGACGCAGCAGCATGGCAGCCTGTTACGCGACGGCGGCAGGCCGGTAAAGGGCGGCAACCTGCCCCCTTTCCCGCGCCCGGAGCGCCGTGCAAGCGTTTCGGTCATGACGAACGATCCGTTACGCAGCCGTGGCGCGCCGACAATCGACCGAAAATCCGCCTGAACCCGCCGCCCCGCCGGCGGGCAAGGGAAGCGGCGCGCAGGAAGCGGCGCTGCACGCGACCTGCGTCGCAATCGACGGGCGCGGCGTCGTGCTGACCGGCGAGAGCGGCGCAGGCAAGTCGGCGCTGGGGCTTCAGCTGATCGACGGCGGCGCCATGCTGGTGTCGGACGACGTCACGGTCCTGTGCCGCGAAGGGCCGCGGCTGATCGCGCGGGCGCCCGACCGCGGCGCCGGGCTGATCGAAGCGCGCGGCAACGGCATAATGCGGCTGGCCTTCGTCGACCAGGCGCCGATCGCCTATTTCGTCGAGGTCGGCGCGCTCCCCGGCGAGCGCCTGCCCGAGCCGGCGTACCGGACGGAACTGGGCGTATCGGTGCCGCTGCTGCACGCCGATCCGGGGAATCCGGCCTCGGCCGCGCTGATCCGGCTTGCTGTCGTCCACGGCCCGCCGCATATTCCCGACCGGGTTTAGGCCGGGGTCCAGGCGGCCGCGCGTCTGCGACAGGAAAGGACCGGAAGAGTGCATCGCTTCGGTCCATGACAAAGCCTCGCGACAATCAGGGACCGGCGAACGCCGGAAACCCGTCAGGGCCGCGGCTTCTGGTGCTGGTCACCGGCCTTTCCGGTGCCGGAAAATCGACCGCGCTGGCGGCGCTCGAAGACATCGGTTTCACGGTCGTCGACAACCTGCCGCTCGCCATGCTCGACGGGTTCGTCGGGCCCGGCGGCACGGATCGCAAAGGACACCGCAAAGGACAGGGCGAGCGGCCGGTCGCCCTGGGAATCGACGTGCGGGCACGGGATTTCGATACGGCGGCCATGGAGGCTGCGGTACGGCGCATCCTGGCGCGCACCGAAATCGAGGCCCGGCTGATTTTCCTCGACTGCGCCGATGAAATCCTGGTGCAGCGCTATTCCGAGACCCGCCGCCGCCACCCGCTGGCCCGCGAGCGGCCGGTGCTGGACGGCGTGCGCCTCGAACGGCAGATGATCGCGCCGCTGCGCAGCCTCGCCGACCCGGTCATCGACACCACGGACGAGACGGTCCACACCCTGCGCCGGCGGGTGCAGGACCGCTTCCCGGCCGGCGGCGGGCGGCAGTTGTCGGTCTTCGTTGAGAGTTTTGGCTACGGCCACGGTGTCCCGCGCCACGCCGACCTGGTTTTCGACGTCCGTTTCCTGCGCAATCCCCACTATGTCGAGACCCTGCGGCCGACCACCGGACTGGATCCGCAAACCGGCGACTACATTGCCGGCGATCCGGATTTCCAGCCGTTTTTCGACCGGCTGACCGACATGCTGGCTCTTCTGCTGCCGCGCTACCGCGCCGAGGGCAAGAGCTATCTCACCATCGCCGTCGGCTGCACCGGCGGGCGCCACCGGTCGGTCTATGTTGCGCAACGCACGGCGGCCTGGCTGGCCGGCACCAACTGGCCCCACACCCTGCGCCACCGCGACCTCGGACGGGACGCTGCCGGATAGGCGGTTTTCGTTTTTGCACGATTGTTCAATATTCGATTCCGGCGATTGGGCCGGAAAAACAGGCGCTTGGCCCGTTTCCCTGATCTGGACAGACCGGTCCATCTTTTCGAAAAAATTTCGGGACGGCCCGGCTGCGGCCCGGTACGATCCCGGAAAAGCCTTCCACCGCAACGCTTTCGAGGCCGGCGGCGATCCGGAGCGTCAGGCCGGATATGACGCAAATTGCGCAAGACAAGGATAATAATCCTTTTGCCTTCATCCGCGGCCGTTCCCTGTCCGTTTCCGGAGAATGGTTCGGAAAATCAGAGGGTTGGACGGTTTTCCTGATCCGGACCCGGCCTTGCCAAGACACGGCATTCTCCACAGCATTCCTCTGCGAAAAGCCGCAAGCATCCGCAGAGTTATACCTCCCCCTCTTCAGAGGGGGAGGCCAGGTGGGGGTGCCGTAGCGTCAGGCACGGCCCTACAGGCACGGCACCCCCATCGACCTCGCTTGCGCTCGGCCACTTCCCCCTCTGAAGAGGGGGAAGGACAAGTTTGCGGCAGCCTGGGCCTTTTCGCAGAGGAATCCTCAAAGGGAGGGGGGATGCATTGCTTTGTCGGTTGGATCGTACGGGGAATGGCGCCCGCGGTGCGCTCCGGGCGCATTTCGGGCGTTGACAGGGGTCGATATGGGAGACAGAAATCGGTATGTCAAGAAAAAAGTAGTAAAATAGGTGAAAATTCAGAAATCGGTCCGGGCACCGTCCCGCCGGCAAAGCGGAACAGCGCCACGGTCATCGGGCGTTCGACGATACGACGGGCATGACGGTTCGCTTCCACCGCGGCCGGACATGGACTAATCTTCGCCGCCTGAGAAGACCGAAGGAGCGCCCATGATCGGGTTGGTTCTGGTGACCCACGGCCGGCTGGCCGAAGAGTTTCTCGCCGCCCTGGAACATATCGTCGGACCGCAGGAGCAGACGGCCGCCATCTGCATCGGCCCGGACGACGATATGGAACAGCGCCGCAGCGACATCCTCCGGGAAGTCGAGGCGGTCAACTCGGGCGACGGCGTCGCGGTGCTCACCGACATGTTCGGCGGGACGCCGTCGAACCTCGCCATTTCGATCATGGAACCGGCGAAGGTCGAGGTGCTGGCCGGGATCAACCTGCCGATGCTGATCAAGCTGGCGGCGACGCGCGGCGAAAACGATCTGAAGGCCGCCGTGACCGCCGCCCAGGAAGCCGGCCGCAAGTATATCAACATCGCGTCGGCCCTGTTGAGCGACAAGGACTGAGCGCGGTCCGGCAGCGCCGATGCCTCTCCGGACCGCGCAGATCGTCAATCGCAAGGGACTGCACGCGCGCGCCGCCGCCGCCTTTGCCAGGACGGCGGGGCGCTTCGCCTGCGATGTCCGGGTCTCGCGCAGCGGGACGACGGTTTCCGGCCATTCCATCATGGGGCTGATGATGCTGGCGGCGGCCCAGGGCACGACGATCGATATCCGCGCCGAGGGCCCGGGCGCCGGCAGCGCGCTCGATGCCTTGGAAAAGCTGATCGCCGGCGGTTTCGGCGAGGGGCCGGAATAGGCCGATATTGAGCGTGTCCGCTTTCAAATTTGTCCGACATGCACTAGCGTAAACGGCGCAATCCGAACGGCCAATGCTGTAGGGGGATTGAAAATGGCTACCGAAACTGACAGCGCTGCGACCGGCAAACCCTGGCTGAAGACCTATCCCGAAGGGATCGACTGGCAGGCGCCGCTCGACATTACGCCCCTGTGGGAAAATCTCGACGGCGCCGTCGCCCGCTTTCCCGATCTCAACCTGCTCGATTTCCTCGACCGCAAGTTCACCTACCGCCAGATCGGCGACCTGGTGAACCGCGCGGCCAAGGGCTTTCAGGATATCGGCGTCGGCAAGGGCGTGAATGTCGGCCTGTTCCTGCCGAACTGCCCGCAATTCGTCGTCTGCTACTACGGCATCCTGAAGGCGGGCGGCACGGTGGTGAACTATTCGCCGCTCTATTCGGAACCCGAGCTGGAATACCAGATCGAGGATTCGCACACCGACATCATGGTCACCCTGAATGTCGAGGCGCTCTATCCCAAAATGGCCAGCCTGCTGCCGAAGACGCGGCTGAAGAAGCTGGTAATCGGCACCATCGCCGAGGTGCTGCCCTTCCCGAAGAGCCTGCTCTATCCGCTCGTCAAGCGGAAGGAAATCTCGAAGGTGCCGAACGACGACCGGCATGTCCGCTTCGCCGACCTGACGGCCAATAGCGGCGACTTTGCGCCGGCCGAGGTCGATCCGCAGGAAGACGTCGCCGTGCTGCAGTATACCGGCGGCACCACCGGCGTTTCCAAGGGCGCCATGCTGACCCACGCCAACCTGATGGCCAACGTGCAGCAGGCCTACCTGTGGAACACCTCCATGGAGGAAGGCAAGGACGTGTTCATGGCGGTGCTGCCCTTCTTCCACGTCTTCGCAATGACCTCGGTGATGAACCTCTCGATCCGCTCCGGGGCGGAGATGATCGTCCATCCGCGATTCGTGCTCGACGACGTCATGCGCGACATCGACAAGAAGAAGCCGACCGGCTTCCAGGGCGTGCCGACCATGTACAACGCCATGTCGAACCATCCGAAGATCGCGCAGTTCGACCTGCGGTCGATCAAGGCCTGCATCTCCGGCGGCGCGCCCCTGCCGGTCGAGGTCAAGGCCCAGTTTGAGGGCCTGGCCGGCTGCACGGTCATGGAGGGCTACGGCCTGACGGAGTGCGCGCCGAGCGCCGCCTGCAACCCGCTGGAGGGCGTCAACAAGGCGGGCTCCATCGGCATGCCGTTGCCCCATACCGAGCTCGTCATCACCGACCGGGAGGACCCGCACAAGATCCTCGGCATCGGCGAGGACGGCGAAATCTGCATCAAGGGCCCGCAGGTGATGAAGGGCTACTGGAACCGGCCCGAGGCCACGGCCGACACCATCGTCGAGGGGCGGCTGCGCACCGGCGACGTCGGCTATATGGACGAGGACGGCTACACCTTCATCATCGACCGCATGAAGGACCTGATCCTGTGCGGCGGCTTCAACGTCTATCCGCGCCATGTCGAGGAGGCGGTCTACCAGCACCCGTCGGTCGAGGAGGTGACGGTGATCGGCATCCCGGACGACTATCGCGGCGAGAGCCCCAAGGCCTTCGTCAAGCTGAAAGAGGGCGCCGAACCGGTCGACGAGGCCGGCATGATCGAGTTCCTCAAGGAACGGCTCGGCAAGCATGAGATTCCGGGTGCGGTCGAGTTCCGCACCGAACTGCCGAAAACCCTGATCGGCAAGCTGTCGAAAAAGGAACTGGTGCAGGAGGAGCAGGAAAAATACGAGGCGCGGAAGGCCGAAGGGTGAAGCGGCGCATCGGCGGGGGCAGAAGCGCCAAACCAAAATTCGTGCATCCGCGATAAGCGCATTATGGGGTAGTGCGGCAGTTTGAATTTCAGGTACGGGCGGAACCCGAAGTCCTGTCCGTCACCCCGATGCGTCACCCCGGCCGCCTGCCCCGGACCCGATCTGCGAATCTCCCCGTTGCCGCCCCGGCCGACCGCAGGGAGAGCCGGGGACCAGGGCCTGCCCTGAGCCTGCCGAAGGGGCCGTCCCGAAAGCCCTTTGCCCTGTGGCCCTTGGGCCCCGGATCGTCGCTCCGCTCCGTCCGGGATAACAAGAGAGGGATGCCTGGCGTTGCGGCGCAACGGATAATTTCAGACCGACTCACTGCCCGGCGATGAAGTCGTATACCGGCTTCCCGTCGACGAAACGCACGGCGGATCGCCGGCAGACATGGGCGGGGCGGTCTATGCCGCCAGAGCCGGCAAGACTACCTGCTCGGCGAGAAATCCGCCTTAAACGGCCGCGTCTGCGACCGGCTCGGTTGGCGCTGTGTCCTCGGCCTCGGCCGCCGGTTTGCGGCGGCGTGCGCGCGGTTTCGGGGCCTCTTCGGCGGGCTTTTCGGTATCGGCAGCGACCGCCGCCGGGGCGGCCGCCGCTTCGGCGTCGTTGCCGCTGGCCGGCGCTTCGCTCGCGGAGCCGTCCGTAACAGGTCCGGCCCCGGCCGCCGCATCGTTGGCCGCGTTATCGCCGCCCGGCTCGCCGGCGCCGGCGTCCCCGCGCGGCTTCTCGGGCCCGCCGCCCAGTATGCGGTGCAGCCCCTGATCCAGCGGCTCGTCGCCCGGCACCTCTTCGCCGGCCCTGCCGTCTTTGCGCCGCCGCGGATCGGAATCCTGCCGCCGGGCGGTCTGGCGGCGGTCCCGGCCGCGCCGCTCGGCGTCGGCCCCGGCGCCCCGGTCCGCCGCGCCCGCTTCATCGGCAGCGGCCGGCGGCTCTTCGCCGTTTTCCTGCCGGTCCCGGTTGCGGCGATTCCGGTTGTCTCTCCGGTCCTGGTTCTGGCTGCGTTCGCCGCGCCCGCGCCCTTCCCCGCGTCCTTCGGGGGGTTGCGCGTCTTCCGAGTCGGCCAGATCGGGCTGGCGATCCTCGTCGCGAATCTGCGGCGGGTTGAGGGAGATCATCACGCGGTAATAATGATCCGCATGCTGATGGTAGTTCTCCGCCATCACCCGGTCGCCGGCCGAGGTCGCATCGCGCGCCAGGGCCTGGTATTTCTCGTTCAGCTGGGCGGCGGTGCCGCGCAGGCGGACGCTGGGCCCGTTGCTATCGAACGATTGGTTGCGGCCCGGCCGCCGGTTCTGGTTGTTCCGGCTGCGACCGCGGCGCTGATTGCTGTTCTGTCTCATCCTGCCCTGAAGGGGTTTGCCCTTTTCCCGGCCGACCGACGCCTCTAGGCGTCATCCGATTTCAGCGCGTCATCGGGACCTGCCCATGGCCGCGCGAAAGCTGTGAAATTCCGGATCGTCGGCGTGTTCTGCAACAGACGCCCCTTGGCGTCCGGCCTTGCCCGTCACGATGCGGAAGCTGCTTCGCCCGTTATCTGCGCATCCCTGTTATCGGGAATCGGGTTGGGCGAATGCCAGACCGTCATAGCAGAGCGGTTTCCGCCGCGCCAACGCTATTTCGCCGCGGTTGTGCGACGAGAACCCGCGGCCGGCCGGCCAGGTCCGGAACCGTCTCCAGACAGTCGAGCCCGGCGGCGGAAAAAATCTCCCGGACGGCGGCGGCCTGCCCCTGCCCGAACTCCACCGCCGCCTTTCCCTCCGGCGCGAGACGGGCGGCGATGGCGGGCGCGAACCGGCGAAAGGCGTCCAGGCCGTCGGGGCCGCCGTCCAGGGCGGCGCGCGGATCGTGGTCGCGGACTTCCGGCTCCAGCCCGGCGATATCCGCCGTCGGAACATAGGGCGGGTTGCAGACGATCCAGTCGAACGGTCCCCCGAAACCGGCAAACCCGTCGCCCTCGGCAAACCGGGCCCGCTCCGCCAGGCCCAGCGACCGGGCATTGGTCCGGGCGGTCTCGACGGCGCCGGCGCAGATGTCGGAACCCGAGCCGGCCGCGTTCGGCAACTCGGTCAGGAGGGACAGGAGCAGGCAGCCGGTTCCGACGCCGATGTCGAACAGCGTGAGCGCCGCCGGGCGGTCCCCGGTATGGCGCAACACCGCTTCGACCAGGGTTTCGGAATCGGGCCGGGGGTCGAGCGTGGCCGCCGACAGCGCGAAGCGCAGGCCCCAGAATTCCCGCCGGCCGACCAGCCGCGACACCGGCATCCGCCGTTCCGCCCGCTTGCGCATCGACGCGATCAGCCGGCCCTCGGCATCGGGCATCAGGGGCTTCGCCGGGTTGGCGCGCACGGCATCCGCGGACAGGCCGGCCGCATGGGCGACCAGCAGGACGGCATCGAGCCGCGCCGTGCCGATGCCGGCGGCCGCAAACTGCCGCTCCGCTTCGCGCACGGCCTGGCCCGCAGAGATCATGGTGTGCCGCCCTCCGCCTTTCGGTCAATCGGCTGCGGAAGCCTCTTCGCCCACCGCCGCCAGCCGCTCGGCCTCGTCATGGGCGGTCAGCGCGTCGACGATTTCGTCCAGGGCCTCGCCGGCCAGGACCTGGTCGATCTTGTAGAGCGTCAGGCCGATCCGGTGGTCGGTCACGCGGCCCTGGGGAAAATTGTAGGTGCGGATGCGCTCGGAGCGGTCGCCGGAGCCGACCTGGCTCTTGCGCGCCGCCGCCCGCTCGGCGTGCCGGGCGGCCCGCTCCGCCTCGTACAGGCGCGCACGCAGGATCTTCAGCGCCTTGGCCTTGTTCTTGTGCTGGGATTTCTCGTCCTGGATGGCGACGACGATGCCGGTCGGGACATGGGTGATCCGCACGGCGCTGTCGGTCGTGTTGACCGACTGGCCGCCCGGCCCGCTGGAGCGGTAGATGTCGATGCGCAGGTCGCTGTCGGCGATCGCGATATCGACCTCTTCGGCTTCCGGCAGAACCGCGACGGTAGCGGCGGATGTGTGGATCCGGCCGCTCGATTCGGTTTCCGGCACCCGCTGGACCCGGTGGACGCCGCTCTCGTATTTCAGCCGCGAAAATACATTGCGGCCGGTAATCGAGACCTGGACCTCCTTGATGCCGCCGATGCCGGTATCGCTGGCCTGCAACGCCTCCATCGACCAGCCGTGCTTCTCGGCATAGCGCTGATACATGCGGTAGAGGTCTGCGGCGAACAGGGCGGCCTCGTCGCCGCCGGTGCCGGCGCGGACTTCCAGGATGGCATTCTTGGCGTCCGCCTCGTCCTTCGGCAGCAGCAGCCGTTGCAGACGCAATTCCATTTCCGGGATGCCGGATTTCAGGTCGAGGAACTCGGCCTCCGCCATCTCCCGCATTTCGGCGTCGGTTTCCGGATCGGCGATCAGCTCGGCGAGGTCCGCCATTTCGGCCTGGGCCGCCTTCAGGGCGCGGATGCCGGCGACGACCGGTTCCAGATCGGCATATTCCTTGGACAGGCGGGCGAATTCCCCGGGGTCGCCGGCCGCACCCGCAGCCATCTGCGCTTCGATTTCGTCATGGCGGGTAAGGACGGCATCGAGACTGGCGGCAAGGTTCATCGGTCGGGTTCCGGTGGCCGGGGGCGGAGAGGAAGTGGACTCCGGCAACCCCGCTACCGGAAGGGCGCGAGCGCCTCCGCCAGGGTTTCGAGGGGCGCCCGGCCCTGTTCGCCGCTGTCGAGGTCGCGCACCGTCGCTGCGCCTTCCGCCAGCTCGTCGGTGCCGATCAGCACGGCGGCCCGGGCCCCGATCCGGTCGGCGCGCTTCATGCGCTTCTTCAGGTTGCCGTCGAACGCCATGTCGATCCGGTAGCCGGCCGCGCGCAGCCGTTCGGCGAGCGGAAGGGCCGCGGTTTCGGCCGCTTCCCCGATCGGCACCAGGGCGACGGGACGCGGCGCGGGCAGGTCGGCCTCGGCCAGCAGGGCCAGCCGCTCGATCCCCCCGGCCCAGCCGACCCCCGGCGCGTCCGGCCCGCCCATCCGGCCGATCAGGCCGTCATAGCGCCCGCCGGCAATCACCGCGCCCTGGGCGCCCAGCGCCTCGGTCGTGAACTCGAAGGCGGAATGGCAGTAATAGTCGAGGCCGCGGACCAGCCGCTCGTTGAGTGTGTAGGCGATGCCGATCGCGTCCAGCCCGGCCCTGACGGCATCGAACCAGGCGCGGGCGCCGTCGGTCAGCGAGTCGCCGAAGACCGGCGCGCCGGCCACGATTTCGCGGTCGCGGGCATTCTTGGAATCGAGGATGCGCAGCGGGTTGATGTCCAGCCGGCGGCGGCTGTCCTCCGACAGGTCGTCCTTGAAGCGGGAGAGATAACCGACCAGCCGGTCGCGGTAGGCCGCCCGGCTTTCGGTGTCGCCCAGCGTGTTCAGCTCCAGGATTGTCCGGTCCCGCACTTCCAGCGCGTCCAGCACGGCGGCGCCGGCGGCGATCGTCTCGACGTCGCCCAGCGGATGGGCGACGCCGATCAGTTCGATGCCGATCTGGTGGAACTGACGCTGCCGGCCTTTCTGCGGCCGCTCGTGGCGGAACATCGGGCCGGCGTAGAAGTAGCGCAGCGGCACGCTCTGATGCAGGCCGTTGGAAATGATGGCGCGGGCCACGCCCGCCGTATTCTCCGGCCTCAGGGTCACGCTGTCGCCGCCCTTGGTCTCGAAGCTGTACATCTCCTTCGTGACGACATCCGACGTTTCGCCCAGGGTCCGGGCGAACACCTCGGTCGCCTCGAAAACGGGCGTCGCCATCGCGTCGTAGCCATAGCGCCCGGCCACGGTGGCAGCCGTATCCACGACATGGCTGTGCCGGCGCATGGCGTCGGGCAGCAGATCGTGGGTTCCGCGAATCGGTTGCAGCTTGCTCATCGGGTGCTCTCGGGCCGGGTGCCGTTCCGGCCGTGGCGGCGCGGCCAAATGGCTGCGCCGGGCCGGTTGCGGCGGGCGCCGCTATTCCGCCGCCTGCTCCTGAAGCGCCGCCTGTTCGGCTTCGATCTCGGCAGCTTTGCGCTCGACCAGTTCGACAAGATGGTCGACCAGGTCGCCGTCGCGCATCACATGATGTTTCTCGCCGTTCAGATAGACCTGGTGGCCGCTTGCCCCGCCGGTCAGGCCGATATCGGTCTCGCGCGCTTCGCCCGGCCCGTTGACGACGCAGCCGATAACCGACAGCGACATCGGCGTGCCGATATGGGCCAGCCGCTCCTCCAGCCGTGCCACCGTCGGGATGACCTGGAAATTCTGCCGGGCGCAGGACGGGCAGGAGATGACGTTCACCCCGCGGTGGCGCAGGCCGAGCGCCTTCAGGATCTCGAAACCGATCCTGATCTCCTCGACCGGGTCGGCTGACAGGGAGACCCGGATCGTATCGCCGATCCCGGCCCAGAGCAGCGACCCCATGCCGATGCTGCTCTTGACCGTGCCGGTGGTCAGGCCGCCGGCTTCGGTGATGCCGAGGTGCAGGGGATAGTCGCAGACATCGGCAAGCAGCTGGTAGGCCGCCACGGCGAGAAACACGTCGGACGCCTTGCAGCTGATCTTGAACTCGAAGAAATCGTTGTCCTCGAGGATGGCAATGTGGCGCTGGGCCGATTCCAGCATCGCCTCGGGGCAGGGCTCGCCGTATTTCTCGAGCAGGTCGCGCTCCAGAGATCCGGCATTGACTCCGATGCGCATCGAGCAGCCGTGATCCTTCGCCGCCTGTATGACCTCGCGGACCCGCTCCTCCTTGCCGATATTTCCCGGATTGATGCGCAGGCAGGCGGCGCCGGACCGGGCCGCCTCGATCGCCCGTTTGTAGTGGAAGTGGATATCGGCCACGATCGGCGCTTCGGCGCCGCGCACGATCTCCCTCAAGGCCGCCGTCGACTCCTCGTCCGGGCAGGACACCCGGACGATGTCCGCGCCGGCCTCTTCGAGCCCGCGGATTTGCGCCAGCGTCGCCTTCACGTCCGTCGTCGGCGTGTTGGTCATCGACTGGACGGCGATCGGCGCGTCGCCGCCGACCGGCACGGCGCCGACATGGATCTTGCGGCTCTTGCGCCGGTAGATATCGCGATAGGGCCGGACGCTCATCGGCAGGCACCGCACTGATTCGGACAAAGGGAACGGTTCAACGGCACGGCGCGCAGGCCGCGGTGCATTGCACAATCCCTGCAACGACTTAAGCGCTGGCGCGGCCGCTGGCAACCGCAGCCGGTGCCGGGCCGGCGCGAATTTTCGGCTTATCCGTCCGGTTTCAGCTTCGCCGGATCGAGGGACAGGCTGTAGGCCGGGCCCGGAGACTCGCCGGCCAGGCCCGCCGGCTCGCCGCGGACCAGATATTCGAGCTGGTTGGCGCGGCCGACATCGAGCACCAGGCCCGGATCGTCGGGCACCGCAACGACGTTGCCCTTCTTCATGATGCCTTCGACCAGCACCTGGCGGGTCTGCGGATGGCGCACCCGGACCCAGACGAGGCCCAGCGCCCGCAGAACGACGGGCCCGCCCGCCGCCGCGGTCTGTTCTTCGGAGGCCCCGCCTTCGGCATTTCCATCTTCGGCACTTCCGTCTTCGGTATCCGCACCCTCGGCATTTCCGCCTTCATCATTTCCGGCTTCGGCATTTCCGGGAGCGGCCCCCTCGCTGCCCGGTCCGGTCGCGGACGCATCGCGGGCCGCGACCGCATCGGCAGACAGCGCGAGCCGGGCCGGATCGAGGGACAGGTTGTGGCGAACCGTCGCCGCCGGACCGGCCAGACCGGCGGAGCGGCCGCCGATCAGATATTCCAGCTGGCTGGCGCGGCCGACGTCGAGCACCAGGCCGGGTTCGTCGGGCACCGTCACCTGATTGCCCTCTTTCAGGATCCCTTGCACGATCACGCGGCCGGTTTGCCGATGGCGCACCCGGATCCAGACGAGACCCCGCGCCCTCAGAACGATCGGCCGGTCGGCAACCTCGACTTCGGGTTCGGGCGCCGCGTTCCGATCCGCGTCGGAAGCGTCCGGCCGGTCGGCCGCCCCGGTTTCCGGATTTTCCGGCAGGGCCGCGGTTTCGCCGTCTTGCGCACTCGCCCCGCCTTCTTCCGTACCGCCTTCTTCCGCCCGGTCTTCTTCCGGCTCCGGCAGTGCGGATTGAGGCGGGACGGCCTCGCCGCCCGGGTCCGGTGCAACGGCGCCGCCGCCGGCGTCCGCCGCTGCGACGTCGCCGGGCGGCGCGGGCTGAATCCGCACGATTTCGACCGCCGCCGCGGGCTTGCGGGCATCGGCCGTGCGGTAATACCAGGCGACATACGCAGCGCCTGCAATGGCCAGCGAGACGAGCAGCAGAGCGCCGCCGGAAAAGCGGCCCCGTTCGACCGGCTTCAGCCAGGTGTAATCCTGTCTGACCGAAGACTTGCCCGCTTCCTCCCGGAACTGGCGGGCCAGCTTTCCGGGATCGAGGCCGACATAGGCGGCATAGCTGCGCACGAAGCCCAGAGTGTAGGGCAAGGCCGGCAGCGCTGCATGATCGTCCCGCTCCAGGCTTCTCAGATAATCAGCCCGGATTTTCAGGTCGGACGCGGCGGTCTCAAGGGGCACGCCCAGGCGCTCGCGCGCATCGCGCAAGTCGGTGCCGACCCGATAAGCGTTCGCCCCGACCGCCGGCCCGTCGAAGGTAAGGTCATCGGGATGCGTCTGCTGTTCCATTTCGCCCTTTTGCCCGATGCCCCCGGCCAGCAGGACAGCTATCGGGTTCAGCGCTGGTCGATGACGACGTCGTGATCCCTTGCATAGCCGGCAAGCCGGTTGCGCAGCGAATGTTCTCCGGCGCCGATCAGCCGGCCGACAAAATCCTCCAGCGTGCCGATGTCCACGCTGCGGACCATCGCCTTGACCGGGCCGATCGCCGCCGCCGACATCGACAGCCGCCGGACGCCGAGACCGATCAGCGTCATCGCCTCCAGCGGCACGCCCGCCATTTCACCGCACACGGTCAGCGGCACGCCGGCGCCGCCCCGGGCCGCGCGGCAATGATCCACAATCTGCCGCACCATCGCAAGGAATGCCGGAGACAGCGCATCGTACCGGCCGGAGAGGCGCGGATTGCCCCGGTCGCTGGCGAACATGAACTGCAGCAGGTCGTTGCTGCCGAGCGAGACGAAATCGGCCCGCTCGACCAGCGCCGGCAACTGCCAGACCAGGGCCGGCACTTCGAGCATCACGCCGACGGACAGGCTGCCCGGCATCAGGTTGCCGGCTTTCCCGGCCCGTTCCAGCTCCATGTCGACCAGGCCGCGCGCCGTTTCGAATTCCGCCAGGTCGGCGACCATCGGAAACATGAGATGCAGCGGCTGTCCGGCCGCTGCCCGGATCATGGCGCGGAGCTGGTGGCGCAGGATGGCCGGCCGGTCCAGGCCGATCCGGATGGCGCGCCAGCCCATGGCGGGGTTGTCGTCCTTCGGATCGCGCAGGTAGGGCAGCACCTTGTCGCCGCCGATATCCAGCGTGCGGAACACCACCGGCGCGCCCTCTGCCGCCGCCAGGACGCGCATGTAGATTTCCGCCTGCTCGCCGACATCGGGGAAGTCCTGCCGCACCATGAACGGGATTTCGGTGCGGTACAGACCGACGCCGTCGACCCCGTGGGCGGAAAAGTCGTTCAGTTCGACCAGCAGCCCTGCATTCTGGTTGAGGGAAATCCGCACACCGTCCCGGCTCACCGGCTCGACATCGTGCAATGCGTCGTAGAGCGCCCGGCGCTTGGCCCGGTCGCGGACGCTGGTTTCGAACAGAGCGCGGACATTTTCCGTCGGCCGCACGAACACCTGGGCATTGTCGGCGTCGAGAATCACCGGATCGCCCGCCTCGACCCGGCTGAGGCAGCCCGCGACCCGGCCGACGACGGGAATATCCATCGCCCGGGCCATGATGGCCGCATGGGCGGTCGGCGAACCCTCCTCCAGGACGATGCCGGACAGGCGGTCCGGATCGTAATCCAGCAGTTCGGCCGGGCCCAGATCCCGGGCGAACACGATCATCCGTTCGGCGGCCGGCATGTCGGGCGCGGCCGGTGCGTCGCTGGAGGCCGACAGATGCTGGAGCAGGCGATTGCCCAGATCGTCGAAATCGGCCATCCGCGCGCGCAGATAGGGATCCTGGATCGACGCCATGCGGGCACTGGTCGCCTCCTGGACCTTGGCGACCGCGGCTTCGGCGGTCAGGCCCTCGCCGATCGCCTCGCGGATGCGATGCAGCCAGCCCCGATCCTCGGCGATCAGGCGGTAGGTCTCGAGGATCTCCCGGCTCTCGGAACCGCTTTCCAGCCGGTCGTCGGTCAGCATGACGTCCAGCGCATCGTACATCGACGACAGGGCGGCCTTGAGCCGCTCCAGTTCGAGTTCGGGATCCTCCGCCACGACGTTGACGATGGCCGGTCGGTCGCGATGCACGACCGCTTCGCCGGTCGCCGGCCCGCCGTGCAGCTTCAGCCCGGTCAGCCGCAGCGGCAGCAGCGCAATCCCGTCGGCCTCGCGCAGTTCGTCCCGGCTGACCAGATCGCCCGATCCGACCATCTCGGCCACGACCATGGCCACGGTCTGGAGCGTCTCGACCTCTTCGTCGGTATAATGGCGCCGGGTGCGGTTCTGGACGGCCAGGACGCCGACAACGCGGCTGTTGCGCAATACCGGCACGCCCATCATCGAATGATAGATTTCCTCGCCGGTTTCCGGCCGGTAGGCGAAACCGGGATGGGTCTGGGCGTCGGAGAGCGCAATCGGCCGGGCGCGCGCGGCGACGTCGCCGATCACGCCTTCGCCGATGCGCAGGCGGGTTTTGTGCACCGCCGTCTTGTTCAGGCCCTCGGTGGCGTAGAGTTCCAGCACGTTGCCGGCGCGCCGCAGATACAGCGAACACACCTCGGCGACCATGTTGGCCGCGATCAGGGAGACGATCCGGTCGAGACGCTCCTGGCCGGAGATCGTCCGGGCGCCGGCCATGACATTGCGGATGCGCCGCAGCAGCCGCCGGATGTCCGACAGCCCGCCGGCCGGCAGCCGCGGCGCCGCGCCTATGCTGTCGGACGGTCCGGGCAGTTCGGTCATGGCGGTTGCGCTCCCTTCTCCCGCTCCGTTCGCCGCTCCTTCCGCCTGCGGCCCGTGTCCGGCGCCGGTTCCCGCGGGAAGAGCGGGCCGGCCGGCCTACTCTGCGTCGAGGCCGTAAGCCGAATGCAGGGCGCGCAGCGCCAGTTCGGTATATTCCTCGGCGATCAGGACGCTCACCTTGATCTCGGACGTCGAGATCACCTGAATGTTGATACCCTTTTCGGCCAGGGTCCTGAACATCCGCTGGGCCACGCCCGCATGGCTGCGCATACCGACGCCGATGACCGACACCTTGACCACATTCGCATCGTGATCGAGCCTCGCGTAGCCGATCGCATCGCGCGACCGCTTGATGGCGTCGATGGCGCGCTGATGGTCGCCTTCCGGCACGGTGAAGGTGATGTCCGTCTCTTCGCCGTCCTCCGACACATTCTGGACGATCATATCGACATTGATCATGGCGTCGGCAAGAGGCCCGAAGATGGCGGCCGCGACGCCCGGCTTGTCGGCGACCCGCGCGACGGTGATCTTGGCTTCGTCGCGGCTGTAGGCGATGCCGCTGATGATTTCCTGTTCCACGATCTCGTCCTCGTCCACGACCAGCGTCCCTGGCACATCCTCGAAGGAGGACCGCACCTGGATGCGCACATGGTGCTTCATGCCCATTTCGACGGCCCGGGTCTGCAGCACCTTGGCGCCCTGGGACGCGCTTTCCAGCATTTCCTCGTAGGTGATCCGCTCCAGCTTGCGCGCCCTGGCCACGATGCGCGGATCGCAGGTGTAGACGCCGTCCACATCGGTAAAGATATCGCAGCGGTCGGCGTTCAGCGCCGCGGCGAGGGCAACCGCCGTCGTATCCGAGCCGCCGCGGCCCATCGTGGTGATGCGGCCGTCCGGCGAAACGCCCTGGAAGCCCGGCACGACGGCGACGCACCCCCGGCGCAGATCGGCCTCGAGCGCAGCGGTCTCTACGGTCTGGATGCGCGCCTTGGTATAGGCGCCGTCGGTGCGGATCGGCAACTGCCAGCTGGTCCAGGACCGCGCCGCGATCCCCATTTCCTGAAGGACGATCGCCAGCAGGCCGATCGTGACCTGCTCGCCGGCGGAGACGACCACGTCATACTCGCAGGGATCGGCTTCGGGAGAGGCCTCCCGGGCCCAGGCGACGAGCTGGTCCGTGGCCCCGGCCATCGCGGACAGGACGACCGCCACCTCGTTGCCGGCCGCCGCCTCGCGCTGCACCCGCGAGGCGACATGGCGGATGCGCTCCAGGTCGCCGACGGAGGTGCCGCCGAATTTCTGAACGATGCGCGCCATCGGAATTCCTGGAACAGGGCGGACGGAAAGGGCGGCTGCCGGCCATTTGCCGCCGGCGGTTTTCCGCCGGCCGGGCGCGCCATACATATGGAAGCGTCAGGACTTGGGCAACCGGGGCGGCATGACCGACGCACCGCAAGATCGCCGCAGCGCTGCGGCGCCGGAGGCCGGCACCGCCGGTGCCACGGTCGATCCGGCAGAGGTCGCCCGCTTCGCCGCCATGGCCGGGGAGTGGTGGGATCCGCGCGGTAAATTTGCGCCGCTGCACCGTATGAACCCGGCCCGGCTTCGCCTGATCCGCGATGCGATCTGCCGCAATTTCGGCCGCGACCCGGCCGGCGCACAGCCGTTCAACGGCCTGGAAATCGTCGATCTCGGATGCGGCGGCGGCCTGATTTGCGAGCCGATGGCGCGGCTCGGCGCCACGGTTACCGGGATCGATGCGGGCGAAGAGGCGGTCGAGGTCGCGCGGACCCACGCCGGCCAGTCGGGCCTGGCGATCGACTACCGGCACGGCACGGCGGAAGCGCTGGCCGATGCCGGCGAAGCGTTCGACGTCGTGCTCAATCTGGAAGTGGTCGAGCATGTGTCGGACGTTGCCGCCTTCATGGCCGCCGCCGGCGCCCTGGTGAAGCCGGGCGGCCTCCAGATCGTCGCCACGCTCAACCGCACGCTGCGGTCGATGGCGCTCGGCGTCGTGGCGGCGGAATACGTCCTGCGCTGGGTGCCGCCCGGCACCCACGACTGGCGCAAGTTCCTCAGGCCGTCGGAAATCGCGGCCCACCTCCGGGCAGCCGACCTGACCGTCGAAGGCGTCACCGGCCTCGTCTACGACCCGCTGACCGACAGCTGGCGCGAGAGCGGCGACCTCGGCGTCAACTACACGATGGTGGCGCAGAGGGCCGCGTGACCGGCGAGGCGCGGCCCCGCATGCCGACCCTCGCCGGCCCGAACGGCGCGGGAAAGACGACGTTTTCCGGGACGCTGCCGGAGGGGGAGGAACGGACATTCCGGTTTCTGAACGCCGACATCGAAGCCTTGCGCCTGTCGCCACCCGGCTATTCGGCAGAGAATTGAAAAGAATCGCATCGGGTAGCTAAACTCAACTAATTGTAGACAAATAGGAACCATTTCCAGAAATTATTAAGTATTAAAATAGGAGACGGCAGTGACGAAAGACAAGGAATTGAAATAGCTTTCAAATAAAGTGGAACGATTTCTACAAAATACTGTCAGAAATGCACTTGGACAACACTATCGTTCCGGAGAGTGCGTTGTATACTACAATAATGGACAAATATATCGTACAATCAAACCGGCACTAGAGCATATCCACCTCAGGTTGAACCCTAGCGGTAGCGCGTCCCCTTCGACAGGCTCAGGGCAGGCTCTCGATACGGCGCGCCCCTCGATACGGCGCTGGTGCGCCTACTCGGGATGAGGGGAATTTTGGCTACCTCTATTTCCCCTCATCCCGAGTAGCCCCGGATTTAATCCGGGGCGTATCGAGGGGCCTGCCCTGAGCCCTTTGAAAGGGCGTTCCCGGTGGCGTCGGTGATTTCGAAAGAAACGGACAGGCACTAAAGGCAACGTCATTTCGCCCGCCAGGGCGAAAACCGCCTGATCGTCGCTGAAGTCCCGCCGGCCGGCGGATCAAATTTCCGGCCCGGCCGGCGCCTGGTACCGAGAACGGAGACGGACGGTATTACTCCGCCGGTGCGGGCGCCGCGCTCGTGGGCGCCGCCGCAACTTTGGGGCGGAAGGTGCCCACGACCAGCGCCAGGAGCGGCGGGATGATCAGCAGGGTCAGCACCGCCGACAGGGCCAGCCCGCCGAGCACGACCGAGCCCAGCCCGCGATAGAGTTCCGAGCCGGCGCCGGGGAAGATAACGAGCGGCGCCATGCCGATCACGCTGGTCATGGTCGACATGAAGATCGGCCGCATCCGGTGGCGGGTCGCCACGAGGATGGCGCTCCGCGGCTCCATGCCGTGGTCGCGGGCGAGGCGGAGCGTCCCGTCGACCAGCAGGATCGCGTTATTGACCACCGTGCCGATCAGGATGACGAAGCCGAGCAGGGTCAGCATGTCGAGCGGCTGGCGCACATATTCGTTGAGCAGGGCAAGGCCGAGGATGCCGCCGGCGGTCGCCAGCGGCACCGAGAAGATGATGATGAAGGGATAGAGGAAGCTCTCGAACAGGATCGCCATCACCAGATAGACGATGACGACCGCCATCAGAAGCTGCCAGACCATGGCGTTCCACGTCCGGGTCAACTGGTCGGCTTCGCCCGACAGGTTGATCTTCACGCCTTCCGGAAGCCCCCTTTTCTCGAGTTCCGGAATGACCTTCTGTTGCAGGATATCCATCGCGGCTTCGAGAGCGATCGCTTTGGTCGGGCTGATCTCCAGCGTGACCGTGCGATTGCGCTCGGTATGGCGGATCTCGGTCGCGCCGGACGTGACCTCGACCCGCGCCAGCGAGCGGACCGGCACGATCTTGCCGGACGAGGTCACGACCGGGATGCTCTCGATCCCCTGGGTCGTCCGGATGGCGCGCTTCGGCCCGGTCAGCGTCAGGTCCGTGCGCCGGCCGCCGATCGTCACCTCGGCGACGCGCAACCCGTCGTTGAAGGCGTCGATGGTCGCCGCCAGCTCGCGCGCGTTGACCCCGGCTTCGTCGAGCCGTGTCCGGTCGGGAACCACCTTGACCTCCGGCGCGCCGAGGCTGAGGCCGGGCCGCGGCCGGATCTGAGTTCCCCCGCTGCGCGGCAGGAAGTTGTTGATGATGAAGAACGCCTGCTGCGCGACCTCCAGGTTCCGGCCGAGATCCGGCCCGGAAATGTCGAAATTGATCACCCGGCCGCCGCCGATGCCGCGGCCGAACAGCGAGGGCTGGAAGGTCCGGCCGAAGGTGCCGGGCTCCTTGCGCAAGGTTTTCTGGATGATCGGGATCAGCTCGCCCGCCCGCGTCGGGTCGACGGCCGCCGCGCCGACGACGGTCAGCGAGTTGCGCGCCACGAAGAAGAAGCGCGAAATCTGCGGCGGTCCCCTGGGCGCCGCCGTCTCCTCGCCCAGCCCGAGCGTCGCCATCACCCGCTCGGGCAGGTTCGGCGGTTCGATCGTCTTGCCGCGGACGACCCCTTCGCCCTTCGCGAGATAGGATTCCAGATCCGCCTCGACGCTGCGCGCGATGCCGGTGACCGTATCGAGATTGTAGCCCGGCGGCGGCAGCGAGAGGGCGATGACCAGGTTGCGGTTGCCGGTCGGCAGATATTCCAGCTTCGGCAACAGTTTCCAGGTCGCGAAGGCCGCGCCGCCGGTGATCGTCACGGCCACCAGAAGCGCAAGGATGCGGTAGGAAACGACCAGCGCGGTGAACTTCAGGACAAGCCAGGCGAACAGCCGGGCCAGATGGTCGATGCCGGGCAGGGGAAGGCGGAAGGGCGCCTTGTCCGCAACCTGCTCTGCCGCCCGCCCTGCCGCGGGGCCGCGCCGCCTGCGCGCCGCCCCCCGGGTCGGCAGCAGCCAGTTGGCGAGGGCCGGGATCAGGGTGACGGCGACCAGCAGCGACAGGATGACCGAAACCGATATGGCGACCGCGATGTCGCGGAACAGCTGGCCGACCTCGAGCTCCAGCACCAGAATCGGAATGAACACCATCACCGTGGTCAGGGCCGACACCAGGACGGCGCCCCAGACCTGGCTCGCCCCTTCGTAGGCGGCCTGGCGGATCGGTTTGCCCTGTTCCTTCAGGCGGTAGATGTTCTCCAGCACGACGATCGCCGCATCGACCACCATGCCGACGGCGAACGCGATGCCGGCCAGCGAAATGACATTGATCGAGCGGCCGAGCGCGGCCATGGCGACGAAAGAGCCGATGACCGACACCGGAATCGCCAGCGAGATCACCAGCGTCGCCCGCGGCGAACGCAGGAAGAGCAGCAGGATCAGTGCCGCCAGCAGGCCGCCGACCCAGATATTCTGCGTGACGAGCGCGATGGCGGAATGGATGTAGTCGGTCTCGTCATAGACCTGGTCGGCATGCAGCCCGGCCGGATGCAAGACTTTCCGGTTGAGTTCGGCCACCCTGGCGCGAACCCGGCCCATCACCTCGATGACATTGGCGCCGGTATCGCGCAGCACGTTGAAGACCAGGGCGGGCCGGCCGCTCGCCCGGATGCTCGCCGTCGGATCCTTGTAACCGAAGCGGACGTCCGCGATGTCGCCGAGCGTCACCCGGGCAACCCGGCCGGAGGCGCTGTCCTCGACGGTGCGCAGCAGCACGCGCCGCGCCGCGTTCGCCGCGGTCAGCTCGCCTTCGAAGCGGACGACATAGCGCCGCTTGCCCTCGTTCACCTCGCCGGCCGACAGGGCGATGTTGGCGCGCTGCAGGGCCGTGACGACCGCGGGGATCGTCAGGCCGTATTGCGCCATTTCCGCGGGCTTCACGACGATCCGCAATTCCTTGGCGGCGCCGCCGTAGAAGTTTGTGCCGGAAACGCCCTCGAGACGCTCCATGCGCTCGACGACGAAATCCTCGATGAAATCGCCGTAGGTGTGGATCGGCCGGCTGTTGCCTTCGCGCCGGGTGATGACGAACCAGGCAATCGGATTGTCTTCCGAGCCCCGGGTCGAGATCTGCGGCCGCTGGGCTTCGTCCGGATAGCCGTTCACCCGGTCGAGCCGGTTGGCGACCAGCAGGATCGCGCGGTCCATATTCTGGCCGATCTGGAATTCCAGCGTGATCCGCGACCGGCCGGTCTCCGCGCTGGAGACGATACGCTCGACCCCTTCGACCCCCTTGAGCACGTCTTCCTGCCGGTTGAGGATTTCGCGCTCGACTTCGGCCGGCGCGGCGCCGGGCCATCGCGTCGTGATCGTCAGGTTGGGCTTGCGGACGTCCGGCGTGAGCTGGATCGGGATCTGCTGCAGCGCGACGAAGCCGAACATGACGACCATCAGGACGGCGGCGATGACCGCAACCGGCCGATCCAGGGCTATCCGGATCAGGTTCACTTCAGTGCGCCGGTTTCCGTTCCGGAGTGTCGGAGTCGCCGGTCCGGCGCTGCGCCGCGGCGCCGAGCAGCGGAGGGTGCCGCACCGGCTGGCCCGGCCGCAGCCGTTCGTTGCCGCGGACGACGGCGATGTCGCCGGGTGTCAGACCGGCGCGCACGACAAACCGCGACCCGATGGCCTCGCCGAGCCCGACCGGGCGCGGCACGGCGCGGCCGCCCTTCACCAGGAAGACCAGGCGGGTCGCGCCGCGATTCACGATCGCGTCCTTGTGGACAGAGACCACGGTGCGCGTGGCGCCGATCGGCACGTCGACGGTGACCGCCTGATTGATGGAGTAGCGGACGGCCGGAGTATTGCCGAGCGGTTTGAACCGCACCGCCTGGGTCCGGGTCAGGGCGTTCTGCATCGGCAGCAAGGCGCGCACCCGCGCCCTGAGGGGCACGCCGCCGGCGCGCGCCGAGAAGGAGACGACCCTGCCGGGACGCAGGCCGCTCAGGCGATCGGCCGGTACGTCAGCCTCGATTTCGACTTCGGTATCGTTGACCAGTTCGACGACGGCGGACCCGTCCTTGAGATAGGCGCCCAGTTCGGTCGCCTTGCGCACGACGACGCCGTCATAAGGGGCCGTCACCACCGCCTTTTCGATCGCGAGCCGGGCGAGCCGGACATTGGCGCGGGCGCGGGCCAGGCGGTGCACCGCCAGATCGTAGCGCGACCGGGCGAAGGCGGCAGACTTGTTGCTGCGCAGCGCCTCGAAGCGTTCCAGTTCCCGCTCCGCCAGTTTCAGTTCGGCGGTCTCGAAGGCCAGGCGCGCCTCGGCCGTTCGGATATCCTGCCGTGCGAGGATCCGGCCTTTCTTCACATGCTGGCCGACCGCGACATCGATCGAAACGACAGCGCCGGAAACCCGGGCGGCGACCACGCCCTTGCGGGTGGCCACGATGCGCCCGATCACCGGCTCGGTGCGGGTCAGCGGCCCCTTGCGGACCTGATCGACGCCGACGAACATCGGTGGCCGTCCGCCCTTCCGGGCGCCGCCACCCGCGCCGGGCCCGGCGCCTCCGCCGGCCCGGCGGCGTTTCTCCTGCGCGTTCCGGTTACCGGGTTTGGCGCCCGGCTTGCCGCGTGCGTCGCCCGGCGGCTGGCCCTGTTGCCGGCGCCGCTGCCAATCCTGCTGCGATCCCTGCTGCCGGCCCTGGGGCTCCGTTCGGGCTTCGGCCCCGGCGGTCCTGATTTCCGGCGCCGCGGCGGCGACGCAAAGCAGCGCCGTTGCCGCCGCGAGCAACGGACGCGCCGCATGTGACCTGCGCGTTCTGACCGCCGAACTCAAGGCCCGGTTCCGTTCTCCTTCCCCGGCGTCTGCCGCCGGCCACAAGCCCGTGGCGACGCCCTGTTGCGGCATGATATGGTGCAAAAGAATCACCGATCCACCGGAAACTTCCCGCGACCGGCTGCCCGACCTGCACGCCCTGAGGGCGCAGAACCGCCGTCGCAGGGCTGTTCCAAACCTGCCGGGAGCCTGTGACTACAGCCATTTACGCCCACCCGGCCTGCCAGGATCACCGGCCCGGCCGGCATCATCCCGAGCGGCCGTCGCGGATCGCCGCCGTGCTCGACGGCCTCGAGCAGGCGGGCATCGCCGGCCTCGAACCACGCGACGCCCCGGGAATCGATCCCGCACTGCTGGAGCTGGTGCATCCGTCCACGCTGGTCGACCATGTGCTGGCCCCGATGGGGGACGACGAGCGCCGCTGGATCGACGGCGATACGGTGATGAGCGCCGGCTCGGCGGAGGCGGCGCTGCGGGCCGCCGGGGCCGTGTGCGATGCCATCGATTCGGTGATGGCCGGCGACGTCGACAACGCCTTCTGCGCGGTGCGGCCGCCCGGCCATCATGCAGAACCGGGCCGGGCGATGGGCTTCTGCCTGTTCAACAATGTCGCCGTCGGCGCCCTCTACGCCCGCGAGACATACGGGCTGGGGCGCATTGCGGTCGTCGATTTCGATGTCCATCACGGTAACGGAACGCAGGCCGCCTTCGAATCCGACGGCGACCTGTTCTATGCCTCGACCCATCAATGGCCGCTCTACCCCGGCACCGGCGCGGCCGGCGAGACCGGGGTCGGCAACATCTGCAACGTTCCGTTGGCGCCGGGCAGCGGTTCGCGCGCGTTCCGGCGCGCGATGTCGGAGACCGTTCTTCCCGCGCTGGAAGCGTTCCGGCCGGACATGATTCTGCTCAGCGCCGGTTTCGACGCCCACAACGACGATCCGCTGGCCGGGCTGGAATTCCGCACCGAAGACTATGGCTGGGTGACGGCGCAGCTCGTCCGGATCGCCGAAGGGTTGTGCGGCGGCCGGATGGTCTCGGCGCTGGAAGGCGGCTACGACCTGCAGGCGCTGGCCGACAGCGTGGTTGCCCATGTCGGGGCGCTGGCCGGCGCCGACCCGGCCTGAACGCCGTCGCCGATCCCCCTGTCGGGACAGTCCTGTCGGAACAGATTGTCGCAGTTTCGATTGCGTGGGACTTCGGAATGTGAATAATGCCTCATATCGAATTTCATAAGAACGGGACAGAGCCATCCATGTCCGACGGTCGGGCACCGGACATTGCCGCTCTCAGCTTTGAGGACGCGCTTGCCGAACTGGAGAAGATCGTCCGCGATCTGGAGACCGGGCAGGCGAAACTGGACGATGCGATCGCCGCCTACGAACGCGGCGCGGCCCTGAAGAGGCATTGCGAAGCCAAACTGCGCGACGCCCAGGCAAAGGTTGACAGGATCGTGACCGGGCCGGACGGACAGAACCGGCTGGAACCCGCCGAACTGGATTGACCGCCCCGGCCTTCCGCCAGGGCAGATATCCAGCCGCGCCACAGAACACCCATGACCGACGAACCCCGGCTGACAGCGGCGATGACCGAAATCGCCGACCGGCTCGAAGAGACCCTGGTGGCCCTGCTGCCCCGGGGCTGCGGGCCGGAAGCGCGCGTGTTCCAAGCCATGGCCTACGCCACCCTGGATGGCGGCAAGCGCCTTCGGCCCTTCCTGACGGTCGAGACGGCCCGGCTGTTCGGCGTGCCGGACAGCCGCAGCCTGCGCGCCGGCGCGGCGATCGAATTCGTCCATTGCTATTCCCTGGTCCATGACGACCTACCGGCGATGGACGACGACGACCTGCGCCGCGGCCGGCCGTCGAACCATGTCGAATTCGACGAGGCGACCGCGATCCTGGCCGGCGACGCCCTCCAGACCCTCGCCTTCGAGGTGCTGGCCGATCCCGCCACCCATCCCGACGGCGCCGTGCGGGCCGGCCTGGTCGCGGCGCTGGCCGATGCCGCCGGCGCCCGGGGCATGGTCGGCGGCCAGATGTTCGATATTGCCGCCGAGACGGCCGGCGGCGGCCTCACGCTGGAACAGATCGTCCGTCTGCAACGCATGAAGACCGGCCGCCTGTTCGACGTGTCCTGCCAGTCCGGCGCGCTCCTGGGCGGGGCGAGCGAATCGGACAGGGCTGCGCTGGCCGCCTATACCCAGGCGCTGGGGCTTGCCTTCCAGATTGCCGACGACATCCTGGACGAGACCGGCGATGCGGTCGAAGTCGGCAAGCAGGTGGGCAAGGACGCCCGCGCCGGAAAAGCGACCTTCATTTCGATCCTGGGGCTTGAGGCCGCGCGAGAACGGGCCAATATTCTGGCGTTACAGGCTGTTACGGCGCTGGAATGCTTCGGCGAACGCGCCGGCCTTCTGCGGGATGCGGCACAGTTTGCCGTAGGCCGGCGCACCTGACCGGGACCCTCCAGACAACGAGAGACGGTTCGATATGTCCGAGAAAAGCAAGACGCCACTGCTCGACACGATCAAATCGCCCGCCGATCTGCGCAAGCTCGATGTCAAGGAGTTGCGCCAGTTCGCCGACGAATTGCGGACCGAAACGGTCGAGGCCGTATCCGTTACCGGAGGCCATCTCGGCGCCGGGCTCGGCGTCGTCGAACTGACCACGGCGATCCATTATCTGTTCGATACGCCGGAAGACATCCTGATCTGGGATGTCGGCCATCAGTGCTATCCCCACAAGATCCTCACCGAGCGGCGCGACCGGATCCGTACGATCCGCCAGGGCGGCGGCCTCTACGGCTTTACCAAACGGACGGAGAGCGTCTACGACCCGTTCGGCGCCGCGCACAGTTCGACCTCGATTTCCGCCGGCCTGGGTTTCGCGGTGTCGGGTGAGCTTCAGAAGAAGGAAGGCCGCCACGTCATCGCCGTGATCGGCGACGGCGCCATGAGCGCCGGCATGGCTTATGAGGCGATGAACAACGCGGCGGTCACGGGCGCGCGCCTGATCGTCATTCTGAACGACAACGATATGTCGATCGCGCCGCCGGTGGGCGGGCTTTCGGCCTATCTCAGCCGGCTGATCTCCTCGCGCAGCTTCCGGTCCGTCCGGCAACTCACGATGATGCTGGCCGAGAAGTTCCCGCGCCAGATCGAGCGCGCGGCCCAGCGGGCGGAGGAATATGCCCGCGGCTTCCTGACCGGCGGCACCCTGTTCGAGGAACTGGGCCTCTACTATGTCGGCCCGATCGACGGGCACAATCTGGACCACCTGATCCCGGTTCTGAAAAACGTCCGCGACGATCCGCAGGGCGGCCCGATCCTGATTCACTGCGTCACCAAGAAGGGCAAGGGCTATGAGCCGGCCGAGTCCTCCGCCGACCGGTATCACGGCGTCGGCAAGTTCGATGTCGTCACCGGCGAGCTTTACAAGCCGCCGTCGAACGCGCCGAGCTACACCAAGGTCTTCGCCAACGCCCTGATCAAGGAGGCGGAGAAAGACGACAGGATCGTGGCCATCACCGCCGCCATGCCGTCGGGCACCGGGGTCGACCTGTTCGGCAAGGCGTTTCCGGACCGCACCTTCGACGTCGGTATCGCCGAGCAGCATGCGGTGACCTTCGCCGGCGGCCTCGCCGCCGACGGCATGAAGCCGTTTTGCGCGATCTATTCGACCTTCCTCCAGCGCGGCTACGACCAGATCGTCCACGATGTGGCGATCCAGAAACTGCCGGTGCGCTTCGCCATGGACCGGGCCGGCCAGGTCGGCGCCGACGGGCAGACCCACGCCGGTTCGTTCGACGTCGCCTATCTCGGCTGCCTGCCGGGCTTCGTGCTGATGGCCTGCTCGGACGAATCCGAACTGGTCCACATGGTGGCGACCGCCGTGGCGATCGACGACCGGCCCTGCGGTTTCCGCTATCCGCGCGGCGAAGGCGTCGGCATGGACATGCCGGAGGAAGGCGTGCCGCTGGAGATCGGCAAGGGCCGGATCGTGCGCGAAGGCAATGCGGTCGCCATTCTCTCCTACGGCCAGCGGCTCCAGGATTCGCTGGCGGCGGCGGACGAGCTGGCGGCGCGCGGCTGGAGTGCGACGGTGGCCGACGCGCGCTTCGCCAAGCCGCTCGACGAAGAGCTGATCCGGCGACTCGCCCGGGAGCACGAAGTGCTCATCACCGTCGAGGAGGGCTCGATCGGCGGTTTCGGCAGCTTCGTCGGCCAGTTCATGAGCCATGACGGCCTGCTCGACCGCGGCACGCTGAAATTCCGGCCGATGGTCCAGGCCGACCGCTTCTTCGACCAGGACAAGCCGGAGAAGCAGGTCGAATCCGCCGGCCTGAGCGCGCGCCACATCCTGCACACGGCGCTGACCGCGCTGGGCGCCGACGCCGGGGATGTGGAACTGACGGCGTAGGGTGGGGTGCCATTTGAGGCATTCTAATTTCGGTTCCGAGATATCGCCCTGATTGACGGGAATCTAAGTACATCGCCATCTCCTAGAAACTTAGAGTCCGCAACGGAATATTTCAGAATCAGACTAGCAAGAATCTGTCCCAAACTGATGCCAACGCCCTCTGATCAATACCTCCAAATCCTTAAAGAAACCAGTAGAGACCTAAGAAAAAGAAATCAGATTCAAGCCGCAAAAATAGGCAACATAAAGCCTATATTGAGCCAATTCTTAAGCCGACAAGGCCCGCTATCGGTTAGCGGCCTCAAAAATTTTTCCAACCACTTTGCTTAGAGTGTCAAATCTGCAACTCTTCTGCCATGCGTAGCTCAACGATGCTGAAATAAAGAATGGATTTTTCCGACAATCTTTTAGGCGTCCTGCTGCCCTCTGGCCGTGTTCTATTGCTTGTTCCTTTTCGGGGCCAAAGTCAGCATCAATGATCTCCTCAATGTCGTCTCTCCATGCGGTTATAACATCGTTCACGATGGTTTCTTTAGGAAATGGAGAACTGCAGTCCTGACCGGTAAGCTTAAACGCTGTCAAGTTGTCTTTCTTATGTTTATTTCTTGCTGCGTCACGATGCTCATTTCCATCACAATCGAAAATTACATAACGCGGAATATCGAATTGTCGTGCAAGCAGTAATAGCAAAATAAGTAAGCCCTTGCCACCGGCTTCTATAATGTTACCACCCAGCTTTTGGAATTCGCTCATTTTTCCCGAAAGGGTCATATATGTCTCTAAATAAGATCGGTCGGATATTCCTTCCACTAAAACAACAAATTCCGAGAAGAAAAGTTCATTAGCTCTTGGCTGAAGCTGAATACATAGTTTTGCTCGGACAGCATCAATATTCCGTTCAGCGTCTTCGAAACATGCGTTGTATGTATCCGTCAATTTCGACAAGTCACCAATATGAATACTAGAATGCCCATCAGATTTCACAATTTTTTTCAACCCATCAAGACTTTCAATGTCCACGAAGTACGGGCTGTGTGTTGTCAGGAAAATCTGTCCATCATCCTTACCTAAATCCTTCAGAACAGATGCAAGATTTCTCGCTTGTGGTGGATGCTGATACAGTTCTGGCTCTTCACAGCCAAGAATCAATGTTGGCGAATTGCCGCTATCTTCTCGCAATAGTTCTTGTAAAATGACGAGCAAGAATGCTCGTTGTAACCCATGCCCGAAATTCTGAACATTACCTTTAAATCCCTTATCTTCCAACTGAACAGCAGCGCTAGGCTCAGACACGATGACAGATTTGTCATCAGACCGCCATCTTAGTTCAATTCCTGCAGTTGAAGTAACACTGCTTTGTAGCCGCATACTTAGTCTTTTCTCAAGATTGGCTAAGTGTTGTTGCTGATTAGAAAGAAGTTGCTCGTATCGAGATCTGGCCTCATTAGTAATTCCTTCAAGTTCTTCCTCGTAGTTCATTGAAGAACGGACAGTATGTTGTATGAGGCGTCCGAGGTGAGTGTTTCTTGCCTCCTCCGACTCGGAAGCTGCTTCTTTAACTGCAGGTACATAAACCCAAGTAAGAAGCCTGTTTATGCGATTTGTTCCCTTGCTTACTCCAAAAAATTCATCGGTGCTTCGGAATATTTCTTTTTGATCCGCAGGCATGTTCTCTTCGTAGTCGCGCAGAGCGTTCTCCATACCATCATTGGAGGTCTGATTCTCGAGATTTGGGTAGGAATTTTTGAGTTCGGCATAAATCTTTCTTCGTTCGGCGACTGGACTTTTAGGTGTACGAAAGAATCTTGTAAAGTCAGGATTTACGAGTCTTTCACCTTTTCTTGTGAATGTATACTTTCCTTCACTGGAACGAGTAACTTCGGCTACCACGGTCATTTTGCCGTGCCTAACATAATGCTTAAATTCTTCTTTAGCCTCCTTTGATAAGGAGACGAATGTAAGTGAAACTTCGATAGGCGCCGAGGTATCGCGATCAGTAAAATCATCGTCGGAAAAGGATTGTTGTTCACCAAAAAAGAGATTTATAGCGTGGAGGATGCTCGACTTTCCAGATCCATTTGGGCCAACAAACACATTGTAGCTGGAACACGATATAGTTTGGTCTTTTATCGACCTGTAGTTCTTTATTCTTATTTCTTGTATCTTCATAGAATCAGTTCCTGCCTAAACGAGCCTAGTCAAAAGGCTCCTAGTTGGCCTGTACCGTGACACAGCGGCATGAAAAATAGCAGAAAAATCGAATTGATTTCGTGCTGGATATGTCGGCTGGCGTCCGTTTTGCCCCCTCCATTTTGAATAGGGCGGTCAGCACCACTGCGGAGCCAAGAAATCGTTCCAACATCTGGCTCGGGCCAAGACACCGTGCGGGAAGATAAATTTGCTCGCCATAGTAGATCGTTATGGAGGGTAGGCGTTTCAGATTCTCTTGCCGCTACTCCGCTTCGCTGTAGGCCTGGACGACCTGGTCGGCGAGGCGGCCGGTCAGTTCCTGGAGATAGTCGAAGGCGTATTCGAAGGTGCCGACGCCCTGGGTGAGCGAGCGCAGCTCGATGATCAGGTCCTGCAGTTCGGCCTGGGGCAGCTTGGCGCTGATCTCGTCCCAGTTGTTCCAGCCCGCCTTCGAATCGAAGCCGAGGATCTGGCCGCGCCGGCCGCTGATCAGCCCCTGGATGTTCGACGTGAAGTGCGACGGCGCGGAGATCTTCACGTCATAGATCGGCTCGAGCAGGACAGGCCGCGCCTTCGGCATCCCTTCGCGCATGGCGAGCGATCCGGCGGTCTTGAAGGCCTGGTCGGAGCTGTCGACCGAATGATACTGGCCGTCGGTCAGCGTCACCGAAACGTCGACCACCGGAAAGCCGAGCGGCCCGGACGACATATACTCCTTCACCCCGGCCTCGACCGCCGGGATATACTGGCGCGGCACCCGGCCGCCGACGATCGTATCCTGGAACTCGAAGCCCGCGCCGCGCGGCAGCGGCTTGATATCGACATGCACGTCGCCGAACTGGCCGTGGCCGCCCGACTGCTTCTTGTGCCGGGCGTGCTGGGAGACCGGCTGCTTGATGGTTTCCTTGTAGGCGACCTTCGGCCGCCGGCCCGCCACCGTCAGGTTGTATTTGCTCTTGAGCCGGCCGATCGCGACCTTGAGGTGGATTTCGCCCTGGCCGGCCAGCACCAGCTCGCGGGTATCCTGGTTGTGTTCGAGGATGAGCGAGGGGTCTTCCTCGGCCATCCGGCCCATGGCGCCGGTCAGCTTGACCTCGTCCTCGCGTTTTTCCGCCTCGACGGCGAGCGCGAACAGCGGCATGGCCGGCGGCGGCCACAGGGTATCCGGCGCATCGCCGCCGTCGACCAGGGTCTCGCCGGTTCTGACGGCCTCCATCCGGCCGAGCGCGACGACATCGCCCCGCCCGGCTCGGGAAACCTTCTCCTGATCGTAGCCGTTCAGCCGGTTCATGCCGCTGACCCGGTTGCCGTTCAGGCTCATGCCGTCCTTGATCTCGCCGTCGAGGACGCGGGCGATCGAGAGCTTGCCGGTGTGGGGCATGTAGAGCGTCTTGAAGACGGTCGCACCGTTGCCGCTCCAATCGCCCAGTTCAAGCCGCTCGCGGACCGACGCCACGCCGGGCGCTTCGTGGCGTAGCACCTTGAGCAGCCGCCGGATTCCGGCGTCGTTCTGGGCCGAGCCGATAAACACCGGCACGATGCTGTCCGACCGCAGGGTCGCGGTCAGGTAGCCGTAAACCTCTTCCTTGGGCGGAATGGCGTCTTCGAGCAGCTGTTCCAGCAGACCGTCGTCGAAATCCGCCAGGGATTCGAGCATTTCCTGCCGGGCCAGCGCGCCATCGTCCTCCATGTCGGACGGGACCTGGATCAGCTTCGATTCGCTGCCTGCCTGATACTCGTAGGCCCGTTCGCTCGCCAGATCGACATAGCCGGTGATCGCCTCGCCGTTGGCGATCGGCACATGGCGCAGCACCAGCGGCTTGTCTGAGGCGCCCTGCAGGGCCTCCATCATCTCCGGGACGGTGGTCCCGGCCATATGGTCGATCTTGTTGAGGAACAGGCAGTGCGGAATTTCGTGGTCGTCGAGGAATTTCAGGACCGGTGCCGTCATCATCGCCTTGTCGACCGAGGGTTCGCAGACCACCACGGCGATATCGGCGACCATCAGCGCATGGCGGGTGTCCTGCTGGAACTCGACCGAGCCGGGGCAGTCCAGGACCGTCCAGTGATCGCTGAGATAGTCGAAATTCGCGACGTTGATCTCGGTGCTCATTTCCCGTTCGCGGGATTCCGGCGAGGCGTCGCCGACCGTATTGCCCGCGGGCACGCTCCCTTTGCGCTGGATCCGGCCGGCCGCCATCAGCATGGCTTCCAGAAGGGTCGTCTTGCCGCTCAGATAGGGTCCGACAAGCGCCACGCATCTCGGGTCGGTGGTTCCGGCCATGCCATAATTCTCCCTGGGCCTGTTCTTTTCCGTCGGGGCGCAGCGCGCCGCCCCAATTTTAATGAGGCCGCAAAGTGACAAGACGGCAAACGCGAAGCAAGTGTTTTGGCGACGGGCCCTTGGGCAGGGCTATCCGAGGATCAGCGCCAGCACCGCGGCGCCGAGCAGGGCAATGGCGGCCCAGACCGACCAGAGGCGGTGCGCCATGTCCGGACCGGCCGCCTCTTCGGGGCGGTTCATGCGTTCGAGCGCCCGGTCGAGATTGCGCATCGTGGCCGGCAGCCGCTCGGCCGCTTCGGCCACGGCCCGTAATTGTTCGGCGATGCGCGCCTGCGGGCCGCGGTGTTCGCGCATCCAGGCTTCGATCAGCGGCCGGGCGAGCGTCCACATGTTGATGTCCGGGTTGAGCTTTCGGCCGACGCCCTCGGTCACCAGCATCGTCTTCTGCAGGAGCAGCAGCTGCGGCTGCGTCTCCATCTCGAACCGTTCGGTGACCTGGAACAGCAGGCCGAGCAGCCGGGCGATCGAGATGTCGTGCAGCGGCCGGTCGAAGATCGGCTCGGCGATCGCCCGCAGCGCCAGGGCGAAGGCGGCACGCGACTGGTTCGGCGGGATGTAGCCGGCGCGGAAATGGACGTCGGCGACCGCCCGGTA
Organism: Rhodospirillaceae bacterium; assembly: GCA_011523655.1. Lineage (GTDB taxonomy): Bacteria > Pseudomonadota > Alphaproteobacteria > Bin65 > Bin65 > Bin65. Next base: position 109,011 of record WTGH01000047.1, read on the forward strand.
GTCGCGGCGCAGGAAGCCCATCAGCATGTCGGCCAGATAGTAGCGAGTCTCGCGGTCGAGCCGGCCCATGATGCCGAAATCGATAGCGACGATCCGGCCCTCGGCGTCGACGAAGGCGTTGCCGGGATGCTGGTCGGCATGGAAGAAGCCGTCGCGGAACACCTGGTTGAAGAACACCGCCGCCGCGTTGCCGAGAATCCCGGTCGGGTCGTGGCCGGCCTCGATCAGGCGGTCGCGCTGGTCGACCGGAATGCCCTGGATCCGCTCCAGTGTGAGCACCCGGCGGCCGGTGCGCTCCCAGTCCACGTCCGGCGTGCGGAAGGTCGGGTCGTCGTCGAAATTCTCCGCCAGTTCGCGCGCGGCTGCGGCCTCCATGCGCAGGTCCATCTCGACCCGGGTCGAATCGGCGAAGGTCTTGACCACCTCCACCGGCTTGAGCCGGCGCAGGTCCGGCCGCAGGCGGTGCACCAGGCCGGCGACCCAGTAGAGCAGGTCCAGATCGCGCGCAAAGGCGGCCTCGATATCCGGGCGCAACACCTTGACGGCGACTTCCCGGCCGTCGGCCGCGACGGCGAAATGCACCTGGGCGATCGAGGCCGCCGCGATGGCCCGGTTGTCGAACTGCCGGAACAGTTCGCCGACCGGCCGGCCGAATTCCTCCTCGATCATGCGCCGCGCCAGCGCGCCGTCGAACGGCGGCAGCCGGTCTTGCAGCGCCGCCAGGTCGCCCGCGACCTGCTCGCCCAGAAGGTCGGGCCGGGTCGACAGCATCTGGCCGAGCTTGATGAAACTCGGGCCCAGTCGCTGGAGCGCCAGCGCCAGCCGCTCGCCCGGCCGGCCCGCGATCTCCCGCTTGCGGAAGCGCCGGCCGATCCACAGCGCGAAGGGCGCGATATGGAGCTGCTCGAGCGGGAACAGCGCGTCGTGGCGCGCCAGCGTATAGGCGATGGCGATCAGCCGGGAGACGTTGCGGACGGAGCGGAACATCGGGCGCGCGCCGGGCCGCCGGACCCTATATCCGCCAGCCCGAATGGATGGCGACGATGCCGCCGGTAAGATCGCGCCAGATCACCCGCGCGAACCCGGCGCCGGTCATCATCGCGGCCAGCTCCGGCTGCGGCGGGAAGCGGCGGATGCTTTCCACCAGGTAGCGATAGGCGTCGCCGTCGCCGGTCACGATCTCGCCGATGCGCGGCAGCACGGCGAAGGAAAAGCGGTCGTAGAGCTCGCCCAGCAGGGGGACCGAAACGGCGCCGAATTCCAGGCACAGGAACCGGCCGCCCGGCCGAAGCACCCGGCGCATGTCGGCGAGCGCCGCCGGCTTGTCGGTCACGTTGCGCAGCCCGAAGGCGATGGTGACGGCATCGACGCTGCGGTCGGGCAGCGGCAGCCGCTCGGCGTCGCCGCACAGCCAGTCGACGCCCTCCAGGATGCCCCGGTCGATCCCGCGGTCCCGCCCGTGGGCCACCATCCCGGCGTTGATATCGCACACGATCGCCGGTCCGCCGCCCTTGCGCCGCCACAGGAATGCGACGTCGCCGGTGCCGCCGGCCACGTCAAGCAGGGTGCGCTCCGCCGACGGGCGCAGCATCGCGATCAGTTCGCGCTTCCACAGCCGGTGCAGCCCGCCGGACATCAGGTCGTTCATCAGGTCGTAGCGCGACGCGACGCTGTCGAACACGCCGCGCACCAGATGTTGCTTCTCGTCCGCCGCGACGGTGCGGAAGCCGAAATCGGCGCTGTCGCTGCTATCGACCGGATTTGTCATGGATCACAGGTAAGCGCGCGCGCGCCGCGCCGCCAGCCGCCTTGTTATCGCATGGGAGGCAGCCCGGCCGGCTACGAAGCCCCGAGCGATGCGGCTGCGGCGCGGGCGGTACTGGTCAATCCGGCAGGCCGGCGTATGGTGCCGCCATGACGACCGAAACCGCCTCCCCGCCCGCCCTTTCACCGAATGCCGGGCGCCTCGCCGGCGCAACGGCGCTGATCACCGGCGCCAGCCGCGGCATCGGCCGGGCCATCGCCGAAGCTTTCGCCCGGGAAGGCGCCGACCTGTTCCTGAGCGCGACCGCGCGGGCCAACCTTGCCGACATCGAGGCGCATGTCGCCGCCGCCGGCCGGCGGGTCGCGGGCGCCGCGGCCGATGTCGCCGACGAGGCGAGCGTCGAGGCCCTGTTCGCCGCCACGGTCGAGGCTTTCGGGGGAATCGACATCGTCGTGAACAACGCCGGCATCTACACCGGCAAACCGTTCACCGAATACACGGCGGACGAGTTCGACCGGGTGATGCGCGTCAACGCCTACGGCACGTTCCACGTCATGCAGTTGGCGCTGCGCCACATGCAGGGCCGGGGCCGGGGCAAGATCGTCAACATCGCCTCGACCGCCGGTAAGTGGGAGAGCCCGAACCAGGCGGCCTACAACGCGTCCAAGCACGCCGTCGTCGCACTGACCCGCTGCGCCGCGCTGGAGAACGCTGCGGCCGGCATCCGGGTCAACGCCATCTGCCCCGGTTTCGTCGAGACCGACATGATCGGCGAGTTCGAGGGTCACGCCGCGCGGGCAGGCATGGAGTTCGACGCCTTCAAGGCGGCGATGGCGGCCAGGATACCGACGGGCCGCCTGCTCCAGCCGGAAGAGATCGCCCATATCGCGGTCTACCTCGCCTCGCCCGAATCCGACGGCATGACCGGCCAGACCATCTCAATCTCCGGCGGCATGCGGATGGGCTGATCCGGTTTCCCCGCCGCGCCGGATTTCCGCCATTGGCGCAGCGCCGGCGCGGTGCTACCTCCCGGCCGTCGCCCGCCCCGTCGCCTGGACCCGTCGCCTGGACCCGTCCTTTCTGCCCCGCCCCGATGACCGATTCCCCGACCGACATCGCGCAGATCCGCAATTTTGCGATCATCGCCCATATCGACCACGGCAAGTCGACGCTGGCCGACCGGCTGATCCAGCACACCGGCGGGCTGACCGAACGCGAGATGAAGCAGCAGGTCCTCGACAGCATGGAGCTGGAGCGCGAGCGCGGCATCACCATCAAGGCGCAGACCGTGCGACTGGAATGGACCGGGCCGGACGGCCGGACATGGTTCCTCAACCTGATGGACACGCCCGGCCATGTCGATTTCTCCTACGAGGTCAGCCGGTCGCTCGCCGCCTGCGAGGGCGCGTTGCTGGTCGTCGACGCGTCCCAGGGCGTCGAGGCGCAGACGCTCGCCAACGTCTATCTGGCGCTCGACGCCGACCTGGAGATCATCCCGGTGCTCAACAAGATCGACCTGCCGGCGGCCGAGCCCGGTCGCATCCGCCGCCAGATCGAGGACGTGATCGGCCTCGACGCCTCCGGCGCGCTGCCGGTCTCGGCCAAGACCGGGGCCGGCGTCGAAGACCTGATCGCCGCCCTGGTCGCGCAGGTGCCGCCGCCCCGGGGCGAGGCGGACGCGCCGCTCAAGGCGCTGCTGGTCGACAGCTGGTACGACCCCTATCTCGGCGTCATCATCCTGGTGCGGGTGCGTGAGGGACGGCTGCGCAAGGGCCAGCGCATCCGGATGATGGCGACCGGCGGGGTCTACGAGGCCGACCGGGTCGGCGTGTTCACGCCCAAGCGCGCGCCGGTCGACGCGCTCGGCCCCGGCGAGATCGGCTACATCACCGCCGGCATCAAGACGGTGGTGGACTGCAAGGTCGGCGACACCATCACCGAGGACCGCCGCCGCACGGCCGAACCGCTGCCCGGCTTCCAGCCCAGCCTGCCGGTCGTGTTCTGCGGCATCTTCCCGGTCGATACCGGCGAATTCGAGCATCTGCGCGAATCGCTGGAAAAGCTGGCACTCAACGATTCGGGCTTCCACACCGAGCCGGAGACCTCGGCGGCGCTGGGCTACGGCTTCCGCTGCGGCTTCCTCGGCCTGCTGCATCTGGAGATCGTGCAGGAGCGCCTCGCCCGCGAGTTCGACCTCGACCTCATCACCACGGCGCCGAGCGTCGTCTACCGGCTCCACATGAACGACGGCGCTGCGCTCGAATTGCACAACCCGGTCGACATGCCCGACGAGACCCGGATCGCCGCGATCGAGGAGCCGTGGATCCGCGCCACCATCCTGACACCGGACGACTATCTCGGCGCCGTGCTCGCGCTGTGCACCGAGCGGCGCGGCGAGCAGCTCGACCTCACCTATGCCGGCTCGCGCGCCATGGCGGTCTACCGGCTCCCGCTTAACGAGGTGGTCTACGACTTCTACGACCGGCTGAAATCGGTCACCCGCGGCTATGCCAGCTTCGACTACCGGATGGACGGCTATCGCGCGGGCGACCTGGTCAAGGTGCAGATTCTGGTCAACGGCGAGCCGGTCGACGCGCTCTCGATGATCGTGCCGCGCCAGTCCGCCGAGCAGCGCGGCCGGGCGATCTGCGGCCGGCTCAAGGACCTGATCCCGCGCCAACTGTTCAAGATCCCGATCCAGGCGGCGATCGGCGGCAAGGTGATCGCGCGGGAGACGATCTCCGCCCTGCGCAAGGACGTGACCGCCAAATGCTATGGCGGCGATATCACCCGCAAGCGCAAGCTCCTGGAGAAGCAGAAGGCCGGCAAGAAGAAGATGCGCCAGTTCGGCAAGGTCGACATCCCCCAGAGCGCCTTCATCGAAGCGCTCAGGATGGGGGAAGATTGAGGGCGGAACGTCACCGTCTGCTCAGGGTCCACGGCAGTCTTGCGCCTGAGGTGAGATAAACTTGATAAATTATCAGAATAATTGTTGCCATATTCTGCGCGGCGCTCTAATTTGAGAAACCCAACCCGCCACGGAGGAAGCCACGATGTCTAGTCTCTACGTTGTCCGAAACAGAAGGCTTTTCTATGCCGAAAATCGGAGACTACGGTCCTCAGTCCAGCATATTGAGGTCGCTCTCTAGGAATTCCGCAACCGATTTTGCCTTTACGAGGCACGCCGCTGAAAGAATGATGCAACGTCAAGTTACGAAGCTTGACATTGTGGCAGCGCTTCGAAATGGCCGGGTCATCGATACCGGGTTGCGGGAAGGCGAGACGTCCTGGCTTGCGGCGGGCGACGATCTGGACGGGAGAGCCCTCAGGATTGTGGTCGTGCCTTATCCGTCAGAAAACGTCGTCAAAGTGGTCACGGTCTATGAACCGGACTAGTTCGCTGCCCGTCGGCAAACCCGGAACCGTTTGCCGAAGAGCGAGACAATGGAAAACAAACGCCGAATTGTGAGGTCCGAGACGCTGCCGTTCCATGAGGAAAATCTCATGGGCCTTCCGGTCATTCTCAAGGACGCGGCGGTGGTCGAAACCGACTCCGCCGGTGACGAAACCGTCACGATCCCGGATCTAGATGCCCTGGTGGCCGCGATTGCGGTCAACCGGTGCCTGGAGCCCAGAAAGCTGGCCGGCGGCGAAGTCAGGTTCATGCGCAAGGCCCTCGGGATGACGCAAGCGGCATTCGCCGAAACGCTCGATATCGACCCGGCGACGGTGTCGCGCTGGGAGAACGATGGACAGGTGCTGGGCGGGTTTGCCGAGAAATGCCTGCGCCACCTTGTGTGCGACACGTTTCACGCCGAGTTTCCACACTTCGACTACGACCCCAAGCGCATTTCGTACATGAAGATAGTGGTGCCGGCCCAAGAGGAGCGGACCGAACCGATGGTCTTCGTCAGGGTACGAGGCATTTCAGACCGAATGAACATCTGGGGCCGGCAGGCCGCCTGATCCGAGACGCTCGCAGCCGCTTTCCTCATTTATTCTTCGTTTGTACCCCACTTAGCGAAAAGATAGAGCGCCATCTTTTCGTTAGCCGGATCGTTACGAAAAGTTCTTTTGCACCACCCCGGGCGCGCGGGGCTTGGTCGGGACCGCCCTCTAGTACCGCGGGCGGGACACCATCCAGAGCAGGACGCCCGGCACGAGAAAGACGGCGTAGGCGGCGGCGCCCCAGAAATAGGGGATGAGTATCGACTGGTTGAAACTTGCGCCGAAGGTCTGCTCGAGAAAGTGCGCGGCGCCGAGTTGCGCGGACTGGTCGATCCACAGCCAGAGCTGGGCGAAGACCACGGGCTCGAACGCGCCGGTCTTGAGCAGTTCGACCGCGGCATGGCCGAAGATCCCGGTCCCGGCCAGGAGCAGCAGCCAGGCGAGTATGCGGAAAACGATCATTGCGCCTCGTTGAATTTGCCGGCTTTGCGAGCCCGCCCGGCTTGCTAGCAGGTTCGGTCGCCCTGCGCCAGTACGGGGGCCGGTACGGGGGCCAGTACGGGGGCCGGTACGGGCCGGCCGGCGGGGCTTGGCGCGCCGGGGGGCGGTTGCTACATATCGGAGCCAGGCGGATGGGTGGCCGAGCGGTCTAAGGCGCACGCCTGGAAAGTGTGTATACGGTGATCCCGTATCGTGGGTTCGAATCCCACCCCATCCGCCATTCGCCCGCAGCACCCGCCGATTCGCCGAAGCCCGCACCGCCACCGCGGCGCGCCCCGGGCCGCTGCCGATCTGCCGGATCGGAACCGATCGCGCCGGCATTCCCGACAGGCACGGCGGCAAGCGGCGAAATTGAGCGCTTCCGCCGGTAACACCGCTTGACAGCGCACGGCTGGTCGGGGACAAATTGCTACCCGCCGCAGGATAGTTCGAGAACTGCCGAATCATTTTAGCGGCAGTCGCCGGATCGGTCGCGCGCGTCGTAGCCGCCGGTTCGTTTCCTGAGTTCGAGACGGGAACCGACGGGAAATGGGGCCGTCATGACTTTTCATAGCCTTCGCCGCTGCGGAATCTGCAGCCGTATTCCGGCGGTCCTTGTCCCGGGGCTGAGCGTTGCCGCATTACTCACGCTCGCGCCGTCGCACGCCTTTGCCGCGCTGAACGACGAAACGCAGTTCGTTCTGAACAGCTTCTCGTTCCTGATCTGGGGCGCATTGGTGATGTGGATGTGCGCCGGGTTCACCATGCTCGAAGCGGGCTCGGTGCGCACCAAGAACGCGTCGGTCATCTGCCTGAAGAATATCGGCCTCTACTCCATCGCCGGGCTGATGTTCTACTTCATCGGCTATAACATCATGTATGTCGGCGTGCCGGAGGGCGGCTGGTTCGGCACGCTCACGCTGTTCTACGGCACCACGGCCGACGAGGTGACGCTGCTGACCAGCGAGGATGCGGCGGCCAAGGCGGCGGCCGGCGCCGCCGTGGTCAAGAACGGCTATTCGACGATGTCCGACTGGTTCTTCCAGATGGTGTTCGTCGCCACGACCGCCTCGATCGTCTCCGGCACCATGGCCGAGCGGGTCAAGCTGTGGTCCTTCTTCGCCTTCATCACCGTGCTGACCGCGATCGTCTACCCGGTCGTCGGTGCCTGGACCTGGGGCGGCGGGTGGCTCTCCGCGATGGGCTTCAAGGACTTCGCCGGATCGACCATCGTCCACTCGACCGGCGGCTGGGCGGCACTGGCCGGCGCCATCGTGGTCGGCGCGCGCAAGGGCAAGTTCCGGGACGACGGCAGCGTCAAGTCGACGCCGCCGTCGAACGTGCCGGCGGTAACCCTGGGCGTGTTCATCCTTTGGCTCGGCTGGTTCGGCTTCAACGGCGGTTCGCAACTGGCCCTCGGCGGCGCGGCCGACGCCGTGGCGCTCGCCAATATCCTGGCGAACACCAATCTCGCTGCAGGGGCGGGTGTGATGGTCGCCATCGCACTGTCGCGGCCGCTGCTCGGGCGCGTCGACCTGCTGGCGAGTCTGAACGGCGCAATCGGCGGCCTGGTCTCGATCACCGCGGCGCCGGATATCGCCGAACACTACTGGGCCGTCGTCATCGGCGGCGTCGGCGGCGCGATCGTCGTGGTCGGCCTGATGCTGCTCGAACGGCTTAAAGTCGATGATGTCGTCGGCGCGGTGCCGGCCCATCTGTTTGCCGGAATCTGGGGCACTCTGGCGGTGTGCATTGCCGGCGGCGGCGATTTCCTTGTACAACTCATCGGCATTGCGGCCATCGGCGCTTTCGTTTTTGCCGCCTCATGGGCTATATGGTCGGTGCTCAAGCTGACGGTCGGCGTGCGCGTCGCGCCGGTGACCGAAGATTTGGGCCAGGACGTGGCGGAACTGGGGATCGAGGCCTATCCCGAATTCGTCGTCCTCCCGGAGAGCGACGATTGAGGACAGGACAGTCTTTTCAGGAAAAAAGGGGTGATGCCTGCGGGTGCGGGACGAAGCGTCCGGCGCGGCGGGAATATCGCGGAGGGTAAACGATGGTGAATGTGACGACCGAACGAATTGACGACGTTCTGTCCGCCGATGTGGAGGGACGCATCGACGGCTCCAATGTCGTCCAGTTCGAGGAAGCGGTCAGAACCGCGATCGAAGACAGCGACCGCGCCGTGATCATGGATTTCGAAAAGCTGGTCTACATCAGCAGCGCGGGGCTGCGCGCCATTCTGTTGACCGCCAAGTCCCTCCAGAACCGCGACGCAAAGCTCCTGCTGTGCTCCCTTTCCGACCGGATCCGCGAAGTTTTCGAAATCAGCGGATTCGACAAGATCCTGCCGATACACCCGTCAAAGGCAGAAGCACTCGACTCGCTGAACCGCTGACACCGGCGGCACCGTTCGCGCCCGACGTCCGAATTCAACGCGCGATGAGGCTGTTCCGAAAAAGCAATTGACATCCAGACTTCCGGCAGGCGCGGATTGGCGTTTCCGCTGCCGCCGGGATGCCCACGCGGCGGTCAGCGCAATCGCCCGAACGGGACCGCCTCCGGCACATCCGGTTCGGCCCGATTCCGGAACGGGACTTCGGGCGGCGAAACGACGAGGAGGGCGCCATCAAACGGGGAGCCAACAAGATTCTGGTTGTGGACGACGAGCCGGATGTCGAACGGCTCGTACGTCAGCGCATGAGGCGTGAGATTCGCGCCGGCGAATACGAATTCGTCTTTGCCGGCAACGGTGTCGAAGCGCTCAGGGAACTTCGGGAACACCAGGATATCGACATGGTCCTCTCGGACATCAACATGCCCGAGATGGACGGCCTGACCTTGCTCGAGCAGATACCGTCGGTCGATCCCAATGTCCGCTCGGTCGTCGTGTCCGCCTATGGCGACATGAAGAATATCCGCACGGCGATGAACCGGGGCGCTTTCGATTTCGTCACCAAGCCGATCGATTTCGACGACCTGCGGATCACAATTTCGCGAACCCTGGAGACGATCGAACTCTGGCGCTCGGCGCTCGAATCCCGCGACAAGCTGGTCGTTCTGGAGAACGAACTCAGCCTCGCCAACCGGATGCAGCAATCCATCCTGCCGACGAGTTTTCCCGAGACCGATCAGTATCAGGTCTTTGCCAGCATGGAGGCGGCGCGCGACGTCGGCGGCGATTTTTTCGACCTGATGCCGATGGAAGGCGGCCGCATCGGCCTGGCGGTAGCCGACGTATCCGGAAAGGGCATTCCGGCGGCGATGTTCATGATGTCGAGCCGGACCCTGCTCAGGGGCGCCGCGATCGGCCAGTCCGATCCGTCGAAAATCCTGCGCGAAGTCAACCAGCTGCTGTGCGAGAACAACGATACGGCGATGTTCGTCACGCTGTTTCTCGGCGTATTCGATCCGGCGACGGGGGAATTCGTCTATGCCAACGGCGGACACAATCCGCCGGTGATTTTCCGGGCCGACGGCACGCCGAGCCTGTTGCCGACGACTGACGGGATCGCGCTGGGCATCTTCCCCGACATCGCCTTTCAGGAGAATGCGATCACGCTTGCGCCGGGCGATTCGGCCATTCTCTACAGCGACGGCGTGACCGAGGCGGAAAACGAGGAAGGCGAACAGTTCGAGCTCGACCGTCTCTACGATGTGTTCGCCGAAGCGCCGCCCGGCGACGCCCGCGCGGCCACGGCGGATGTTCTCGAGGCCGTGAAGGTGTTCGCCGACGGCGCGCCCCAGTTCGACGACATCACCTGCCTCATACTGCGGCGCGGAGAGGGGGCTGAGTGAGCGCGGAGCTGTCCCTGCAGTTGTCGGCGACGCTCGACGACATTGCGCGGCTCCACGAGGAGCTTGAGGCGTTTGCGGCGCAGCAGAGCTGGACGTCCAAGCTCGAATTCGAGGTGAAGCTGGTCGTCGAGGAGCTGTTCACCAACGTCATCAACTATGGCGGTTGCCCCGGCGAAACCGTGCAGATCGATTTTGTGTCGGAACCGGGCCGGCTGACCATCGAAATGGCCGATAGCGGGCGGCCTTTCGACCCGCTGGTCGATACGCCCGACGCCGATACGGTGTCGGCCGTCGAGGATCGCGCCATCGGCGGGCTCGGCGTCCATCTGGTCCTCACGATGATGGACGAGGCGAGCTATCGGCGGGACGGCAACCTCAACCGTTTGACGCTGGTCAAGCGGAGAGAGGAATGACGCGTCCGCCGAGCCGGTGGTCGGTGGCACTGCTGGCTGCGGCGCTTTTCGCGCTGGCGCCCGCCGCGGCGGGCCCCGCCGGCGCAGCCGAACAGGGCGTTTCCGCCGCACGCGTGCTGTTCGGCCAGTCCGCCGCCTTCAGCGGCCCTGCCGGTGACCTGGGCCGGAACATGCGGCTGGGCATTGAAGCCGCCTTCGCCGAGATAAACGAAAAAGGCGGCGTCCACGGCCGGCGGCTCGAACTCCGGTCGCTCGACGACGCCTACGAGCCCGAAGCGGCCATCGCGAATACCGCGAAACTGGCGAAGGAAGAGGGCGTCTTCGCCCTGATCGGCGCTGTCGGCACGCCGACCTCGCGATCCGCGGTGCCGGTCGCCGCATCTGCCGGCGTGCCCTATGTGGCGCCGTTCACCGGCGCCGAATTCCTGCGCGATCCGAAGTTGCGGATCGTCGTGAACCTGCGGGCTTCCTACTACCAGGAAACCGAGGAAATGGTGGCGCGCCTGATCGGCGATCTCGGCATCGAGCGGATCGCTGTGCTGTACCAGGACGATACATTCGGCCGGGCGGGGTATCGCGGCGTGATGCGCGCGCTCGAACGCCGCGGGCTGAAACCGGCGGGAACCGGCGTATATCCGCGCAACACCACGGCGGTCAAGACCGCCCTGCTCGATCTGCGCAGCGCCAATCCCGGCGCGGTCGTCCTGGTCGGCGCCTACCGGCCGGTGGCGGCCTTCATCGCGTGGGCGCGCCATATCGGCTTCGATCCGGTGTTCATGACCATCTCCTTCGTCGGCAGCAACGCCCTGCGCCGCGAGCTGGGATCGGGCGGCGCCGGCGTCTTCGTGACTCAGGTCGTCCCGTTTCCGACGGCGGACCGGCCGCCCGTTCTCAAGGCCTACCGCCGGGCGCTGGCGCGGCATGCGAAGGGCGGGCAGCCCGGCTTCGTTTCCCTCGAAGGATATCTGGCCGGGCGCCTCGCCATCGCCGCGCTTCGGGACTGCGGTCCGCAGCCGGACAGGGCCTGTTTCCTGGATCGGCTGAGGCGCAAGAAAGAGATCGACCTGGACGGATTCAAACTGCGCTTCGGCGCCAGCGACAACCAGGGATCGGACAGCGTCTTCCTGACGGTCATCGACAGGGACGGCCGGTACCGCCCGGTCGAGACACTCCGGGATTCGGCGGCACAGTGATCCCCCTTCCCAGAAGCCTGTCGACGCAGCTCTACCTCGGCATCGGGGGCGCTGTGGCCTTCACCATCGTCGCCAGCCTGGTCGGCTGGATCTCCTTCGACCGCGTCGGCGACGTGCAGAACCGGGTGAACGAAGGCAGCGTGCCCGAAATGGCCGCGGCGTTCGCGGTTGCCCAGCAAAGCGGCACGCTGGTCGCCGCCGCGCCGCGCCTGACCGCCGCAGCCACGCCCGGCGAACTGGCCCGGATCGCCGGCGGAATCGCCCGGGACCGAAAGGCGTTCGAGGCGCAGCTCAAGGCGCTGACCGACATCGAGGGCGTGGCGTCGCGGTCCGGACCCCTGCGCCGGAGCGGCGAAGCCCTGATGGCCAATATCGAGGCGATCGAGGTCTCAATGGCCAAACGCTTCGACCTGGCCGGACAGCGCCAGGCGCGGCTCCGGGAATTGACGGAATTGCGCGGCCGGCTGGTCGGCAACCTGATTCCGCTGATCGACGACCAGTTGTTCTTCGCAGTGACCGGGTACCGCCAAATCGGCCAGCCGCCGGCGCCGCGCGCCGAACATTCCTCCGAGGCGGCGATCACCCGCTATCGCCGTCTCGCCGAACTCAGGTCCGACGCGACGACCGGCGTCCAGCTTCTGGCGACCGCGCTGAATATTTCCGACGCCTCTTTGCTCGAACCGTTGCGCGAGAGCTTCGAGGCCACCTCCCGCGGCATCAAGCGGCGCCTGTCGCGGCTCGGCGCCACATCGCTGGGTGAGCGGCTGACCGCGCCGTTTACGCGGCTGATCGCGCTGGGCGAAGGGCCGGACAATGTGTTCGGGCTGCGCGCCGGGGAACTCGCCGTCGACAGCCGCCAGCGCAATCTCCTGGAGCGCAACCGCAGCCTGGCCGTCGAGCTCGTCGCCGGGGCCGAGGGCCTGGTCCGGGCCGCCCGCGCCAACGTCCAGCAGGCGACGCTGGCCTCGGCCGAGGCGATCCTGACCGGGCGCAACCTCCTGCTGCTGATCAGCGCCGCCAGCGTGGTCGGCGCTGCGCTGCTGTCCTGGATCTATGTCGGCCGCTTCCTTTCGCGCCGGCTGGGGCGCCTGTCCGACCGCATGCGGCGCATGGCCGAGGGCGACCTCGAGGCCGAGGTCGATATCGGCGGGCGCGACGAGGTCGGCGAAATGGCGGCGGCGCTCGAAGTCTTCCGCCGCCACGCCCTCGAGGTGCAACGCCTGAACCTGGTGGAGAAGCTGGCCGAGGAGCTCAAGGGCAAGAACGATCAGCTCGAGGCCGCGCTGGGCGAACTCGAAAAGGCCCAGGATCAGATCGTCATGCGCGAGAAGCTTGCCGCACTCGGCGAACTGACCGCGGGAGTCGCCCACGAAATCAAGAATCCGCTGAATTTCATCAAGAATTTTTCCGAGGTTTCGGTGGAATTGATGGACGAGATGCTCGAGGAGGTCCGCGCCGTCTTAAAAGACCGCGAGGGAGAGGAAGAGGACAAAGACGACACGGCGGGGCTGATCGAGGAAATCGCCGGCGACCTCACCGGCAACCTCAAGACGATCCAGGAGCACGGGCAGCGGGCGAACAACATCGTCCAGAGCATGCTCCAGATGGGCCGCGGCTCGGGCGAACGCCGGCCGGCCGATATCAACGCCCTGCTGTCGGAACATGCCAGGCTCGCCTATCACAGCGCGCGCGCCAGCGACACCAACTTCAATCTCGAAATTCAGGAGGACCTGGACCCCGAGGTCGGCGAAATCGAGGTGATCCCCCAGGACCTGAGCCGGGTCTTCCTGAACATGGTGACCAACGCCTGCTACGCGACCCACGAAAAGCGCATGGCGCTGAAGGAGACCGACCCGGACGCCGTGAAGCTGAAGGAGGGCGGCGCCGACTACGAACCGCTGTTGCGGCTGACGACCCGGAGCCTGGACGACAGCGTGGAAATCCGCATCCGGGACAACGGGAACGGCATCCCGGACGAACTGGTCGAGAAAATCTTCCATCCCTTCTTCACGACCAAGCCGACCGACCAGGGCACCGGGCTCGGCCTCGCGCTTTCCAGCGACATCATCCGTCAGCACGGCGGCAGCATCCGGGTCGAGACCGAGGCCGGCCAATTCACCGAAATGATTGTCGAACTGCCGAAATCGGCGCCTGCCTAGCCCGGATTTCTCACAAGAAATCGGGGCGCCCAAGACTTGTGTGCAAGAAAATTCTTTCGCGATAACGGGTTAACATAAGGAATCATGTTACCCCGGCCCCCGAGCCGGGATCCGGAATCGCACGACAGTCGGTGCTTTCAGAGATGGGCGTCAGGGGTTTCCGCAGCCCTGCAGTCCAATCCGCGCTGCGGATCGTTGCCGTCGCCCGGATCCGTATCCGCCGCTTTGCCCTGTGGCTCTGGGCCCCGGCTCGGAGGCCGGGGCAGCAGGTTTTGTGAAAAATGAGGGGTTAATAAGGGACACGCTCCTGGGAAACGCCCCGCACCGTTACGCGTCCGCGCCCTCTTCGATGCCGTAGCTGAAATAGGCGGAGTCGATATCGTCGTGCAGGCGGCGGCAGTCGTCGCCGATCGCACGCAGCGTCGCCCGGATGGCTTCGTCGTCGGCCGGATCGCGGTTCGGCCAGTCATAGTCGATCAGCGCCGCCAGCCTGCCGGCCCGGCGCCCGGCCTCGAAGGCGAGCGGCCGCCCGGCGGAAGCCGCATCGAGCGCTTCGCAAATCCGGGCCACGGCGTAACGGACCGAGCGGGAAACCAGCGGATCGGCGACCAGAAAGTCGACCACGGCGGCCGGGTCGAACTGCATCGAATGCAGACGGCCGTAGGAATCCCGCGCCGCGCAGATGCGCAGCAGCGACAGCCAGTCCGGGTCCGCCTGCGGCCCGCCGACCGGATAGACGGTGAGTTGCGCGTCGATCAGCGCCGCCAGCAGCTGCGCCCGCTCCACGAACCGGCCAAGCTGCAGGAATTGCCAGCCGTTGTCGCGGTACATGTTGCTCTCGGCGATGCCGAAGAAGGTGCGCACCGCATCTTCGGTCCGGCGATAGAATTCGTTCGGGCGGTCTTTCCAGATGTCCGGGATCTCGATATCCCGCAGATCGAGGAAGGCGAGGTTGAGGCAGGACCACAGGTCCTCGTCGACGACGTTGCGCACCTGGCGGGCATTCTCGCGCGCGTTGGCGAGGCAGTTGCGGATCGAATCCGGGTTGGCGGGTTCGAAGGTCAGGTCGTCGGCCAGCGTGTAGGCGTCGACCAGCATGAACTGCTCGTCGTCCAGGTTCGACCGGAGCTCGCCGCCGAGCGGCACGCGCCCGAGCCCCTGATAGAGACGCCGCCAGTTCTTGTCGATTTCGTCGACCGGCCGGTCCTTCATGGTTTCGAACTGGTCGGCGATCAGCCGGCAGCCATGCTGCGCCCGCTCGAGATAGCGGCCGATCCAGTACAGGCCCTGTGCGCTGCGCGACAGCATGGCGTTACCCGGAAAGCACCCAGAGGTCCTTGCCGCCGCCGCCCTGGCTCGAATTGACGACGAGCGAACCGGGGGTCAGCGCGACCCGGCAGAAGGCCCCGGGGACCAGGCGCGTCTCCTGCCCGCGCAGGATGAACGGACGGAGATCGACATGGCGCGGCGCCGCCCCGCCTTCGGCCAGGCAGGGCGCGCAGGAAAGGTCGAGGGTCGGCTGGGAAATGTAGTTCGCCGGATCGCTCCGGATCGCTTCGGCGAAGGTCTCGCGCTCTTCCCGCGTGGCGTGCGGCCCGACCAGCATGCCGTGGCCGCCGGAGCCGCCGACCTCCTTGACCACCAGCTTGTCCAGATTGTCGAGCGTGTATTCCAGGCCCTCGGGATTGCGGCACAGGTGGGTCTCGACGTTGGCCAGCAGCGGCTCCTCGTTGAGGAAATAGCGGGTGATCTCCGGCACATAGGCGTAGACGCTCTTGTCGTCGGCGACGCCCGTGCCGGGCGCGTTGGCGATGGCGACGTTGCCCAGCCGGTAGGCGTTGAACAGGCCGGGCGTGCCGAGCACAGAATCCGGCCGGAAGGCCAGGGGATCGAGGAAATCGTCGTCGATCCGCCGGTAGATCACGTCGACGCGGCGCAGCCCGCCGGTCGTGCGCATGTAGACGAAGCCGTTGCGGGCCACCAGGTCGCTGCCCTGCACCAGCTCAATGCCCATCTCGCGCGCCAGGAACATGTGCTCGTAGAAGGCCGAATTGTAAACGCCGGGGGTCAGCAGGACGATGGTCGGATCGCGGTCGCCGCGCGGCGACAGCTCCGCCAGCGTCCGGCGCAGCAGCCGGCCGTAATCCTCGATGCCGCGCACCTTGTGCCGCCGAAACACGTTGCGCAGGCTGGTTTTGACCGCCGCCCGGTTCGCCAGCATATAGGACACGCCGGACGGAACCCGCAGATTGTCCTCCAGCACCAGGAATCCGTCATGGGTCCGGACCAGGTCCGTGCCGCAGACCGAGACATAGGTGCTGTGCGCAACCTCCACGCCGCGCATCGCGATCCGGAACTGCGGGCAGCCGCGCACCATGTCGGCGGGGATGACGCCGTCGGCGATGACCCGCCCGGGCCCGTAGATGTCGGCGAGGAACAGGTTGAGCGCCTCGAGCCGCTGGCGCAGCCCGCGTTCGAGAAAGTCCCATTCTTCGGCGGCGATGATGCGCGGGATGATGTCGATCGGGATGATCCGCTCCAGCGCGCCCTCTTCGCCGTAAACGGAAAAGGTGATGCCTTCGTGCAGGAACGACCGTTCGGCGCGCTCCTGCATGATGGCGATCTCTGCGTGCGGCGTCTCGCCGAGCGACTCCAGCAATGCGCGGCAATGGGCGCGCGGCGCGCCGTCCGCATCGAACATCTCGTCGTAGAAGGCCGGGTCGGTCTCGTAGCCGGCGAAAAGGTGGCCCTCTTCCGCCGGTGCGCCGCTCTCCGCCTGTTCGACCGGCATCGGCCCTGCCCCCGTCCCTTGTCGATCCGCCCTGCCGCGCGATTGCCGACAGCGTAAGTCGGCCCTCCGATGTTGGGCAAGCGGGATTTTTCGTTCGGCTTCTGTCGGACCGGGAATTGACGGATCGGTGACTTGATTCGCTGGGAACGGGCGTGCGACGATGGCACGCTTGGCCCGGTTCGGTGTCAGCCGCTGGCGCCCCGGAAAAGTCCCGGCGCCTCGATCACCCGATCAACGGAACGCTGGTCATGGACGAAAATCTCAAAAATCCCGATTACCGGCCGCCGATGCGCGATGCCATTCCGCTGGGCATCCAGCATGTCCTCGCCATGTTTGCGGGGAACATCACGGTGCCCCTGCTCATCGCCCTCGCCGCGGGGCCGCAATATATCACCGTGCTCGTCCAGATCGCCCTGCTCGCGGCCGGCGTCGCGACGCTGATCCAGACGGTCGGCATCGGCCCCGTCGGGTCGCGGCTGCCGATCGTCCAGGGGACCAGCTTCGCCTATGTCGGCATTCTCACCGGAGCGATCAAGGGCGGCGCGAGCCTGGCGGCCGTCTTCGGCGCGAGCCTGGTCGGCGGCCTGTTCCAGATCCTTCTCGGCTATTTCATCCCGCAGATCCGGAAGTTCATTCCGGGGCTGGTGTCCGGCGTGGTGGTGATGACCATCGGCTTCACCCTGCTGCCCGTCGGCATCAAATATTCCGCCGGCTGCGGCGCCTATCCGGCCGGCTTCTGCAAGAAGGCCGGCTTCGGCGACATCGGCAACTGGGCGATGGCCCTGTTCGTCATCCTGGTGATCCTGCTGATCCGCCGGTTCGGAAAGGGTATCTGGTCGACCGCGTCGGTCTTCATCGGCATCGTGATCGGTTATCTGGTCGCGATCCCGTTCGGCATGTTCAATCCGGGCAAGGTCGCGAACATCGCCAAGGCGGACTGGATCGGCCTGCCCGGCCAGTGGTTCGGCCTGGAATTCTCGACCCCGGCCGCGCTCAGCCTGATCGGCCTCATGGTCATCATGGCCTTCATCACCACCGTCGAGACGGTCGGCGACATCTCCGGCGTCACCGCCGGCGGCGCGGACCGCGAGCCGACCGACAAGGAACTCAAGGGCGGCATCATGGCCGACGGGGTGGGCTCGGCGATCGTCGCCCTGTTCGGCGGCCTGCCCAACACCTCCTACAGCCAGAATGTCGGCCTGGTCTCCTTCACCCGGGTGATGAGCCGGCATGTGGTGACCGTGGGCGCGGTCTTCCTGCTGATCTGCGGCTTCATCCCGAAGCTGGCCGCGGTGATCGGCGCGATGCCCGAGCCGGTGCTCGGCGGTGCCGCGGTGATCATGTTCGGCCTGATCGTCTCCGCCGGCCTCAAACTGGTGGCGCGGTCGGGGCTCTCGACCCGCAACATGCTGATCGCGGCGATCTCCCTCGGCCTCGGCATGGGGCTGTGGCAGGTCCAGCAGCTCGCCGGCGCCGCCGGCTTCGGCCCGCTGCCGGCCGATGTCCTGCCGGCCTGGTCGCTGCCGCTGTTCGTCTCCGGCATCGTCGTCGCCGGCGTCGTGGCGGCGGTCCTGAACGCCGTGCTGCCGGAGGAGGAGGCCGAGGGCGCCTGACGGCCCCCCTTGCGGAATTGCGGGCGGGATTTACGGCACCCTGCGGCGTCAGGCGTCTCCCGCGGCGCCTGACCGCCGCTGCCGGGGCCGCTTGCCGGCGGCCAGACTCCGGGAGACTTCGGCGGCCCCTTTCTGCGCCGCGCCGGAGAGTTCGCGCAGCCAGCGGCGATAGGCCAGCGAGACCGCGTCGGCCGGCACGGACTGCTCGCCCGCCGGGCCGGGGATCTCCGGCGGATCCTGGGCCGCGATCACCGGCAGGTCCTCGCCGAGCACGAGATCCTGGAAATCGAGATGGGGGCGGTCGTCGCCGTCCCTGCCGGCGGTGCGGCAGGTGAACCAGAAGCTGCGGCAGGTTCCGGACTCGACCGGCGAGGCGGTCATCCACAGCTGGCCGCGTTCGCCGTCGGGAAAGAAGAATTCGAGATTGACCGTGAACGGCATCCAGAGCCGGTAGTCGGTCGGCGCCATCAGGGCGACGTCGGGCAGGTCCATGTCCGGTTCCGGTTCGAAGCGGAACCGGAGCTCGCCGCCGACGCGGGCGGTCTCCGCGATCGGCACCGTCGTGTGCCGCCGGTCGCCGAGCGAGCCGTCATGGACAAAGGGGAAATGCGACAGGTCGACGAAATTCTCCAGCCGGCGCCCGGCCGAGGTCGGCCAGGTGTAGGGCTCGCCCGCGACGCAGCGAAACGCCTCGTCGCCCCAGGCCGGGCAGCCGGGAATTTCGGTGCCGGCCTCCGGATCGAGGCGCAGCCAGACCAGGTCGTAGGCGACCTGTGTTTCGATCTTCCTGAGCCTGAAGCCGGGCGGGATTTTGTAGTCCGGCATCGCCGGGATTTCGACGCACCTGCCGCCGGCGTCGTAGAGCCAGCCGTGATAGGCGCAGCGCAGCCCGCCCGCCTCCACGCAGCCGATCGACAGGCGCGTCGAGCGATGGATGCAGCGGTCCGGGAAGGCGGCGACCGTGCCGGCGATCTCGGCGACGGCGATCGGCTCCCCGAGCAGCGTGACCGCGAGCACCCGGTTATCGGCCGCGGCGGCGGCGAGTTCCGGCAGGGTGCAGACCGGATGCCAGAAATAGCGCCACGCGCTGTCGTCGAGATAGGCCATGCCGTTCTCCCTGTTCCGGGCCCCTGCCGGTGCCGGCAAAACCGGCGCCGGAGGAAAGGGTAGGGGAGCCGTGCGGATTCGGGCAAGGCCGTAATCGGCGGACTGCCGCGGGGCATCGCCTGCTTTTCCGGCGCCGGCATCGCTGGCGGCACAGTCGGCGCGCGCCGGCCGAGGCGCCTCGCAGACCGTGACTGCGGTGAGAAATCCGGGTTAACGCTCGCCCCAGAAGGCGCGGTCGTCGTCGATGTTCTCCGGATGGAACCACGCCGCGGCGATGCGGCCGTCCCGCACCTCGTAGACCGCCAGTTCGCGGCCCTCGATGCGCCCGCCGGCCTTCTCCGCCGACCAGGCGATCAGCGCCGCGACATGGCTACCGGTCTCGACCGTCCCGGTCACCCGCAGGTCGAAGGTATCGCCGGTCGCGGCGAGAGCGCGGCGGATCATGTCGAGCACCGCCGCGCGGCCGCGCAGGTCGCCCATATGGTCGCCGACATCGGGCTCGGCCCAGCGCACGTCCGGCGCGATGAAGGCTTCGAGCGGGGCGAGCTCGCCGCTGCGCGCCGCGTCCCGGCGGGCGTCGTAGAAGGCGCGGACGAAGCGGCCGAGCGGGCCGGATGCGGGGTCGTATTCATCGGTCATGGCGGCGCTCCCGTCGGCGCGGCGGGGGAAAGGGGCGCGACAATGGCCCGGTTGTACAAGCGGCGTCGATCCGGCAATTGCGCCTGCCCTGTCCCCGACCGCAAATGCGCCGCAACCAACCGCGAGACCGCCCATGCTCCGCCTGTACGACAACCATCTCTCCGGCAACGGCTACAAGCCGCGCCTGCTGATGGCCCATCTCGGCCTGGCCTACGAGCGGATCGAGTTCGATATCATGACCGGCGAGACGCGGACGGCGGACTTCCTCGCCCTCAACCCGAACGGGCGGATTCCGCTATTGGTGCTGGATGACGGCACCTGCCTCGCCGAATCCAACGCGATCCTGTGCTATCTGGCCGAGGGCTCGCGCTTCCTGCCGGCCGGGCGGCTTGAGCGGGCGCTGACCCTGCAATGGCTGTTCTTCGAGCAATACAGCCACGAGCCCAACATCGCCGTCGCGCGCCACTGGATCCGGCATTCGGACATGACCGACCTGCAGCGCGCCCAGCTCCCGGCGAAGCAGGAAGGCGGCCATGCCGCGCTCGCGGTGATGGAGGGGCATCTCGGCGGCGCAGACTGGTTCGGCGGCGACGCCATGACGGTCGCCGACATCGCCCTCTACGCCTACACCCACGTCGCCCACGAAGGCGGCTTCGACCTTGCCGGCTACCCGGCCGTCACCGCCTGGCTCGCCCGCGTCGCCGCGGAACCGGGCCATGTGCCGATGCTGCCCGCGCCGGCGGGGGTTGTGGAGGGTGGCGTAAGCCGATGAGCCGACGCACCGCTCAAATCGCCCGCTCCCGTCCCTTCCAGTATTCCGCCCGGATCCGGTTCTTCTGGATCTTGCCGATGGCGGTGCGGGGGAGGGCGTCGACGAATTTGACGAAGCGGGGGCGCTTGTAGAGCGGGATGTGGCCGGCGACGAAGTCGATCAGGGCGGCTTCGTCGGGCGGGCCCGTTTCGTCCGGGGCGCCTTCCCCCGGCATGTCCGCGCCGTTCGGCACAACATGGGCGGCCGGCACCTCGCCCCATTTGTCGTCGGGCACGCCGAACACGGCGCACTCGCGCACCGCCGGATGCAGGTAGAGCGCGCGCTCGACCTCGGCGGGAAAGATGTTCTCGCCGCCCGAGACGATGACGTCCTTCGAGCGGTCGATCAGATGGAGAAAGCCGTCTTCGTCGATCCGGCCGATGTCGCCGGTCCTGAGCCAGCCGTCGCCGGCGCGCAGGGCCGCCAGCCCCGCCCCGCCGCCGGTATCCTCGCCGATATCGTCGCCGACATAGCCGAGCAGCGTGTGTTCGCCGCGGCTCGCGACCTCGCCGGCCTCCCCGCGCGGCAGGGGCCGGCCGTCCCGGTCCAGCACCGCCATCTCGACGCAGGGCCGCCCGGCGCTCATCGGCTTCAGACGCGCGAAGGCGGCCGGCCGGTAGGCGAGCGGGCAGCTCTCCGACTGGCCGTAATGTTCGACGATCTCCAGGCCCGGCCAGGCGCTTAGCGCGCGCTCCAGCAGGCCCGACGGCATCGGCGCGCCGCTGATGTTGAGATGGCGCAGGCCGCCGCCGGCCTGTCGCACTCGTGCGGACGCCTCCGCGTCGTCCAACAGCGCCGTCACCTGGGACGGCACCAGGAAGGCCGCGGTCGCGCCGTCGCGCTCTACGGCGTCGGCGAACAGGTCCGGCGCCCACTTCTCCAGCAGCACGACGGCGAGGCCGCGCCGGATGCCGATCTGGAGCCACATGAACAGGCCGGCGACGTGGAACAGCGGCGTGGTGCAGGCCATGACGTCATCGTCGGCCAGCTCGAAGGCCTGCGCGCCCAGGCAGGAGGCGAGCGTCCGGTTGCGGTGCGAGACCAATACGCCCTTGGGCGCGCCGGTTGAGCCGCTGGAAAAGGTCACCGCCGCCGGATCGTCGGGATGCACCGCGACCGGCGGATCACCGTCCCGCGCGTCGGCGGTGAAGGCGTCCAGCGAGTCCGACCCCGCCGCGCCGCCGATGACGACGATCCGGTCGAGCGCCGGCAATCCGGCCAGCAAGGCGCGCGCCTCGTCGGCCAGGGTAACATGGACGAACAGCAGTTCGGCCCCGACCCCGGCCAGCATCTCGGCCCGGCCGGCCTGGTTGGCGCGCACCGAGACGTGGGCAAGCGGGCAGCCGGCGCGCGCCGCGCCGAAATGGACGGCTGCGTAGTCGACGTCGTTGGGCGACAGGATGGCGAGCCAGCGCCCCGGCCGGTCCGCCGTTTTCGCATAGCCGGCGCGGGCCAGCGCGTGGGCCAGCCGGTCGGCCGCCCGGTCCAGCGCGGAATAGGTCATCGCCACGCGGTTCTCGCTTCGGGCGCCGCCCCGATAGCCGACGACCGCCGCCTTGTCCGGATTGCGCCGGGCGCTCTCGCGCAGCAGGGCGCCGAAGGTCTGCGGGAAGTCCGCGGGCCCGTCGGACGTCACCGCCGGCGTCACGGCGCCGCCAGCCGCTGCAGCAGGTCGATCAACTGCGCCCGCTCGGCCGGCGACAGGTTGCGCGCGATCTCCGCCTCATGGGCGTCGAGCCGCGGCCGGATGGCGCGCAGAAAGGCGGCGCCCTCGTCCGACAGCACCAGGGCGTGGGAGCGCCGGTCGGTCGGCGACGGCTCGCGCCGGACCAGGCCGCGCGCCTCCAGCGTGTCGACGATCGAGACCAGGGTGGACCGGTCGATGCCGAGCGCCCGGCCGATCCGGGTCTGGTTGGAGCCGGGATTGGCCTGGACCAGCAGCAGCACGCCGAGCTGGCCGGGGCTGATCCCGTCGGCGCCGAGATGGGCGGCGAAATTCTGGAAGGCGAAGACCTCGGCCCGGCGCAGACGGTAGCCCAGCAGGCCGGCGAGCCGGCCGAGATCGACCGCCTGTCCCTCGGGCGCGGCGCGGCCGGCAGCGGGCTCGTTCAGCGAGTCGGGGGCGTTCATGGGGCCGGGGCATAGCATGAATTGTCCGCCGGCCAAACAGTCAGGCGTCAAACAGTTTCGAGTCGCTATTAATTAGGATGCCGATGCCGGGTTGATTTGGATCGAAAGAACATTATATGAACATACTGCCTGCCCTGGCCCGCGGCGCCTTACAGGGCCGATCTTTCAACAATATTTCCTTTTTTTCGATAATATTCCTTGACACGGGAGGTCCGGCGCCCTATATCGGCCCCGTCAACGCCCGAAGTGCGCCTGCCGCGGCCGGCCGACGCCTCCCGAAAAAAAGCAAACGAAGAACCAGGCGGAGGACCGTGCGGGACCGTACCGCCCGTCCCGCGTTCCAGCCCGCCGCCGCCAGTCGGACATCCCATGCGCCATTGGGCTTGACAGCCGGACCCCGTCCCATTCGACCCTCCGGTTCGACCCTCCGATTCCGCCGGGCCATCGTGCCCCGATCCTGCCTGGCGGTGCCGCCCCGGTGTCGACCGGCGCTCCCGCACGGCCGGGAGGCTGGAAATTTTCCTACAGCGAATGCTTTCGCGCACTTTCGAGTGGCGTCTTTCCAATTATTTCAACGGGTTAAGATCGCCGGTCGCGAAAAAAATGTAAATTATCGAACAACCATTCAAATTCAGGCCCCTTTCTGGCGTCCGGCCCCATCCGGCGAACGGGGTCAGGCGAGGCCGAGCGCGATGTCGGAGACGAAGGGGTTGGTCCGGCGCTCCTGCCCGAAGGTCGAGACCGGGCCGTGGCCGGGGATGAAGGCGATGTCGTCGCCGAGCGGGAACAGCTTGTTCCGGATGCTGGCGATCAGGTCGTCGTGATTGCCCATCGGGAAGTCGGTCCGGCCGATCGAGCCCTGGAACAGCACGTCGCCGACCACGGCGAAGCCGGCCGCGCGATGGACGAAGACGACATGGCCGGGCGTGTGGCCGGGGCAGTGGATCACGTCCATCGTGACGTTGCCGAAGCTGACCGTCTCGCCGTCTTTCAGCCAGCGGTCGGGCTCGAATTCCCGGGCGCCGGCGAGGCCGAACATGCGGCCCTGCTCCTCCATTTGGCCGATCCAGAAAATGTCGGCTTCGTGCGGGCCTTCCACCGGCACCTTCAGGCGCTCGGCCAGGTCTTTCGTGCCGCCGGCATGGTCCAGATGGCCGTGGGTGACCAGGATTTTCTCGACCGTGACGGCGCGCTCCGCGATCGCGTGCTCGATCAACTCCAGGTCGCCGCCCGGATCGGTCACCGCGCCGCGCATGGTCTCGGTGCACCAGAGCAGCGAGCAGTTCTGCTGGAACGGCGTGACCGGGATCATCACCGCCTGGATCGGCGGTTTCGGAGTGGCGTCGTCGGACATGGCACGAGGGCTAGCGTTGGCGGCCGGGCTACTTCAGATGTCGCGCGGCCCGGCGCGGCGCAAGCCCCGATCTGCCGCACGGCGCAGCACGTCAGGCCGAGTCAGCGGCCTCGCGCTCCGCCGGCTTTATCCACACCGCGGTATCGTGGAACGCCACGCCGCCGACCGGCCCGACCGCATCGGCGGAGACGAGCCGGTTGATGCCCATGCCGTCGCCGGCCGGATCGCTATAGCTGTCGCCCGGCCAGATGCCTTCGACGATCGCCGTGCCGGGCAACAGGCCGTCGGTCAGCCGCGCCGTCAGCGTGACCGCGCCCCGGTCGTTGCCGACCCGCACGCGCGCGCCGTCGGCGATGCCGTGGGCCGCAGCGTCGGCGGCAAGGATCAGGACGGTCGGCGCACCCTCCCGCCGCTGCGAGCCGCGCGTCTCGGTGAAGCTGGAATTGAGGAAGGTCCGGGCCGGCGGCGCCACCATGCGGAACGGCCGGGCGTCGTCGGCCGCTTCGGTGACCGCCCAATGGTGGGGCAGCGCCGGCATCCCGGCATGGTAGGGGCCGAGCGCCGCCCAGTCCGGCCTGAAATGGAACTTGCCGTCCGGGGTCGGGAAGCCGTTCAGGAAATGCGCGTCCTCGAACGGATGGTTGCAGTCGATCCAGCCTTTGTCCGCCGCCGCGTCGGCGCTGCCTTTGCCCGAGCGTTGCAGCGTGGCGTCTACCAGCTCCCAGGCGCTCATGTCGAAGGCCGGGCTTTCGGCGCCCAGCCGTTTGGCCAGCCCGCACACGACGTCGTGGTTGCTGCGGGTCTCGGCGTAGGGCTCCAGCACCCGCTTGCCGACCGTGAGCGCCGAGTGGCCCCAGCCCATGTAGAAGTCGTCGCACTCCAGGAAGGTGGTCGCCGGCAGCACGATATCGGCGTAGCGGGCGGTCGCCGTCATGAACTGCTCGTGGACGCACAGGAAAAGGTCGTCCCGCGCCAGACCGGCGCGCACCGCGCGGCTGTCCGGCGCCACCTCGGCGGAATTGGCGTTCTGGATCAGCATCGCCGTCACCGGCGGGCCGCCCTCCAGGGCGCCGGGTGCGCCGGTCAGCACCGGGCCGATGCGCGACTGGTCGAGCGAGCGGATCGCCGGATCGGCAAGGTCGAGGCCGTGGGCGAGGTTCAGATCCAGGCCCCAGTCCTCCAGCCGGGCATAGAAGGCGCCGCCGCCCTCCTCCTGCCACGCGCCGGTCAGGGCCGGCAGGCAGCTCACCGCATGCATGGCGACCGCCCCGTTGCGCGACCGGGTGAAGCCGAGGCCGAGGCGCAGGAAGCTCCGCCTGGTCCGGCCGTACAGGCGGGCGAAATCGATAATGTCCTGCTCCGGCAAGCCGGTGATGTCCGCCGCCCAGGTCGGCGTCCGGCTCAGGATATGGCGCTCGACTTCCGGGCCGAAGTCGGTCAGCCGGGCGAGATAGTCCCGGTCCGCCAGCCCTTCGGCCAGGATCACCTGCATCATGGCGAGCGCCAGCGCGCCGTCGGTACCCGGGCGGAGGATCAGCGCCCGGTCTGCGGCCTGGACCGTCGGCGTGTCGTAGACGTCGACCACGACCAGCTCGGCGCCGCGCTCCTTGCGGGCGCGCCGGATGTGGCTCATCAGGTTGACATGGGTCGCGACCGGGTTGCCGCCCCACACGACGACGAGGTCGGACTTCGCCGCCTCGGCCGGGTCGGGGCCGGTCAGCATGCCGACGCCGGCCTGCCAGCCGGAGGAGGACGGGCCGACGCAGATGGTCGAGCGCTGCTTCGAATAGCGTTTGGCGTGGCGCAGCCGGTCGAGGCCCCAGCGGCTGATCAGGCCCAGGGTGCCGCCGGAATGATAGGGCCAGACCGTCTCACTGCCGTAGCGGGCCTCGGCGCGCAGGAAGGCCTCGGCGATCTCGTCCAGGGCGTCGTCCCAGCCGATCGGCGCGAATTCGCCCTCGCCCTTGGCCCCGGTCCGGCGCAGCGGCCGGCCCAGCCGGTCCGGGTGGTGGACGCGCTCGGCATAGCGCGAAACCTTCTCGCAAACGACGCCGGCGGTGTAGGGCAATTCCTTGTTGCCGCGGATGCGGCCGATGCGCGTCGGCGACAGGCGCTCGACCTCCAGGGCGCAGGCGCTCGGGCAGTCGTGGGGACAGGCGGAACGGACGGTTGCGACCGCGCCCGAGGCCGGCGCCGTTGCGGCTCCGGCGGCAGGATGTGCGCTATCGAGCGGCATGGATTTCCCTTCCTCTCAGGCCTGGTTCAAACGAGCGTAGGAAGCGCGGGCCGGGGCGTCAACAAATGCGAACCGCCGGTGGCCTCCCGTTTTGAACGCTGTGCCCGGAACCACCCAACTCGTCAATTCGACCGTAGCCCCGGACTTGTTCCGGAGCGGAGTGGAGAAATCTCTCACGCGGAACGCAAGGACCAGGGCGCCATAGCGGAAAGATTTCTCCGCTTCATGGCCCTTGCGGGCCATTCCGGTCGAAATGACGGGGGAGGGAAGCAGGGAACCGGCAGGTCAGCAGGAAGGGACCGCGCCGCGGCGCGGCCGGAGTCAGGCCGCTGCGGCCTCCGCGCCCAGCAGGGGCAACACATCCCGGTGCAACCGCTCGACGGTCTCGCGCTCCCGTTCGGCGGATATGCTCGTGAAGCGCGCGATGAAGGCGACTTCGGTGAAGCCGAGCTCGCGATAGGCGGCGATCTTCTCCGCCGCCCGGTCCGGCGTCGTCATCAGGCAGCGTTCGCGGAACAGGGTCGTCAGGTTGTCGATCCCGGTGCTGCCGGTGAGCGCCGCCTCGCTGGCGGCGAAATCCCGGTTCCAGGTGTCGCCGGCCAGCACCTTGCCGAAGGCGGCGACATGCTCCTGCACCGCGGGCTGGCCGATCGCGATCGCCTCTTCCTCGGTATCGGCGATCACGGTCAGCAGGGCCACCATCGCCTTGCGCCCGCCCGGACCGGGGCTCACGTCGGGATGGCCCGCGCCTGCGAGCGCGTCGCGGTACCAGTGCAATTTCTCCGTCAGGCTCTCCAGGCTCATCGGATACTGGTTCATCATCAGGTTGTAGCCGCGCCGGCCGGCCGCCTCGAAACTGTTGCGGTCGTTCGACGCCGCGATCCACACCGACGGCTCGGGCTGGACCGGCGCCGGCCAGGGTTCGACAGTGTCGAACGACCAGAAGCGGCCGGCATGGGCAAACGGCTTTCCGGCCCAGAATTTCTCGATGACCTCCAGGCCCTCATACATCCGCGTGGCGCTTTCCTCCCTTGTCACGCCGAAGGCCTCGAATTCGTGGGGCACGAAGCCGCGGGACAGGCCGATCTCCGCCCGGCCGCCGGAAAACTGGTCGAGCGAGGCGAGGTCTTCGGCGACCTGGAGCGGGTGGCGCAACGGCAGCAGAGACACAGCGGTGCCCAGCCGGATCTGCCGCGTCTCGCGGGCCAATGCCGTGAGATACAGCGCCGGGTTGGGCACCGCGCCGCCGTAATAGTGGAAGTGGTGCTCGGTCGTCCGGTAGCTGCGCCAGCCAAGATCGTCCGCCAGCTTCACCGAGCCGATCAACTCCTCGTAGAACCGGTTCAGCGTCACCGGATAGGCGCTGCGCCAGGTCGGCAGGTGAAACAGGCAGAAGTCCAAGGGTCCGGCTTTCCCAGAAAGGCGCTGTCGGCGGTCCGCAATCGCAGCCGACCATGCCCGGTGCCGGTGCGGCAGGTCAAACCCGTAATGCAGGTCCGTATTCCAAGTCAGTATTTCCCTTGGGCGGCGGACGCGGCGGCGCTATCGTCGCGGGCAACGTCGTTTCAGGGAGGAGACCGCGGTATGGTCACCGTGTGGGGCCGCAAGAATTCGCTCAATGTGCAAAAAGCGATCTGGGCGCTCGACGAAGCAGGCGTGCCGTTCGACCGGATCGACGCCGGCCTCGAGTTCGGCCAGCTCGATACGGAGAGCTACGGCCGGCTCAATCCCAACCGCCGCGTTCCGACCCTGATCGACGGCGATACCGTTGTCTGGGAATCGAACGCGGTCGTGCGCTACGTCGCCGCGAAATGGAGCGAAGGCGACCTGTGGCCGACCGACCTCGCCGAGCGGGCGGCGGCGGACATGTGGATGGACTGGATGCAGACCACCGTCATCGGGGCGTTGATCCCGGTGTTCGTCGGGCTGGTGCGCACGCCGCCGGACCAGCGCGACATGGGGCTGATCACCGAGAAAGCCATCGAGAGCGGCCACGTCTTCCAAATTCTCGATGCTGCCCTGGCGCACCGGGACTACGTCGCCGGCAGCCGTTTCACCATGGGCGACATCCCGGTCGGGGCGGCGACCTGGCGCTATCTCAACCTGCATATCGAGCGGCCCGAACTGCTCCATATCGCCGACTGGATGGACCGGCTCGAGAAACGCCCGGCCTTCCGGAATCACATCATGCTGCCGCTCACCTGAGCGCGGGTCCGTCGGCCCCGGCTGGAAAACCGGCAAGGAGACAGGAATGGCGGATACCCATCGCGATTGCCGCGGCCTTGCGCTGACGGCCGCATCGCCCGAGGCGGTCGAGGCGTGGGACCGCACGGTGCGCAGCTATCTCGGCATGCGGCGCGACACCGGCGACCGGCTGAAGGAGGCCTACGCCGCCGATGCCGACATGGCGATGGCGCACTGCCTGCGCGGCTATTTCATGCTGCTGTTCAGCGAGGCGGGCCGCTGGGCGGCCGGCCGCAAATCCCTGGCCGCGGCGCAGAAGGCGGCGGCCGACCGGCCGGTGACGGCGCGCGAAGCCGCCCATATCGCGGCGCTCGACCGATGGGCCGACGGCGACATGGCGGGCGCGACCGCCCTGTGGGACGGCATCCTGACCGACCATCCGCTCGATCTTCTCGCGATGCGGCTGGCGCACTACACCCATTTCTACAGCGGCGACAGCACCGCCATGCGCGATTCGCTCGCCCGGATCATGCATGCCTGGGATCCGACGGTGCCGGACTACGGCTTCGTTGCTGGCTGCTATGCTTTCGCGCTGGAGGAAGACGGCGACTATGCCCGCGCCGAACAGCGCGGCCGGGAGGCCGTCGGCATCAACCCGGACGATCCCTGGGGCACCCACGCCGTCGCCCATGTCATGGAGATGCAGGGCCGGCAGGCCGAGGGCATCGCCTGGCTGTCCGGCCTGGAGCCGCACTGGACCCAGGTCCAGAACTTCCGCTTCCACCTCTGGTGGCACCGGGCGCTGTTCCATTTCGAGCTCGGCGATTACGATGCGGTGCTCGACCTTTACGACCGCGGCGTGCGCGAGGAGGAATCGGCCGACTACCTCGACCTGACCAACGCCGTCGCCCTGCTGTGGCGGCTGGAGTCGGAAGGCGTCGATGTCGGCGACCGCTGGGCCGAAGTGGCGGGCCATTGTGCCGAACACGCCACCGACCTGCTGCTCGCCTTCGTCGATGCCCACTATGCCGTCGCCATCGCCCGGACCGGCGACAGAGCGGCGCTGGCGGCCCATCGGGCGGGTATCCGGGAAGCGGCGCAGGCCGACGGCAGCCAGGCCCCGGTCTACCGGGATGTCGCGGTTCCCGTGTGCGAGGCTGCGGCGGCCTACTACGCCGGCGATTACGGCCGCGCGGCCGACCTGCTGGGTTCCGTGCGTTACGACCTGCGGCGGATCGGCGGCAGCCACGCCCAGCGCGACCTGTTCGTCCAGATGCAGATCGAGGCCACCATCCGCGCGGGACGGGCGGCACGGGCGAAAGCGCTGATCGCCGAGCGCGCCGAGCGCCGCCCGACCAGCGGCTGGACCCGCCGCCGCTTCGCTGCCCTGTTCGGCGGCGCGGACGGCCCGGCCGGGCAGAGGGCGGGTGCGCTGGCTCGGGGTTAGCGATTTCGACCGGCACATTCGGCGGACAGGCCGCGACCCCGTTTTAACGCTGTTGAGCCGGAAACCGATTTGCAGCCGCGGGTGCCTGTTCCGGGTTCCGTTCCCGACCGGAGGACCGCAGGGGAGGGTTTCAAGGGGTGCTATCCCGCGCCCGGCGCGATGCGGCGGTAGCTCAGGGCCTCGGCGATGTGGAGGCGACCGACGGCACCGGCAGCATCCATGTCCGCCAGCGTCCGCGCGACGCGCAGGACCCGGTGATAGCCGCGCGCGCTGAGCCGCAGTTTCCCGGCCGCATCGGTGAGCAGTGCCCGGCCGCTTGCATCCAGCGCGGCAGCTTCCTCCAGCAGGTCGCCGTCGGCCTCGGCGTTGGTCCGGATGCCCTGCCCGGCATAGCGCGCCTTCTGGGCCGCGCGCGCGGCCGCCACCCGCTGCGCCACGTCTGTGCTGCTCTCGCGCGGCGGCGGCAGGGACAGATCGGCGGCGCTCACCGCCGGAACGTCGACATGCAGGTCGATCCGGTCGAACATCGGGCCGGATATCCGCGTCTGGTATTCCCGGGCGCAGCGCGGCGCGCGCGAACAGGCAAGCGCCGGATCGTCGAGGTGGCCGCAACGGCAGGGGTTCATCGCGGCTATGAGCTGGAAGCGCGCCGGATAGATCACATGATGGTTGGCGCGCGCCACGACCGCCCGGCCCGATTCGACCGGCTGGCGCAGCGCCTCCAGGGTCTGGCGGTTGAATTCCGGCAGTTCGTCGAGGAACAGCACACCGAGATGGGCGAGCGAGGCTTCGCCCGGCCTGGCGCGCAGGCCGCCGCCGACCAGGGCGGGCAGCGACGCCGAATGATGCGGATCGCGGAACGGCCGGCGCCGGGTGATGCGGCCGTTCTCCAGCATGCCGGCGACCGAGTGAATCATGCTGACTTCGAGCGCCTCGGCAGCGTCGAGCGGCGGCAGGATGCCGGGCAGGCGCGCCGCCAGCATCGACTTGCCGGAGCCGGGCGGCCCGATCATCAGCAGGTTGTGGCCGCCCACCGCAGCGATTTCCAGCGCACGCTTGGCGGTCTCCTGCCCCTTGATATCGGCGAGGTCCGGATAGCGGCCGTCGTCGTCTGCCAGCGCCGGCGCGGGTGGGCTCAGCACCTGGGTGCCCTTGAAATGGTTGACCAGGGCGATCAGCGAACGCGGTGCGAGCACGTCCAGGTCGCCGGCCCAAGCCGCCTCGCCGCCGCAGGCCGCCGGGCAGACGATGCCGCGCCTGCCCTCGCCGACCGCCGCCATCGCTGCCGGCAGTACGCCGGCGACCGCCGCGATCTGGCCGTCCAGCGCCAGCTCCCCGACCACCGTGTAGCCGTCCAGCGCATCGGCCGGCAGGGCGCCCATCGCCATCAGCATGCCGACTGCGATCGGCAGGTCGAAATGGCTGCCTTCCTTCAGCACGTCGGCCGGCGCCAGGTTCACGGTGATTCGTTTGGCCGGAAGGGCGAGGCCCAGCGCGCTCAGCGCACTGCGCACCCGTTCCTGGGATTCGCCCACGGCCTTGTCCGGCAGCCCGACGATCCTGTAGGCGACCATGCCGCTGGAAATCTGCACCTGGACATCGATGTCCAGTACGTCGATTCCGTGAAAGGCAATCGTTTTAACCCGCGCGACCATCCGGGGGCGATAGCAGAGCGGTTCCGGAACGGCAATTTATTCGTTTATCCCGCCCGGTTCGCGGGCCGGTTGACCCGCCGTGTGCGGCCGCTAAGGTCCGCTTCGAACGTCAATTTCAAAACCGGGGGACAACCGCCATGCGCGTCATGCAGATCGAGGGGGACTGGGGCCTCGACAATATCCGGCTGGCCGAACGGCCCGATCCGGTGCCCGGTCCGGGCGAGATCGTCGTGCGGATGCAGGCGGTGTCCATCAACTACCGCGATACGGTCATGGTCAACCGCGGCTACGGCCGGCGCTCCGGCGAGCTGCCTCTGGTGCCGTTGTCCGACGGCGCGGGGACGGTCGAAGCGGTCGGCGAGGGCGTCGGCCGGGTCGCGCTCGGCGATCTGGTCTGCCCGATCTTCGGCCAGAACTGGATCGACGGCACGTTCCGGGAGGAATGCTGGGGCGGCACGCTGGGCGGCCCCAACGACGGCACCGTGCAGGAGAAGATGCTGTTGCCGGAAACCGGCGTCGTCAAGGCGCCGGCGCACATGACGGCGGTCGAGGCGGCGACGCTGCCGTGTGCCGCCGTGACCGCGTGGAACGCCGTCGTCGAACAGGGGCAGGTCAGGGCCGGCGATGCCGTTCTGGTCCAGGGCACCGGCGGCGTCTCGCTGTTCGCCCTGCAGTTCGCCAAGATGCACGGGGCGGAAGTCGTCGCCACCTCGTCGAGCGACGGCAAGCTGGACAAGTCGAAGGCGCTGGGCGCCGATCACCTGATCAATTACCGCGAGACCCCGGACTGGGGGAAAGCGGCGCGCGGGATGCTCGGCCGCGGCGTCGACCATATCGTCGAGGTCGGCGGCGGCGGCACGCTGGAGCAGTCGCTGCGGGCGGTTCGGCCGGGCGGCACGATCAGCCTGATCGGCGTGCTTTCGGGCGCCGCCGGCACGCTCAATCTCGGTCCGGTCGTGACCCAGAATGTCCGGCTCCAGGGCGTGACGGTCGGCAGCCGGACCATGTTCGAGGCGATGAACCGGGCGCTCGCCCTGTTCGGCACGCGGCCGGCCGTGGACGAAGCGCACGGTTTTGTCTTCGAGGATGTCGCCGGGGCCCTGCGCGCCTTCCCCGAAGGCCGCCATTTCGGCAAGGTGTGCGGGGCCGGCTGGGGCGTTTGATCCGGCGGCGCGGCAGCCTCAACCGGACCGGACAGGGCCGCCTTCGCCGGCGGCGGCCTCGGTCGGCGTAGCGGTCAGCTGCAGGAACAGGTCTTCGAGATCGCTTTCCCGGGTCGAAACGTCGACGATCGTCAGGCCGGCCTCGCGTACATCGTTGATAATGGTGCGGAAGCGCGTCTGGCTCGGGCAGTAGCGGATGGCCAACCGGCGCGGCGGAAGGATCTCCGCATCGTAGTGCGCCAGCCCGGAAGGCAGCGCGCTCAGCGGTTCGCCCAGCGAGAAGGTCACTTCCTTGCGGTCGACGCGGCGGAGCAGCGCCTCGGTGGTATCGCAGGCGATGACCTCGCCATGATCGATGAAGGCGATCCGGTCGCAAAGTTCCTGCGCTTCGTCCAGGTAATGGGTCGTCAGCAGGATGGTCGTCCCCGACCGGCTCAGGGCCCGGATCTGACTCCACAACTGCTGGCGCAATTCGACATCGACACCGGCGGTCGGTTCATCCAGCACCAGCACCGGCGGCTTGTGAACCATCGCCTTGGCGACCATGAGCCGCCGCCGCATGCCGCCCGACAGGGTGCGCGAGTAGTTTTCCGCCTTGTCGCTCAACTGGACGGCCGCGAGCAGTTCCTCGGTTATCCGCTCGCGCGCCGGCACCCCGTAGAGGCCGGCCTGGAAATCCAGCAACTCGCGCGGCGTGAAAAAGGCGTCGATGTTCAACTCCTGCGGCACCACGCCGATCGCGGCGCGCGACCGGCGCGGATGGCGGTCGATATCGATGCCCCAGATCGAAGCCGATCCGGCGGTCTTGTTGACCAGGCCCGCCAGGATGTTGATCAGGGTCGATTTGCCGGCCCCGTTCGGCCCGAGCAGTCCGAAAACCGACCCTTTGGGAATATCGAGATCGATTCCCTTCAGCGCCCGGCTCGGTGCGAAATTCTTCGAGCCGCGATAGGTCTTGGCGAGGCCGCGGACCCGGACGGCGGGTATGGCGTCGTCCGGCAGCGCGGTCGCGGCAGAGGAAGCGTCTGGCATGGCCGGAAAGTGGTGCGGCGGCAGGGCGCGTGCAAGGGATGGCACGCGGCGCTGGCACGGCCTCCGGGCGCCTGCCGAACGCTTGTCCGGCGGCAGCGCGATTCGCTATTCGCGGCGCAGAAGCCGGTCGACCAGGAGGCTCGCCCACCACTGGCTCATGAATTCGGCCTTCAGGGCGGCGGGATCGTAATCTTCCTCGATCCAGCGGCGGAACCCCTGCCCGCCGGTGTCCCGGACATAGCGCTCGAAGAAGAAATCCAGAATGCCGGTCTTGGCCTGGCGGAAATGCCCGTAGCGCAGGCTGAGCTGCCGTTGCGCCAGCCCGATCGGCTGCTCTTCGACGCCGTGCAGGAAGGCGGCGGCGAACAGGCCGGCCCGGTCGGCCCCGGTCTTGCAGTGAGCGAGAATCGGGTAGTCCAGCCCGCCGGCCATATCGAGCAGTTGCAGCAGCCGGTCTCTGGGCGGCGCGCCGCGGGAGTCGAGCCGGAAATCGATGTGGGCGAGACCGAGCTCCCGGCATACGGCGATTTCCTGGCCGTAGGTGGAAAAGGGATGCCGGCCGCGCAGGTTGATCACCGTCCTGAGCCCGTGGCGGCGGGTCCAGCGGCGCAGCTGGGCCGGCGTCGGCTGGCCGGAACGGAACAGGCGCGGCGACACGCGATGGAACCGGTTGAAGACCAGACGGAACACCGCATGGTCGCGCAACAGGGCGTCAACTGTCGCGCCGAGCGCCGTAGCGGGTTTCCCGGGGGCGCGGCCCGTCGGTTCGTGGGTCAAGAGCCGGTCCTGTCCTGTCCGGCGTCTTCGGCCGCGCTGCGGCGTGCGACCAGAATGCTGTAGCCCAGGCCGGTGAACAGCATGATGAGGCCGTAAACGGCGCTCGGGATGGCGAATCGGACATCGTTGAGCAGCGTGGTCCCGACGACGATGCCGAGCGTCGCATTCTGGAAGCCGCATTCGATGGTGACCGCGATCCGCTGCGGCCTTTTGAGGCGCAGGCCGGTCGCGACCCCGTGGGCGATCGCGAGCATCAGCAGGTTGAAGACCAGGCAGACCGGCCCGGCCACGGTGAAGAAGGGCACGATATCCTCGCGCGACACGACCAGCCCGGCGATCACGACCAGCAGGAACACGGCGGTCGACAGCAGGCGGGTATGGCCGCCGGCCCAGTCGGCGAAGGCCGGCGCCAACCGGCGCACCAGCATGCCGAGGGCCGTCGGCACCACGACGATGGCGGTGATCTTCAGCACGGTCTCCAGCACCGGCAGGGGCGGCGCGTCCTGTCCCAGGAAATGGGTAAGGCTGTTGCCGACGATGAGCGGCACGGTCAGGACGGCGAGCAGGCTGATTACTGCGGTGAGCGAGATCGAGAGCGCAACGTCGCCCCGCGCGATCAGGGTCATCAGGTTGGAGGTCGTCCCGCCGGGGCAGGACGCGAGGATCATCAGGCCGACCGCCAGGATGGCGGCCATCGGCCAGATCGACGCCAGAAGGAAGGCGGCTGCCGGCAGCACGATCAGCTGCAGCCCGGCGCCGGCCAGGAAATCCTTCGGCTGGGCGAACACCCGGGCGAAATCGCGCCCCGTCAGGCCCAGCCCCATGGCGAACATGATGAGCGCCAGCGCCAGCGGCAGGATTACATTGGTAATAAAACCCATGAGCCTCTTCCCGGTTCGGGCCCGAACCTCTCCAGGGAACCGTTACAGCGGCGTAGCGGCGGGCCCGTTTTCCGCTTACTCGCGGAAGGACGGGTCGCGCCGGTCGAGCATACGCAGCAGGGCCGGCCAGGCCATGGTGTTGGAGAGCATGGCGAAATACTCGTCATTGTCACCCTGGCGCGCGGTCCTTTCGACAATTTCCACTCCCGGCGGATGGATCTCGGCGCCGGTCGAAAGTGTCCGCACCTGCATCGAACAGGCACGCTCGAGGAAATACATGCGCTGGAACGCTTCGGCGACGGTTGCGCCACAGGTCAGCGTTCCGTGGTTCCACAGCAGCATGTAGTTCCGGTCGCCCAGGTCCTTTTGCAGGCGCGGCCGTTCGTCGAGATCGACCGCGACGCCTTCATATTCGTGCCAGGCGATCAGGTCGCGGATCAGCAGAGCAGTCTGGTTGAGCGGCAGCAGGCCGCGGCTGTCGGTCGACACCGCCGTGCCGTCCAGCGTGTGGAGATGGATGACGCAGCGGGCATCCTCCCGCGCCTCGTGGACCGCGCTGTGGATGGTGAATCCGGCCTTGTTGACCCCGTAGTCGCTCTCCATGACGAGTTCGCCGTCCATATCGATCTTGATCAGGCTGGAGGCGGTGATCTCCTCGAACATCATGCCGTAGGGGTTGATCAGGAAATGATGTTCCGGGCCGGGTAACCGGGCGGAGATATGGGTGTAGATCAGGTCGTCCCAACCGTAATGGGCGACCAGCCGATAGGCGGCGGCAAGATCGACGCGAACGGCCCATTCCTCGTCGGATACCCGGTTGCGGACGTTGCCGGAGGGGCGGATGGCCGTAACATTGGTCATGCTCATTCTCCGGTCGGGCGGTCAGCCGGATCTGCAAGGTCTTCGATTGGCGCGCCCAGCGACTGCATCAGCGGAACGAAGCCGGGGAAGCTGGTGCCGATCATAGCCGTATCGTCCACGGCCACGCCATCCCTGCTGGCGAGGCCGAGAACCAGGAAACTCATGGCGATGCGGTGGTCGTGCATCGTGGCGACCGGATTGTCCGGACCGGTGCCGGCGACGGGCCGTCCGCCGGAGCCGTCGATCTCCATCCAGTCGTCGCCGCTCCGCACGGATACGCCGCAGCGGGCGAGTCCGTCCGCGGTGGCGGCCAGGCGGTCGCTTTCCTTGACGCGCAACTCGCCGATCCCGTCGAACCGGCTGGTGCCGTTCGCCAGCGCGGCCGCCACGGCAAGAACCGGATATTCATCGATCATCGAGGCCGCGCGCCCCTCCGGCACCGTGACGGCGTTCAGCGCGCCCGCCTCCGCCACAAGGTCGCCGCCCGGCTCGCCGGAAACCTCGCGCCGGTTCTCGATGGCAAGGTTGGCGCACATCTCGGCAAGGGTATCGTACAGGCCGGCGCGCAGCGGATTGAGGCAGACGCCGCGGACGGTTACGGTGCCGCTGCCTGCCAGCAGGGCCGCGACCAACGGGTAGGCGGCCGACGAGGGATCGGCCGGCACCCGAAGATCGGCGGCGGAATATTCCTGCCAGCCGCCGACCGTAAAGCGCGTTCCATTTCTTCCGTGCGCCGAGGAGACCCTGCAGCCGAAATGGCGCATCATGCGGAAGGTATGGTCGCGCGTCGGCGCGGTTTCGATCACCGAAGTTTCGCCCATTGTGTTGAGGCCGGCCAACAGCACGGCCGAACTGACCTGGGCCGACGCGACGGGCAGGGCGTACACGATGGGAACCGGCGCGCGCGCGCCCCAGACAGTCAGCGGCAACCTGCCGCCTTCGGCGCAGTCGAAGCGCGCGCCCACTTGCGACAGCGGTTCGGTCACCCGCGCCATCGGCCGCCGGCACAGCGAGGCGTCGCCGGTCATCACGGCGCGCAGGTCGTGGCTCGCCAGGATGCCGAGCAACAACCGCGCTGCGGTGCCCGCGTTGCCCATGTCCAGGACCGAATCCGGCGCCACAAGCCCGCCGATGCCGACGCCGTCGATTGTCCAGGCGCCGTCCGGCTGCCGCGCCACCGTCACGCCCAGTTGGCGCAGGGCGTTCGCCGTGGCCAGCACGTCCGCGCCTTCCAGCAGGCCGGTGACGCGCGTCCGGCCGACGGCAAGTGCGCCAAGCATCAGGGCGCGGTGCGAGATCGACTTGTCGCCGGGCAGCGCCGCCACGCCGTCGAGCCGCGCGGCGGGCCGGGCGATGGCAGGCCGGGCGATCGCGGGGCGGGCCGCACTGTCGGAATATTCGGGCGGGGCGGCGGACATCGGGTGGCGATCGGGCGGGGCTCGGTGTGTGGTGCGGTTGGACTTTTGGCCGGGCCGGTGAAGCGGCCGGGCCGTATTGGACGGGCAATTCGGGTCTTGACGGCGGGCGCCTCTCTACCACATAGCCGCCTCACCAGAATTTCGCATGGCGCAGGTTGCCGCCGCCCGGCACTCCTGCCGAAAGAATGCGCACAGGATTCTCGCCACGACCCGGAGACCTGCCTTGGCTGACGCCGACCTCGGACAGAAACGCGCCTGCCCTTCGTGCAGCGGCAAATTCTACGATCTCTTGAAAGTGCCGGCAGAGTGCCCCTATTGCGGCGCGGTGTTCAACCCGGACGACCTGATACGCGGCCGCAACCGGAAGCCGCCGACGCAGGAAGACACCAAGGAGAAGGACGCCGAAAAGCCGGCTGGCGACAGTGAAGCCGGCGACGACGAAGTGACGCTGCCGGAAGAACTCGAAGATGTCAGTGTCGACGGCGACGGGGACGACGACGATGACGTTCTCGAGGATGCGTCGGACCTGGGCGAGGACGAATCCGACCTCGACGAGGTCATGGAGCATGTCGAGAAGCCCGAGAAGGAAGGTTGACCGGCGCTGAGCCGGGATCGTCTCAGGGATAGAGCACGTCCGTGCGCCAGCTTTCGCCCTCGCGGCGGTAGACTAGGCGGTCGTGCAGGCGGAACTGCCCGTCCTTCCAGAATTCGAAACAGCGCGGAACCAGCCGGAACCCGCTCCAGTGCGGCGGCCGGGCGACCTTGCCGACGGCAAATTTCGCGGTGAAGGCGCCGACCCGCTTCAGCAACTCGGCCTTGCCCGCCATCGGCCGCGATTGCTGCGAGGCCCAGGCGCCGATCTGGCTGCCGCGGGCCCGGCTGGCGAAATAGGCGTCGGCTTCCTCGTCGCCCACGGTCTCGACCGTCCCTTCGACCCGGACCTGGCGGCGCAGCGACTTCCAGTGGAAGCACAGTGCGGCCTGGGGATGGGCCAGCAGTTCGGCGCCCTTGCGGCTCTCGAAATTGGTGTAGAAGACGAAGCCGCCGGTATCGGCGCCCTTCAGCAGCACCATCCGGACGGACGGCATGCCGTCCGCGCCGACGGTGGCCAGCGCCATCGCGTTGGCGTCGTTCGGCTCCGTTTCGCCCGCTTCGGCAAACCAGGCGTGGAACAGGTCGATCGGTTCGTCGGTCGGCTCGATGCTCATGGCGGATATTATAGTCCGATCCGCACTTCCGGGGATACCGGCGGGAAAGCCCGGGGAACGCCGCGACGGACGGGTGACTGCCTCCCGCCTGTTTTCCGGCGACGGTAATCGGCGCTTCCTGCGTACAGCAAATCAAACAGGCAGCGGACCGCGGATGCCGTGCGGTTCGCGCCGCCTGCCGGATTCGCTTCGAAAACGGGAGATCGAACGGTGCGCAACACGTTTCTGGCCGTTGGTTTGAGCGCAGCCCTCGTCCTTGCGGGCTGCACGGCGAACAAGGAAATGGCCGGGGCGGCGGGCGGCGCCGTGATCGGCGGACTTGCCGGGGCGGCCCTGGCCCGCAAGGGCGACACGAGCGGCCGCCTGGCCGGAGCGGCGATCGGCGGACTGGTCGGCGGCTTTATCGGCAGCCGGATCGGCGCCGCGCTCGACCGCAAGGACCGCGAGATGGCGGATTCGAACGCCCAGGAAGCGATGGAGCGGGGCAGGACCGGCCGGCGGCATGGCTGGCGCAACAAGCGTTCGGGCAACCGCGGGTTCGTCACCCCGACCTCGCCGCCGTACCGGTTCAAGGACCGCCGGGGCAGGGTCTGGCGCTGCCGCAATTTCACCGAGACGATCGAGCTTTCCGACGGCCGGACGGAAACCGTAGAAGGCCGCCGCTGCCGGACGAAGGGACGCCCCTGGTCGGTCGTCGCCACCTGAACCGGGCGCGTTTGCCGCGATAGCCGCCCGGCCGGCCTGAAGCCGGTCATCCGGACCCTTCCGGTTTCGCGGATTCGCCCGACCCGCCGGTCCCGCCGGCGCCGAACAGATCGCGCAGCGATACGTCCAGCGCGGACCGTTGCGCCGTTTCCGAACGCGCGATCAGGCGATCCAGCCGGTCGGTCCAGCCCGCCTCTTCCTCCAGCCCGCCCGGTCCGGGCCGGATGGTGATTCCGAGGTCGCGGGCGATCTCGTAGACGGTCAGCGCGGCCGGATCGCGCGACAGGATCCAGGCGTCCTCGTTCGAGCGGGCGACGTAGTGCAGGGCTTCGAGCTGCTCGAGCAACGGCTCCAGCAGTTCGGCGGAATCGGGCAGCGGGTCGAGCAGCGTCTCGGTATCGACCGGCCGGCCGGTCTCGCCGGCCCGGTAGAGCCCGTGCAGGATCACCATCGCCTGGACGAGCCGCCGGGTCATGCGGCCCTCGCCGGGCGGCCCGTGGCGCTGCAGGGCCAGCCATTCGGGCAGCGCCGCTGCGGTCTGCGCCCCGAACAGGACCGCGCACCACACCAGATACATCCAGATCAGCAGCAGCGGGATGTAGGACAGCGCGCCATACAGGGTTTCGTAGGACGGAAAGGTGCGGAAATAGAGGGAGAAGCCCCATTTCAGCCCGTCGTAGAGCAGCAGCGCGACCAGCGCGCCGAGCGCGGCGTAGCCGAGCCGGACCTTGCGGTAGGGAATGACCATGTAGGCCACGGCGAAGGACCCGAAGAGCAGCAGCGGCGGCAGCCAGCTGACGGCGGTGCTCTGGATCCAGCTGCCCTCCGCGATGCCCAGATTGGCTTGCGCGAACAGGTAGGTGGAGATCGCGATACTGCCGCCGGCGAGCAGCGGCGTGACCGTGAGCACCGCCCAGTACATGGTCATGCGCTGGACCAGCGGCCGGACCTCCGGCTGACGCCAGATGCGGTTGAACCAGGTATCGACCGTATCGAGCAGAATGACCGCCGTGACCGCCAGCGCGACCGTGCCGACCGCCGTCAGCTCCCGCGTGTTGCGCAGGAACAGGTCGAACTGGCCGCGCACCGCCTCGACATTCTGCGGCAGGAATATCTCGAGGACGAAGGCCAGCAGATCGGCCCGGATCCGGTCGAACACCGGGAAGGCGGCCAGGATCGAGAAGCCGATGGCGGCCAGCGGCACGACGGCGAGCAGCGTGGTGTAGCTGAGCGAGGCCGCTGCGCTGAAATTGTGGTCCTTCCAGAAACGCAGGCAGAGATAGGCGCAGAAATCGCCCGCGGCCCGAAGCGTCCGCCCTGCGGCGGCGCCCCGGTTTTCGTTGCGGCTTTCGCTGCTGGCTCCGGCTTTCGTCATGTCCGGCGCGCTGGTTCTCCCCGATTGGACCGGCAAGCGACCATACCCCGCTTCGCCCGCCGTGTCGCGCAATCGAGCGCTCTCTGATCGGCCGCCCTCCGAATGACTGCCCTCTGATTGACCGCCCTTCGATTGACCGGAAGTCCGCGCGGTGTAGGATGCACCCGCTTTTCGGCAGCATGGACGAATTCGCTACATGACCGCACAAGCGGGACTTATGGCCGGCAGGCGCGGCCTCGTCATGGGCGTCGCCAACGACCGGTCGATCGCCTGGGGTATCGCCCGGGCCGTGGCGGACCAGGGCGCGGAACTGGCCTTCACCTTCCAGGGCGAAGCGCTCGAACGCCGCGTGCGCCCGCTTGCGGAAAGCGTCGGCGCGACGCTGGTCCTGCCCTGCGACGTCACCGAGGATGAGTCCCTCGATTCGACCTTCGCGGCGGTCGAGCGGGCCTGGGGCCGCCTCGATTTCGTCGTCCACGCCATCGCCTACGCCGACAAGGACGAGCTGAAGGGCAAGTATCTCCAGACCTCGAAGGACAATTTCGTCCGCTCGATGCTGGTCTCTTGCTATTCCTTCACCGATGTCTGCCGTCGCGCCGCGGCGATGATGAGCGACGGCGGCAGCCTGCTCACGCTGACCTATTACGGCGCCGAGCGGGTCATGCCGCACTACAACGTCATGGGCGTCGCCAAGGCGGCGCTGGAGGCGAGCGTGAAATATCTCGCCGTCGACCTCGGCGACCGGGGCATCAGGGTCAACGCGATCTCGGCCGGGCCGATCAAGACGCTGGCGGCCTCGGGCATCGGCGACTTCCGCTACATCCTGAAATGGAACGCCGACAACGCGCCGCTGCGCCGCAACGTGACCACCGACCAGGTCGGCGGCGCCGGCCTCTACCTGCTGTCCGGCCTGTCGACCGGCGTGACCGGCGAGGTCCACCATGTCGACAGCGGCTACCATGTCGTCGGCATGAAGGCGATCGACGCGCCCGACCTGATCGCCGAAGCGCGCGGGACGGACTGATCATGCCCGGCAACGCCTTCGGCACGGCGTTCCGGTTCACCACCTGGGGCGAGAGCCACGGCCCGGCCATCGGCGGCGTGGTCGACGGCGTGCCGCCGCGCCTGCCGCTCACCGAGGACGATATCCAGCCCTGGCTCGACAGGCGCCGGCCGGGCGGGTCGAAATTCGTCACCCAGCGCAAGGAGCCGGACCGGGTGCGCATCCTCTCCGGCACTTTCGAGGGGCTGACCACCGGCACGCCGGTCAGCCTGATCGTCGAGAATGTCGACCAGCGCCCGCGGGACTATAACGAGGTCAAGGACCTGTTCCGGCCCGGCCACGCCGATTTCACCTACTGGAAGAAATACGGCATCCGCGACTATCGCGGCAGCGGCCGGGCCTCGGCACGCGAAACCGCGATGCGGGTCGCCGCCGGCGCGGTCGCCCGGCAGGTCCTGAACGCGGCCTGGGGCGACGCCTTCCGCATCCGCGGCGCGATGGTGAAGATGGGGCCGCTGGAGATCGACCGCGCGCGCTGGGACTGGGACATCGTCGCCGACAACCCCTTCTGGTGCCCGGACGCGGCGGCTGTATCGGAGTGGGAGCGCTTCCTGAGCGACGTGCGCAAGGCCGGCTCCTCGGCCGGGGCGGTGCTGGAAATCCACGGCGAGGGCGTGCCGCCCGGCCTGGGCGAGCCGGTCTACGACAAGATGGATGCCGACCTCGCCAAGGCGATGATGTCGATCAACGCGGTCAAGGCGGTCGAGATCGGCGACGGATTCGCCGGCGCGGCGCTGCCCGGCGAGGACGCCCACGACACCATGCGTATGGAAGACGGCGCCATGGTGTTCGACAGCAACCGGGCCGGCGGCACGCTGGGCGGCATCACCAACGGCGAGCCGCTGGTTGTGCGCTTCGCCGTCAAGCCGACTTCGTCGCTGCCCCTGCCGCGGCCCACCGTCACGGTCGGCGGCGAGGACGCCACCGCGGTCACGAAAGGCCGGCACGATCCCTGCGTCGGCATCCGCGCCGTCCCGATCGGCGAGGCCATGATGGCCTGCGTCCTCGCCGACCACTGGCTGCGCCACCTGGGGCAACGGGGGCGGTAGCCGCCTGCGGGTGTCATGTTATGTCATGATTTGTCATGTTTCTCCGTTTCCGGCCGTATTCTCCGCCCCATTTCTGCCGCAATTCGCCAAGACAGACCGGTCTATACACCACGTTTTTTTCGCCGCAACGCCGCAAAGTCCAACGTGAAATCGGCAGAAACCCGCCATTCCTGCCCAGCGGTCGCGACCCGGTGACGACACTCTAAGCATAATTTCCCATATCGCACAGGTCAGACGACCGCGCGGATGCGGCGGGGCGGCCCCGGCGCCGGAGAGGCGGCTTTCGGCAGGCGTCATGAAATGTCATGATTCGTAACGATCCTGTCTTTCCACCATCCTTGCCGCCCCGGACCCCGATCCGGGGTCCAGAGTCGCCCGGCACGATCTTCGCGGTTGCCCCTGGACCCTTCGGCTTCGCTCAGGGCAGGCTCCCGGATCGTCGCTGCGCTCCGTCCGGGGTGGCACGGGAAGGATTCGGGAAAGCGTCATGAAATGTCATGATTCGTCATGTTTCTCCGTTTCCGGCCAGTTCCGGGCCTCAGGTCCGGCGACGCCCACCCGTTGGATTCCTCTGCGAAAAGGCATCGACCGAATCCCCCTCCCCTTGGGGGAGGGGCAAGGGGAGGGGTCGCCA
The DNA here is from genome assembly GCA_011523655.1 of Rhodospirillaceae bacterium. Classification (GTDB taxonomy): domain Bacteria; phylum Pseudomonadota; class Alphaproteobacteria; order Bin65; family Bin65; genus Bin65. The sequence continues at coordinate 152,900 of WTGH01000047.1, forward strand.
GCCGCCGCGCCGATGTCCGATCCCGGCAAGGTTCCGGCCGCCGCAGACCCCTCCCCCTGACCCCCTCCCCCAAGGGGAGGGGGGACTCGAACGGGGACCTTTGAGGGGGATGTGCGGCGATGTAAGGAAATGTCATGTTCTGTCATGGCCGGTCCGGCCGCCGGGCCAATCCGGCTATATGTTCATATAATGTTCTCGATGCGCTTGTCAACCCGCAGGTAACGCAATGCGAGGAATCGCAGAACGGCGCGGGCTTCAGGCCGGCAGGCCCTTCGACAGGCTCAGGACAGGCCCTCGGCGGCGCGGCGGTCCGTCAGGAAGGCGGGGTCGAACGGGACTTTCCTGAGGATCGGCGCCGCTCAGCCCGCCGCCGCATCCTCCGGGCGCAGGAACTTCTGCTGGTCCTGGATCTCGCGCACATTGTCCGGCCGCTCGAACACCGGGGGCGGGCCGTCGCCGGGGGTGCGCGGCCGGCCGATGGCGCGGAACCAGTCCTCCAGGCCGGGCGGGAAGATGACCCAGAGCATGCGCATCTGGTCCTCGCCCTCATTCTCCAGATAGTGCAGCACGCGCCGGCCGACGACGATCAGCGTCTCCGGCTTCAGCTCGTGGCGCTCGCCGTCGATGATGGCGTGGCCGGTGCCCTGGTAGACGAAGATCAGCTCGTGGGCGCGCTGGTGGCCGTGCTCGCGGATCGCCGCGCCGGGCTCCAGCACCTGGATGCCGGAGGCGAAATCGTCGTAGGGCGCGGTGTAGGGCGTGATCTTGGCGGTGATATGTCCGGTCGAGGGCAGGGGCTGCCAGAAGCTGTCGCCCTCCTCGGGGCCGACCACGATGGCCGTGCCCTTGTGGCCGTTACCGGGGTGGCCGCCGTTTGCCGCCGCTGTCGCTGTCGCCTGGGTCATGCGCCTTCTCCTTTCCCGTCCGTCGAAGGCCGTCGCGCGGCAGCGCCGTCCGGCATCGGAGCGAAGCGCGCCGCGGGAAAACCATGCCACGAAAGGGGCCGCGGGCGCAATCGGCGCGCCGGGTCCGGACGTTCGGCAGCGGGCGGGAAAGTGGCGCGCCAGAGAGGATTCGAACCCCTGACCTTCGCCTCCGGAGGGCGACGCTCTATCCGGCTGAGCTACTGGCGCGCAGGCGTGTGGGACATAAACAGGGAATCCGCCGATGGCAACGCGGCGAAAGGGGCAGGCCCAACCCGTCATTTCGACCGGAGCGGAAAAGCCATTCCCTCGTCGTCATTTCGACCGAAGCGGCAAAGCCGCGTAGCGGAGAAATCTTTCCGGTAAAGTGCTTCGGACCCGGCACCGTGCGTGAAAGATATCTCCGCTCTGCCCCGGATGAATCCGGGGCTCCGGTCGATATGACGGGAAGAGGAGTGCCCCGCCCCTACCGCGGCGGCATTCTTGTGCCGGCGTCGAGGCGGATGGTGTCGCCGTTCAGGAGCTGGTTCTCGCAGATATGGACGCACAGCCCGGCATATTCCTCGGGCTGGCCGAAGCGGGCGCGCGGGAAGATCTGCGAGGATTTGAGATTCTCCTGGAAATCCTTGGGCACGGCTTCGAGCAGCGGCGTCTCGACGTAGCCCGGCGCGATGGTCAGGACGCGGATGCCGTGGCGGCCGAGCTCGCGCATCGCCGGCACCATCAGGCCGACCACGCCGCCCTTGGACGCGCTGTAGGCCGCCTGGCCGATCTGGCCCTCGAAGGCGGCGACCGAGGCGGTGTTGACGATGACGCCGCGCTCGCCGCCGTCGAGCGGCTCGGCCTTCGACATGTCGGCCGCGGCGAGGCGCAGGCAGTTGAAGGTGCCGATCAGGTTGACCTCGACAATCTTCGAGAACGCCTCCAGCGGCATCGGCTCGCCGTCGCGGCTGACGATCGTGCGGGCCGGGCCGATGCCGGCGCAGTTGACCAGCACGCGGGCGGTGCCGATAGCGGCGCGGGATTGCTCGATTGCCGCTTCGGCCGCGCCGGCGTCCGACACGTCGCACTGGATCGCCACGCCGCCGATCTCCCCGGCGACGCGGTTCGCGCCGTCGAGGTTCAGGTCCCAGATCGCGACCTTCATCCCCTTGGCCGCGAGCATGCGCGCCGTCGCCTCGCCCAGACCGGAGCCGCCGCCGGTCACGATTGCCGAATGTCCGTTCAGATCCATCGGGTTCCCTCCCAACTGTTCCCGTAGTCGTTCCCCTGGTCGCTCTGGGCGGGTTCATAGCGCGATTCGCCCGCCAGTGAAATCCGCCGCCCAGCTAGCGCGGCGGGCTTTGTGCCTCCGCCCGTACTTCCGCCTGCGGTTCGGGCGGCGCCTCTGCCGCGGCCCGGGAGCGCGCCCGCGGAGACGGCGGCATCTCGACGCCGGCGAGCCGCCACCAGGCGAAGGCCAGCGCGAAGGCGACAACACCGGCCCCGGCGACGTATGGCGCGTTGTGGCCCAGTTCGTGGAACAGCAGGCCCGCGGCCGCCGGGCCAAAGATCCGGGCAAGGCTGCCGACCGATTGCAGCACGCCCATGATCGCGCCCTGCCGGCCCGCGGGCGTGTTGCGCGAGATCAGGCTGCTCACCGCCGGGTCGATGAAGCCGTAGCCGCAGGCAATCAGCGCGCCGTTGACGAAGACCAGCGGGATGGTATCGGACACGGCGACCACCGCCATGCCCGCGGTCACGAAGGCGAGGCCGAGATAGAGCATGCCGCGCTCGCCGATCGCGCGGGTCACCGGCCCGACCAGGCCGCCCTGCACGATGACCAGCAGCACGCCGATATAGCCGAAGAACAGGCCGGTCTCGCGCGCGCCCCAGCCGTGTTCCTCGTTGACCCACAGGGCGTAGGTCGCCTCCAGCCCGGCCATGGCGAGGCCGGCGATGCCGGCGACGGCAATCGGAATGAGGACGATCGGGATCGACAGGGCGAGGCCGAAGCCGCGCAGCCGCGCCCGGAACCCGCCGGTCTCGGCGCTCGAACGGTGTCTCTCCGGCTCCTTGAGCAGCGGAATCGCGGCGACCAGGGCGAAGGCGCTGATGGCGGCGCCGACGAAGAAGGCGATCTGGCCGGGATTGGCCGGGTCCGGGCCGGCGACTACCCCGCCGATGAACGGGCCTAGCACGAACCCTGCGCCGATGGAGGCGCCGAGCAGGCCCATGGCGCGGGCGCGCTCTTCGCCGCCCGTCACGTCGGCGACATAGGCGTAGGCGACCGCGATGTTGGCGCTCATCGCGCCGCCCAGCGCGCGCGCCAGCACGATCATGAGCAGCGTATCGGCGAGACCGACCAGGGTGAAGCTGACCACCGAACCGAAGAGGCTGAACAGCAGGATCGGCTTGCGCCCGACCCGGTCGGACAGCCAGCCGAGCGGGAAGGCGAAGACGAACTGGCAGGCCGAATAGACCGACATGACCAGCGCAACCTCGAAGGCGGTCGCGCCGAAGGACTTGGTCCAGAAGGGCTGGGACGGGATGATGACGCCAAAGCCGACCATGTCGATGAACACGATCAGGCACAGCACCCAGAGCCGGCGGAAGAGGGGCTTGTCCCCTTGCGTATCTGGCGTCTTGTCGGCCATGAGGGCGTGTCAAAGAGCGGGACGGGCCGGCGATCAAGCGGAAAACGCCCGCCCGGTCAATTCGCGCCCGGCCGAAGCAGGACGCCACCGGTTCGCCGGTTGACCGCGCGGCGCGCCTCTCGCTAACTGCATGCGCCGCGTCGAATACGGAGGAAGCGCCCGATGCCCGAACCGAACCGCCAAATCTTCCTGGTCGAAAGGCCGTCCGGCAAGTTGCAGGAAAGCCATTTCCAGATGCGGTCCGGGGAAATTCCGGCGCCGCAGGCCGGCCAGGTGCAGGTCCGCACCGTCTTGCTCTCGCTCGACGCCGCCAACCGGGCCTGGATGCAGGGCGACACTTACCGCAAGGGGATCGGCGCCGGCGACGTGATGGACGGCTACGGCGTCGGCGTCGTGAGCGCGAGCGAAGCGGACGGGTTCGCCCCCGGCGATATCGTCGGCGGCGCGCTCGGATGGCAGGACTGTTCCGTGCACAAGGCGCGCCGCCTGCAGAAGCTGCCGGGCGATGTGCGCCCGCTCAGCCACCTGATCTCGCTCTACGGCATCGCCGGCAAGACGGCCTATCACGGCCTGGTCCAGGTCGGCCGGCCGCAGGAAGGCGAGACCGTGCTGGTATCCGCCGCCGCCGGCTCGGTCGGCATGTTCGTCGGCCAGATCGCGAAAAATCTCGGCTGCCGGGCGATCGGCCTCGCCGGCGGGCCGGAGAAATGCGCCTGGGTGACCGATACGCTCGGCTTCGACGCCTGCATCGACTACAAGACCGAGCCCTTCCGCAAGCGTATCGCCGAGCTCGCGCCCGACGGCGTCGACATCTATTTCGACAATGTCGGCGGTGCGGTCCTGGAAGCGGCCCTGTTCAACATGGCGCTGCGCGGCCGGATCGTGTGCTGCGGCGCGATCAGCCAGTACGACACGACCGAGATGACCAGCCCGCGCGGCGTGCCCGGCATCCATGTCTTCAAGCGCCTGCGCATGGAGGGCTTCATCGTGATGGACTTCGCGGACAAGGACGCCGAGGCCGAGCGCGACATGGGCCGCTGGTTCGCCGAAGGGAAGATGGTCGTCGAGGAGGACATCCTCGACGGGCTGGAGAGTGCGCCGCAGGGGCTGATCGGCCTGCTCGCCGGCGACAACCGCGGCAAGCGCATGATCCGCGTCGCGCCCGATCCGGCATAGAAGGGCGCAACCGGCGGCGCCGGATGCGGCGAACGGCGTGCGGGCAAACCCGTCCGGCGGCCCTATCTCCATGAGGCGATGACGGCCGGACGCACACCCCTGATCCTGTTGCTGCTGGGCAGCGGCGGCCTGCTGCTCGGCGCGCTCGGCTTCCAGTATCTCGGCGGCCTGGCGCCGTGCCCGCTGTGCCACAACCAGCGCTGGCCCCATATCGCCGTCGTCGCGCTGGCCCTGGTCGGGCTGGCCGCGCTGCGGGATCGGCGCACGGCCTTCGCCCTGCTGCCGATCGCCGCCGCGCTGGCGGTCACCGCGGGGATCGGCGTCTACCATGCCGGCATCGAATATGCCTGGTGGGCCGGGCCCGGCGCGTGCAGCGGCGCTGCGGGCTTCGATCCCGCGAAGGTCACCGCCGGCAGTCTCAAGGACATGATCGGCGCCGCGGCGCCGGCGCGCTGCGACGCCGTCCCCTGGGCGCTGGCCGGGGTTTCCCTGGCCGGCTGGAACGCGCTGATCTCGGCTGGGCTGGCGGTCTTCGCGCTGGCGGCCGGCTTGCGCGCCCTGGGAACGCCGGCGCGATGAGTGGCGACGAAGCCGCGAAGCCGCCTGAAAGGCCGCGGCGGCCGATGCCCGGCGAGCCGGCCGGCGAGGCACTGATCCACAGCATGATCCGGGTCAACCAGGCCGGCGAATACGGCGCGGCGCGCATCTATGCCGGCCAGCTCGCCGTGCTCGGCGACGGCGCGGACGGGCCGGTGCTGCGCGAGATGGCGGAACAGGAGCAGAAACATCTCGATACCTTCAACCGCATGATCGTCGAGCGGCAGGTCCGCCCGACCGTCATGACGCCGGTCTGGCATGTCGCCGGCTTCGCGCTCGGCGCGGCGACAGCTCTGATGGGGCGCGAGGCGGCGATGGCCTGCACCGTCGCGGTCGAGGAGGTGATCGACGAGCACTACGCCGACCAGGCGGCGCGGCTCGACGACAGCGAGGCGGAGCTGAAGAAGACGGTGGAGGAATTCCGCGCCGACGAGCTGGCCCACAAGGACACTGCGCTCGCCCGCAACGCCGAAGCCGCGCCGGCCTATCCGCTGCTGACCCGCGCCATCAGAGACATCTCCCGCACCGCGATCTGGATTTCCAAGCGGGTGTAGCCGACGCCAGCCGCGCCGGCTGCGTTGCGCCGGAGGCCCGATGCCGGCGGCGAACGGTCAGAAGCCTTGTTGCTCCCTTCCCGATCCGCCTTCCAGCACCGGCGCCAGCAGCCGGTCCAGGGCATCGGGGTCGCGCCATTCGAGGGCGACCGGGACGGGCGTCACCATCAGTCGGGCGTCGGGCGGCAGGCGCATATAGTCCTTTTCGGTGCAGACCGGGATCGCGCCGCGCTCCTGGGCCAGTTCGCAGATGAACATGATCTCGGTTTCCGGGAACGGGTAATGGTCCGGGTAAGCCATCGCCTCGGCCAGGTCGGCGCCGATCTCCTTCACCGTGTCGAAGAACTTGTCGGGCCGGCCGATGCCGGCGAAGGCGACGATCCTGCGGCCGTGCAGCGCCATGGCCTCCTCTGCGGGCACGAAGCGGGCTTCGAGCAGCGGCAGGCCGCCGGCTTCTCGCCGGCACCGGTGAGCGGCGCCCGTGCTGTCTGCGCCGACGATGACGGCGGCGTCCGCCCGCGCCAGGCCGCGGCCGACCGGCTCGCGCAACGGGCCGGACGGGATGATCCGGCCGTTGCCGAAGCCGAAGCCGCCGTCGACGACGACCAGCGACAGGGCCTTGGCGACCGCCGGGTTCTGGTGGCCGTCGTCGAGCAGCAGGATATCGGCGCCGGCGTCGACGGCGGCCCGCGCGCCGGCGGCCCGGTCCCGGGCGACGACGGTCGGCAGGGCCCCGGCCAGCAGCAGCGGCTCGTCGCCGACTTCCCGGGCGGTGTGGAGCGCCGGATCGACCCGCACGGGCCCGGCCAGGCGGCCGCCATAGCCGCGGCTGACGGCGAACAGCCGCCGGCCCCGGTCGCGCATCAGCCGCGCCAGCGACAGGACGACCGGGGTCTTGCCCGCGCCGCCGGCGGTGAGGTTGCCGACGCAGATCGCCGGCACGGGCGGCGCGTAGCGCGGCGCGCGGCCCACCCGCAGGGCCGTGCCGAGGCCGTACAGCGACGCCGCCGGCAGCAGCATGGTCGAGACCGCGCCCTTGCGCGACCAGGCGTCGGGCGTGCGCATCAGGCGGCGTCCGGTCTGGCCGGGCCGGCCGGCGGCCCAGAGCCGGATGCAGCGCCGGATGCGCCGCCGGGTAGGGCCGCGAGCCAGGGTTCGAGAAGCGCCATCGCCCGGTCGAGGATGCCGGCGTTGTCCTGCGCGGCGCCGGCCGCCCGGTCCGCCCGGTGCCGGCACTCGGCCGGATCGGCGAGCAGGCGGCCGACAGCGGCCGCCAGCGCGCCGGAGGAATCGACCGTCTCGCTGGCGCCGGCCACCCGCAGGGACTCGGCGATGTCGGCGAAATTGCCGACATGCGGGCCGTGCAGGATGGCGCAATCGAGCTGCGCCGGCTCGATCAGGTTCTGGCCGCCATGGGGCGCCAGCGAGCCGCCGACGAAGGCGACCGGCGCGGCGCGGTAGAACAGGCCCAGTTCGCCCAGCGTGTCGGCGAGGTAGATATCCTCTGTCCCGTCCGGCGCTGCGCCGGCGCTGCGCAGGCCGACGGCGTGACCGACGCTGCGCAGGGCGTTGGCGATGGCGGGGCCGCGTTCCGGGTGGCGCGGCACGATGACGAGCAGCGCGTCGCCCGACTGCCGGTGCACCGCCCGGTGTGCCTCGGCGGCCGCATCCTCCTCGCCCGGATGGGTGCTCGCCGCCAGCCAGACCGGACGCCCGCGAACCGCATCTGTCAGGCTGGCGAGCGCCGCCGGATCGGCCGGCAGCGGCGCGGCCGCCATCTTGAGGTTGCCCGGCGTCTCGACGCGCCGGGCGCCGAGCCGGCGGAAACGCCCGGCATCGGCTTCGGACTGGGCCAGGACCGCGTCGAACGACCGGATCAGCCGGCGCGCCGCGCCCGGAAAGCGCCGCCAGCGCCGCAGCGACCGCGCCGACATGCGGCCGTTCAGCAGGATCGCCGGCGTGCCGCGCTGCACCGTTCCGGCAAGCAGGGCCGGCCACAATTCGCTTTCCACCCACAGGGCGAGGTCCGGCCGGTAGTGGTCCAGGAAGCACCCCACCCAGGCCGGGCAATCGACCGGGACGAACTGGTGGAAGGCGCGCTCCGGCAGGCGTTCGTCCATCAGTTTCGCCGAGGTGACGGTGCCCGAGGTGACCATGACATGCGCCGAAGGCAGGCGCGCCAGCAGCCGCCCGATCAGCGGCAGCGCGGACAGGGCCTCGCCGACGCTCGCGGCGTGGAGCCAGATCAGCGCGCCGTCGGGCCGGTTCCGGCGCGGATTGCCCATCCGCTCGCGATACCGCTCCGGATGCTCCTTGCCGCGGGCGCGCCGGCGCAGCAGCACGAGCCGGGCGACCGGCGGCGCAAGCCGGCCGAGGCCGCGATACAGGCCGAGCAGCATGGCTCAGGTCTGCCCCGTACCGCTCATCTGCCCCCCGCCCATCTGTCCCCCGGTCGTTTGTTCGGCATGCAGGCGGGCGAAGGCGCCGCCGGCCGCCACCAGGTCGCTATGGCTGCCGCATTCCACGACCCGGCCCTCGTCCAGCACATAGACGATGTCGGCATCGGCGATGGTGGAAAGCCGGTGGGCGATGACGACGGTGGTCCGGCCCCGGCGCAGCGAATCCAGCGCGGCCTGCACCTGGCGCTCCGAATCTGTATCGAGCGCCGAGGTCGCCTCGTCGAGCAGCAGGATCGGCGCGTCCTTCAGGATGGCGCGGGCGATCGAGATGCGCTGACGCTGGCCGCCGCTCACCTGAATCCCGAGGCCGCCGACGCGGGTGTCGTATCGCTGCGGCAGCTCCATGATGAAATCGTGCGCCGCGGCGGCGGTGGCGGCGGCGACGATGTCCTCTTCCGAAGCGCCCCGTCTGCCATAGGCGATGTTGGCGCGGATCGTGTCGTCGAACAGGCTGGTTTCCTGGCTGACCAGCCCGATCCGGGCGCGCAGGGACGCCAGGGTTACGTCGCGTACGTCCTGTCCGTCGATCAGCACCGCGCCGCTGTCGACATCGAAGAAGCGGGGAATCAGGTTCAGGACCGTCGTCTTGCCGGCGCCTGACGGGCCGACCAGCGCAACCGTCCTGCCGGCCGGCACGTCGAGCGTCACGCCCTCGCTGCCGCGCCCGAGGGCCGGCGTCGCCGCACGCCCTCTCCGGTCGTAGGCGAACACGACATCGTCCAGCCGGATGCCGCCGGCGCCGGCCGCCAGCGGACGGGCGCCCGGCCGGTCGACGATTTCGGGCTCGATATCGAGCGTGGCGAACACCCGCTCGGCGGCCGCCAGCCCCTTCTGGAGATTGGCGTTGAGCCGTGCCAGCCGGCGCACCGGGTCGTAGGCCAGCAGCAGGGCCGCGAGAAATCCGGCGAAGTCGCCCGGCGTGCGCGCCTCGGCGATCACCTGGTAGCCGCCGTAGAGCAGGACGGCAGCGATGGCGACGCCGGCGATCGCTTCCAGCAAGGGCTCCGTGATCGCCCGCACCTTCTCGGCCTTGTAGTTCAGCCGGAAGATGCGCCCGACGACCGACGTGGCCCGGCCGGTCTCGTAATCCTCCATGCCATAGGCCTTGACATGGCGAATGCCCTGGAAGCTCTCGTCTTGCAGGGTGGTAAACTGGGCCATCTCCGCCTGGGTATTGGCGGAGACCTTCCGCATGCGCTGGCCGATCCGGTACACGGGCAGGGCGACGAGCGGAAACACGAAGAAGGTGATGCAGGACAGGATCCAGTCGATCCAGAACATGGCGGCGACCAGCGCGATCACCGTCACGATGTCCCGCCCGATGCTCACCACCGTGTCCGAGAACAGGCTGCGCATCGCGCTGGCGTCGTTGGTGAAGGCGGAGATCAGCCGGCCGGTCGGCGTGTTGTGGAAAAACCCCAGGTCGGCGCGCATCAGGCGGGCGAACATGGTGTCCTGGATGTCGGCGACCGAGCGGTGCCCGACATAGGCCATCATGGTCACCGCGCCGTAGGCCGCTCCGCCCTTGACGACGAACACCAGGGCCGTGGCCAGCGCGATGAAATAGAGCTGATTGTAGCGCGGATCGGGCGAGAACAGCCCGGCAATCGCCTCGGTCAGCCAGGCATTCCCGGCCGCCGCGCCGCCGCTGAAGGCGCTGTCCAGCAGTTCCTTCAGGATGAAGGGAATCGTTGCCGTGCAGGCCGAGACCAGGCCGAGCAGCGCAAAGGCCAGCACGATGCGCAACCAGTAGCGCAGCAGATAGTCGCGGACGAGCCGCTTCACCATCGGCAGCGTCCTGGCGTCGAGCGGCAGTCTCCCTGCGGATTTCGATCCGGCGGCCAAACGGCGGCTCCTGACGGTTTCGATCGGGCGGTTTTCTATCATGTCGGCGCACTCAGACGCAGAATCGCCGGCGAGCACGCGTCCCTATGTCCCAAAGCGCCGGATCGCCGCCGCGCCGCGCGCGAAGGGCCGCAGCTACTCCCGGCGCAGCACGAAATCGACCAGGGCGGTGGCGAGGGGCTGCGGCCGGAAAGCGGCTTCGAGCGCCGCCGGATCGTAACTTTCGGCAACCCAGGCCAGGAAATCGACGCCGGTTTCGGCCTGCGCCCGGCCGTATTCCAGCACGAGGGCCTTGCCGATGCCGGTCGGCCCGGCGCCGATATAGCCGTACCGCCAGCCGAACTGCTTCAGCGCGTCGCCGGCCGCGCCGCCGCGCATGAGAATATACAGCGCCCCCATCAGGCCTGTCCGGTCGACGCCGGACTTACAGTGGATCAAGGCCGGATAGTCGATTCGGTCGAACATCCCGGCTGCGTCGAGAAGCTGCTGGCGGCGCGGCGCGCCCCGCGACGAGAGGAAGAAATCGACCTGGGCGATCCCGGCTTTCGCTGCGGCTTCGCGCTCCAGCAGATAGTGTCCGGTCTCGTTGGCGCGGCGCAGGTTGACGATCGTGCGGATGCCGGACCGGGCGGCGCGCCGGACCTGGAACGGCGCCGGCTGGTTGGAGCGGTACAGGCCGGGCGCGATTTCGTGCCAGTGGCGGTACGCCAGCCGCAGGACGCCGTGATCGAGGATCAGCAGTTCCAGCCACGCCCGCAAACGCCCGAACGGCCCGCCAAACGGTTCGTCCGGCAGTGCCTCGGCCGGCGGATCGGTCCTGCCGGGGGGCGGCACCCGTCTCAAGCGCCTTGCCGGAGGCTGCGCATCGCCCGCTCCCCGATATCGCGGGGGCCGGCGGCGGCCAGCCCGGCTAGGGTTTCCTCGATCCTCATGGCGAGCTTCTTCAGCGGCCGCGCCGCCTTCCCCCTTGCAAAGGCGCCGGCATAGTGCCGGCGGATCAGGTCGCGCACATGGCGCGCATTTTCCGGGTTCTCGGTCCCGGTGCGCGCCGCCGCCTCGGCATCGCGGCGGAAAAAGACGCCTGTCGCGCCCGCCGAGCGCTGCGCGGTCTCCGGCGCTTCTGCAAGGCCCGCCAGCCCGGCGCAGGCGCGCAGCGTCCACGGGTTGAAATTGTAGATGTGGGCGTAGTGAAACATGCGGCCGCGCGATTTCGTCCGGCAATAGGTCTCGATATTCGGAACTTCGACATAGAGGACGCCGCCGGGCGCAAGCCAGGCCGCAATCTGGCCGAGATATTTGACCGGGTCGTTCAGATGCTCGAGCACATGGCTCAGCCGGATCAGGTCGAATTCGCCGGGCGGAAACAGGTCCGGCGCCAGATGTGCGGTGCGCACGTCCAGGTCCAGTTCGTCCCGGCAATAGGCGGCGCAGCTGACATCCGGCTCGATGCCGGTGACGCGCTTGCCGAGCTGCGCCATCACGAAGGCGATTTCGCCCGAACCGGCGCCGATCTCCAGCACGCGCCCCGCCGCCTCCAACATGTCACGGTTGGCCCGGACATGGGCCACCGCCCGGCGGAAGTTGCGCAGAATCTGCCGGCGCCGGGGCTGGGCGCTGCCCTTGTAGGCGATCCGGTATTCCTCGCCGTAAAACCGTTCCAGCTCCGCATCGCTGGGAACCGGATCGTTACGGACCAGCCCGGTTTCCATGCAGATGACGGTGCGCAGGGGCCGGCCGTGCCGGTCGCTTTGCGAGACCGTTTCGTGCGTTCCTTCGCGGCCGAGCGACCATGTCATCGCAATTTTCTTCCCGCTTCGGTTCGCCGTGCGGTCTGTCTTCCGGAGCGGCCGCGCCGGCCCGATCCGGTCTGCGCTCCGGTCCCGGTTATTTGCCGCCGGCCGCCTTGAGGTCAACACATTCCGCGCACTACACTCCGGCGCCGGCAACCGGTCCGCCGACAGGTCCGCAATCGGGAGCGCGCGCATGGCCCGCCTGTCCCTGTTCAACAGCCCGTTCCTGCTCGGCTTCGACGAATTCGAGCAGACCGTGGACCGGATTGCGAAAGCCTCGGCCGACGGCTATCCGCCCTACAATATCGAGCAGACCGGCGAGAATGCGCTGCGCATCGTGCTCGCCGTCGCCGGCTTCACGATGGACGATCTTGCCGTCACGGTCGAAGGCCGCCAACTCGTCGTCCGCGGCCGGCAGGCCGAGCGCGAGGACCGGGTCTACCTGCATCGCGGTATCGCCGCGCGCCAGTTCCAGCGCACCTTTATGCTGGCCGACGGGATCGAGGTGGAGGGCGCCGCGATCGAAAACGGCCTGCTCGGCATCGATCTGGCGCGCCCGGCCGTCGAGGAGGCCGTGCGCAGCGTACCGATCCGCCCCGGCGCGAACGCCACCGGCGGCAAGTTGCGCACGAAGCCGGCCGGGACGATCGACGCGGAGGAGGACGGCGACGGCCGCTGACCGGACGGCTAGCGTATGTTGAGCTTGCGCAGCAGTTCCGGGACGCCGATGCCGTGATGCCGGGCGATGCTCTTGAGAATGCTCGCCAGCGTCTTCGTCCGAATCGGGTCATGCAGCGGAATCACCTCATGATGTTCGCCGCCCTCGCGGGTCGTGACACGCACATGCGAGCCGCGCTGACGCACCTTCTCGTAGCCCAAGCGGCGCAGCGCCGTTACCAGCGCGGCACCGCTTACGTCGCGCGGGAGCTTCACGCCACAAGGACCTCGTCCCTGACGTAGTGAAGGCGGATCAGGCGCGGCCGGTTCATGCTGTCGTCGAAGTAGCAGTCCACGGCTTCCCGGACGTTTCGGCGAAGCTCATCCAGCGTGTCGCCTTCGGTGTGGATGCCAAATCCGAGCGCGCTGGCCGAATAGCCGCCGTCCAGTTCGTCCTCGCTGACTTCGAAAATGATTTCGGTCGCTGACATCGCCGACTCCGCCTGATATTGCCGCCGCGTTGCGGAGGCAACGGGGTCCGGCAATCGTTCGAACCTACTCCATACGAAGCCTGCCGTCGAAGCGATTTGTCGATAGCCGGTGCGCAGGCAGGGCGGTTTCGCCGCTCCGGCTGAAATGACGGATGCAGGGGCAGTAAAACGCGGCTAGTCCAGGTCCGCCGCCAGCGACTCCCGCACCGCCGCCGGCATCACGGCCATATGGGCGTAGTTCGGATGGCCGACGCCGACGATGGCTTGGCCCGCCCCGGACGCGCCCGGTTTGAAGGCCGCGGCCTGCGCGTCGGTGAAGGGGAAATGCACGAACTGGACGGAGGAGGCTTTGCCGTCCGCCGTCGTGCGGTCGATATCGTCTTCGGGGACCCCGGCGACCTTGTGTTCGCCGAATCGGATGAACATGGTTTCCTCGAAACCGCCGAGCCGGCCCAGGACGGTGCGCCGCCGGCGCTCGTCGTCGATCTCGATCATCACCGTCGCGACCAGCTCGCGGCCGTTCGGGATCAGCGGATTGTAGGCCGCCAGCTCGTCGGCGATCTGGTCTTCGCCGCCCTTCTCGATGAACAGCATCTCGTGAACCTGGTGCCACATGGTGGCGCGGTTCTCGAAGTAGAATGTCGCGAAGGGGCCGACCTCGATCCGCCGGTTCCTCTTCACCTGCGCGATCTCGCGGCGCTTTTCCGCGCGCACCTTCCCGTAGTCGGCCATCGCCATGATGTCGGCGCGCGTCAGCACGTTCATTTTCGGCCCGCTCCGTTTTAAATTAGAGTAATTCTAATATAAGGGCGAACGTCAGTTCGGCAAGGGGGCGATGCCGCCGGCGACCTCCAGGCTGGCCTGCACCAGGGCATAGCCGGAATCGGCGTCGATGCGCAGCCGCGGGCCGTCCGGCGTCATCTCGCGCCACGGCATGGCCTGCGGCGGCGTCCGCCCGGCGGCGCGGGCGACCGCGTCGGCCACGGTTTTGCTCAGCGCGAGGTCCATCAGGTTCAGCCGGGTGGCGAAATAGAGCGAATATTTCCGGTCCCGGTCGGCGGCGTCGATGACGTCCTGCGGCCGCGTCCACAGGCCGTGCACCGTCTCGCTGCCGTCGTGGCTCAGCGTCTGGTCCGGCGGCACGGCGGCGAGGAAGAACATCGTGTCGAACCGCTTCGGCCGGAACACCGGCGTCACCCAGCGGGAAAAGGGCGCCAGCCCGGCCATGTCCAGGCGCAGGCCGTGGTCGGCGAGGAAGCGGGCGAAGGGAATCCGGTTGCGGCCGATCGCGTCGCGGAACCCCGCAAGGGGCGCCAGTTCGGCGTCGGTCAGCGTGGCGCCGTCCCGGTGCGCCAGCAGGACGCCGCATTCCTCGAAGGCCTCGCGCACCGAGGACACGGCGAAGCCGAAGGCCGCGTCGTCCAGATCGCCGCCATTGTCGGCCAGCGCGCGCAATTCGGCCGACGAATCCTCGGGCGCGACCTTGCCGCCGGGGAACACCATCGCGCCGGCGAAGGCGCCGACCCGGCCGCTGCGCTCGACCATGAACACTTCGAGTCCGCGTGCGCCGTCGCGCAGCAGGAGCACGGTGGCGGACAGCAGCGGCGCGGATATGTCCGAGGGATCCATGCCCGCGTCCATGCCGCGGGCTTCCATGACCCTGATCCTTCCGGGGATCATTGCGCGGGCGTCACGGATATGTGCGGAAGCTTACAGTGCCGTCACGCGCGATCTGCTCGACCAGCGCGACCTCCCACACCAGATATTCCTCCATCTTGGCCCGGACCTCCTCGTCGGTGTCGTAGGGCTTGTACCAGACGTCGTTCGGCTCGGTCGTCGCCAGGGTCATCCGGCCGTCGTCGGGCTCGACCGGCTTGCCGGCGGCGCGCCAGGCGTCGAGGCCGCCGGCCAGCACGACGAAATCGTCCTCGATTTCCAGGCCGGTCAGCGTCGTTGCCGACAGATGGGCCATCCGGTCGTCGTCGGCGTAGAGCACGATCCGCGCATCGTCGGGCAGCAGCGCTTCGTCCAGCCGGCTGCGCAGACCCCACCAGGCGCCGGGGATGTGGCCGCGGCGGTAGGTCAGGCTGTCGGACAGGTCGAGGATGTGGTCGTCCGGCTCCAGGTCGTCCGGGCCGATCGTCTCCCACCGTTCGATCTCCGGCGCCGCCGGCGGGCGCGGACCGGTCTCGACCGGCCAGTCGGCGATCGCGCCGTCATAGACATGGACGTCCGGCCAGCCGAGCTGGATCAGCCAGGAGGCGGTCATCACCGCGCGAACCCGCTCGTCGTCGAACAGCACGATCCGGGCGTTGCGGGTCGCGACATACTCGTCGGTCGCCTGGACCAGCTGCCCGCCCGGCGCGTGGCGCGAACCGGCAACATGGCCGGCCGCAAACTCCTCAGGCGTACGTACGTCCAGGAGATAAAGCGTACGTACGTCCTGTTCGGCCTGCCAGCCCTCGACCGCGGCCTTGTCGGCGAACCGGACGCCGAAGCGCCGGGCGACCGCCGCAGCACGGTCCTGCGCCACCGCCACGGCATCCGGCGACGGATCGGGGCCGAAGCGCTCCGCGCCGTGCTCACAGGAAAAGCCGGCCAGTTCCCAGCCCATGGTGCCGTCCTTCAGGGCGGCGACTTCGTTGGGGATGCCGGCGTTGATCAGGCTCTGGGCGCCGATGATGCTGCGCGTCCGCCCGGCGCAGTTGACGACGACCAGCGTGCCGGGATCGGGCGCGATCTCGTGGACCCGGTAGACCAGTTCCGCCCCCGGCACGTCGATGCCGCCGGGGATGTTCATGCGCCGGTATTCCTCGACCGGCCGGCTGTCCAGGATCACCATGTCCCGGCCCGAGCGGACGATGTCGTCGAGTTCCTGCGCCGGAACCCGCGGCGTGTCGTAGGCGTGTTCGACGAATTCGCCGAACGCCTTGGACGGCACGTTGACGCCGGAATAGAGCTCGTAGCCGGCCTCCGCCCAGGCCGCCGTGCCG
The DNA here is from genome assembly GCA_011523655.1 of Rhodospirillaceae bacterium. Taxonomy (GTDB): domain Bacteria; phylum Pseudomonadota; class Alphaproteobacteria; order Bin65; family Bin65; genus Bin65. The sequence goes on from WTGH01000047.1 coordinate 169,021, forward strand.
CCTTCGAGGATGCGGACGTCGCCATAGCCGAGCGCGCCGAGGACCTCCATCGCCGCGCCGGCGATGCCCGACGGGCCGTCGTCGCACAGCACGATGCGCACGCTCTTGCGCGGCACGAGGTCCAGGATCAGCAGCTCGAGGCGCGACAGGGGAATGCAGACCGCCCAGAACAGGTGCGAATGATAGAAGACGCCCTGCTCGCGCACGTCGATCAGTGCGAGTTCGTCGCCGTCCTGCAAGGCGGCGTGCAGATCCGCCGGGGAAATGTAGAGGCTCATGAATCGTTTCCGGGATCGTTTCCGGGATTGTGCTGGGCAATGCCCGGGGGAAGGTCAGCCGCTGCGCGCCTCGATGATGCCCTCCTGGGCCGGGAAGTTGCGCCAGCTGCGGTCGTCGTCGCGGAAATACTCCCGCTCGTGGAGACGGTCCAGCGCCAGGCCGTACATGTGGAAGTTGACGACCCGGTCGCCGGCCTCGACATGGATGGAGTGCAGTTCGTCCGGCAGGAAGGCGACCGCCGTGCCCTGGCGCACCACCCGCCGGCCGGTCTCCGCCACGCCGCCGTCCGCGGTGCGCTCGTAGAAGCGGTTCAGCTCGTCGCCGCGGATGCCGGCAATCACCGCCCAGGTCGTGTGGTTGTGCGCCGGCGTATCCAGCGCGCCGCGCGCCGACTGGACATAGAGGGCGAAGCGGTGGTCGTCGTCCTCGGCGATCCGGTAGATGTTGGCGGGAAAGTCGACATCCCCGTCCGGCGGCGGGAAGTCCTCCGCCGGGAACAGGTCCGCCTGCGCGGCAAGATCGAGCAGGCGTTCTTTCATCCGGGCGAGACCGTCCGGCGTCACCCCGCAATCGCGCTCGATGGCGCGGATGTCCGCCACCGCCGCCTCGACCGCCCGGCGCCGTTCTTTCCGGCGCGCTGCCGCGTCTGTCGTCATCGCGTGTTGCCTCTCTCGCTCAGGCCAGCAGGCCCGTCATGCCGTCATATACCAGCTTGATGCCGATGCCGAACAGCAGGACATAGGCCGCAATGAAGAAGAGGCGGTCGGAGATCCGGGTGTGCAGCCACACGCCGAGCAGCGTCCCCGCCACGGCGAGCGGGAACAGGGCCGCCGAAACGGTCAGGTTGGTCGCCGGAAACTGCCCGAGCAGCCAGTAGGGCACCAGCTTGACATAGTTGATCGCGGCGAAGAACACGACCGTCGTCGCCTGGTACAGCGTCTTGTCCAGCTTCTGCGGCAGCAGGTAGACCGCGACCGGCGGCCCGCCGTTGTGGGAGACGAAGCTCGTGAAGCCGGCGACCGCGCCCCACAGGCCGCCGCGCAGGACGTTCGGCGCGCTCGCCGGCCGGTCGGACCGCCGCCTGCCGAGCCAGGTGCGCAGCGCGAACAGGATGGCGATGACGCCGATCAGGATCCGGATGGCGTCGGCGTCGAGGTGCCGGAAGGTCAGCGCACCGGCGAGAATGCCGATCATCGCCGCGGCGATCAGGATGCGCATGTTGCGCCGGTGCCAGCGGCCCCAGTAGGCCTTCAGCGACATCAGGTCGATCAGGCAGAGCACCGGCAGCAGCACAGCCGCGGCGATGCGCGGATCGACGACCAGGGAGAGGATCGGCACGCCGACCGTGCCCAGCCCGCCGCCGACCCCGCCCTTCGAGATGCCGACGATCAGCACTGCCGGGACGGCCGCCGCCCAGAACCAGGGATTCTCGATAAGCATGGCGCGGGCATAGCCGCCGCCGCGCCCTGCGGGAAGGGTGTTGCGCGCAGGGCTGCCCTGCCGCGGGCGGCGGGCGCCGCCTCTCGACCGGCCGGGCCGAAAGCGTCAGGATGCGGCACCTGCACTTCCGCCCACGTCCGCAAGCCCCCGCCATGCCCCGATTTTCAGCCAACATCTCGATGCTGTTCGCCGAGCGCGACTGGCTCGACCGGCCGGCCGCCGCCGCTGCGGCGGGGTTCGGGGCCGTCGAGATCCAGTTTCCCTACGACCGGCCGGCCGCAGACTGGCAGCGGGTGATCGACGCCGCGGGCCTCGCTGTCTCGGTTGTCAACGTCCCGGTCGGCGATATGCTCGACGGCGGGCCGGGCCTCGCCGCGACGCCGGGCCGGCAGGCCGCCTTTCGCCGCGCCGCCGAGCAGGCCCGCGATGCGGCGGCGGCGCTCCGGCCGCGCAACGTCAACGTGCTCGCCGGTTTTCCCGAGTTGCACGGCTTCGCGCGGGAACGCTGCCTGGCGACGCTGGCGGAGAATCTGCGCGTCGCGGCGGACCTCATGGCCGGGATCGGCATCGGCGTCGTCGTCGAGGCCGTCAACACCGTCGACCGGCCGGGCTTCCTGCTGTCGACCAGCGGGCAGGCGCTCGAGGCCATCGACCGGGCCGGCCACCCAAACCTGGCGCTGGAGCACGACCTGTACCACATGGCGATCATGGAGGGCCGGCTGATCCCGCGGCTCGGGGAGATCCTGCCGCGCATCGGCCATATCCAGTTCGCCGACCATCCCGGCCGGCACGAGCCCGGCACCGGAACCATCGACTTTCCCGCCGTCTTCGCCGCGCTCGACCGTCTCGGCTACGACGGCTGGTGCGCCGCGGAATATGTGCCGAGCCGGGTTACGGAAGAGACACTGAGGTGGATGGAACTAACGGAGTAGAGCAACCGAAAACCTCTGCGAACCCGCCGGCGGACGCTATTTGCCGGAAGCGGAACACCATTTCTTCCACCTGTTCTCTGTCCTCTCTTTCTTCGTCTGCCTGCCGCGATCGCGAACGCCGTAACCTCCCTCGATCAGCGCGTCCGAGAGCGATCTTCCGTCCAATACGAGATCGGCGATCACGCGCCCGCCATACGCGCCCCATTTCGGATCGCGCACGACGATTTGCCCGGCGTTATCGATTTGCTGCTTCGTAAAGGCTGTCGCCGCCCGGCTTGCGGCTCGTTCCGCCGCGCACAGTGCGCGGCGGCTTTTCTCCGGCGTGTCGACGCCGCGCAGCCGCACCCTCAGCCTGGAAAGCTCCGGCGGAAAATCGGCTGACGCATCGACCGCAACCGTATCGCCGTCGATCACCCGCGTCACCGGCCAGGGATAATCCGCGCCCCAGGCGGGAGTCGTGCATAAGACGGCGGTCAGCGCGACTGCGCCGACCGCCGGTGCCGCCCGCAAAATCAAGCGAAAAAACGGCTTCCGCTTGACATAGGTCAAGACATCCCCTCCAGCCAGGCCACAAACCGACTGGGCCCGGCCGAGGGCGCCGGGCCATTGTGACCAACTCGCAGAGAATGCAGAGATGTCCCGCTTATTCGCCTGAACGCAGGAAGCTATCCCGCGTCGGGCATCAGGCTGTTCTATTCAGCGGGTGACCCGACCTAGCAGGGCCTGCGAGCGATCACGGCGCGGATGCTTTACTAAATCGATAGTGCTGTCAAGTCGCGCGCGCCCCGTCGAAACGGTTCGGCGGGGCGTCTGCGGTTGCCGAAATGGCGGGGGCTGCGGATCCGGTCCGAGGAATGTCGGCCGATCGAGGCACGCCGAATCGCCGTTTGGCTCGCGGCGCATAAATAATTCCTATATTTCCGTCGGAATTCGTAGGCCCCGCCTAACGAAAAAAATATAATTACGATTGTTCGGCGCAGATATGAATAATTCTGCGCATTTTCGCCGGTGTCCGAAATATACTTCCGGAACGCCGATGCACTGGGAAAAATTGCCGATCGGGCGAGGGGACATTGCGCCGCAGGCGAAGAAGGAGTTGCCGAGCGGTCCTTCTGCGCATCCGGAACGGCCGCCGCTCAGGCTGCCGCGTCGCGGAACCCTTCGGCGGCGGCGCGGATCAGGGCGGGGCCTTCGTAGATCAGGCCGGTATAGAGCTGGATCAGCGTCGCGCCGGCGGCCCGCTTGGCGGCGGCGTCCGCGCTGCCCGCGATGCCGCCGACGCCGACGATCGGCAGGTCCGGGCCGAGCCGCTCGCGGAAAGCGCCGAGCACCGCCGTGGACGGCGCCATCAGGGGCCGGCCGGACAGGCCGCCGGCCTCGCCCGCCAGGGGCGAGCGCAGATCGGGCGGGCGGCTGACGGTCGTGTTGCTGACGATCAGCCCGTCGAGCAACGGCGTCTGCGCAATCCCGGCGATATCGTCGATGTCCGCCGGCTCCAGGTCCGGCGCCACCTTCAGCAGCAACGGCCGCCGTGCCGGCCCCGAATCCTCAAGGGCCGCCTGCACCGGCTCCAGCAGGCCGCGCAGCGCCGCCGCATCCTGGAGGGCGCGCAGCCCCGGCGTGTTGGGCGAGGAGACGTTGACGACGAGATAATCGGCGTAGGGCGCCAGCCGGCGCGCGCCGGTTGCATAGTCGGCCGCCAGGTCGTCGCTCGCCCGGTTCGCGCCCAGATTGACGCCCAACGGCCCCGGCAGCGGCCGCTGCCGCAGGCCGGCGAGCCGCCGCTCGGCGCGGTCCAGCCCCTTGCTGTTGAAGCCGTACCGGTTGATGACCGCGCCGTCTTCCGGCAGGCGGAACACCCGCGGCCGCGGGTTGCCGGGCTGGGGTTGCGGCGTCACCGAGCCGACCTCGACGAAACCGAAGCCGAGCGCAAGGGCGGCGCGCACCGCCTCGGCGTCCTTGTCGAAGCCGGCGGCGAGGCCGACCGGGTTGGGAAAATCCAGGCCGAACGCGCGCTGCGGCGCGATGCGGTGCGGGCCGCCTTCCAGGGGCAGCCGCAGCGCGTCGGCGCCGCGCAGCAGGCGGACCGTCCAGCGGTGGGCCGCTTCCGGCGGCAGCAGGCGCAGCAGGCGGACGGCCGGTTCAGCCAGCGTCATGGCGGCGCCTTTCGCGGCCGGAACCCCCGGAACCGTTCGGGCCGTCAGGCCGCCAGGCGTTCGATCGCTTCGGCGAGCGCGACCGTTCGGTGCGCCTCTTCGACATGGAGGGCCTCGATGAGTTTGCCGTCGACCAGCACGACGCCGGCGCCGGCCGCTTCCGCTTCGCCGTGGGCGGCGATGATCCGGCGCGACCATGCGATCTCGGCGTCGCCGGGCGCGAAGGCCCGGTTCGCGGCGGCGATCTGTTTCGGGTGGATCAGCGTCTTGCCGTCGAAGCCCAGGTCGCGGCCCTGCCGGCAGGCCGCTTCGTGGGCTGCGTCGTCGCCCAGATCCAGCGATACGCCGTCGAGGATCGCAAGGCGGTGGGCGCGCGCGGCGAGCAGCGCCAGGCCGAGGCTCGGCAGCAGCGGCTCGCGCCCCGGCACATGCCGGGCCTGCAGGTCCTTCGCCAGATCGGACGTGCCCATCACGAGGCAGCTCAGGCGCGGACCGGACGCGGCGATCTCTTCGGCGTGGAGCACGCCCATCGGCGTTTCGATCATGCACATGACCGCCATATCGTCCGGCGCGCCGCAGTCCGTCATCAGGGCTTCCAGATGCCGGACCTGGTCGGCGCTCTCCACCTTGGGCAGCAGGATCGCGTCGGCGCCGCAGCCGGCGACCGGCGGCAGGTCGGCATGGCCCCAGCCGGTATCGAGGCCGTTGATCCGGACGACGACTTCGCGCGCGCCGTACCGGCGGGCGGAAACGGTGGCGCAGACCTGCACGCGCGCCGTCTCCTTGGCGTCGGGCGCAACGGCGTCTTCCAGATCGAGAATCAGGACGTCGGCGGGAAGGTCCTGCGCCTTTTCGAGAGCGCGGGCGTTGGCGCCGGGCATGTAGAGGGCCGAGCGGCGCGGCCTTGCCCTATTCACAACGCGGCGAGCGGGCGTAAAATCCATTGACGACGGCAGTGTCCCGAAGAAAAGCTGTGTCCATCTAGCGACCGCCCGCCGGGCCCGGCACGTTGACACAAGGCCGCACAGCACGGCGCGTTCGTCCGGCGACCGGAGCGGAACGCCGGGCGCACGACCGGCCCGCTGGTGTTTCCCGCGGCCGTACCGTCGGCCGTTTTTTAGTGGGGCGAGAGCGGCCGGAGGGCCTTGCCGCCGCCCCGGATCACGGAGCGCAATGCACGTTCTTTCGATCCAGTCCTCGGTAGCCTACGGCCATGTCGGCAACGCGGCGGCGACGTTTCCGCTGCAGCGGCTGGGCCACGAGGTGTGGCCGGTCGCCACGGTCAACTACAGCAACCATCCGGGTTTCGGCAGCTACCGCGGCGGCGTCTACCACGCCAGCGATGTCGCGGAGATTCTGGACGAGCTGGAACGGCGCGGCGCCTTCCATCGCTGCGACGCGATATTGAGCGGCTTTCTCGGCGCTGCGGCGACCGGGCCGGTGTTGCTCAGCGCGGTCGACAGGATCAAGCGCACCAATCCGAAGGCGCTGTACGTTCTGGATCCGGTCATCGGCGATGCCGAGCGCGGCGTCTATGTCGCGGACGGCATTGCTGAATTTTTCCGGGACGAAGCCCTGGCACGCGCGGATATCGTCTTGCCGAACCGGTATGAACTCTCCCTGCTTTCCGGCCAGGCGGCGGGAAATGACGAAGCGGCGGTGCGTGCGGCAACGTCCCTCATGGAACGCGGCCCGTCGGTCGTTGTCGTTACCGGTCTGCGGCAGGAAACCGAAATCAGCGTGCTGCTGGTCACCGCCCGGCAGGTTTGGAAGATAACGACGCCGCTGGTCGACATTCCGTCCCATGGCGCGGGAGATACATTTGCCGCCCTGTTCCTCGGCGCTTATTTCGACCTGCAGGATGCCCGGGCCGCTCTCGACCGGGCAGTCAGCTCGATGTACGGCGTATTTGTGGCGACGCAGAAGCTGAACCGGGATTCCCTTGCGCTCGTTCGGGCGCAAATGGAGATCGTCGATCCGAGCGAACGTTTCGCCGCTGTGCCCGTCTGGGCCGACAAACCGGAATAACGACGGACTCCTGTGGATTTCATACTTTTTGCCAAGGGCGTGATCGCCGGATTCGTCATCGCGGCGCCGGTCGGCCCGGTCGGGATCATGGTCGCCCAGCGCACCCTGTCGAAAGGGATTCCGGCCGGGCTGATCGCCGGCGCGGGCGGCGCGCTGGCCGATACCGTCTTCGGGGCGATCGCCGCCTTCGGCATCACCTTCGTCGCCGCGTTCCTGCACGAGATTGAACCCAGCCTGCGCCTGGGCGGCGGCATCCTGCTGATCCTGCTCGGCCTGCTGACGGCGCTCAAATCGGTGAAGACCGAGGCCAACCCGCGCCTGTCCTTCACCCGCAGTTTCGGCGATTTCGCTACCAGCTTCATCCTTACCATCACCAACCCGGCGACGATCGCCAGCCTCGTCGTCGTGTTCCCGGCCCTGGGCGCCATCGTGCCGGAAGGCGATCTCCCGCGCGCCTGGACGCTCATTCTCGGCGTGTTCGCCGGATCGACGCTCTGGTGGTTGACCCTCTCCACCCTGACCGGCCTCTTCCGGACCGGCCTGAACGACGCGCGGATGCAGACGATCAACCGGATTTCCGGCGTGGCGATCGTCTGTTTCGGGATCGTCGTGCTGGTCAGCGTGACCCGCCTGGGCAAGCTGCTGCTGGACCTGGCGCCGGTATAGCCCGGACGGCGGCCGGCCGTCGCGTCACGCCGCCGGGCGTGGCGCCTTCTTCATGCTGCGCAGGTCGATAGCGGCCGGATTTTCCGCCGGATCGCCGCCCAGATCCTTCAGGTCGGCCTTCCTGATCTTGTTGGTCGCGGTGACCGGCAGTTCGTCCAGGAACAGAACCCATCCCGGCGCCTTGTAGTAGGCGAGCCGGGCGAGGCACCACTCGACCAGGCTGCGGGCCGTCGCTTCGTCGCGTTCCCCGTCGCGTTCCCCGTCGCGTTCAGGGCCGGCAGCGGGCACGACGCAGGCCATGACCTCTTCGCCGCGCACCGGGTCCGGCGCCGCGATGACCGCGACCTGCGCCACGGCCGGGTGCTTGACGAGTTCCGTGTCGACCTCCAGCGCCGCGATATTCTCGCCCGATCGGCGGATGATGTTCTTGTCGCGGTCGACGAAATAGAAGCGGCCGTCCGGCGCGCGCATCGCCACGTCGCCGGTGTGGAACCAGCCGCCGCGCCAGTCCCGCTCGGTCGTCGCTTCGTCCTTGTAGTAGCCGGAGAAGAACAGCCGGCGCGGATCGTCCGCGGATTTGCGGACGATCAGGCTGCCGGGCGTGCCGTCCGGCACGTCGTTGTCGTCGTCGTCGACGATGCGCGCCTCGCAGCCGGCGGGCCGGCCGATGCAGCGCTTGCCCGGGTCGTGGGGCGGCCGGTTGGCCGCGATGGTGGCACCCGCGCCGGTCTCCGTCATCGCCCAGCCCTCGATCAAGGGAAAACCGAACCGTTCCTCGAACGGGATATGCTGGGCCGGGTCGACATTGGCGCCGAAGCCGAATTTCACCCGGTTGTCCCGCTCCGCCCGGTCCTCGGGCACGTTGAGCAGGATGGCCGGCATGACGCCGAGATAGTGGACGATGGTCGCGCCGGTATCGCGCACATCCCGCCACCAGGTCGACGGATGGAACCGGTCGAGCTGGATCAGCGTGCCGCGCGCGATCAGCATGGCGACGAAGGAACAGGCCATCGCGTTCATGTGGAACAGTGGCAGCGGCGTCAACAGCCGCTCCCTGCCGTATTCGACCGCGGCCAGCCCGCCCTGTTCGACATACCAGCGGCCGACCCCGGCGTAATAGTCATTCGAAAGCATGCAGCCCTTGGGCCGGCCGGTTGTGCCGGAGGTGTACATGAGGGCGCATTCGCTCGCCCCCGTCGGCGCGTCGCCGCGCGGCGGCGGGGGCGCTTCCGGCGGCGGATCGTCTGCGCGGATCGCCGGGAGGCGCCGGCCGGCCGCCGCGGCGGCCGTCTCGAGGTCGGCGACGCGCTCCGGCACCCCGACGGCCAGGACGCAGTCGCTGTGATCGAGCAGGTAGGTCAGCTCCGCGCTGCGGTAGTAGGGATTGACCGGGACGACCGAGACGCCCAGCGCGTTCAGCGCCAGCCAGTGGACGATGAAGTCCGGCCGGTTCTCCAGCAGGATCGCGACGCGCTGGCCGTGGCCGTAGCCCGCGGCGGCATAGGCCGCGCGCCTGTATACGATGCGCGCCAGCCCCTCGGCATAGCTCAGGGTCACGCCGCCGGGTGCATAGGCTCCGGACGCCGAGGGCGGAATGACCAGGAACGGGCGGTCCGGCGCCTCGGCGGCGGCGGCCCTGAAGAGTCCGTAGACCGTCGGGTCGGTCATTGCCCGAGAAAATCGTTCATCGCGCCGTCGCTCGGCCGGGCGAAGCTGGACCGCCGGCTGACCGTCGTACCGTCGATCGCCTTCAGCCTGACTGCGGTTTCGATCTGCTTCACCAGGATGTTGATGCCGTTCAGGACCGGCGCTCCGCCGACATTGAAGCCGTGCTCGGACGCCAGCAGAAGCATCGGCAGGCCGCCGGCCGGGATCAGGGCGTCGACGCCCTCGTCGACAAAGGGCTGCGCCTGGGCGACGAACTGGTCGCGGATGCCTTCGTAGACCGACCGGTCGGAAAGTGCGGCGACGTAATCGAGCGGCGAGGTCGTCATCGCGCGCACGCCGGTCATCCGGCTGCCCAGCCCGTAGGCGGCGATCTGGTCCTCGTGCCACGGGATGAACACAGGGTGGATGGTGACGAGGCCGGTCTTGCGGGCCAGGGTGCAGGCGTGGAGCATGGTCGTCTCGCCGAGACCGAGCACCGGGATATCGACGACCGATTTCGATTCCATAAGGCCGGAATCCTGGAAATGGCCGACGGCGAAGGCGTCATAGCCTTCTTCCTGCGCGCGCGCGGCATTCTTCACGACCTGCACGCCGAGGCGCATCTCCGTGATCGGATGCACGTTGGTGGCCGAAGGATACAGGGTGTGGACGACGATCTCGGTGCCCGGATCGGCGACCGACCCGAGATGGGCCTTCAGCCGGTCCAGATAGGCTTTCGATTCGTCCTCGTGGGTGAAGCTCTGATACCAGATTCGCATGGCGGTTTCGTCCTCGGCCGGCCGCTCCGGCCCTGCCGGGCAGATCGGGCAGCCGGCGCGCCGGGCCGCCGGTGACACGATCGCGGGTCACACAATCGGGAGACTGGTGCCGATGGAGGGACTCGAACCCCCGACCCACGCATTACGAATGCGTTGCTCTACCGACTGAGCTACATCGGCCCCGTTCCGGCGTCTGCGGCCCCGGTGCGCGCCGGCTTGCGCCCCGGCTTGCGCGCCGGCTTACGCGCCGGTCTGCAGACCGCAGGCATTTAGCCGTCCGGGCGGCGCCGGTCAATGAAGCGTCCCCGGGTGCGGCCGGTTGCGACGCCGCACCGTCCCGCCGTCCCGCTCCGCCTTCCGGCGTTCAGGCGCGCTGCGCGTCCAGCGGTTCGCCGGCCACGGTTAGCCCCGCTCCGGCCGGCGCCGGCTCGACGCCCACCGCCGTTTCGGCCGGCTTGCCCTCCTGCGCCGCCTCGTCGTGCGGAACGACCCGCGGCGGCGTGGTCCAGCGCAGGGTCTCGAAGGCGCCGCAATGGCCGCACAGCGCCGACCATTCATGCGCCGTCGCGCCACAATTGCTGCACAGCCAGGCCGGTTCGCGCGGCGCGTCGGATGCCCGGGACAGCCAGTCGCGCGCCAGGGCCGCGTCACCGTTTTCCGCCTGCTCCAGTTCGGCAAACAGCCGGCAGAACGCCGCGTCGGGGTCACCGCCGGCGGTTTCCAGATGCCGGCGCGCCTGGCCCCACAGTTTCGCCTCGAGCAGGGCGCGCGCCATGGTCAGCTGGGTTTCCCGCGCTTTCGGCGCCAGCGCCGCCAGCGCCTCGGCAGCCTTCAGCCGGCGCGTCGGATCGGCCCCGCCCTCGACCTGGAGATACAGGCGGGCGAGGTCGGGATGGGGCTCGGCCTGCCAGGCCTGCTCGGCGGCCTTGCGGGCGGCGCGGTTCTTGCCGTCGGCGTGCAGCAGGGCGACCAGTTGCAGGGTGGCCGGCAGGAACGCCGGCGCCGTCTTCTGCGCCTTGCGCGCCCGCTCCAGCGCGAGACGGCGATCGCCGGCCCGCTCCGCCATCAGGCTGAGCTGGACCAGCAGGGCCGCGTCGCGCGGCTGCCCTTCCGCCGCCGACACCGCCTCGGCCGCCATCGCGTCGCGCAGGGTGGCCTCGGCCTCCTCCCAGCGCCGGCCCTTGATATGGAGCTGGAACAATCGCGTCAGCGCCCAGGGCGCCCGGGCGTTGAGCATGCGCGCCTTTTCCGCCAGTTCCAACGCCGCGGTGTCGTCGCCGGCCTGCTCCGCAAGCGTCAACAGGCCCCGGAGTCCCAGCAGTTCGGTTTCGGGCGTGTCCAGCATCGCCTCGTAGAATTTGCGCGCAACGTCGGGCCGTCCGTCCATCTGCGCCGCCTGGGCGCCGATGAGCAGCGCGCCCGGCGGGCGGCCGAGCACTTCGCTCGCCTTCCTCGCCTGGCGCCGGGCTTCCGCCGCGTCGCCCGCCGCCACAGCGACCATGCCCCGGGTAAGCGCCAGATAGCCGTTCTCGCGCCGCCGGGCCGCCCGGCTTTCCATCACGGCCTTCGGTGCGCGCAGGAACAGCCGCCAGAGCTGGTAGATGCCGGCGCCCGCGAGGAAGAGCAGGACGACCAGGAGGGCCAGCATTGCCACCGACGTGTCGACCCGCCAGTCGCGCCACGCCAGCGTGACCGCGCCCGGCGTTTCGGCCAGCCACGCCGCGACCGTCGCCACGGCGGCGAGGGCGACAAGCGCCAGGAATACCCGGATGAACAGGGTCATCGCAGCCCGCCCCCGCTCATTCGCTCTTCGCGCCCGAAACCGTTCCGGACAGCACCGGCATCAGGGCGTCCAGCCTGGCGAGCGCGGCGTCGACGCCGGCGCGCCGCTCGGCGGCAGACAGCCATTCGGCGGCGGTTTTCTGCGCCGCTTCCGGCGCCCGGCGCACAAGGGCGATTGCGCCGGGCAGGTCGCCGTCCGCCAGTCTGACTTCGGCCTGTGCGACCAGCGCCGGGACCGAGTCGCCGGCAACGCGACGGCCGGTCCGGCGCACGACGACCGTCGATTTCAGCCGGTTCCAGGCACGGCCGGCCCAGCTTTCGCCCTGCGCCGGGTCGGCTGCCGCGACGAGGCGGGCGGAAAGCGCGTCGAACTTGCGTTGCAGGACCGGCAGGACCGGCGCCCCGCCGGCCGCAGCCGGCTCCAGGGCCTTGAGTATGGCGGCCGCCGACTCGTTGCCGCCGGCCAGAGTCCGTGCCACCGCGAGGGCTGCGCCGTAGGGACGGCCGGACGCCGCGGCCGCGCGCAGCTGGCTGAGCGCGACGACGGTTCCGGCCGCGCCGCCGCCGGCCTTCAGCGCGGCCATGCGGGTTTCCGCGGCGGCGAGCCGTGCGGTGAGGCCCGACAGCGCCTTTTCCGCATTCGCCAGCCGGTTCGGGTCGAGGGCCGCGACCCGGTCCGACAGCGTCTCCAGCCCTTGCGACAGGTCGCCGAGCGCGGCTCTGACCGCCTTTTCCTCGCCGTCGCGCCCGGCCGTCCGCCCGGCCGCTTCCGCCGCCGCCTTCCGGAGTTCGGCGACACTCTCCCGGAGGCCGGCCAGGTCGGTGGCAAGCTTCGCCGGCCTTTCGTCCGCCTGTACCGCCGCAACGGTCCGGCGCAGCGCCTCAAGATCGGCATTCAACGCCGCAACAGAATCGCCGAGCGCCTTCAGCGCCGCGCCGTCGTTCCGCGCCTCGATCTTTCCGGCCAGCGCTTCGGCTGCCGTCTCGGCTGCCTTGAGGCGTTGCGCCAGCGCAGCGGCCTGCGAACCGGCGGCGGTGGCGGCCGAGCGGGCCTCGGCGGCAGAATTCTCCGCCGCGGCAATCCGCTGCTCCAAGGCTGCCGCCGTCTCCCGGTCCGGACCCGTTCCGCCGAACTGGGTCGCGACCGCCCAGCCGATCAGGGCGCCGAGCGCCAGCATTCCGGCAAATCCCAGGCCGAACGCGAACGCCCGGTTCCGGCCTGCCGGCTGCGCCGGCGCTGCATCCACGGTCGGCCCGGCTGTAGTGCCGGCCGATTCCCGCACGCCCGAAGGCGTATTCACCACCTTTTCGGCCCGCATCGGCTCGGCTTCGACCGGGCCGGTACCGGCCTGATTATCCCGGGCCTGTTTATCCCGGGCCGGATAAGCCGCGGGCGGCGCCTCCCGGCCGGGCGGTGCTGCGCTTCCGCCGACCGGCGGGTCGTCCGGCGCGTCGTTTGTCGGGACGGCCAGGGCGCCGAGGTCGATTCCTTCCCGTTCCGCGGCGGCGCGGAGCTCGTCCAGCCGCCGGATTGGAATGGCGTTGCGTTCCTTCCACCCCTGCACGGTCGTCACGGCGACGCCGAGCTTCTTCGCCATTGGCCGGATGCCGCCGAAGGCTTCGATGACGCGGGCAGCGTCGTTGGGGACCGATTCGCTCATCGTATTGGTTCCGCCATGGCCTGCGTCCTGCCGGTTCGCCCCCCGTCGCAGCCGCGGCCTGCGCTGGCTTCGCTATGCGAGACGCAACGCCCCAAGCGCGGCGGCCATGGCGTCGGCATCGGGCGACGCGGCAACGACGGTCCGCCGCGCGGCCGGTAATCGGCGCTCGTTCCCGAACGCCGCCGCCACCGATTCGCTGATGCAACAGACGGACAATTCGGAAACGGCATCTTCCCGGCCGGCTGCAAGGATCAACCGGGCGAATTCTAAACCATTGCGTACAGAAAACAAAGCCACGGCTTTTGCCGTACGCGTATGCAACGCGTTTGCGGCCGGTTGCGGGAGTTTTGCCGCGCCCTGCGCCTCGTACAGGATGGTTTGCAGGACCGCGAAGCCCACCGATTCGAGGGATCGCCCCAGGCCGCCCGCAACGTCGCGCCCGGTCGGATAAACCAGTTCCCCCTTCGACGGCCGGCACCGCCCGGCGATCAGCGATCCCAGCCCGCGTACGTCCGAATCGGCGCAGTGTACGACCGTAAATCCGGCGGCCTTCGCGGCTGCCGCCGTCGCGGCGCCGACGGTATAGGCCGGCAGATCGGTGCGCGCGCCTCGGCCGGCATAGAAGCGGACCGCGTTGACGCTGGTGAACGCCACGCCCTGTGCCGTTTCGGGAACCGAGAACGCGGTATCGAGCGGATGCATCGTCGTGACCGGACAGGCGACGGCCGGGACCCCCTCCCGGGCAAGCCGCCGGACGAAGTCGCCGGCACCCGGTTCGGAACGGACGATCAGCGCCGTCATTCAGACCGCCAGGATCGACGGCGCCGCCGCGGCCTTGAGCGCCTGCCCGACGGTCCGGCCCAGTACGAGAAAATCGCTGGCCGGGCCGGTTTCGCGATGGCGCCAGATTCCTGCGCCGTCGGGATCGGCGACGAGGCCGCGGACCGTCATCCGGCCCCGCTCCTGTTCGGCATGGGCGGCGATCGGCGTGCGGCACGATCCGTCGAGCACGGCCAGCACCGCCCGTTCCGCCCGCAGCGCCGCCATCGATACTGCATGGTCGATCGAGGCAAGATGGCCGCGGACCGCCGTGTCGGCGGACCGGCACTGAATCGCGACGATTCCCTGGCCGGCCGACGGGAGAAAGTCGTTCACGGCAAGCGGCGCGGCGTCGCCGACGCATCCGGCGCGGATCAGGCCGGCCATCGCAAGCAGGGTGGCATCGAACTCGCCGCGCGCGACCTTGCCGAGCCGGGTGCCGACGTTGCCCCGGATCGGTTCGACGTTCAGATCCGGCCGCAGCGTGCGCACCAGGGCCCGGCGCCGCGCCGATGCCGTGCCGAAGCGTGCCCCCCGGGGCACATCGGCCAGCGTACGCGCGCCCGGGCAGATCAGGGCGTCGCGCGGATCCTCGCGCGGTAAGGCGGCGGCGATGGTCAGCCCGTCGGGCAGCCGGGTTTCGAGGTCCTTCGCGGAATGGGCCGCGCAGTCGATCGCGCCGGCCAGCAGCGCCGCCTCGATCTCCTTGGCGAACAGGCCCTTGCCGCCGATATCCGCCAGCGGCCGGTCGGAAATCCGGTCGCCCGTCGTCACGATGGGCAGGATTTCCGCAGGCGGTGCGGAGGGATGGGCGGCCGCCAGGACTTCGGACACCAGGTGCGCCTGGGCGAGCGCCAGCGGGCTGCCCCGCGTGCCGATGCGCAGGGGTCGTTCTTCCAGCGGCGGCGCCGTCGAACCGGACATGAACGGCGAGGTAGCGGCGCGCGTTGCCCCGGCAAGGCGGCGGGGTGGCGCATCGCGGCGGGGCGCTTATCTTTCTGCCTTCACACCTGCCGGCCCGGCGCCGCCCGCGCGTCCGAACCGGGTGCCGGCCGAATCGGGCGCCTGCCGAAGACATCGAAACGCGAACCGAAATCCCACCGATGGCCATCAAGCGAAAGCGCAGGAAAGGGGCAAGGAAGGTCGTGCGGTCGCGCGATCCGTTCTGGCGCCTGCGCCGCGCCCTGGGCGGCAGCCGGGTGGAGAGCGGCCGGGCCTACCGTCGGCCGTCGGCGCGCAGGGCGGCCCGGAAGGAAATCGATGACCGCTGAACCCGGCGGCCCGCTGACGGTCCTGGGCATCGAGACCAGCTGCGACGAGACCGCGGCGGCGGTCGTGCGGCGGGGATCCGGCGGCGCGCCGGAAATTCTGGCCGAGGCGCTGCTCTCCCAGATCGCCGATCACCGGCCCTACGAGGGCGTCGTGCCGGAGATCGCCGCGCGGGCGCATATCGACCATCTGGACGGGCTGATCGGACGGGCGATGGCGTCGGCCGGTCTGGATTTCTGCGACCTCGACGGCGTGGCGGCGACAGCAGGCCCCGGCCTGATCGGCGGCGTCATGATCGGCGCCACCATGGGCAAGGCGATCGCCGCGGCGGCGGGCAAGCCGTTCCTCGCGGTCAATCACCTGGAAGGCCACGCGCTGAGCGCCTGCATGACCGGCCAGGCCGCGTTCCCTTTCCTGCTGCTCCTCGTTTCGGGCGGTCACTGCCAGCTTCTTCTGGTGCGCGGCGTCGGCCGCTATCGCCTGCTCGGCACGACCGTCGACGACGCGGTCGGCGAAGCCTTCGACAAGGTCGCCAGGCTGCTCGGCCTCGGCTATCCCGGCGGGCCGGCGGTCGAGGCCGCCGCAGAGCGGGCGAGCGACCCGGATCGCTTCGATCTGCCCAGGCCGATGCGCGGCCGGCCCGGCTGCGACTTCTCCTTCTCCGGTCTCAAGACCGCCGTGCTCCACCGGCTACACGCGCTCGATACTCCGCCGGATCCGCACGACGGGGCGGACATGGCGGCGGCGTTTCAGGAGGCCGTCGCGGATGTCCTCACCGAGCGCACCGGCAACGGTCTGGCGATGGCACGGGAGCGCGAACCCGGCCTGCGGCGTCTGGTCGTCGCCGGAGGAGTCGCCGCGAACCGGCGTTTGCGCCGCGCGCTGGAGGACCTGTGCGCGCGGGAAGGGCTGGACCTTTCCGTGCCGCCGCAGCGCTATTGCACCGACAACGCCGCGATGATCGCCTGGGCCGGGGCCGAGCGGCTGGCGCTGGGCCTGACCTCGCCGCTCGATTTCGCGCCGCGGCCGCGCTGGCCGCTCGATTCGTTGGAAGACGCGGCCCGGACTCCATCCGACGGTCGCGCCGCGTGAGGCGGGCGGCATGAGCCGGATCGCGGTTATCGGCGCCGGCGCCTGGGGCACGGCGCTTGCCATGACGGCGGCGCGCGCCGGCTGCACGGTCGGTCTGTGGGCGCGCGAGCCGGAAGTCGTCGAGTCGATCCGGCGCGAGCGGCGCAACGCGCTGTTCCTGCCGGACCATACGGTCGACGACAATGTCTTTCCGACGTGCGACCTGGGGGAAGCGGCGGCCGGGGCCGAACTTGCCCTGCTGGTCGCGCCGGCCCAGCATGTCGGTGCGGTGGCCGCCCGGCTCGCCGCCCTGCCGGATTGCCCGCCGCTCGTCATCTGCGCCAAGGGCATCGAGCGGGCGAGCGGCCGGCTCATGACGGAAATTGTGACCGAAGCCTTGCCCGGCCATCCGACTGCCGTGTTGAGCGGCCCGACCTTTGCCGGCGAAGTCGCGGCCGGCCTGCCCGCGGCCGTGACCGTCGCCAGCACGGATCGCCCGCTGGCGGAACGAACCGCCGAACTTTTGGGCGCGCCGCGCTTCCGCATCTACCTGTCGGACGATCCTGTCGGCGTCCAGATCGGCGGGGCGGTCAAGAATGTCGTCGCCATCGCCTGCGGCATCGTCGTCGGCGCGGGGCTGGGCGAGAATGCGCGCGCCGCCGTCGTCACCCGCGGCCTCGCCGAGACCGTCCGCCTGGCGGTTGCGGGTGGCGGCAAGGCGCAAACCCTGTCCGGCCTGTCGGGCATCGGTGACATGATGCTGACCTGCAATTCCTTCCAGAGCCGGAACATGTCGCTCGGCGCGGCGCTCGGGGCCGAACCGGAGAGACGCTGGACGGCGGCGGAAATTCTGGACGTGCGCGACAAGCTCGCCGAGGGCTTTTGGACCGCTGCCGCCGTCGCCGTCCTGGCCGACCGGCTGACGGTCGAAATGCCGATCTGCGCCGGCGTCAACGCGGTCCTGCATCGCGGCGAAACCGTGCAGGCCATGGTCGACAGCCTGATGGCGCGCAGGTTCCGGGAGGAGTGAGGCGGGCGCCGAACCCTACGCCGGGTGCCCCGACAGGTCCGTGATCGTCGGCCGGCTGCCGCACAGGGCGCAGTCCGGGTCGCGGCTTGCCTTCAGTTCCTGAAAGCCGCTGCCCAGCGCATCGTACAGCAGCATCCGGCCGGTCAGCGGTTCGCCGAGCCCGAGGACGAGCTTGAGCACCTCGGCAGCCTGGAGCGTGCCGATCACCCCGGCGACCGCGCCGAAAATGCCGACCTCCTCGCAGCGCGGGATCAGGCCGGCCGGCGGCGGTTCCGGGAACAGGCACCGGTAGCAGGGATTGCTCTCTCCGTCCCGCCACGGCCGGAAGGTCGCGACCTGGCCCTCGAAGCGCAGCAGCGCGCCGGAGACCAGCGGCTTGCGCGCGAAGAAGCAGGCGTCGTTGAGCAGGTAGCGGGTGGCGAAATTGTCCGAGCCGTCGACCGCGATGTCATGGTCCGCGACCAGCCGTTCGGCGTTCGCCGCGGTCAGCCGCTCGCCGATCCGGACGACCGTGACTTCGGGATTGATGGCGGCCAGGCTCGCCGCCGCGCTGTCCACCTTGGGCTGCCCGACCCGGCCGGTCGTATGGACAATCTGGCGCTGCAGGTTCGACAGGTCGACCGTATCGTCGTCGACCACTCCGAGCGTGCCGACCCCGGCCGCGGTGAGATACTGGAGCACCGGCGCGCCAAGCCCGCCGGCGCCGACCACGAGCACCCGGGCGGCGAGCAGCGCCTCCTGCCCCTCCTCGCCGACCTCGTCGAGGATGATGTGGCGGGCGTAGCGTTCGAGCTGGGCGTCGGTGATGGTCATGGCGCGGTCAGTCCGGTCCCGCAGCGGTGCCCGTGGAGCCGAAGCCGCCGGCGCCGCGGCCGGTTCCGTCGAGCGTATCGGCTTCGCGCCAGACCGCCCGCGCGACCGGCGCGATCACCAGCTGGGCGATGCGCATGCCGGGTTCGACGGTGAAACCGGCGTCGCCGAGATTGATGAGCAGCACCTCGATCTCGCCGCGATAGTCCGAATCGATGGTCCCCGGCGCGTTGACGATGGCGATGCCGTGCTTCCGGGCGAGGCCGGAACGGGGCCGGATCTGGGCTTCGAAGCCGGCGGGCAGGGCGATGGCAATACCGGCCGGGATCGCATCCCGCGCGCCGGGCGCCAGGTTTCGGGGATTTGCAATGGCCGCCATCAGGTCGACACCGGCGCTGCCGGTCGTGGCGTAACCGGGCAGGGGCAAATCGGCGCCATGGGGCAGGCGGCGGATGGCGACCGTGACCGACCCCGCAGCCGCGCCGGTCATTCCGCCGCTTCGGCCCGGAAGGAATCCCGGTGATCGGACTCCAGCGCCTGCGCGATCCGCTCCGCAAGGCGATGCGCGACCTCGTCCTTTGCCAGGCGCGGCCAGTCCTCGACTCCGTCCTCACGGATCAGGTGGATCCGGTTGGCGTCGCCGCCGAAGGTGCCGGCCGCGGCCGAAACGTCGTTGGCGACGATCCAGTCGCAGCCCTTTTTCGCGCGCTTGGCCTGCCCGTTGGCAACGACGTTCTCGGTCTCCGCCGCGAAGCCGACGACCAGCGCCGGGCGCCGGGCCGAGCGGGCCAAAGTCGCCAGGATGTCGGGGTTTTCGGTCAGCGAAAGCGCGGGCGGGGCCTTGCCTTCCTTCTTCAGCTTCCGGTCTGCCGCCCGTTCGGCGCGCCAGTCGGATACCGCGGCGGCGCAGACCGCGACGTCGGCCGGCAGGGCCGCCTCGCAGGCCGCCAGCATCTCGCGAGCACTCTCGACATGGACAGTCTCGGCACCTGGCGGATCGGCCAGCGCGACCGGCCCGGCCACCAGCACCGTCTCGGCCCCGAGCGCAGCGAGCGCCGCCGCGATGGCATGGCCCTGCTTGCCGGACGACCGGTTGCCGATGAAGCGCACGGGATCGATCGCTTCGAAAGTCGGGCCGCTGGTCACCAGGGCGCGGCGGCCGGCGAGCGGCCGGTGCGCAGCGGCGCCGAGGGCCTGTTCTATGGCGGCAAGAATGTCCTCCGGCTCGGCCATCCGGCCGGGTCCGCTCTCGTCCTCGGCGAGCGGCCCGTCCTCCGGGCCGACGCGCAGCACGCCGCGGGCTTCGAGCGCCGCAATGTTGGCGGCGGTCGCCGGATGCTGCCACATGCGATGGTTCATCGCCGGCGCGACCAGGACCGGCGCATCGGCGGCGAGCAGGACGGTGCTCGCCAGGTCGTCCGCCAGACCGTTTGCCATCTTGGCCACAATGTCGGCGGTCGCCGGGGCGACAACGATCAGGTCGGCTTCCTGCGACAGGCGCAGATGGCCCATCTCGGCCTCGTCGGTCAGCGAGAACAGATCGGTGTAGACATGCTCGTGGCTGAGTGCCGACACGCTGAGCGGGGTGACGAATTGTTCGCCGGCCGCGGTCAGAACCGTGCGCACCGTCGCGCCCCGCTCGCGCAGGCGGCGGACCAGGATCAGGCTCTTGTAGGCCGCGATCCCGCCGGTGACGATCAGCAGGATGGTCTTGCCGTTCAGCATGGCGAAAACTTATGGCGCGCGATGCGGGGGAGCAAGCGGCACGGACGTATCTCCCGGTCAGCCGTGCGTTTCCTCGATCCCCTCGCGCGTTTCGACGAGCGCCTGATCGACGACGCGGCGCAGCGCCTCGGCCTCGCCGTCGCCTTCCAGAAGGCGCAGGCGGTACAGGTCGATCTGCCGGTCGGCGCCGGCGCCCTCGCGGATAATCCGGACAGACCGCCGGACCTCGGCTTCGCAGCCGAGCGCGCGGGCATCGGGGGCGACCGACTCGATCAACTCGGCGGCGTAATCGTCGATATCGATCCGGCCTCCCTCGCGCGCCGGATCGCCCAGGAAGGCGAGCACGCCGTAACGCTGGGCGATCCAGCGGTTCTCGGCGACGATCTCCGTAAGCGGCTCGGGCCGCAGGGCGCCTTCCCGGTCCAGGCGCATCAGCCGGCGGATCAGGCAGGCATAGAGCGCCGCAATCGTTACCGCATCCTCAAGGCGGGTGCAGATGTCGCATATCCGCAATTCCACCGTCGGGTAGGCGTGAGAGGGCCGGATGTCCCACCACAGCTCGCTGCCGTTTTCGACGAATTTCATCTTCCGGTACTCGGCGACCAGCCGGTCGTATTCGGCGCGCGACGCCAGCGGTCCGGGCAGGCCGGAACGCGGCAGGCTGCCGACCACGGTGAGCCGCCAGGACTTGAACCCCGTCTCGCGCCCGGCGTTGAACGGCGACGAGCCGGACAGGGCGTGGAGGAAGGGGAGATAGCGCCGGAGCGCGGTCATGACCCGGATGCGGCTGTCGGCGTCGCCGAAGCCGGCATGAATATGCATGCCGCCGACCATGAAACGGCGGACAATGTCCTGGTACGACATGGTAAATCGTTCGTACCGGTCCTGCGGCGTGGGCGCCTGCGTCCGCCAGGAAGCGAAGGGGTGCGTGGACGCCGCCAGCACCGCCGCGCCATGCCGCCCGGCCGCGTCAATGACGATTCGCCGGGTGTCGCGCAGGGCGTCGCGCAGTTCGGCCACCGACCGGCACACCCGGGTATTGGTTTCGATCTGGGAGCGCATCAACTCGCGCACGATCTTGTGCGACCCCCGGTTTTCCTCGCAGGTCCGGAATATGGCCGGGTCCGGGTCGGCGAGCAGGTCGCGGCTCTCCGGATCGACAAGAAAGAACTCTTCCTCGACGCCGAGGGTGATTGCGAGGCCGTCGGTGTCGTCGGCGCCGTTCACGATCCGGCCGGTGCGTGCAACGCGGCAGCCACGCCGCCAGGCGGGGCGGAAAGGTTCATCGGTCGTCGGACTCCGCGAGATACCCGTCCGCGTCGAGCGGCCAGAAGGGGTTGTGCGCGACCTCCCAGACATGGCCGTCCGGATCGGCGTAACAGCCGGAATAGCCGCCCCAGTCGGCCTTCTGCGGCTGCTTCAGGGCCGCCGCGCCGGCCGCTACCGCCGCGGCGAACGCCGCGTCCACCTCGGCCCGGGAGCCGTAATTCTGCGCCAGCGCGATGGCGCCGGAGCCAAGCGTCGCCCCGGGCCGCCCCTGGTCGGCCGCCAGGGCATCCTTGCCGATCAGGCCGAGCATGAGGCCCTTCAGGCGGTAGAACGTCACTTCCGGCAATTCCTGCGCCGGCTGCCAGCCCAATGACCTGTAGAAGGCGCCGGACCGTTCGAGATCGGCGACGCCGAGCGAGATCAGGGTGACCCGCTGCGCGGACAGTTCTGGCGCCATGGCGTTCTTCCCGTGTTTCGCGGCCCTCCGCCGGTCAGACCCTTTCCAGCGCTTGTTCCAGATCGGCGATCAGGTCGCCGGCGGTCTCGATGCCGCAGGACAGGCGGACCAGGTTCTTCGGCGTCGGCGATTCCGGCGTCTCGACCACGGCGCGGTGCTCGATCAGGCTCTCGACGCCGCCGAGCGAGGTCGCCGGCACGAACAGGCGGGTCGAGCGGGCAAGCGTATTCGCGCCGTTATAGCCGCCGGCGACCAGCAGCGAGAGCATGCCGCTGAAGCCGCCGGTCATCTGCTTCTTCGCAATCGCGTGGCCGGGATGGTCCTCCAGCCCCGGATAGGCGACTTTCTCGACCTTCGGATGGCCGCGGAAATGCCGGGCGACGGCCATCGCGTTCTCGCACGCCTTGTCCCAGCGCAGGGCGAGCGTGCGCAGGCCGCGCAGCAGCAGCCAGGCCTCGAACGGCCCCGGCACGCCGCCGGAATACTTGCGCACGGTGTCCAGTTCCTCCCAGCGCGCGTCTTTCTCCCGCGTTACCACCACGCCGCCGGTCGCATCGGAATGGCCGTTCAGATACTTGGTCGAGGAATGGAAGACATAGTCGGCGCCGAGGTCGAGCGGCCTCTGCGTCAGGCCCGGCGCCACGGTGCTGTCCACGGCGAGCATGGCGCCCGCGCCGCGCGCAACCTCCGCCGCGGCGGCGATGTCGATGACGTCCCAGGTCGGGTTGGCCGGCGTCTCGATCCAGACCAGCGCGGTCTCGCCGGGCCGCACGGCGGCTTCGAGCGCGCCGGGCTGCGCCTGGTCGAACAGGGTGAGGCCGATCCCGCGAGTCCGGGCGATGCGCTGCATCCAGGCCTGGGCGCCGAAATACATCATTTGCGGCGCCGCGATATGCCGGCCGGTCTCGATCAGCTCGACCAGCGCGGCCACGCCGGCGAGCCCGGAGGCGAACAGCATGGCGCCCGCCCCGCCGTCCAGCTTTGCCAGCAAGTCCTCGACCGGGGTGAAGTTCGGGTTGCCGTAGCGGGTATAGAAATACTCGCCCATCGGCGCGTAGTCGCTGTCGCGGGCGTAGGTCACCGAAGCGTGGATCGGCGGCGCGACGGCGCCGGTCGCCGGGTCGAGATAGTGGCCGGCCTGGGCGAGCAGCGAGCGGATATCGTGGTTCGTCCGGGTCATGGGGCGGTCACCAGGCGTCGACGGTGCGCTTGCGGCCGGCGCGGGGCGGCAGCGCGGGCAGGGCGCGGAGGGTTTTCGTGAGTATGTCGCGGGTGTCGGCGGGATCGATCACGTCGTCGTATTCGAAGCGGCCGCCGACTTCCAGCGCCGTGTTCTGCTCCATCAACCACGCCGTCTTCTCCCGGATCGCGGCCTCGCGCGCCGCTTCGTCCTCGATCGCCTCGAAGTCCTTCTTCCAGATGATCCGGGCCGCGCCCTCCAGCCCCATGCCGCCGAACTCGGCGGTCGGCCAGGCGACCAGTAAGGCCGGGTCCAGCGCCTTCGAGCCCATGACGTAGTAGCCGAGGCCGTAGGCCTTGCGCATGACGACGGTGAGGCAGGGGACGGTCGCGTTGGCAAGCGCGACCAGGATGCGCGCGCTGTGGCGCACCAGGCCGGTCGTCTCGACCTCCGGGCCGACCATCAGGCCCGGCGTGTCGCACAGGATGACGACGGGAATGTCGTGGGCGTCGCACAGCTGGATGAAGCGGGCGATCTTGTCTGAGGTCGGGCTGTCGATGGCCCCGCCGAGGAAGGTCGGCTGGCTGGCGATCACGCCGACCGGCAGGCCGTCAAGCCGCGCGAAAGCGGTGAGCGCCGCGCCGCCGAATTTCGGCCGCAGCTCCTGGACCGAGCCGATGTCGAACAGATGGTCGAGCACCCGGCGGACATTGTAGGCCTGCATCGGGTCTTCCGGCACGATATCGCGCAGTTTCGCCACGTCCGGCGCGCGGCCCGGTTCCGCGCCGCCTTGGAAATAGCCGAGCACCCGCCGCGCCATCTGCGCCGCTTCGGCGTCGTCCTTGCACAGGATATCGACCGCGCCGGCCCGGACATGGACATCGACCGGGCCGATCTCCTCCGGCGTCGGTGTGTAGCCGAGCGCCTGCTGGACCAGCGCCGGCCCGGCCATGCCGATCACCGCCCGCTCGGTCGCGATCAGGATATCGCACATGCCGGCCAGGTTGGCGTTGCCGGCAAAGCAGCGCCCGGCGACGATGCCGACGGTCGGCACGAGGCCGGACAGGCGAGCGAAGTTGACGAAGGTCCGCGTGTCGCCGCGCGTCGAGGCGATCATGTCGTGGGGCCGGGCGCCGCCGCCCTCCAGCCAGCTTACCATCGGCCAGCGCTGCGCCTCGGCGAGCGCGTAGATCCGGTCGGTCTTGCGGTGGTTGGTAAAGCTCTGGGTGCCGGCATGGACGGTGTAGTCGTAGGCCATGACGGCGACCGGCCTGCCGTCCGCCAGCCCGTGGCCCATGACGACGCCGTCGGCCGCGGCCGCCATGTCGTCGCGCACCGGTTTGGACACCCGGCCGTATTCGACGAAGCTGCCGGCGTCGAGGAAGGCGGCGATGCTCTCCCGCGCCGTCATCTGCCCGCGCGCGTGCCGCTTCGCCGTGGCCTCCGGCCGCGCCCGGTCCAGCGCCCCCTGCCGCACGCGCCAGACCGCCTGTAAGTCGCCGCGCACCGGCGCGGACGGGGCGGAAGCGGGCGGTTTCTTGCGTGCGGTCATGCGATGGCGGTCAGGTATCTATGGATACCTTGGAGAATACTGAATTGTCGCCGGCGAGCCAGTTCGACGCCTTGTGCCGGTATGTGGCAAGCATAAACCCAACCGGCATGTCGTCCGGGCCCAGTTCGTGGATCGACGCCCCCTCGAAGCCGAGGTCGCCGTCGACGATCCACGGGCCGGAAATGTCGAATTCGCGCCAGGCGGTAATCTTGCTGAGCTCCAGGAAATCCTCGGGTTCGGGACGAATCTGGTACTGCACATAACGCCAGTGGATCGCCAGGCAGAAGGTGTTTGCGTATTCGATTTCTTCCGGGCTGCGTCGTTGCGCCCGTTCGTGTAGATCGGCAACCGGGATCGGCGGCGGCGACAACGATTCAAACCCGAGGGGCGCCAGCATATCGGCGGCCATCGGCCGCTTGTCCGGGCGCGGCAGGTCGGTGAAGCTGAGCGCCCAGGCCAGCATGTTGCAGCTGGCCGGCAGGCACAGGCCTTCCGACCGGTCGTGATCGGAAAGGCCGCCCTGCGGTGCATTCAGGCTCTCCCGTTCCCAGGGTTCGAGTTCCTCTTCGAGTCCTTCGCGCGCCAGCCAGGGAAGGAATTCGTCCCTGAAATTCTCGACGTCGCCGGTCTCTTCCGCCCGGCTCCGGATCGCGACCGCCGCCATACACAGGGCGCGTTTCAGGATGCGCTCGGTCGAAGGCGGTTCCGGCTCCGCGTCCTCGTCTTCTTCCTCGTCCGAGTGACCGGCGTTTCCGGGAACAGTCGACGGACGCTCATCCGTTTCGCGTATTGCGGGCGGATCCTCGTAGGGCGTTGTCGCGCCGTCTTCCGAAATAGCGAAATCATCATCGTTTCCGTACAACAGGAGCGCCGATCCGATACCGGACACGGTAAGTTCGACCTGCTGACCCGGTTCGAGCCAGACCAGCCCGGTGCAGGTGCCGGTGGAAACAATCTGCCCGAAATCCAGTCCGATACCCCGCCGCGACGACTCGTTGGCGAGCCAGACCAGTGCATCGACCGGGTCGCCCAGCGCATCGGCCCCTACGCCCCGCCCGACTTCTGCACCGTTGACCGTCATGATCAGATCGACGGATTTGAGGTCCATGCCGGGCTCGTATTCCACGCCCTCGAAAGCGGCCAGACCGCCGTTGGCCGCCAGGTCCGCGATCAGATTGGGCGCGCCGGCATTAGCGAAATCCAGGAAGCAGGTGTCGATCACCTCGATCGCGGCAAAGACCCTGTCGATGGCATTTTCGACTTCTGCACGGCTGTAGGGCGCGCGGCGCGACTCCAGGGGCCGCTTCAGGGTAAAGGCGATTTCGCCCTCGATGCCCGGCCGGATGAACCTGTCGGGTGGCAGCCAAGTCGGGCCTTTCAGGAACACGTCCTTGAACACGGGCCCGAAGAAAGGTTCCGGAATGCCGAGCATTTCCTGCGCGAGGCGGGACGTGCAGCCGATCTTCCAGCCGGCGACCGGCCGCTCGAATCGTCGGATGACGATGCTCTGCACGGCGTATCCTTCCTCCGCGGTGCGCGGCGCGTGGGCTGTGTCCATCTTGTCGATGGTCCAATTGTTGGACCGGCCGTTGAGGATATCGACGGCGGCATAGTTCGCCCAATCGGGCCTCCGGCCGTCTTCGTTGGTCTTTTGTTTCTTCTTGAACAGTCCGAACATCGGTTTCTCCAGGTTCTATTCGTCGAATGTCACCTGGACCGTGCCCGCCGGTCCAAATACTCCTGACACCGCGCACCGGCGCGGAAGGGGCGGAAGCGGGCGGTTTCTTGCGTGCGGTCATGCGGGGAAAGTTACCGTGACCGTTCCGAGGCCGCCGAATTCGGCGGTCGCCGTGCCGCCGTCCGGAACATATTGCATGCCGGTGCAAGTGCCGGTCGTCACGACCTGCCCGGCCAGCAGGCCATAGCCGCGGCGCGAGAGATCGTTGGCCAGCCAGGCCAGCGCCTCCAGCGGGTGGCCCAACGCTTCGCGCCCGCGGCCCCGGCCGGTTTCCGCGCCCTCGATGGACATGACGATTTCGGCGTCTTCGAGATCGACCGCCGCCCGGTCGGCAACGGCGTCGCCGAGGACCAACCCGCCGTTGGCGCCGGTGTCCGCCGTCAGCCTGAGAATGCCAGCCTCTGCAAAGCGGGTGAAGCGGGTGTCGATGATCTCGACGGCCGGGAAGAGGCAGGCAACCCGTTCGGCGACTTCGGCGCGGGTCCAGGGATCGGGCCGCGCCGGAATGTCCGCCGCCAGTTTGAAGGCGAATTCCCCTTCCACGCCCTGCCGGATGAAGTTTCCCGCCGGTGCGGCCGCCGGCGACCGGAGCAGGAAAGGGCCGAAGACCCTGCCCGGAAACGGCCTGTCCGTTTTCAGCATCTCCTGGGCGGCGGCGGTGGTGCAGCCGATCTTGTAGCCGGCGAGCGGCCAGCCGCAGAGATCGGCCATGGCTTCCTGAATGGCGCGGCTGTCGTCGGCGGTCGCCGGGATACAGCCTTCGGGCAGGTCTTCCAGCGCCGTCACCGCGTTGCGGGCGTCGATCAGCGCTCGTGCGGCCTGTCTTGCGGCGTCAGGTGTCATGGTGCGGCCCTAAAGTTCAAACGTTACCTGCACGGTGCCCAGCGCACCGAAATCGCCCACGGCCGTCGCACCGGGGCGGCAGGGTGTCATGCCGGTCATGGAGCCGGTGGTGACGACCTGGCCTTCCTGCAGCCCGACACCGCGCCGGGAGAGATCGTTGGCGAGCCAGACCAGCGTGTTGAGCGGATGGCCGAGCACGTCGGCACCGCTGCCTCTGGCGGTGGGCTCGCCGTCGATGGACAGCGTCGCTGCCGCAGCGGCGAGGTCGCGTTCGCGCCAGTCGCCGATCGAAGGGCCGAGCACGAGCCCGCCGTTCGAGCCGTTGTCGGCGACGAAATGCGCGACGCCGAGCGCGAAGCCGTCGACCCAGTAATCGTTGACCAGTTCGATGGCCGGATAGGCGTCCGTTACCGCGTCGCGGATCTCGTCCATTCCGTAGTCGGCGTCGCGCGGCGGCAGATCGCGGCCGAGCCAGAAGGCGAACTCGCATTCGACCGCGCATTTGTGCAGGGCTTCGGCGGCGACGCCTGCCGGGCTGTCCAGCAGGTAGGGCGCGAAGACCCGGCCCGGAAAGGGCGCATCGGTGCCGAGCATTTCCATCGCCGCCGCGCTCGCCGCGCCGACCTTCCAGCCGGCGACTTCCAGGCCCCAGAGGTCCGCCAGTGCGTTCTGGATCGCCATGCCGTCCTCGACGGTCTCCGGCGTGCAGTCCGGCGGCAGCCTGTCCAGCCGCCGGTGATCGCCGCGGGCCTTGAGCAGCAGTTCGGCGGCAGTCCGGGCGGCGGTTTCGCTCAACATCGCAGGGCCCTAAGCAGGTAATCTCGCGGCAGGCGGTGTCCGGGGGTCATAGCACAGCTGCCCTGCCGTGCCAGACCTTGAAGGCCCAGTCCTTGAAGGCGGGGCCGGAACGACACCATATCCGCCCGCCCTGCGCACAATCCGAACGCAAACTCGAAGACCATGACAGCGGCACGACCGGAAGCCCGGCCGGAAATCTGGATTTTGGAAGCGCGGCAGACGATCCGTCTGGCTGTGCCGCTGGCGCTGATGCAACTCAGCCAGATCGCCATGTCGACCGTCGACGTCCTGATGATCGGGCGGCTGGGCAAGGAGGCGCTGGCCGGCGCGGCGCTCGGCAGCACTCTGATCTTCCTGTGGTCGGTCACCGGAATGGGGCTGGTCACGGCGGTCGCGCCGCTCGCCGCCCAGGCCTTCGGCGCGGAAGACCCGGTCGGCGTGCGCCGGGTGACGCGCCAGGGCCTGTGGGTGACCGCCCTGGTTTCCGTGCCCGGCCTGTTCGCGCTGCTGGCGATGGAGCCGGTGCTGCTCTGGATGGACCAGCCGGCCGTCGCGGTCCGTGGCGCCGGGGACTATCTCGCCATGGTCGCCTGGAGCCTGCCGATGATCGTCGGCTTCGTCGTGCTGCGCTGTTTCGGCGCGGCGCTCAACCGGCCGAAGCCGGCGCTGTGGATGATGCTGGCCGGCATACCGCTCAATGCGTTGCTGGATTATGCGCTGATCTTCGGCGAGCTGGGCGCGCCGCGCATGGAACTGGCCGGGGCGGGGCTGGCGACGACCATCGTCCAGACCTTCCTGTTCCTGGGGCTCCTGTGGTTCAGCACCCGCAGCCGGGACCTGCGCGACTATCGCATCCTGGCACGGTTCTGGCGCCCGGACTGGGCGGTCTTCCGCCGGATCTTCGCCATCGGCCTGCCGATCGCCGGCATCTACCTGATCGAGATGGGCGTCTTCGCCTTCGCCGTGGTGATGATGGGCTGGATCGGCGCCACGGCCATCGCCGCCCATCACATCGCGATCCAGGTCGCCGCCGTCACCTTCATGGTGCCGATGGGGATCGGCCAGGCGGCGACCGTGCGGGTCGGCCAGGCGCTCGGCCGCCGGGATCCGGCCGGGATCCGGCGGGCCGGATTTTCCGCCCTCGCCCTCGGCATCGTCTTCATGTCCGCCATGAGCCTGCTGATCGCGTTGTTTCCCGCCACGCTCGCCGGCCTGTTCCTCGACCGGGGCATGGCCGGATCGGCCGAGGTGCTGGCGCTGGCCGCGAGCCTGCTCTACGTCGCCGCCGCCTTCCAGATCGTCGACGGCATGCAGGCCATCTGCGCCGGCGCCCTGCGCGGGCTCAACGATACGCGGATCCCGATGGTGGCCGCCGCGGTCGGTTACTGGATCGTCGGCTTCGGCGTCGGCTGGACCCTCGGATTCGCCGTCGGCTGGGGCGCCGTCGGCATCTGGATCGGCCTTGCGCTGGGTCTGGCGTCGACGGCGGTATTCTTCGTCACCCGCTTCAACCGGATGACCCGGTCCGGCAATCTCTCGCCAGAGCCGGCGGCGCAGGCATAGAATGGCGCATGGCCCGGAACGCCGCCAAACCCGTCAAAAAACGCGTCGACCAGTTGCTGGTGGAGCGTGGCCTGGCCGACTCGCGCAACAAGGCGCAGGCGCTGGTGATGGCCGGAGTCGTGTTCCAGGGCGAGCGGCGCATCGACAAGCCGGGGGCAAACGTTCCGGACGACGATGCGCTGACGGTGCGCGGACAGGACCATCCCTGGGTCTCGCGCGGCGGGCTGAAGCTGGCGCACGGCATCGAGCGTTTCGGCGTCGATCCGGCCGGGCGGGTCTGTCTCGATATCGGCGCTTCGACCGGCGGCTTTACCGACGTCCTGCTCCATCGCGGTGCGGCAAAGGTCTACGCCGTCGATGTCGGCCACGGCCAGCTTGCCTGGAAACTGCGCACCGATGCGCGCGTGGTCGTGTTGGAAAAGACCAACGCCCGGCATCTGACCCGCGATCTCGTGCCGGACCCGCTCGGCGCCGTGGTCTGCGACGCCAGCTTCATCGGGCTGGAAACCGTGTTGCCGGCCGGCATGGCGCTGGCCGCCCCCGGCGCCTGGCTGATCGCCCTGATCAAGCCCCAGTTCCAGGCCGGGCGCGGGCAGGTCGGCAGGGGCGGCGTGGTGCGCGACACGGCGGTGCACGAGGCGGTGTGCCGGGACCTGCGGGCCTGGCTCGACGGACAGCCCGGCTGGTCGGTCGCCGGCATCGAGGAGAGCCCGGTGACCGGGCCGGAGGGCAACCGCGAATTCCTGATCTGCGCCGGATACGACGGCGGAAGCGCCGGCTGACATGACCGGCTTCCGGGCCGAGGTGACGATCGAAAGCATCGGCCGGCGCGGCGACGGCGTGGCGGCGGTGACGGGAGGGGTCGTCCACGTCCCCGCCACCGCACCGGGCGACCGGGTCAGGGTCGCGCTCACCGAAGCCGGCCCCGGCCGGTTTCGCGGCCGGCTGTTATCGTTGCTGGAGGCCGGGCCGGACCGGCGGGAGCCGCCGTGCCGGCATTTCGGTGACTGCGGCGGCTGTGCGTTGCAACACCTGGCGGCCGAAGCCTATGACGCATGGAAGATGGGCATGCTGCGCAGCCTGCTCGCCCGCAACGGGCTGGAGGGCACGACCGTCGAACCGCTGCACGCCAGCCCGCCCGGCAGCCGGCGGCGCGCGACGTTCGCCATCCGGCGACGGCGCGACGACGCCATCGTCGGTTTCAGCGAGCGCCACAGCCATCGCGTCGTCGACCTTGCCGCCTGTCCGGTAGTCCTGCCGGAAATCGCCGCCCTGATCGAACCGCTGCGCGCCTGGGCGGCAGCGGCGTTGACGACCGGGGACAGGGCGGATGCCCATGTCGCCATGACCGACAGCGGCATCGACCTGCTGGTCCGTACCGCTGCGCGGCTGGGCGGCGCGGGACGGGACGCTCTGGTCGATCTGCTGGCCCGCGAAAATCTGGCCCGGGTGGCGCGCGCCCATCCGAAGCAGGACGGCGCCGAGGTGCTCGCAGAGGCTCGCCCGGTGCGGGCGGTCTACGGCGGCTTTCCCGTAGCGCTGGCGCCCGGCGCCTTTGCCCAGGCCACGGCGGACGGCGAGGCCGCGCTGACCGGCTTCGCCGTGGAAGCGGCGGAGGGCGCGGCCTCGGCCTTCGACCTGTTTTGCGGCTCCGGCGCCTTCGCCCTGCCGCTGGCCGGGCGCGGCTGTTCCGTCTCGGCTGCCGACATCGACAAGGCGGCCATCGCCAATCTTGGCGCGGCGGTGCGGCGCGCCGGCCTGGCGAAGCTGCACGCCGAACCGCGCAACCTGATGCGCCGGCCGGTCCCGGCGCGCGAACTGGCAGAAGCCGATTTCGTCGTCTTCGATCCGCCGCGCGCCGGGGCGAAGGCGCAGGCCGCAGAGATTGCGGCGGCGGGGGTTCCGGTCGTCGTCGCGGTGTCCTGTGACCCGGGCACCTTCATGCGCGACGCCCGCATCCTGGCGGACGGCGGCTACCGGCTGACCCGCCTGCGGCCGGTCGACCAGTTCCTCTGGTCGCCCCATCTGGAGCTTGCGGCCCGGTTCGATTTTGCCGGATGATGCCGCCTATGGCCGGCCGACCCGACGACAATCGCGACGGCGGCGCCGAGGAGCGGGCGCCGGAAATCGCCGAGGCGCGCCTGCGCGCCCGCAAGGCGCTGATTCTGCTGATCCGCTGCTACCTGTTCGGCGCCGCGGTGACGCTGGTCGTGCTGGTCTTGACCGCCGACCTCAGCCTCGGCGAGCTGGCGCTCGACACCCTGTTCTGGCCGCACACCCTCGGCGGGATCGCACAGACTCTCTGATCTCTGCCGGAGCGTCCGCACGCGGCGACGAGGCCCGCTGCGGGTTCCCACGGCCGCTCTGCTTGACGCCAATCGCCCGCTGTACCACTTTCCCGGCAGCTTCCGATCGGCCGCTTCCCTCTCCCCGGGGGCAGTTCCGACACGGCCCTCCGACCGCGAGAGATTGCGATGTTCATCCAGACCGCCGAAACGCCGAACCCGGTGACCCTGAAATTCCTGCCCGGCCGCACGGTGCTGGAGCAGGGCACCGCCGACTTTCCGACAGCGGAGGCGGCGGACGGCCGCTCGCCGCTCGCCGAGGCGCTGTTCGGCATCGACGGCGTCGCCGGCGTGTTCCTGGGCTCGGATTTCATCACCGTCACCAAGGCCGGCCACTCCGACTGGCCCTTGCTCAAGCCGCCGGTGCTCGGCGTGATCATGGAGCATTTCACGGCCGGCCGGCCGGTCATGGCGCCGGAGCGGGCCGAAACGGGCGACGAGATGCCCGGCGCGGACGACGACGATCCGGTGGTGCAGCAGATCCGCGAGCTGATCGATACCCGGGTCCGCCCGGCCGTCGCAATGGACGGCGGCGACATCCAGTTCCACGGCTTCGACAGCGGCGTGGTCTATCTCACCATGCAGGGCGCCTGCTCGGGCTGTCCGAGTTCGACGATGACGCTCAAGGCGGGCATCGAGAACATGCTGCGCCACTATGTGCCGGAGGTGCACGAAGTCCGGGCGGTCTATTGATGACCGCCGACCCGGCGACGCTCGACCTGATCCTGCGCAGCGCCCGATCCTTCGACCGCTATACCGACCGGCCGGTGTCCGACGAGACGCTGACCGCCGTGTGGGACCTGACGAAATGGGGCCCGACCAGCGCCAACGGCCAGCCCGCGCGCATCCTGTTCCTGAAATCGCAGGATCAGAAAGAGCGGCTTCGCCCGGCCCTGTCCGCGACCAATCTCGAAAAGACCCTGGCCGCTCCGGTCGTCGCCATCGTCGCGCACGACACCCGTTTTTTCGAACATCTGCCGCGCTATTTCCCCAAGGCGCCCGGTGCCCGGTCGTGGTTCGAGGGCAAGCCCCACGCCGGCATCACCGCGTTCCGCAACGGTACGCTCCAGGGCGCCTATTTCCTTATCGCCGCGCGGGCGCTCGGGCTGGATTGCGGGCCGATGTCCGGCTTCGACAATGCCGTGGTCGACGCCGAGTTCTTCCCTGACGGCCGGCTCCAGTCGAATTTCCTGTGCTGCCTCGGCTACGGCGACCGGTCCGCCCTCAAGGAACAGGCGCCGCGCATGTCTTTCGACGAGGCCTGCGAAATCCTCTAGCCCGACATTCTCGCCACGGTCATGGCCAGGCTCCTGATATTCGATACCAGTTGCGGCGCGTGCAGCGTCGCGGTCTGGTCGGGGGATCGCGCGATCGCCGAACGCTACGAGGCGATGCCGCGCGGCCAGGCGGAGCGGCTCCTGCCGATGATCGAAGAGGCCCTGGCCGAGGCCGGGATGGCCTGGGGCCGGCTGGACGCCGTCGGCGTCACGCGGGGACCGGGCGCCTTTACCGGGATTCGCATCGGCCTGGCAGCGGCGCGCGGACTGGCCCTCGCCCGCAGCATTCCCGCGATCGGGATCTCGACCTTCGAGGCGCTGGCGATCCGGGCGCCGGCGGGCTGCATGGTCGCCATCGACACCAAACGCAACGATCTCTATTGCCAGTTGTTCGGCCCGGGCGGCGCGGCGGCCTGCGATCCCGGGATTCTCGCGCCGGACGACGCCGTCGCTCTGGCAGGGGCGGAAGGCGTTCCGATGGTAACGGATACCCCCGTGCCGGCCGGCAGCGAATCCGGCACGGGAGGAGACCGGGCCCCGGACGGTTCGCTGGCGGGTCCGCCCCGTGCTGCGGCCTTCGCATCGCTGATCGCCCGCCGCTACGAGGCCTTTGGCAAGGACGGGAAGGCCGGCCTTGCCCTGCCGCGCCCGCTCTACCTGCGGCCGCCGCAAGCCCGGCTGCCGGAGGCCCGCCGCAACGCGCAACTCAAATGACAGGAGCCCGACATGCCCCATCAGCTAAAGTCTTCGATCCGGGTGGGTTCCGGCTTACACAGCCTTTACATGTGTGAATCTCTGTAACAAACGCCAAGTACCGAACAAAAATCAAGAATTCCGTTCGAAATTACCCGATCCGTTATTTGAAATGTCCAGAATTATATTTTGAGAAGGTTGCAATTTACCGCGAAATTCGTATGTTGGCCGCATCTTTAGCCCATTTTCCTGCGGAACCGGCAATGTCCGACCAAGACAATACCGAACATGCAAGCCTGCTGTCGCAGACGGTGGATATCGTCTCGTCCTATGTTTCGAACAATACAGTCCTGCTGAGCGACCTGCCGCGGCTGATCGAAGAAACGTATGCTGCGCTCGAAGCTCAGGGCAGCGATGCCGCGTCCCTCGATCCCGAGCGGCCGAGGCCTGCGGTGCCGATCAAGAAATCGGTCCAGCCCGACTACATCGTCTGTCTGGAAGACGGCAAACAGCTCAAGATGCTGAAGCGGCATCTCAAAACCGCCTACGACATGACGCCGGAAGAATACCGGGAACGCTGGAACCTGCCTTCGGACTATCCGATGGTCGCGCCGAACTACGCGAAGCGCCGCAGCCAGCTCGCCAAGCAGATCGGTCTGGGCACCAGCGGGCGCAGTCAGGGCGGCGGGCGCAGCGATTAGGCCGCGCCGCCGGGCGGCGATTTGCTGCCGCGGAATTCGCTTTCAGGACTCGTGTCTCCACCGCTGACGCGATAATCTGTCGCCGCTATGGGTCGCAGCGCCGGCGGAGGCGGCGGTGCGCGGCCCCGCCGCCTCCGAGGCCAGGCCGGTGGACGATGCCCGACCGGATCGAAAAGCTGTGTAACGAACGCGGCCTGCGCATGACCGAACAGCGCCGCACGATCGCGCGCGTCCTGTCCGAGAGCGAAGACCATCCCGATGTCGAGCAGGTCTACCGGCGCGCTGTCGAGCGTGATCCGAACATCAGCATTTCAACCGTCTACCGGACGGTTCGCCTGTTCGAAGAGGCCAATATCCTGCACCGTCACGATTTCGGCGACGGGCGCTCGCGCTATGAGGAAACGCCCGAGGAGCATCACGATCATCTGATCGATGTGCAGACCGGCGAGGTCATTGAATTCCGCAACGACGAGATCGAGCAGTTGCAGGACCGGATCGCGGCGGAGCTCGGATATGAAATCGTCGACCACCGGCTCGAACTCTACGCCCGCAAGAAGAAGGGCGCATGATGCATTGCGCCGGCGCTGCACCCGGCGCGCGGCGGAACCGGGCGGCGGCGTAGCCCGGTCCGTCGATGACGCCGTTCCCCATCGCCGATCCGCGTGACGCCGAGGGTTTTGCCGCGCGCCAGATCGACGAGCGCGTCGGCCGGCTGCGGGTCCGGCTGGCCGAGACCGAAGCGGAAATCGATGCCGCCCTCGCGCTCCGGTATCGGATCTTCTACGAGGAAATGGCCGCCCGGCCGACCGGAGAGATGGCGCGGCTCAAGCGCGATTTCGACGCTTTCGACGCCCATTGCGATCATCTGATCGTGCTGGACGAAGATCTGGGCGTCGGGCCGCAAGGCGTCGTCGGCACCTATCGCATGCTGCGCCGGGCCGGCGCGGAGCAGGTCGGCGGCTTCTACTCCGCAGCGGAGTACGACATCGACCGGCTGGTGGCCGAGCCGGGCGAAATTCTCGAAATGGGCCGCTCCTGTATCGACGCAGCCCACCGGACAAGACGTGCCATGCAGATCCTTTGGCGCGGCGTATCGGCCTACGTCCTGTCGAACGACATTGCCTTCCTGTTCGGCTGCGCCAGCCTGCACGGCACCGACCCCGAAGAGGTCGCGCGGCCGCTGGCCTATTTGCACCACAACCACCTGGCGCCCGAGCGGTACCGGCCCGTCGCGGTCAAGGACCGCTACGTCGATATGAATCTGCTGCCCGCCGACCGGATCGACAGGAAAGCGGCGTTGCGCGATCTGCCGCCGATGATCAAGGGATATCTGCGCCTCGGCGGCGGAATCGGCGACGGGGCCGTGATCGACCATGAATTCAATACGGTGGACGTTTGCGTCGTCGTCGATGTCGCCGCCGTCTCCGACCGGTACTACAAGCATTACACGCGCGAGCTAGACATTCCGGACCGGCGCGCTTCGGGCGACGCGACCGGCGCGGCCTCCGGTTGCTGAGGGCCGGCGGCGGCATGCTCTACATTTCCCATGTCCGCGCCACCGTTCGCCTGATCGCCTGTATGGCCTGGTTTGCGGTGCTGATTCCCGTCCAGGCGGTCAACCTGGCGCTGGGCCGGAAATTTGCG
This sequence comes from Rhodospirillaceae bacterium, assembly GCA_011523655.1. GTDB lineage: Bacteria > Pseudomonadota > Alphaproteobacteria > Bin65 > Bin65 > Bin65. The sequence continues at coordinate 205,175 of WTGH01000047.1, forward strand.
CGGAAATGGCCCATCACCGTCTATCGCGTGTTCAACCGCCTGCTCGGCATCGGGCTGAAGGTCGCCGGCAAACCGGTGAAGAAGGGCCCCGTGCTCTATGTCGTCAACCACACGTCCTATGCGGATATCCCGGTGCTCGGGGCGCTGCTCGAAGCCTGCTTCGTCGCGAAGGCGGAGGTCGCCGGCTGGCCGCTGTTCGGCCTCTGCGCGAAGATCAGCGGCACCGTATTCGTCGACCGCAACCCGCGCCTTGCCGTCCGCCAGTCCGAACTGCTGAAGCAGCGGCTGACCGCGGGCGACAGCCTGGTCCTGTTTCCCGAGGGCACCAGCAGCGACGGCAATTTCGTCCTGCCGTTCCGCAGCGCCCTTTTCAGCGCCGCCGCCATCCGGGTCGGCGACAAGCCGGTCGTCGTCCAGCCGGTCTCCGTGGCCTACACCCATCTGGACGGCATTCCGATGGGCCGGCATCTGCGGCCGTTCTTCGCCTGGTACGGCGACATGGAGATGGCCGGGCATCTGTGGCAGCTGCTGGGCATCGGCCGGTCGCGGGTCGAGGTCCGGTTCCACGATCCAGTGAACATCGACCGGTTCGCCTCGCGCAAGGACCTGTCGGCCTGGTGCCACGCCGTGATCGCCGCCGGAGTCGCCCGGTCCCTGACCGGGCGGGACCAGCCCGTCGGCGTCGGGCTGCCGCCGCCGGCAGTCCTTGCCGACGCCGGGGAGGCCCCGCCGCCCGCCGGGCCGGATCGGGCGGGAAAGGCCGCCGCTTGACACACCCGTTACCGCGCTTACCGTATTGGGCCTCGAAGGCGCCGCCATTGCGCCGCCGCCGGTAAACCGCCCGCATGCAGAAATCGGTCTATATCAAGACCTACGGCTGCCAGATGAACGTGTACGATTCCGCCCGCATGGCGGACGTTCTGGCGCCCCGCGGATACCGGCAGGCCGAGGCGCCGGAAGATGCCGACCTCATCATCCTGAACACCTGCCACATCCGAGAGAAAGCGGCCGAAAAGGTCTATTCCGAGCTCGGGCGGCTGAAGCGGATCAAGCGCGAACGCCGCGCTGCCGGCAAGGACGCGACGATCGCCGTCGCCGGCTGCGTCGCCCAGGCCGAGGGCGCGGAAATCCGCCGGCGCGCGCCCGCGGTCGATCTGGTGTTCGGCCCGCAGAGCTATCACCGCCTGCCGGAGCTGCTGGCCGAGGCCCGGCGCACCGGCAGCGCCATCGGCCAGGCGTTCGAGGCCGACGAGAAGTTCGATACCCTGCCCGAGGAGAGCGCGTTCCAGGGCCCGTCGGCCTTCCTGACCGTCCAGGAAGGCTGCGACAAGTTCTGCACCTTCTGCGTCGTGCCCTACACCCGCGGCGCCGAATATTCGCGCCCGGCCGCGGCCATCCTCGCCGAAGCCCGGCGCATGGTCGCCGGCGGCGCGCGGGAGATCGCGCTGCTGGGCCAGAACGTCAACGCCTACGCCGGCGCGGCGCCCGGCGGTGTCAGGGGCGGGGCCAAAGGCGGCGGCGTCTGGGGTCTCGGCCGGCTGATCCGGGAACTGGCGGACGTGGAGGGTCTCGAGCGGATCCGCTACACGACCTCGCATCCCCGGGACATGGATGACGAGCTGATCGCCGCCCATGCCGAGGTGCCGGCCCTGATGCCGTATCTGCATCTGCCGGTGCAGAGCGGGTCTGACCGCATCCTGGCGGCGATGAACCGGAAGCATACGGCCGCCGACTACCGGCGGACGGTCGACCGGCTGCGCGCCGCCCGGCCCGACCTGGCGCTGTCGTCGGATTTCATCGTCGGCTTTCCGGGCGAAACCGACCAGGATTTCGCGGCGACGCTGAAGCTGGTCACGGAAGTCGGCTACGCCCAGGCCTATTCCTTCAAATACAGCGCCCGGCCCGGAACACCGGCGGCGACGGCAGACGGCCAGGTGCCCGAAGCGGAGAAGGCCGCCCGGCTGGCGGCGCTCCAGCAGCTGCTCGAGGCCCAGCAGGCCGCCTTCAACCATGCCTGCATCGGCCGGACGATGCCGGTGCTGCTCGACCGCGCCGGCCGCAAGCCCGGTCAGATGGTCGGCCGCAGTCCCTGGATGCAGGCGGTCCATGTCATGGCGCCGCCGGACCGGTTCGGCCGGATCGCCGATATCGCGATCGAGCGGGCGACCGCCAACAGCCTTGCCGGGCATCTGGCCGCTGCGCCCGCCGCGCCGCCGCGCGCCCCTGTCGGCGCGGGCCGGTCCGAAGGGGTTCGGGCCGCGTGAGCCGCAAGACGGCGACCGGAACGGTTCTGGCCGGCGCGCGTGACGGCGGCACGAGTCTGCGCTTCGAGGACAATGCGTCGATGTCGGCCCTGTGCGGCGCCCACGACGCCAATCTGGCGCGGCTGGAGCAAAAGACCGGCGTGACCATCCACGCCCGCGGCAACCGCCTCACGGTCACCGGGCCGGAGGACGCGCAGGTCACGGCGGTCAGCGCCCTGAAATCCCTCTACAGGGCCGCGAGCAACGGCGGCGCGGTCGCCCAGCCGGACGTCGATGCCGCCATCCGCATGGCCGGACAGCCGCCGGACCCGAAGGACGCGGCGGACGTTACGATCCGGACGCCGAAACGGACGGTGAGTGCCCGCTCGCCCGGTCAGGCGGCCTATGTCCGGGCGCTGCGGGCCTATGAAATGACGTTCGGGCTCGGCCCGGCTGGCACCGGCAAGACCTATCTGGCGGTCGCCTGCGCGGTGAACATGATGCAGAGCGGGCAGGTCGAGCGGCTGATCCTGTCGCGGCCGGCGGTCGAGGCCGGCGAGCGCCTGGGCTTCCTGCCCGGCGATCTGCGCGAAAAGGTCGATCCCTATCTGCGGCCGCTCTACGATGCGCTCTACGAGATGCTGCCCGGCGACCGCGTCATGAAGAAGCTGGAGAGCGGCGAGATCGAGGTGGCGCCGCTGGCGTTCATGCGCGGGCGGACCCTGTCCAACGCCTTCATCATTCTCGACGAGGCGCAGAACACCACGCCGATGCAGATGAAGATGCTGCTGACGCGCCTCGGCGAAAACTCGCGCATGGTCGTGACCGGCGACCTCAGCCAGGTCGACCTGCCGCGCGGCGTCCGCTCCGGCCTGCGCGACGCCGTGGATATCATGGACGGCATGGACGGCGTGGGTTTCGCCCATTTCGGCCATGTCGATGTCGTGCGCCACGATCTCGTTTCGCGCATCGTTCAGGCGTATGACGCACGGGACAATGCCCAGGGCAGGCTGAACCTGGAACCGGAGGAGGACGCACCGGCGCGATGACGGTCCCGCAGATTGCGTTCGATCTCGCCCCGAACTGCTGGCGGATTGCCGACGGCGATGCCGAAGCCCTGTGCCGGGCGGCGATCCGCGCCGTGGCCGGGGCGTTGCCCGGCCTGGACCTGGCCGGATGGGAGATCGGGATTACGATCGCCGACGATCGGGCAATTCGCGCCCTCAACCGGGACCATCGGGGACTCGACCGGCCGACGAATGTGCTGTCCTTCCCCCTCGATATGCCGGCGCCGGGCGGCGATGCCCCGGATCGGAACCGCCCTCCCGGCGGCCTTCTGGGCGATATCGTCCTGTCCGGCGAGACCGTGCTGCGCGAGGCCGACAGCCTCGGGCGGACGCCCGCCGATCATCTGACCCACCTCGCGGTTCACGGCATGCTGCATCTGCTGGGCTACGATCACGGCACCGCATCCGAAGCCGAGCGGATGGAGGAGCTGGAGATCGCAATTCTGGCTGGATTGGGCGTCGCCAATCCCTATGCTGGTTCACACGAGGCAGGGCCTCCCCTGGAGCACCTGGAATTGGAACATGCCTGAAGATTCGGGCGACACGCAGGAAAGCGCGTCCTCTGACAGTAGCATCGGCCGGTCCGCCGGAGGCCCGCCCGATCCGGCGCTGGCGGCCGGCCTGCCCGCCGTAGCCGGCAACGGCCATCGCGAACCGGCCGCGCCTGCCGGCGCGTCGTCCAGGCCGGCGCGCGGCCCGATCCAGCGCTTTCTGCGCAGTCTGCGCCGGCCGCGCAACGGCGAGCAGATCCGGGACACGATCGGCGAACTGCTTGACGACGCCGGCGGCCCGCAGGCGCCCATGGCGGCCGACGAACGGCGGCTGATCCACAATATTCTCCAATTGCACGATCTGACGGTACGCGACGTGATGGTGCCCCGGGCGGACATCACGGCGGTCGACCTGTCGACCGGCCTGCCGGAGCTGATCGAACTGGCGCGCAGCGAGACCCATTCCCGTCTGCCGGTCTACCGCGGCACGCTCGATGAGATCGCCGGCATGGTGCACATCAAGGATGTGCTGCCCTACTGGAGCAAGCGGCGCAGCTTCAAGCTCGAGAAAATAGTGCGCAAACCGCTGTTCGCGGCGCCGTCGATGAGCGTGCTCGATCTGCTGGCGGAGATGCGCGACACCCGGATTCATCTCGCGCTGGTGGTGGACGAATATGGCGGGATCGACGGGCTGGTCACCATCGAGGATCTGGTCGAGGAAATCGTCGGCGAGATCGAAGACGAGCACGACGACGCCGAAAGCCCGAAAATCGAGGAAGTCCGCCCCGGGATCGCCGAGGCCGATGCCAGGGCCCGGCTCGAAGATCTGGAAGCGCTGTATGGCGACCTGCTGACCGACGAGGAACGCGACGATATCGATACCATCGGCGGGCTGGTCTTTCTTCTCGCCAACCGCGTGCCGACCCGCGGCGAACTGATTTCCCATTCGAGCGGCATCGAACTGGAGGTGCAGCAGGCCGACCCGCGGCGCATCCATCGGGTGCGCCTGCGCAGGTTGCCTGCGCGGCGGGCGGAAGACAGCAGCGCACATTGACGGTCCCGCCGCCCGCTGCCTTTTCCCGCCGGAACCGTGCCGCCCGACCGCACGGACGCCGCTGAACCGGCCGAACCCGGCGCCGGGCCGCCGATGCCGCGAACGGGCTGGCGCGACGCCGTCCTGCCGATCGTCGCCGGCGGGCTCTGTGCCCTGGCCCAGCCGCCGCTGCATCTCCTGCCGCTGCTGTTCGTCGGGTTCGGGCTGCTGTTCCTGCGGCTGGAGGCGATAGACCGGCTCGGCCCGGCCCTGGCCGCGGGCTGGCTGTTCGGCATCGGCTATTTCTCGGCCGGCCTGTACTGGCTCGGCCTGCCGGTGGTGATCGACGTTCCCGGCGACCTTGACAGGGACCTGCTGCTTGTCGCCGGGCTCGCCGGTTTCCCGGCGGCGGCCATTGCGGCCGGCGCGCTGGGTGCGCGGCTGGCCGGCCGCAGGCGGATCGGCCGTCGATGGGTCGGCGCCGTCGCCGCCGCCGCCCTTGTGCTGGCGCTCTGGATCGCGCTCGCCATCGGGTTCCTGCCGGGCCGGTTTACCTGGATGATTCCGTTCAACGTGTTCGGGCTCGGCGCCGTGCTCGCGGCGACGACAGCCGCTGCGACAGGTATCGCATGGCGGGCCGCGCCGGGCGGCGGCGTCCGGCGCGTGCTGGCGCTGGCCGCCGCGTGGGCGGCGCTGGAATGGGTGCGCGGCGTCATCCTCACCGGGTTTCCCTGGAATCTTGCCGCGACGGTCTGGGCTGAGTTTCCCGGCGCGGCGCAGTCCCTGGCCTGGTGGGGGCCGTTCGGCCTGAGCCTGGTGACCGTCGCCCTGGCCACGCTCCCGGCTGCGCTGATCGGCAAGGCGGCGCGGACCCGGCGCACGCTCGCCTGGACGGGCGGCCTGACGGCGGCAACGGCCGCCGTGCTCGTCACCGGTTTTTTTACCGTTCCGGCCGCGGTCGAGGCGGTGCCCGGCGTCTGGTTGCGCATCGTGCAGGGCGCCGTCGCCCAGAGCCTGAAATGGCGGCCCGGCGCCCGCCGGCCCATCCTGCTGCGCTACGCGGCGCTCACCCGCTCGGACGGCTTCGACGGGGTCACCCACGTCGTCTGGCCGGAAACGGCGCTGCCCTACCGGCTTCAGACCCGCCACGCCGTCGTGGCCGTCGAGGGCGATATCCGGCGGCTCCTGCTCGCCGCCGTTCCCGACCGGGGCGTGCTGATTACCGGCGCCAACCGCGACGCCGGGCCCGACACCTGGAACAGCATCCATGTCGTCGATAAATCGGGGAAGCCGGTCAGCACCTACGACAAGCATCATCTGGTGCCGTTCGGCGAATATGTGCCGGCGCGGGCCTTTCTCGGCCGGATCGGGGTGACGAAGATTGCCCACGGGCGCCGGGACTACGCCTTCGGCCCCGGCCCGCGCAGCATCGCGGTGCCCGGAGCACCCGACGCCAGCCCGCTGATCTGCTACGAGGCGATCTTCCCGGCCGAAGCCGTCGGCGCGACCCGGCCCGGCTGGCTGTTGAACCTGACCAACGACGCCTGGTTCGGCAACAGCGCCGGGCCATACCAGCACTTCGCCGCTGCGCGCCTGCGCACGATCGAACAGGGCCTGCCGATGGTGCGCGCCGCCAACACCGGGATTTCGGCGGTGGTCGATCCCTGGGGCCGCGTGACGGGTCTTTTGCCGCTCGGCGCCCGCGGCGTGCTCGACGCGGACCTGCCCAGGGCCCGCCCGCCGACGCTCTACGCACGTTACGGTGACTTCGTATTCCTGCTGCTGCTTGTGGCGGTCGCGATGCTCTCCCGCCTCGCGCCGTGCCGTCCGACGCCGGAACCGCACCCGCCCTCCGGTCCGTAGGTGAGGGTTTCAGACCTTCCCCTACAACGCCGGACGGGGACGCCGGCCTGCCATGCCGTCCACGCCGGCCGGTAACGTCAAGAGTTGTGTGTCAGGGAGAAGAGGGTAGGGACTCCCTGGTT